>NZ_JAIUIC010000011.1:0-257030 GCF_020165455.1 Mesorhizobium sp. BR1-1-3
GAGTAGGGGAGTAGGGGAGTAGGGGAGTATCGGGCCACTATCCACATTCACATTTCCATCCCCATTCGCTATTCACTGCCCACTGTCCCGTACTCCCCTACTCCTACTCCCCTAGGACGGCCATGATGCAACTCAGTCTCGACCAGGCAAAAGGACTGTGCCGGATGGCGGCACTTGGCGCCGGCGCCAATGAGGAAGCGGCGCAATCGCTCACTGCTTCGATCATATCAGCCGAGGCCGAAGGGCTTTCCTCGGTCGGTCTGTCGCATTTCATCGACTATCTCGAGGCGCTGGAAGCCGGACGCATCGACGGCAATGCCGACCCGGTGATCACCCGGCCGGCGCTGGCAGTCTATCTCTCCGATGCACGCGGCGGGCTGGCGCATACCGGCTTCGACCGCACCATCGACGACCTCGCCAAGGCGGCAAAGCTGTTCGGTGTCGCCATCTTCTCGCAGAAGAACGCCTATACATGCGGCGCGCTCGGCTATTTCACCGGAAGGCTGGCAGCACAAGGACTGGTGTCGTTCGCAGCCACCAACGGCCCGGCCGTGCTTGCCGGCTCGGGCTCGGTCAAGCCGGTCTACTGCACCAACCCGATGTCGTTTGCCGCGCCTGCCGCCGACGGGGCGCCGCTGGTCATCGACCAGTCGTCGAGCGCCACCGCTTTCGTCAACATCCGCAAAGCGGCCGAGGACGGCCAGACAATCCCGGAAGGCTGGGCGCTGGACGCCAGCGGCAACCCGACCACCGATCCCGCCGCCGCCATGAAGGGCGCAATGCTCGCCTTCGGCGGTCAGCGCGGCGCCAACATCGCGCTGATGGTCGAGGTGCTGGCGGCGGGCCTGTCGGGCGCCAACTGGTCGCTCGACGCGCCATGGTTCAGCGGCGGGCCGGACAGCCCCGGCACGGGACTGTTCGTGCTTGCTATCGAACCCAAGCTGCTCGATCCAGATTTCGAGCAACGAATGAAGGACCAGCTCGACCGGCTGCGGCGGCGCTTCGGCGTGCATGTGCCCGGTCGTGCCCGCGCAGAGGCCGCCGAGAAGGCGCAAGCGCGCGGCATTACCGCATCGAAGGCCGTGGTGCAGCGCATTTCCGAATTCGCCGCACGCTATTCGTCCTGAATAATTATTAATATCAACTAGTTATCGGAATTCGCCCGCCGCAGGCGCGGCGCGGCGCGATTTTCTTTGCGCGCCGCTGAACCTTTCCGCGCCTTGCTGCGACCCAGCTTTGTCCAGGGCAAGGCGAGCTTGCCCGATCCACACCGAGGGAAGCAGCAAACCGAAATCGAAAGCCTGCATCACGCGAAGGCCGGTCCTTCGCGCCTCGGAAAACTCAACCCAAATCAAAGGAAATTGCCATGACCAACACCAAGATCACCATGCTGACCGCCGTCCTTCTGCTCGGCTCGTTCATGGGCGCCACACAGGCAGCCACCCTGAAGGCCGCACCGGTCAAGCCGTCCAGCCCGGGTGTCATCGCTGCCCCGGGCGGCGGAGCCACCGAAGACCACTACTGCAAGAACGGCCATGCAAAATTCGCCAATTGCAGCGCCGATTTCGTCGCCGCCTGCAAGAAGGTTGGTGGCACCA
Source organism: Mesorhizobium sp. BR1-1-3 (assembly GCF_020165455.1). Taxonomy (NCBI): domain Bacteria; kingdom Pseudomonadati; phylum Pseudomonadota; class Alphaproteobacteria; order Hyphomicrobiales; family Phyllobacteriaceae; genus Mesorhizobium; species Mesorhizobium sp. BR1-1-3. The sequence continues at coordinate 1,599 of NZ_JAIUIC010000011.1, forward strand.
TGTCGGATGTTCAGGGCTGGGGTGGGCGTACTTGCTTCACGCCCTCCTGACACCGTCTCAGGTCAGGCCGCGCCGTCGGCCCCTGGCTTCGCATGGATGTCACCCGGAAAACCCCGCTTCGGCGGGGTTTTCTGCGTTTTGATCGCACGATGGTAAAACATTCTCGTTTTGGTCAACTTTTGTTTATTTGACTTCGAGCAACCTGATCGGCCGTTTGCGCTGATTGAGCAAAACAGAGGAGCTACAATGTCGGCAAGCACGGACAATCCCCGCAACGCCCTTGTCATCCCGGTCCTTGGCAGGTTTTACGCGGCCCTGCACGATGGTGCCGAAACCGTTCTTCGCGTCGTCGCCGGCGGGTTTCTCGCCATCCACGGTTCGCAGAAGATCACCAATCCTTTCGGCGCTGCCGAGATGGTCGAGGGTCTCGGCTTCTATCCGGGCGCGTTGTGGTCGTTGCTTCTGGCCTGCACTGAATTCTTCGGCGGCATCTTCATCGCCATCGGGTTTTTGACGCGGCCGGCCGCCTTTGCCGGCCTGTTCGTGCTGCTGGTCACGGTCTGGTTCCACTGGGTCACCATGGGCCAAGGCTATTCGGGTGCGGAAAAGTCGCTGCTGTGGGCAGCGATCCTGCTCTTCTTCGTCATTCGCGGCGGCAACCGCCATTCGGTCGACGCCCGTATCGGCAAAGCGTTCTGACAGGCTGATAGCGACGACGCGTCGCCCTTTGCCTTTGGCACGAAACGGATTATGAAACGGCTTCAGCCAAGCCTGCGAGCGCCGGAGCCAGCCATGACCGAAATCCTGCAGACCCCAAAGCTCGTCGTCGTCTTTGGCGGGTCAGGCTTTGTCGGCCGCCATGTCGTGCGCGCGTTGGCCAAGCGCGGCTATCGCATCAGGGTCGCCTGCCGGCGGCCCGATCTCGCCGGCCATTTGCAGCCGCTCGGCAATGTCGGCCAGATCCAGCCGGTCCAGGCCAATGTGCGCGTGCGCTGGTCGGTAGACCGCGCCGTGCAAGGCGCCGACCATGTCGTCAATCTGGTCGCCATCCTGCATGAGAGCGGCCGGCAGAAATTCTCCGCCGTGCACGAGTTCGGCGCCCGCGCAGTGGCCGAGGCCGCGCGCTCGGTCGGCGCCGGCCTGACCCACATTTCTGCGCTTGGCGCCGATCTGGACTCCGAATCAGACTACGCGCGCACCAAGGCGCTTGGCGAAAAGGCTGTGCTGGAGACGATCAAGGACGCCGTGATCTTCCGGCCGTCGATCAATTTCGGACCCGAAGACGGCTTCTTCAACCGCTTCGCCAACATGGCGCGCTATTCGCCGGTGCTGCCGCTGATCGGCGGCGGCCAGACCAAGTTTCAGCCGGTCTATGTCGGCGACGTGGCCGAAGCGGTGGCGCGCTCGGTCGACGGCAAGGTGGATGGCGGCCAGATCTATGAACTCGGCGGACCGAAGGTGCTCACCTTCAAGCAGTGTATGGAAGAGCTGCTCGACGTGATCGAGCGCAAGCGGCTGCTGGTGCCGGTTCCGTGGTGGGTGGCCAACATCCAGGCCTCGATCCTCGGTCTCCTGCCCAACCCGCTGCTGACCAAGGACCAGGTGATGCAGCTGCGCGAGCACAACATCGTTTCGGACGCCGCCAACCAGACCAACAGGACGCTTGCGGGGCTAGGCATCCAGCCGCAGTCGATCGCGACGATCCTGCCCAGCTATCTCTGGCGCTACCGCGCCGCCGGCCAGTTCCAGCAACGCAAGCCCGCGGCCTAATCCGGCGCAACTGCCTGAAGGTGTCATACCTAACGCGGCGTGACCTGCATCGGCAGACCGCCTTGCGGCTGCGTGGTCAGTTTCTGTACCGGCCAGGGTTTCGTTTCGGCGGTGGTGTCGAAGCGGAAGCGCGACAGCATGATCGCCAGCGCGATGATCGCCTCCTGCATGGCGAAGCTGGCGCCGATGCAGACGCGTGGGCCGGCGCCAAACGGCAGATACTGGAAGCGGTCGATCTTTTCGCGATTTCCCGGGTGGAAGCGCTCCGGCAGGAAGGCATCCGGCCGGTCCCACAGTTTCCTGTGGCGATGCACGACCCAAGGCATCACCAGCACCGCGGCTTGCTTGGGGATATGAAGATCCTTCCACATTTCCGGTTCGATCGGCTCGCGGTTGATCGACGGCGCTGGCGGATAGAGCCTGAGCGCTTCGTCGAAAGCCGCGCGCGTGAACGGCATGGCATCGAGCCATTTCGTCGGATCGGGCTCGCGCTCCAGCACCTGGTCGATCTCCTGCTCGACCCGGTTGCGCTCCCAAGGTGATTCAGCCAGGCAATAGAGCGTCCAGCCGAGCGCACGCGCCGTCGTCTCATGGCCGGCGCCGATGAAGGTGATGATGTTGTCCTCGACCTCGGCCCGCGTCAGTCCGTCGGGTCCCTCGGCCTTGAGCAGCAGTGTCAGGAAATCCTGCGGCACGGCATCGGGATCGCGCTTGAATTTCGCTTCGCGCATCTTGACCGTGTCGGTGACGATCTTGCGGAAATAGGCCATGGTCTTGCGGCCACGGATGCGGGTCAGCCTCGGCAGCCAGTCGGGCGCGCGCAACAGGTCGAGCGGATCGACGCGACCCATGGTCTCGAACAGGCGGTCGATCTCGTTGGCGAAACTGCCGGGCTCGCCTGATATCTCGCCGGAAAACAGCGTCTCGGCCAGGATGTCATAAGTGAGCAGCGTCATGTCATGGGCGATGTCAGACGTGCCGCCGTCTTCGTAACGGGTGACGAAGTCCTGCGTGCGCCTCAGCATCGGCTGGGCGAAGCCGAAGATGTGGCGCGGCGTGAACACCGGCGCCATCGCCTTGCGCGACCGCTTCCAGACCTCGCCCTCGGCGGTGAGCAGGCCGTCGCGCAGGATCGGCCGCAGTATCTTCTGGCGCACCGTCGCCATCTTGTAGTTCCTGGCGTTGTCGACCAGCACATGCCGGATCAGGGCGGGATCATTGGCGACGATCAGATGTCCGCCAACGCCGTTCGCAGAGATCCACGGCTCGTTGTAGGTATGCTCACCCCACAATTCGAGCGGGTTGCGGTAGACGATGCGGATCATCTCCAACGTCGAGGGCGGCGTCGTGCGCGGCTTCGGCGCCGGGGGAATGAAGGGGGCGGGCTGGATGTCCATGCTGTGCTCCGCTGATGACCCAATGTAGTGGGCCGCAAAGCAGGCGTCCATGTGACCGAACGGCAAGGCCCTACTCTCCGGAATGTGACCGGTTACCGCGAGGTGCCTTCTTGTTGCCCCGAGCGGCATGCCCTAGGTGGCAGTCACCAATGGATACCGCCACCGCAGGAGCCCAGCTTGAAGCACCAGTTGAACATCATCATCGGCAGCACGCGGCCAGGCCGCGCCGGACCGATTTTTGCCGAGTGGCTGGAGAGGTTCGCGCGCGAGCACGGGAAATTCGAGCCTGTACTGACCGACATCGATGCGTTCAAGCTTCCGGTGCTGGACGAACCGCACCATCCAAGGCTTGGCAACTACCAGAACGATCATACCAAAGCCTGGTCCAAGGCGATCGATGCCGCCGATGCCTTCGTCTTCGTGGCGCCGGAATACAATTATTTCGTGGCGCCGGCGATCGTCAACGCGATCGACTATCTCTCGCGCGAATGGAAGTACAAGGCAGCCGCCATTTTCAGCTATGGCGGCGTCTCCGGCGGCCTACGCGCGGCGCAAGCGCTGAAGCCGCTGCTGACCTCGGTAGGTGTCATGCCGATCCCGGAAGGCGTCGCGCTGCCGATGTACCAGAAACTGCTCGACGAAAATGGCGCTTTCAACGCCAGCGAACAGGTGCAGGGCGGAGCCAAAACCATGCTCGACGAGCTGCTGCGCTGGAGCGAGGCTTTGAAGCCGATGCGGGCAGGCTGAAAACGCTGGTCTTCCGCAAGAAACCCCGGTTTGCTGCCATAGAGAGGTGGTCGTGCACAGGAACGAGCTGGGGGGCAGTTCGATTTGCGCTTGCTGTTTGCCTTGCTGCCTATGCTCACCACCGCCACCGCAGTGGTGGCGCTTGGCCCTGGTCATCGCCAACGACGACCACCGCCTGATCCGGCCGCCCGCCCGACATGACGCCGGCGCGCGACCGCAGCAGGCGGCTGGCGCCGAGATACAAGTTCATGATCAAGGTTTCTCAAGGACCCGCTGGCCGAAGTGAAATGGGGGCCGGCGGAGGCCCGCCATTGGCAACCGGCCATTCCCAGTGAAATGCCTGCAAACCTTGGAAAAACCGCCTTTTGCGCCTATATCTAGTCGATATCAGAGGCGCGATTCGGCGCGGATTTTTCGCGCTGTGCAGGCGGCATCCAGACAACAGGTTTTCATGAGCGATCAGATCGACAACAACAACGGCGCTGAAGCCGAATACGGCGCCGATTCCATCAAGGTTTTGAAGGGGTTGGACGCTGTCCGCAAACGCCCCGGAATGTATATCGGTGATACAGACGACGGCTCGGGCCTGCATCACATGGTCTATGAAGTGGTCGACAACGCCATCGACGAGGCGCTGGCCGGTCACGCCGACCTCGTCACCGTGACGCTCAACCCCGATGGTTCGGTCACTGTGATCGACAATGGCCGCGGAATTCCGACCGATATCCACACCGGAGAAGGCATTTCGGCGGCCGAAGTGATCATGACGCAGCTGCATGCCGGCGGCAAGTTCGACCAGAATTCCTACAAGGTCTCGGGCGGCCTGCATGGCGTCGGCGTCTCGGTGGTCAACGCGCTGTCGGCGTGGCTAAAGCTGAAGATCCGCCGCAACGGCCAGATCTTCGAGATGAGTTTCACGCATGGCAATGCCGACGCACCTCTGAAGGCGACCGGCACCTATGAGCAGGACAAGCAGCCGGGCACCTATGAGGGCCGCAGCGGCAGCCAGATCACCTTCTTCCCCTCGGCCGAGACCTTCACCATGGTCGAGTTCGACTTCGGCACGCTGGAACACCGGCTGCGCGAGCTTGCCTTCCTCAATTCCGGCGTGCGCATCATTTTGACCGATGCCCGTCACGCCGATGTCGTGCGCCATGAACTGCACTACGATGGAGGCCTCGAAGAATTCGTCAAATATCTCGATCGCGTCAAGAAACCGCTGATCGACAAGCCGATCGCCATCCGGGCGGAGCGCGACGGGATCACCGTCGAAGTGGCGATGTGGTGGAACGACAGCTACCACGAGAACGTGCTGGCCTTCACCAACAACATCCCGCAGCGCGATGGCGGCACGCATCTGGCCGGCTTCCGCGGCGCGCTGACGCGTCAGATCACCGGCTATGGCGAATCCTCTGGGCTGACCAAGAAGGAAAAGGTCTCGCTGATCGGCGACGATTGCCGCGAAGGTCTGACGGCGGTGCTGTCGGTCAAGGTTCCCGACCCGAAATTCTCCTCGCAGACCAAGGACAAGCTGGTCTCGTCGGAAGTCCGTCCTGTCGTCGAAGGCCTGGTCAACGAAGCGCTCGGCACCTGGCTGGAAGAACACCCGAGCGAAGGCAAGGTGGTCGTCGACAAGGTGATCCAGGCGGCGGCGGCGCGCGAAGCGGCGCGCAAGGCGCGCGATATCACCCGCAAGAGTTCGCTCGGCGTCACCTCCCTGCCCGGCAAACTGGCCGACTGCCAGGAACGCGACCCGGCGAAATCCGAAATCTTCATCGTCGAGGGTGATTCCGCCGGCGGCTCCGCCAAGGGTGGGCGTTCGCGCCAGAACCAGGCGATCCTGCCGTTGCGCGGCAAGATCCTCAATGTCGAGCGGGCGCGCTTCGACCGCATGCTCGGCTCCGACATGATCGGCACGTTGATCACGGCGCTCGGCACCTCGATCGGCAAGGACGAGTTCAACGCCGACAAGCTGCGCTACCACAAGATCATCCTGATGACCGACGCCGACGTCGACGGCGCCCATATCAGAACCTTGCTTCTCACCTTCTTCTTCCGGCAGATGCCTGAGCTGATCGAGCGCGGCCATCTCTACATCGCCCAGCCGCCGCTCTATAAGGTGACGCGCGGCAAGAGCTCGCAATACATCAAGGACGAGAGCGCGTTCGAGGAGTTCCTGATCGGCTCGGGACTGGAGGAAGCATCGCTTACGCTCGGCTCGGGCGAGGTTCGCATCGGGCAGGACCTGCGTGGCGCCATCGATGACGCGCTGGCGGTGCGCCAGCTGATCAACGGCCTGCATACGCGCTACAACAGAGGCGTCGTCGAGCAGGCGGCGATCGCCGGTGGGCTCAACCCGGACGTGTTCGCCGATCTCGGCCGCGCCAACGACATGGCGGAGCGGATTGCAAAACGCCTCGACATCATCGCCGAGGACACCGAGCGCGGCTGGACCGGCCGCATGTCGACCTCGAATGAAGGCGTTGGCGGCTATGTGTTCGAGCGCACGGTGCGCAGCGTCAAGGAATACGCGCATCTCGACCTGGCGCTGATCAATTCGGCCGACGCACGCCAGCTCGACCGTTACGCACAGCGCCTCAGCGAGGTCTACGGGTCGCCGCCGGTGCTGCGCCGCAAGGATGTCTCCGAAACCATCTCGGGGCCGCTGGCGATGCTCAATGCGGTCTTTGCGACAGGCCGCAAGGGCCTGACGATGCAGCGCTACAAGGGTCTCGGCGAGATGAACGCCGAACAGCTGTGGGAAACCACGCTCGATCCGAACGTGCGCTCGCTGCTGCAGGTCAAGGTCAATGACGCGACCGATGCGGATTCGCTGTTTTCGCGGCTGATGGGCGACGAGGTCGAGCCCAGGCGCGAGTTCATCCAGGACAACGCGCTGTCGGTCGCCAATCTGGATATCTGATCTGGACGTTAAATCTGAATTGGCGCGCTGCGGCGCGCCAATTGTTCCACCGGCGGCAACAAAATCAATTTGCAACGCGCCGGAACGGAAGTCCCTGCGAGACATTGTGACAATATCGATCACAATTTCTAACAGGAGGCTTCCATGGGACGCGGCATTTTGCTCTGGTTGCTCGGCATACCGATCCCGATCATCATTCTGATCATGCTGTTCGTACGATAGGGGGCACTTATGCAGTCCACCCTATCGGCTGTCGACGTTTCCACTTCAACAGAATCCTCCTCCACCGCCGTCAGTTGGGGACCGATCATCGCCGGCGCCTTCGCGGCCTCGACGCTGACCTTCATCCTCATGCTGCTGGGCTCCGGGCTTGGATTGAGCATGGTGTCGCCCTGGTCGGGATCCGGCGCATCTGTCACCACTTTCGCGGCATCCACCGCCGTCTGGCTGATCATCGTGCAATGGCTGTCCTCGGGTGTCGGCGGCTACCTTGCCGGACGCCTGCGCACCAAATGGGTCGGCATCCACACGGACGAGGTGTATTTCCGTGATACCGCCCATGGCTTTCTTGCCTGGGCGTTGGCCACACTGCTCGTCGTCGGCGTGCTTGGCTCCGCGCTTTCCGCTGCCATAGGCTCGGGCGTGCAGGCGGTGTCCACCATCGCGTCTGGTGCGGCCATGGGCGCATCGGCGGGGGCTTCGGCCAATGCCGGCAGCGCGTCGGCCGACAATGCGACACCCTACCTGGTGGATTCACTGTTCCGTCCGGCCGATCCGGGCAAGCTCGCGGCCGCCAATCCGGACAGCGATGCGGCCGCGGTTGGGCAGGCTTCGCGCATCCTGATCGCCGGCGCCGCGGCAGGCGAGGTTTCCGCAGACGACAAAACCTATCTGTCGCAGCTGGTCGCCGTTCGCACGGGGCTTTCGGAAGCAGATGCCAGGACCCGGGTGGATGCCGTCCTCGCCAAGGCCCAGGACGCCAAGGTCAAGGCGCAGCAGGCCGCCGACACAGCCAGGAAGGCCAGCGCGACGTTTGCCTTGCTTGGTGCGCTCTCGCTGGCGATCGGCGCCTTTATCGCCAGTGCTGCCGCGGCCCTTGGCGGCAGGCAGCGCGACGATGAGGAAGCGGTTTTTATCACCAACCGTTGAACTGCACTTGCAACAAAGCCACTCTGGCCCGCCCGGAGCGGCTTTGCTTTGAAGTTGTCGAGCGGCGCTGCCTTGGCCCCGTTCGCTGAAATCCGTTCTTATTTTCGGGGAGGAATCGCCGGCACTTCGGCTTGGCTCGGCTCCAGTTTGCGACCGAGGTCGACAGCGTCGCGCAGCACGGCGAGATGCGAGCGCGGCTGATCGCCGGCGGCAACCTCGATGCCGGTCGCCGCCAACGACCAGTACAGCGTGTGGGTGAAGACACGGCCGAGGGAACCGCGCAGCTCGACCTGGATGTTTTCTATGCCCGGGCCGAAATTCTCCGCCATCGGCCCGGAGATCGGGTCGCCCGTCAGCCAACCGTTGCCGCGGTCGAAGATATTGGTCCAGCGCGTCGCAGCAAACACCGCGCCATGATGCACCGCCCGCTGCGGCTTGCCGGAAGAACGGTTGCGCCCTTCCTGATAAAGCACGGTGCCACCGGCCGCCGCTCCCTCGGCAATCGGCGGACATGCCGAGAACAGGCGTTCGGCGATGCCGCGCCTGAATTCGGCGAGATTGTGCGTCACCAGAAATTCGCTGTGGGTCAGCGGGCTACCAAGCGTGACGAAATCGCTGATCTTCCAAGGCCGATGGTTGTCGTCCCTGGTGCGCAGTTGGCGATAGAGCTCCCACTGATCGCGCCGGAACCCGGCAAGGTCGTCAAGGCTGCCGGGCCATGCCGAGCCGTCGGCAACAAGCGTCGCCTTGTCGATGGCGTGGATAGCTTTCAGTTTCGCCTTGTCGCGGATGGCCTCCAGTTTTCGGGGCCTGAAATCGGACCACAAGATCTGCAACAGGTCATAGGCGATCATCGAGCCGAGGCTGTGCGAGACCAGCACGATGCGATCGTAGGTATCGTCCATCATCAGACGCTTCAGCAGCTTCAGGCCGCGGTCGCGGATCAGCGCCCGCTTCTCTACCGTGGCCGCTTCAGCGCGCACATAGGCCGCGACATCGCCGAAATAGGGAAGGCCAAAACGGTCCACCGACCAGATGACGAACGAGGCCAGGATGGTGACGAGGACGCCGACGGTCCACGAAATCTGCTGCTGCCAAACCGACGTCGCAAGCGCGAGCGTCGCGACCAGGACGATGATGACGGCAACCAGAGTGACCAGATAGAGCTTTCGGGCGTCCGGCGGTATGTCGGCGGGCTTGCGCCACAGCAGATTTGTCACCCAGGCGGCAAGCCGGCCTCGCGTCGTGCCCTGCGTGATGTCGGCCCAGTAAAGCTCGTAGAAGTCGGTGCGGCGGCCATCGACATCGTAGGGCGTGGTGATGCGGCGAAGTTCGTACGAATTGGTCCGGCTGTCGGGAGTGATCCAGCTCTGGTTGATCTTCGCGCCGGCGGGGTCGGCCGGATCGGCGACATGGGCATAAAACGGCGCGCGGTTGGGGTCATGGCTCCAGACAGCCTGGACAAAGCCTCGCAGCGTATCCATCGGCCGCTGTTCGCCCATGCCATGCACGATCACCACCGCCTGGCCAGGCTTGCGCGGCGCTTTCCCGGCGGGCGGCGATGCGATCGGGTCAGGCACCAACGTCTCCGTCGACGACAATCCCGCCGTCGAGGCGGGAATTCGTCATCGTAGCGCCGAAATCGCCGTCAAGCCAAGAAAGCCTGCCAAGAAAAAGCCCGGCGCGAAGCCGGGCTCTTCTTGGCGTGTCCCGGCGCTTATCCCGGATCAGTGATCCATGGCCTTGACGATCTCTTCGGTCATCTTCTTGGCGTCGCCGAGCAGCATCATGGTGCCGTCCTTGTAGAACAGCGTGTTGTCGATACCGGCATAGCCGGAACCGAGCGAGCGCTTGACGAACAGGCAGGTGCGCGCCTTGTCGACGTCGAGGATCGGCATGCCGTAGATGGGTGAGGACTTGTCGTCGCGCGCGGACGGGTTGGTGACGTCGTTGGCGCCGATGACATAGGCAACGTCGGCTTGCGCGAACTCCGAGTTGATGTCCTCAAGCTCGAACACCTCGTCGTAGGGCACATTGGCTTCGGCGAGCAGCACGTTCATGTGGCCGGGCATGCGGCCGGCGACCGGGTGGATGGCGTACTTCACGTCGACGCCATTGGCCTTGAGCTTGTCGGCCATTTCACGCAGCGCATGCTGCGCCTGGGCGACCGCCATGCCGTAGCCCGGCACGATGATGACTTTCTGGGCGTTCATCATGAGGTAGGCGGCATCGTCGGCAGAACCCTGCTTGACCGTGCGTTCGATGCCGTCATCGGCGGCCGCTGCCGTCTCCCCACCGAAGCCGCCGAGAATGACCGAGATGAAGCTTCGGTTCATGCCCTTGCACATGATGTAGGACAGGATCGCGCCGGATGAGCCGACCAGCGCGCCGGTGATGATCAGCGCCAGATTGCCGAGCGTGAAGCCCAGCGCCGCCGCCGCCCAGCCGGAATAGGAATTCAGCATCGAGACGACGACCGGCATGTCGGCGCCGCCGATCGGGATGATCAGCAGGATACCGAGCACCAGCGAGGCGGCAACGATCAGCCAGAAGACCAGCTTGGACTCGGTGGTGACCAGCAACACGATCAGCACGACGAGCGCGATAGCAAGTGCGGCGTTGATGAAGTGGCGTGCGCCGATCATGATCGGCTTGCCGGACATGCGGCCATCGAGCTTGAGGAAAGCGATGACCGAGCCGGTGAAGGTGATGGCGCCGATGGCGACGCCAAGGCTCATCTCGATCAGGGCCTGGGCATGAATGTCGCCATCCGTGCCGATGCCGAAGCTTTCCGGGGCATAGATCGCGGCAGCCGCCACCATGACGGCGGCGAGGCCGACCAGCGAGTGGAAGGCAGCGACCAGCTGCGGCATCGAGGTCATGGCGATGCGGCGCGCGGTAACGGCGCCGACGCCGCCGCCAATGGCAAGGCCGAGCACGATCAGGCCGAAGCGGCCGGCGGACGGGGTCGCCAGAGCCAGTGTGGTGGCGATGGCAATACCCATGCCGATCATGCCGTAGAGATTGCCCTGCCGGCTGGTGGTCGGATGCGACAGGCCGCGCAGCGCCATGATGAACAGGACACCGGAGACGAGGTAGAGGAAGGACGCGAAGTTGGCGTTCATGGCGCTCTACTTGTCCTTCTTCTTGTACATGGCCAGCATGCGCTGGGTGACGAGGAAGCCGCCGAAGATGTTGACCGAAACCAGCATCAGCGCGACGAAGCCGAAGCCCGCGGCAATGCCGGAGGCGGCGATGCCGACGGCAAGCAGCGCGCCGACGACGATGACCGAGGAGATGGCATTGGTGACGGCCATCAGCGGCGTATGCAGTGCGGGGGTCACCGACCAGACGACGTAGTAGCCGACGAAGATCGCCAGGACGAAGATGGCGAAGCGGAAGACGAAGGGATCGATGGCGCCGCCGGAGAGCGCATGCGCGGCATCACCGGCCGCGTCAGTGCCGCCGGGCGCGGTCGCCAGATTGTGCACCGCCAGCCGGACGGCGGCGGAGGCCTGGTCGAGCTGGTCGAGGGCTTTCTGCAGGGTCTGGTCCATCACGCGATCCCTTTCGGCTTCGACGAGGGCGACTTGGGTGCGGCCGCCTTCTTGGGGCCGGCTTTCTTGGGCGAAGCATCGGCGACCATGGTCTTGGCCGGGATCGCGGCCGGCTCGACATATTGGCCCTTTGCCGGCTGCTGGTCGGCTTTCACGAAAGCCGGATGAACCACCTTGCCGCCATCGGTCAGCATCGTTGCCTTGACCAGATCGTCGTCGCGATTGATGGCAAGCGTCTTGGTCGTCTTGTCGACCAGCGTCTCGAGAAAGGCGAACAGGTTCCTGGCATAAAGCAGCGAGGCCGACGCCGCGATGCGGCCAGGCACATTGAGATGGCCGACAATCTTGACGTTGTTGGCGGTGGTGACCACCTTGCCGGCTTCGGCGCCCTCGACATTGCCGCCGCGCTCGACCGCGAGGTCGACGATCACCGAGCCCGGCTTCATCGAAGCGACCATCGCCGCCGAGACCAGCTTGGGCGCCGGCCGGCCGGGAATGAGCGCCGTGGTGATGACGATATCCTGCTTGGCGATGTGCTCTGATGTGAGTGCCGCCTGCTTGGCCTGATATTCCTTCGACATTTCCTTGGCGTAGCCGCCGGCCGTTTCGGCCGCCTTGAATTCCTCGTCCTCGACCGCGAGGAACTTGGCGCCGAGCGAGGCGACCTGTTCCTTGGCGGCGGGGCGAACGTCGGTGGCGGTGACAACCGCACCAAGCCGGCGCGCGGTGGCGATCGCCTGCAGGCCAGCGACGCCAACGCCCATGATGAAGACCTTCGCCGCCGGCACCGTGCCGGCCGCCGTCATCATCATCGGCAAGGCGCGGTCATATTCCGAAGCCCCGTCGATCACCGCCTGATAGCCGGCCAAATTGGCCTGCGAGGACAAGACGTCCATCGACTGCGCGCGGGTGATCCGGGGCATGAATTCCATCGAGAAAGCGGTGACGCCGGCCTTGGCAAGAGCTGCCACGGCGGCATCGTTGCCGTAGGGGTCCATGATGGCGATCACAGCCGCGCCGGGCTTGTAGCTCTTCAGCTCGGCATCACCAGGCCGGCGCACCTTCAGCACCACATCGGCCTTGGCGACATCGGAAGCCTTGCCGATAGCAGCGCCGGCGCTCGCATAGTCGGCATCGATGATGCGCGATTTCAGACCGGCACCGGCCTCGACGACGACGTCGAAGCCCAACGCCGCCAGCCGTTTCACCGTATCGGGCGAAGCCGCGACGCGCGGCTCGTTGGCATCGAGCTCACGAGGGATGAAAACCGTCTGCCCCACCGCATGATCCTTTCGGCCGGAAGCTATTTCCCGCAAGACGCCGGCCGGCCTCGCGGCGGCGCCGTGGACAAGATGTCGGAAAAATCTATCGGAGGATAAAGGCGCCGACAGCCAGAATCAGCACGAACAGAATGGTCGCCGAGAAGAAGCCGCCCGCGAAGAAGCCGAAGGCCATCGCCAGGAGCAGGGCGCCACAAAACAGCGAGCCGTACTTGGCCAGCGCGAGGAAGCCCGCATAGGTGCGGTCATGCTCGGCATAGTCCATCTTCGCGCCCAGTTCGACAGGACCAGTCGGCGAGTGATCAGCCATAGGAATACCCCTTCGAAGACATCTTTCAGGCACATAGCGAAAAGCCGCGCCGAGAGCAATGGCGCTATTGCCGCACAACAACCGACAACTGCCTCAAAGAAAGATTGAAGCCAGCAGTCGACGCCGCGACGGAGTCCGATCGCTGGATTCTGATGCTTGATGCGGAACTCCGAAGGGCGGACGCTTGCGTGGCCTAAGCCGGCGCCTCAGCCGGCTAGATGCGGAAATAGCCCGAGCAACCCGACGACGATCAGATAGAGCGCGACGATGTAGTTCAACAGCCTTGGCATGACCAGGATCAGCACGCCGGCGATCAGCGAGATGAGCGGGGTTAGCGCAAGTGTGGAAATGGTCATGGCGGGTTCCCTCAAAAACCTCAGATCGACCCGGAGCGCTGCTCGTGGCCTCACCCAGAACGCCGAAGTCGCCAAAAGGCTCCTGTCGGCCCTGCAAAATCGTGTGGATCCCTGCCGTATCAGGCGGCTTCGTGATAGTATTTTGCCGTCGGCAGGATGGTCAGCGGCGCGAGTTCCCCGACATGCGGCGTATCGAACAGCATGCGCTGCTCCATTGGCGTCGAGCGGAAGAACGGGAACCGTGAGAAGGACCGCTCGCGGATTGCGTTGACGTCGGCGCGGTAGAGCACGACCTTGTTGAAAACGCCCGGATAGGCGCGCGACTCGCTGATCTTCTCCGAGTAGTAGATACGCTTGTAGAAGCCGGCGTGATCCTCGCGAATGGTCGACAGGCAGTAGGGCGCGTTGAAATGGAAGCACGCCATGCCGGCCAGCCGCAGCGTCAGGTAGGGAATCTGCGGGTAGACGCGCGACCATTCGGGATCGGACGCAAACCGGCTGGGACAGATGAAGCTCAGCCCGTCACGAAGCATCGGCATGACGATGTCGCCAAAGGCCTTGGTGGAAGGCGACATCGGCGTCGCCAAGGTGACGTGATGGATACGCAGCGTGCTGACGAGTTCCTGGTCGATATAAACCCCGAAGCGGTACACATTCGGTGCCTCGTCGAGCTCATCGTGAATGGTATGGTTTTCGTTGTCGGGCACCATATCGTTCGAGCGATATGACTTGTAGCGCAGGCGGTAGATGTCCTCGAGATCTTCGCCCTTGTCGCAGCGGCGGTACTCTGTCCGCTCAAGCATCGCCGAAACGTTGCGGGCGAAGCTGGACATGGTGTCGGCGGCGTCCTTGCCGTCCTCGCCCGTCACCGGACGAAGCGAACTCAACTGCACAATCATCAACTCAATCCCCGTACATTGCCGCCGCGATCCGACACTACGACAGGGTCTTGGGATGTAAAAGATGAAAACAGGAAGCAGCCCGTTTACCAGTCGTTAAGGTTAACGATTGCTAAAATAAAACTAAAATTGGTGGTTTTCTTCGTTTTCTGCGTCGCGACGGGGAAAGAGCGTGTCTCGAACATGACGGGAAGCGGCTGAAATTCTGGCATGGCCCGCGATGTGCAAAGAAACCTCGAATGCAGTGAATGCCTAAAGCCTGGGCGCCTGTTCAATCCTGATGGAAACAGGGATGGGCTCTCAGCGCCTGGGCACCATGCGCCAGGCGCCGCAAATCAGCGGCGTACCGCCTTTTTGGCGGTCCTGATATCCTTGGCGAAGGGCCATACCGTGTTCGACATCGTCTCGATGCCGGAAGCGCTGAGCGCCGAACCGAACAGGAACCCCTGGACAAGATCAGGCTTGACCTGCAGCGCCAGGATCTTGAGCTGCTCGAAGGTCTCGACCCCTTCGACGGTCACTGAAAGCCCCAGCGGCCGCGACAGGTTGACGATACCCTTGAGCAGCTCGAGCGAACGGGGATTCTGGGTGACGTCCATCAGGAAAGAGCGGTCGATCTTGATCTTGTCGAGCGGCAGCTTGTGCAGGTAGCTCAGGCTCGAATAGCCGGTGCCGAAATCGTCGAGCGCGATGCGCACGCCAAGCTGCTTCAGCTCCTCAATATACTGGCGCGTCAGCGACTTGTCGTCGAGCAGCGCCGTTTCGGTGACCTCGATCTCGAGCCTACTGGCGGCGAGGCCGGAGCCGACCAACGCATCGCGAACCTTCTGGATGACATCGCGGCTGCGGAAATCCTTGGCCGAGAGATTGACCGAGACGCTGGTCTGGTCCGGCCATTTGGCGCATTCGGCGCAGGCTGCCTGCAGCACGAAGGTGCTGATCTCGGAAATGATGCCCATTTCCTCGGCCAGCGGAATGAAGATGCTGGGCGAGATTGGCCCGAGATCTGGATGATCCCACCGGCACAGCGCCTCGCAACTGGCGATACGCATTGTGCTCATCGCCACGATCGGCTGATAGACCACCCGCAGGCTCTTGCCCTCTACCGCGGTGCGCAGATCCGCCTTCATCAGCTGACGGTTGCGGAAGGCGGCATCCATCGAAGCTTCGAACAATCGCCAGCTGTTCTTGCCGAGTTCCTTGGCCTTGTAGAGCGCCAGGTCCGCCTTCACGATCATGGCGTCGACATCGGTATCCTTGACCCGTGACAGCACCGCGCCGCCGCTGGCCTGAATGCGCAGCCCGTGACCGGCGACGTCGACTTCCCCTTGCAGGCCGGCGAAAATCTCGTCGAGTTGGCTGGTCAGATGGCTCTCATCCTCGACGCGGTCGAAGAAGATCATGAACTCGTCGCCACCGAAACGGCTGACCGTGATATCTTGCTTGGCAATGGCGGCAAGCCGCTCGGCAACGGCATAGATCAAGCCGTCGCCGATCGGATGGCCAAGCGTGTCGTTGACGCTCTTGAAATCGTCGAGATCGAGCACCGCAAGGCCGCAGAGACGGTCGCGATCGCCGGACGCCATGGCCTCGCCCACCAATTCATGGAAATAGGCCCGGTTGGGCAGGCCGGTGAGATTGTCGTAGCGTGCCATGAAGCGGATCTTGTCTTCCGCCTCGACACGGGCGGTGACGTCCTCGAAGGTTATGACGCCCAGTTCCTGGCTGCCTTCGCGAGCCGAGAACTCGTAATGCTGGCCGTTGGCGAGGGAAACCAGCACCTTGCGGTCGCGACCCTCACGCAGCGCACGCGTCAGCTGCGCCTCGATGTAGCGGCAATCCTTGGGCGCCAGCATGCCGCCGGCGACACCGCGCATCAACAGACCGTGGATCGACCGTCCGAGCAGCGCGTCGGGCGACTTGAGCGACATCAGATGCGCGGCCTCGGCATTGGCCACCGCGACGCGGCCGTCCGGACCGAGCATGACAAGGCCGTGCGACATGGTGTTGAGCGCCCGGTTGAAGCGCTGGGCAATGCGGTTGGCCTTCTTCTCTTCCGAGACGGCCGCAAAAAGCACATCGCGTACGGTGTTGGCGAATTTCCGGATGGCGAACAGGAACGGCGCCGACAGGAGCCCGAGGAGGACATGGTAGATGTCGCCGCGCAGCAGGAAGCCAAGCGAGATCGGCCAGGTCAAGGCAATGGTCAGGATGGTGACCATGCGCGGCGAGCCGTAGTTGCGGCCGGCGATGGAGGTCGCCGTCGCGAGCGTCAGGCAAACGGAGGCGATTTCGGCGAAACCATCGCGCGCGAAATAGATGCCGAGCAGGCAGAAAGCGCCAAGCGTCAAGCCATGCAGGGAGCCATAGAGAATGTAGTCATTCTCACGCTTGTGCGCCTCTTCCCAGGTCGTCGGCGACGGCATGCTGTTGTATTTTCGAAAGTTTCTCATGCGGAACACACCGACGAGAACCATCGAGATCGCGACCAGCAAGTACCGCGGATCGCCGCTCTTCCACCAGACCAGGCCGATCAGGAAAGTCTGCGCGAGAATGCCGATCGAAAGCGTCAGCCCGTCGCGAAACAGGGTTTCCACGAACGGAATATAGACGTCGACCGGGATCTCGTTCTTTTTTCGCAGATTCAACGCCTGAATCCCAACCCTGGGGAGCCAAGCAGTGCCACATCCGCCTTAAGAAAGATTTAGAGAGACCCTCGCGCTCCTGCCGTCAAGCCGGGTGACGCAGCGGAAAGCAAGGAAACTGTCGTTCAGGTAAACAAGGCGTATCGATCATTCGGCGGCCTGAAGTTCGGGCCGCGCCGGCGTACTCGACAGGCGTTCGAGCAGCCTTTGGCGCTCGCCGGCGGCCCTTTGCGCGCTGGCTTGACGGACGTGGCCATAGCCGCGGATGAGGGCAGGCACCGAGGCCAGCGCAACTGCCGCATCGACCCTGGCTGGGGCCAACGATCCGGCGATGAGCTCCAGATCCGCCTCGTACCGCGCCAGCAGCTGCCGCTCCATGCGCCGTTCGGCGGTGTAGCCGAACAGGTCGAAGGCAGTGCCGCGCAGGCCCTTCATCGCCGCCAGCACGCGAAAACCCTTCATCATCCACGGGCCGAAGCTCGATTTCCGCGGGCTTCCGTCATTGCCGCGACGGCCCATGATCGGCGGAGCGAGGTGGAATTCGAGCCTTTCGTAGCTCTGGAACTGCTTGCCCAGTTCGGCGGCGAAAGAGCCGTCCGTGTAAAGACGCGCCACCTCGTATTCGTCCTTGATCGCCATCAGCTTGAACAGGTTCCTGGCGGCAGCCTGCGACACCGCGGTCGAACCAGGTACGGCCTTCGCTTCGGCGGCGCGCAACGCGGCCAGTTTTCCGGCATAACGCCTGCCATAGGCGGCGTTCTGATAGGCGGTCAGGAAGGCGACGCGGCGGGCAATGATGTCGTCCAGCGTCTCGGCGGTGTCCGTGGCCTGGCCTGCCTTTCCAGCCGCGGTCGGACCCGGATGGGCAACCAGCCCGCGCACGAAATCCGGCTGATGGGCAGCGCGACGGCCCCAGCGGAAGGCGGCGATGTTCATCGCCACGGCTTCGCCATTGAGCTCGATCGCCTTCTCGACCGCCTCGGCCGACAGCGGCAGGCCGCTGTGCTGGAAGGCAAAGCCAAGCATGAACATGTTGGCGCCGAGCGAATTGCCGAAAAGTGCCGTGGCAGTGCGGGTGGCATCGAAGAAATGTGCCTTGTCGTCGCCCGCAGCCGCGCGGATCGCCTTTTTCAGCCGCTCTATCGGCAACGAAAAATCGGCCGAGCGGGCGAATTCGCCGGGCATGATCTCGGCGGTGTTGGCGACGAAGATGGTGTGGCCCTCGCGCACCGCGGTCAGCACCTTCTTGGCGCCCGACACGACGAGATCGCAGCCAAGCACGAGATCGGCCTTCCCCGCCGAAACGCGGATCGCATGGATGTCGTCGGGGGTACGAGCGATGCGGACATGGGTGAACACCGAGCCGCCCTTCTGGGCGAGGCCGGCCATGTCGATCATGCCGCAGCCCTTGTCCTCAAGATGCGCCGCCATGCCTAGCACCGCACCGACGGTGACGACGCCGGTGCCGCCGACACCGTCGATGATCGCCGCCCAGCCCTGCTCGCCAAGCGGGAATTGCGCCGGCACGGGCACGCCTTCCAGCGGATCGGCCTTGCCGGCCAGGCCCTCGGCCTTGCGGATCTTGGCGCCGTGCACGGTGACGAAGGAGGGGCAGAAGCCGTTGACGCAGGAGAAATCCTTGTTGCAGCTCGACTGGTCGATCTTGCGCTTGCGGCCGAATTCGGTCTCGACCGGCTGGATCGAGACGCAGTTCGACTGTACGCCGCAATCGCCGCAGCCTTCGCAGACCAGTTCGTTGATGAAGACGCGCTTGTCGGGATCGGGGAATGTGCCGCGCTTGCGGCGGCGGCGTTTTTCGGCGGCGCAGGTCTGGTCGTAGAGCAAGACCGAAACGCCCTTGACGTCGCGCAGCTCGCGCTGGACGAGATCGAGGTCGTCGCGGTGATGGATAGTGGCGCCGGCCGGGAATTCGGCTTTGCCAGCATATTTGTCCGGCTCATCCGTGACGATGGCAATGCGGTCGACACCCTCGGCCCGCACCTGCCTGGCAATCATATCGACGGTCAGGCCGCCTTCGTGCGGCTGGCCGCCGGTCATGGCGACCGCGTCGTTGTAGAGGATCTTGTAGGTGATGTTGGCATTGCTCGACAGCGCGAAGCGGATCGCCAGCGTACCGGAATGGTTGTAGGTGCCGTCGCCAAGATTCTGGAAGATGTGCTCGCGCTTGGAGAACGGCGCCTGGCCGACCCATTGCGCGCCCTCGCCGCCCATGGCCGTGAAGCCGACTGTGTTGCGGTCCATCCACAGCGCCATGAAGTGGCAGCCGATGCCGGCCGCGGCGATCGAGCCGTCCGGCACCTTGGTGGACGAATTGTGCGGGCAACCGGAACAGAAGAACGGCGTGCGCGAGCCGATGTCGGTGGCCTCGGTGAGCATTGCCTGGAACTGGCGCAGTTTTGCCACCCGCGCCGAAATCTCTTCGGACGGGCCGATGGTCCTGACGATCCTCTCGCCAAGCGCGATGGCGATCTCGTTGGGATCGAGCGCGCCTTTGGCCGGAAACAGCCAGTCGCCGCGCTCGTCCTTCTTGCCGATAATGACCGGTTGGGTGGCAGTGCCATAAAGGCTTTCGCGCAACTGTACCTCGATCAGCGAGCGCTTCTCCTCGACGACGACGACGGTGTCGAGGCCGCGGGCGAAACCGGCGATGTGATGCAGGTCGAGCGGCCAGGGGCAGCCGACCTTGAACAGCCGCACCCCGATGCGGTTGGCGGCCGCTTCGTCGATGCCGATATCCTCCAGCGCCTGGCGAACGTCGAGATAGCTCTTGCCGAGCGTGATGATGCCGATCTTCGGATTGCGGCCGCCCGAATAGACGATGCGGTTCAGCCCATTGGCAAGGATGAAGGCGGAGGCCGCGGCGCGCTTGTGTTCATGCAGCCGCTCTTCCTGGCCGAGCATGTCGATCTCGTGGCGGATGTTGAGACCGCCAGGCGGCATGTCGAACTCCGGCACGACGATGTTCAGCCGCTCGAGCGCGGCATCGACCGAGGCGGTCGATTCGATGTTGTCCTTGACGCATTTGATCGCCGCCCACGTGCCGGCAAAGCGCGACATGGCGAAGCCGTAGAGCCCGTAGTCGATGATCTCCTGGACACCGGCCGGGTTGAGGATCGGCACCATCGTGTCGACGAACAGGAATTCGGTGGCGTGCGCATTGGTCGAGGATTCGGCCATATGGTCGTCGCCCATCAGCGCAAGCACGCCGCCATGCTTCGACGATCCGGCGAGGTTGGCGTGGCGGAACACATCGCCTGAGCGGTCGACGCCCGGTCCCTTGCCGTACCAGACCGAAAAGACGCCGTCATGAGTGCCCTCGCCCAGCAGCTCCGTCTGCTGCGCCCCCCAGCAGGCGGTGGCGGCAAGCTCCTCGTTGAGACCCGGCTGGAAGACGATGTCAGCCTGGGCGAGCTGTTTCTTCGCCTTCCACAGCTGCATGTCGAGGCCGCCGAGCGGCGAACCGCGATAGCCGGAGACGAAGCCGGCCGTGTTCAAGCCGGCGCGACGGTCGCGCTCGCGCTGCATCAAGAGCATGCGAATGACCGCCTGCGCGCCGGACAGGAAGATGCGCTCCTTTGCGAGATCGAACTTGTCGTCGAGCGCGACGTCGTGCAGCGTCATCAGGCATTTCCTCTGCGGAGGCCACGCGGGGCAGGCAGCCAACGTCGGGGTCGGATGACGCATCCTTTCTCCCCTTGCAAGGCAGGTCAAACAAAATCGCAGATGCCAGGCAACGCGCAACGAACAGTCCGCGGCCATCCTGAATCGGGTATGAAACCGATCCGCGGACATTGCCCGGCGCATGAACATTACAGCTGCGGCACGGGCGGCCGCGACGCGTCAGCCGCCTTTCGAGCAATCTGGCTTCGGCTCGCCCGGCAGCTTGCCGTCGGGATGGCCGACGAGATCGGGATTGGCGGTGTAGAGCTGGTCGATGACCAGCGGCCGGTCGGGCAGGATCGACTGGTCTTCCGTCGACATCAGCGTGGTGTCGATCTTCTGCAGGACCGCGCCGTCGGCGCCCTTGATGCTGATGGCAATCGCATAGGGCTTGTTCTTGACGACGCAGGTCAGTGCCGGGCTCTCCAGCGTCACCTTGTCGAGCTTCGGCCAGACCTTCTGCTCGACCACCAGAGGTGCGCCGCTAGCGGGATCCTGGAAGCTGGCGACCGCCACCTGGCCCTCTCCCATTGGCTTCAGCGGCCGCAGGGTCACCACATAAGTCGCCCTGGCGAGGCGGTAGTTGAAAACGAATATCTTGCCGGAAATCTCGAACAGCTTGCCTTCGGCGTCGCCGGTGTCGCGGCAGGCGCCGAGCGCAACGGCCACGATGAGCGCCGCGCCAACAAGGATCGAACGGGAAAGGCCGCTACGCATTCTTGACCTCATTTTCCGCCATGCGACGACGGCGATAGTGACGGCTTGCCTTCTGACGGTTGCCGCACACCGCCATGTCGCACCATAGGCGGCTGGAATTGCGGCTTCTGTCCACGAACAGCCAGGTGCAGTTGGGACAGATCCTGAGCCTTGCGACGGTATCGTCGCGCAGAAGCGATAGCGCCGAAACCGCCAGCGCCGCCTCGAAGGCGATCGGCGTCAGGGGATCACCGAACGGCCTTCCCGGCGCACCGATCTCGGTCCGGCTGCCGGCAAGACCCTCGGCGCAGGCGCTCAGGAATCCGGGCAGATCAGCGGTGGCGACCGCACCCTTCGATACCGCTCCACGAAACAGCCGGTCCGTGGCCTCGCGGATCGACAGCACGACGGGTGCGATCGCCGCCGCTGAGGATACCGCCAGCGGCCTTTCGCCAAGCTCGGCGGCGCGAAAGCGGCTCGCCGCGTCGGCGAAGCGGGCAATCTCGGCCGGATCTTCGAAGCGGTCGAACGTCCGCTCCGGATCGCCGCGCAGCACGACGGTGTTCGCCGTGTCGAGCGCAAGCAGGCCGCCGGTGAAGCGGTGCGGGGTCCATGATACCGTCATGGCGAAAAATCTAACCGATAAATCGTATTTGACAAGTTAGATTCCGCGATGCAACCTCACTCCGGGATGCGGTGGTCTCCGCAGCCTTTTGAGCATGCTGTTGGCCAGGACCGCTTCGCATTTTTGGGCGGCATGCTTCGAGGTTTTGCATGCTCTATTTCTTCCAGCAGGTGCTGAACGGGCTGCATTCGGGCGCGCTGTATGCGTTGCTCGCCTTTGGCTATGTGCTGACCAACGGCATCCTGCACCGCACCAATCTCGCCTATGGCGCGTTGTTCGCCTTTTGCGGCCAGACCATGATCCTGACCGCGGCCTTCGGCTATCAGGTGCTGTGGCTGACGCTGCTGGCGGCGGTGGCGCTCGGCGTCGTCGCTGCGTTCCTCTATGCCGCGCTGATCAGCCACGTGCTGTCGCGCAGTGTCTTCGAACCGTTGGCCGACCGCACGCCCAATGCAATCGTGGTGACGACGCTCGGCATCCTGCTGCTGCTGTCCGAAGCGAGCCGCATCGCCGCCGACACGCATGATCTGTGGCTGCCGCCGATGCTGGCGGAGCCCATCGTTTTCGCGCAGGCCGCGACCTTCAAGGCAACGCTGACGCTCATCCAGCTTATCGACTGCGCCGTGGTGGTGGCGGCAATCGCGCTGGCAAGCTGGGCATTTGCCCGATCGAGCTTCGGACGGCGCTGGCGCGCCGTCTCCGACGACCCCAAGGCTGCCGCGATGTGCGGCGTCGACGTACGCGCGGTGTTCCGGCACGCGGTGCTGTTCGGCGGCTTCTGCGCCGCGCTGGCCGGTGTCATGGCCGGGCTCTATTACGGCAATGTCAGCTTCGGCTCGGGCCTCGTCTACGGACTGAAGATCCTGTTCGTGACGGCGGTCGGCGGCTATCTCTCACCACCGCGCGCGGCGCTCGGCGCGGCCGTCTTCGGCATGGCCGAATCGCTGTGGGCCGGCTATTTCCCGGTCGAGTGGCGCGACGCGTGGATGTACCTGTTCCTGGTCACGACGCTGATCCTGATCGGCGCCGGCCGCGACACCGGCAAAATCGCCTGAAAACGTCAGACTTTGGTTGCATGACGCGAGGGCAGATCGCCGGTATTGGGCACTGTCTGCGATGCGATGATATTCGCTGCCTCTATCCTTGTTGACCCGTCAGTCCACGCGCGGCATACCGTTGGACCACGTGGCGTGACGGACAAAAAGGGGGAAGCCGGCACGCCTCCGGTACAAGGGAGGAATGCATGGCAGGGCTTCTCGCTCTATCCAGGACTATTGATCGCGCCAACGAGTTCATCGGCAAATGGATATCGTGGCTGATCCTGCTGGCGATCCTGGTGAGCGCCGCCAACGCCATTATCCGCAAGGTGTTCGACATATCGTCGAACGCTTGGCTCGAGCTGCAATGGTATCTGTTCGGCGCCGCCTTCATGCTGGCCGCCGCCTATACGCTGAAGCAGAACGAACATATCCGCATCGACGTCGTCTACGGCCTGTTTCCACGCCGCGTGCAGCACTGGATCGACCTTTTCGGGCATGTCTTTTTTCTGATGCCGTTCGTGACGCTGATGGTGATCTATTTCGTTCCTTATGTGTCGCTGTCGTTTCGCAGCGGCGAGATGTCCAACAATTCCGGCGGCCTGATCATCTGGCCCGCCAAGGCCATCCTGCTCGTCGGGTTTTTCCTGCTGGCGCTGCAGGGCATCTCCGAGATCATCAAGAAGATCGCCATCATGCGCGGAGACATGGACGACCCCAATCCCTTCATATCGGTGCATGAGCAGGCCGAACTCGAAGCCAAGGCGCTGGCCGACGAGGTGCGTTCGTGATGGAGTTCATCGCGCAGAACATGGCGCCGATCATGTTCGCTTCGCTGATCATCTTCCTGCTGATCGGCTACCCCGTCGCTTTTTCCTTGGCCGCCAACGGCTTGATGTTCTTCTTCATCGGCGTGCTGCTGTCTCCCTATTCCGGAGGATCGATCAACCTCGCCTGGCCGCTCCTGCACGCATTGCCGGATAATTTCTACGGCAGCCGGGTGATGTCGAACGACACGCTGCTGGCCATCCCGTTCTTCACCTTCATGGGCATCGTGCTCGAGCGGTCGGGCATGGCCGAAGACCTGCTCGACACGATCGGCCAGCTGTTCGGGCCAATCCGCGGCGGCCTCGCCTATGCGGTGATCTTCGTGGGCGCGCTTTTGGCGGCGACCACCGGCGTGGTGGCGGCTTCCGTCATCGCCATGGGCCTGATCTCGCTGCCGATCATGCTGCGCTATGGCTATGACCGCCGGCTCGCATCCGGTGTCATTGCCGCCTCCGGCACGCTTGCCCAGATCATCCCGCCGTCGCTGGTGCTGATCGTGCTTGCCGACCAGCTCGGCCGCTCGGTCGGCGATATGTACGCGGGCGCGTTGATCCCGGGCCTCGTGCTTACCGGCCTCTATATGTCCTATATCCTGATCATGTCGATCATCCGGCCGAACTCGATGCCGGCGCTGCCGCTCGAGGCCCGTACACTTGGCCATGGCGTGATGTCGCTGCTGGTGGCTTTGCTGGTCACATCGGCGGTTTCCTACGCGGCGTATCGTTACCTGGCGCCGGCGCATGGCGACAATGCCGACATTCTTGGCGCGACTGCCGGGGTGCTGTTCATCTACATCGTCGCCATTGCCGACAAGCGCCTGAACTTCAACATGATGTCCAGGCTCGCGCAGCAGGTGATCATCGTGCTGATCCCGCCACTGGCGCTGATCTTCCTGGTGCTGGGCACCATCTTCCTGGGCATCGCCACGCCGACCGAAGGCGGCGCCATGGGCTCGGTCGGCGCCTTGTTCATGGCGGCGGCCAAGGGGCGCTTGTCGCTTGACGTCGTCAAGCAGGCACTGGCCTCGACGACAAGGCTGTCGTCCTTCGTGCTGTTCATCCTGATCGGCGCACGGGTGTTCTCGCTGACCTTCTACGGCGTCAACGGCCACATCTGGGTCGAGCACCTTTTGACGTCGCTGCCGGGCGGCGAGGTCGGCTTCCTGATCGGCGTCAACATGCTCGTCTTCTTCCTCGCCTTCTTCCTCGACTTCTTCGAACTGGCGTTCATCATCGTACCGCTGCTGGCGCCCGCCGCCGACAAGCTCGGCATCGACCTGATCTGGTTCGGCGTGCTCCTGGGCGTCAACATGCAGACCAGCTTCATGCACCCGCCCTTCGGCTTCGCGCTGTTCTACCTGCGTTCGGTGGCCGCGCGCGTGCCCTATCTCGATCGTCTCACCGGCAAACAAATCGCGCCGGTGACCACCGGGCAGATCTATTGGGGCGCGGTGCCCTTTGTCTGCATCCAGGTGATCATGATCGGGCTGACCATCGCCTTCCCGCAAATGGTGATGCACTACAAGGGAACGACCGTCGATCCGGGCACCATCGACTACAAGGTACCGGAGGTGCCCGGCCTGTCGCCGCTGGGCACGCCGCCGGCGGATGGAGCGGCGCCCGCTGGTGGCGGCACGGCGCCGGCCGCTCCTGACCTTTCGCAACCGCCCAGTTTCGGCGATCCGACACCGGCAAAGCCGGCAGTGCCGCAGCCCGACCTGTCGCAACCGCCAAGCTTCAACTGAACCGGCATGGTCAAGACCATGAAAGCGGTGCGGCTGGAAGCAGTGGGCGACATCACGCTGCGCGACGTCGACATGCCTGACATCGGTTCGGATGAGCTACTGGTGCGCATCGAAGCCTGCGGCGTCTGCGGCACGGACCGGCATCTGTTTCACGGTGAATTTCCTTGCACGCCACCGGTGACGCCCGGCCATGAGTTTTCCGGCATCGTCGAGGCGATCGGAAAATCGGTCTCGGGTTTTGCCATCGGCGATCGTGTTACCGGCGACCCCAACATAGCCTGCGGGCGCTGCGCACACTGTCACGCGGGACAAGTCAATCTCTGCAGCAATCTGTGCGCGATCGGCATTCATCGCGACGGCGGCTTTGCCGAATATCTTGCCTTGCCGCAGAAGCAGGCTTTCGTCCTGCCTGTAGGCCTGAACCCCCTGCACGGTGCCTTCTGCGAGCCGCTCGGCTGTTGCCTGCACGGCGTCGACCTTGCCGGTATCAAACCGGGCAGCTCGGTGGTCGTGCTTGGCGGCGGCGTGATCGGCCTGCTTACCGTGCAGCTGGCAAGACTGGCGGGAGCCACGACCATCATCCTGTCGACCAGGCAGGCTTCGCGGCGCGCCCTCGCCGAGGACCTCGGCGCGACAGCGACGATCGATCCGACAGCCACCAATGTCATCGATGCGATCGGCGGACCGGCCGGTCTGGCGCCAGGTGGCGTCGACGTCGTCTTCGAATGCGCCGGCGTGCGAGAGACCCTCGAGCAGTCCATGCGGCTGGCCCGAGCCGGCGGCACGGTCGTCATTGTCGGCGTGACGCCGCAAGGCATGAAAGCGGAATTCGAGCCGTTCGACCTGTTGTTCCGGGAACTGAAGGTGCTCGGTTCCTTCCTCAATCCCTACACCCATCGCCGCGCCGCCGAACTCATCGCTTCCGGTGCGGTCGAGATCGACAGGCTGATCTCCAGGCAGGTGTCGCTTGAAGAAGCGCCAGCGGTGATCGCCAATCCGCCGGCGCCCGGCGAGGTCAAGGTTCTGGTGGTGCCGCGCCGCGGCTGAACCGCCGGCTTCGCCTCCCGGCATATACAGAAAAGCTCCCTGAGCGGGGTCCGCCCAGAGAGCTTTTGAGCAGAAGTCCGGCCGGCTACAGCTTGCCGTTGCGCTGCTGGACCATCATGAAGGTGTCGTAATTGTATTCGGCCACCTGTGCCCAGAGATAATGCTCCTTGCGGAAGCCCTTGATCGATTCCCAGATCTTCTTGAACGGGGCGTTGGAGGCTTCCATTTCGGTATAGACCTCGTTGGCCTTTTCGAAGCAGGCGGCCATGATTTCCTGGCTGAACGGGCGCAGTTTCGCGCCGCCGGCCACCAGCCGCTTCACCGCCGCAGGGTTCAGATAATCGTATTTCTGCAGCATGTTGGCGTCGGCCGCCTGCGCGGCAGTGTGCAGCAGCGACTTGTACGTCGGCGAAAGTTCTTCGTACTTCGCCTTGTTGAACATCAGGTGGACGGTCGGGCCGCCCTCCCACCAGCCGGGATAGTAATAATAGGGCGCCACCTTGTAGAAGCCGAGCTTCTCGTCGTCATAGGGACCGACCCATTCGGCCGCGTCGATGGTGCCTTTTTCCAACGCCGGATAGATGTCGCCGCCGGCGATCTGCTGCGGCACGACGCCGAGTTTCTGCACCACCTTGCCGGCAAAACCGCCGATTCGCATCTTGAGGCCGGAAAGGTCGGCCACCGTGTTGATTTCCTTTCGGAACCAGCCACCCATCTGCACGCCGGTGTTGCCGCCCGGCAGGCCGAAAAGGCCCTGCGTGGCGAGAAACTCGTTGAACAGGTCGATGCCGCCACCATGGTAATGCCAGGCATTCATGCCGCGTGCGTTGAGCGAAAAGGGAACCGCCGCACCGAGCGCCCATGTCGGGTCCTTGCCCCAGTAATAATATGCCACCGTATGGCAGGCCTCGACCGTGCCGGCGGTGGTAGCGTCGGCGGCCTGCAGGCCAGGCACCAGCTCACCGGCAGCAAAAACCTGGATCTGGAAATTGCCGTCGGTGGCTTCCGACAGCATCTTCGAGAACACCTCGGCGCCGCCATAGATGGTGTCGAGCGACTTCGGGAAGGACGACGCCAGCCGCCATGTCACCTTGGGATTGGACTGGGCGATTGCAGGCGCCGCCAGCGTGGCCGCCGCCGCCGCGGCACCGACGCCGGTGACACCGGCCTTGCGAATGAATGAACGACGATCCATGAAGTTCCTCCCTTTTGGATCAACAGGCCGACGTCAGAAAATCCTCGGTTTCCGTGTCGGTTCGTTCGAGACAATACACAGGCAAGAAGTCGAGTCCAGCAGGCCGGCCCGATTTGACGGCGAAGCCCGGCTGCACTGCAACTATAGTCTAACAGGCCGTTTCGTGGCCCATGCGACACGCCGAAACTTGGCATGGAAAAATAACGTGGGATCGCCTATTTTGAAGGCAGGTATCCCTTGCCCCGATGGAACACAGAGCCCAAATGCATCAGCCGCTCGTCGCCATATCGACCGACGTCCGCCAGTTCGACAACTACACCTGGCACGCCGCCCCACAACAATATCTGGAAGCGGCGATCACCGGCGCCGGCGTGTTCCCGGTGCTGGTGCCATCGTTCGGCGACCGGCTCGATTTCGACGAACTCCTGTCGTCGGTCGACGGCGTCATGGTCACCGGCTCGAAATCCAATGTGCATCCCTCGCTCTATGGCGGCGACGCCAGTGAAGCCAATGGCCCCTATGACCCGGCGCGCGACGCCACGACGCTGCCGCTGATCCGCCGGGCGATCGAACGCGGCGTGCCGCTGCTCGCCATCTGCCGCGGCATCCAGGAACTGAACGTGGCGTTGGGCGGCACGCTCGGCACCGAGATCCAGGAGCGCGAGGGCTCGCTCGATCACCGCGCGCCGGTGAGCGACAAGCAGGACGAACGCTTCGCCATCCACCAGACCATTTCGATCAAACCTGACAGTTGCCTGGCCGGTGTGTTCGGTGCCGGCGACATCAAGGTCAATTCGTTGCACCGCCAGGCGATCGACCGGCTCGGTTCGAAGCTGCAGGTCGAGGCCGTCGCCACCGACGGTACGGTCGAGGCGGTTTCGGTGCGGGACGCCCGCGCCTTCGCCGTCGGCGTGCAATGGCACCCGGAATACTGGGTCAAGTCGGACAGCAATTCGGTGAAAATATTCCGTGCCTTCGGCGATGCGGTTCGGCTGCACGCCGCAGCGAAGGCGGGCGCGCGGGCCGCAGCGGAATAATCAGTCGCCGGATTTTTTATCACGGGTGGCCGCCAGCGACAGCAGCGGCAGCGCCGGGGCATAGGATTCGTAGCCGTCGCCATCGGCAGCCGCGAAGGTGACGATTGGATCGGTGCCATTGGCGCTGAAGGCAACGGTGCCATCGTTTTGCTCGCGCCAGAACTTCGCCTGTTCTATGCCCGGCAAGAGCCGACGGCATTTGGGAGCAACGGTGAGCAACGACAAACCGTCCGAAATTTCGGCCCCGCGGCTGACTGCACAGACCGCTTCATCGCCATTGGCGACCAGCCTGTAGCTGTTGGACGGGGCGGCCTCGTTGGCTACGCTTTCCCGGCTGCCGCCATGAAACAGCTGAATGCCACCAAACAGCGCTGCGGCAGCGATCAATGCGGAAAGTGCTTTCATCATTCTTCATCCACGTACACGGACAGGTTGAACAATGATTCCAAAGGGTTAAGCTGACGTTAATAAATGTGGCAGCCACCGATCAGTTTCTAGCCTTCACATGCGCCGTCTCGGGCACCGGCGTCAGCGGCCGGCGCTCGGTGAACCAGGACACCAGATTGTCGACGCACAGATCCGCCATGGCGCGGCGTGTATGGTCCGAGGCCGAGCCGACATGCGGCAGCAGCGAGGCGTTGGGCGCGTCGAGCAGCGCCTTGGGCACGTTCGGTTCGTCGGCAAAGACGTCGAGGCCGGCAGCGGCGATGGTGCCGTTGGCAAGGGCTGCCGCAAGCGCTGCCTCATCGACCGTGCTGCCACGGCCGATGTTGACGAAGACGCCGTTGGCGCCAAGCGCCGACAGTATCTCGGCATTGACCGCCTTCTCCGTCGAGGCGCCGCCCGGCGCGACCGAAATCAACGTATCCACGGCTTCGGCAAGCCCTTTCAGGGTCGCATGATAGTGGTAGGAAAGACCTTCGACACGGCGCCGGTTGTGGTAGGCGACCGGCAAGCCAAAGGCTTCCAGACGCCGGGCAATGGCCTGCCCGATGCGGCCCATGCCGAAAATACCCACACTGCGCCCGCGCAAGGTCAGCCGGCTCAGCGGATAGTTGCCCTTGCGCACCCAGCTGCCGTCGCGCAGCCAGGTCTCGGCGCGCGGCAGGTCGCGGATGGTGTTGATCAACAACCCGATCGTGGTGTCGGCGACCTCCTCGGTCAACACGTCGGGCGTGTTGGTGACCATGATGTTTTTCGCCGCCGCATGACCGACATCGACCGAATCATAGCCGACGCCGAAGGAAGCGATGAGTTCGAGGTTGGGCAATGCATCCATCATCGCCGCGTTGATGCCGGCGAACGAAGCGACGCCGCGCACATCACTGCGCATCTCGTCGGTGACGAGCGCCGGATCGGCGCGTTCAATTCTGACACGCCTGAACGTGCGGTTGATGCGGTCGACCGCGTGGTCGTTGAAATCGCCCGGCACCAGGATGGCGACGGTCTGCAACTGTTCGGCCTTGGTCATGCACGCTCCACCGGCTTGCCGGTCGACTGACGCACATGCAGTTCCGGCTTGATCAATTCCTGCGAGGGTCGCACCGTCTGGCCGTTGAGCTTGTCGAGCAGCGCGCTGGCGGCGCGGCGGCCCACCTCGCGCTGGCCGTTCCAGACTGTGGTCAGCGCCGGCGTCGCGATCGCCGCCTCTTCGAGGTCGTCATAGCCGGTGACCGAGATGTCGATGCCCGGCACCAGGCCGGCGCGGGCAATGCCGTTCATCAGGCCGATGGCGACGAGGTCGTTCCAGCAGCAGGCTGCCGTCGGTCTGTCCTTCAGCGCCAGGAACTGTCCGGCGGCCTCGAAGCCGGCCTGCTTGGTGCGCGGCCCGGCGATGCGCCAGGACGGCCTGACTTCCAGCCCGGCCGCCTCCATCGCGTTGACATAGCCTTGGTAGCGGTCACGGCCGGTCGAGGTCTGGTCGGTGCCGCCGATCATGGCGATGCGCTTGTGGCCGAGCGAGATCAGGTGGTTGGTGGCGAGGCCTGTTCCATAAGAGTCGTCGCCGCGAAAGACCGGCACGTCGGCACCCTCGACGGTGCGCGCGATCAGCACAGCCGGCAGGCCGTTCTCCTCGGCCATCACGATGTCGGAAGCCGGCGTGCCTATCGCCGGCGACATGATGACGCCGTCGGCGCCGAGCTGCAAAAGCGTATCGATGAAAGTGCGCTGCTTTTCGAGCTGATCATAGTGGTTGGACAGGATGAAGGTTTGCCGGCTGCGGTCGAGCTCGCTTTCGATCGAGCGCAGTATCTCGGCGAAGAACGGGTTCATGATGTCGTGCACGACGACGCCGACAATGCCGGAACGCGAGGTGCGCAGGCTGGCGGCGCGTCGGTTGTAGATATAGCCGATGGCGCGGGCATGTTCCTTGATGCGGTCACGGGTGGTCCCGGCAACAAGAGGGCTGTCGCGCAGCGCCAGCGAGACCGTGGCCGTGGACACGCCGAGCGCATCCGCGATCGTCGAAAGCTTGATTTTTTGTGCCAGCGACGTGTGCTCCCCGGACCTGACTTTCCAGACCTAAACTGTTTAAAGGCGGCGTTATGCCACCGATCGGGGGCAAATCAAAGTTTTTTTGCCAACGCCTCGGCCTCGACGTCCGAGGCCGCGCGGCTCCGCAGCCGAAGCCTATGCTCGCGATGGACGATGTAGAGGCCGCTGGCGACGATGATGGCGGCGCCGACCAGCGTCCAGCGGTCGGGAAACTGCTTGAAGACGATCCATCCGGAAATGATCATCCACACCATCTGCGAATAGGGATAGGGCGCCAAAGCCGTGGTCGTCGCCAGCCGGTAGGCTTGGACGAGCAGCCAGTGACCGACGCCGCCGAACACGCCGAGCATCAGCAGCACGAACCAGTGCCAGCCGTCATGCGGCAGGGAAAACGAAAACGGCAGCAGGGGCAACAGCAGCAGCGCCGGCGCCAGCGCCGAAAACAGGATGAGGCTCTCCGATGTCTCGGTCGCCGACATGCGGCGCGTCATGATGACGTAGAAGCAGTTCGACAGCATCGAGCCGAGCGCGAAGAGATGTCCGATGCCGAACACGCCGACGCCCGGTCGGGTGATGATGAGGACGCCGGCAAAGGCCGCCAGGATGGCCAGCCAGCGCCGCCAGCCCGCCCACTCGCCAAGCAGCGGACCGGCCAGCGCCGTGATCACCATCGGCCCAAAGAAATAGATCGAGGTTGTCTCGGCCAGTTGCAGGGATTTGAGCGCCAGGACATTGAATATGGTCGATCCGAACAGGAAAGCCCCGCGCAGGATATGCGCAGGCAGGTTGACCGGGCGAAACCGCATGGGTTGGCGCCAGCCGCGCAACAGGGTGCCGACCAGGATGACATGCACGGCAAAGCGCACCCAGGCAACGACCAGCACGGAAACGCCGGCGAGGACGAGGTATTTGCTTGATGTGTCGAGGAAGGTGAAGCAGACGTAAGTGGAAAGCATGCACAGGATCGCCACCGGGGGCGTCGCGCTTTCTACATGTCTTTGGGGAGCACTCACTTGCAGGCCGGGTGGGAGCTGGGCTGGACCCACCTTTGCGGGAATTGCCGGCTCCCGGCAAGCCAATTGTCGGCTGTCGCCACGCCAAAGCCGGCTGGCACAACAAGTGTCGGCGGCAGGCTTAGTCGATGCCTTTGAAAGCTACGGGTGCATACGGGCGCCCTTGGTGATCTTGTCGACCAGCTTCTTGTCGGCGCGAAGCGCGATCCCGACCACCTTGGCGTCTTCAGGCGCAAATTCGGCGAAGACGGCCCGGTTGGCCGCGTCAAAGCCGGTCGAAAACATCTCCTCGACATAGAGCGAGGTGGTCACGCCGCGCTCCAATGTGCGCCGGTGGATCGTGCCCAGCGTGGCCTGGTCGCCGGACAAAACGATGACCGGCTGGATCGACAGCGGGTTATAGAGATTGCCGGCGCGGTCGCGATAGGGTTCGCCGATGATGTCGCGAAACTGGGCGACAATGCCGCTGGTCAGGAAGGCGGTGACGTTGAGTTTCTGCCAGACCGGCAGATCTTCCCTGAGCACGATTGCAAATTTCGTATCGAACATGAGACATTGGCCATTCGGTTTGTGCCCCAATGCGAGGCTTACGGAGACGATGTCGCACGATCTAGACAGCCAGGCCTTCGAGGGTCTTGGACGTTTGTGCATCGATGCGGCGGAAAACCGTATTATCTCCGGTCCCGATCCCGCAGGCATGGAGCGGATCGAGGCACGCTTCCATGGCAGCGCGTTCGACCTGCATCGCCACGACACCTATGCGATCGGGGTAACGCTGCACGGTGTGCAGACGTTTCGCTATCTTGGTGCTGCGCGTCACAGCCTTCCAGGCCAGATCATCGTGCTACACCCCGACGAACTGCATGACGGCGGCGCCGGCACCGAGGACGGTCTGCGCTACCGAATGCTCTATTTGGAGCCGTCGCTGATGCTCGACTGCCTTGGCGGCGTTTCGCTGCCTTTTGTGAGGGATGGCGTGGTGACGGACGCGGCCTTTTGCGCAACGCTGCTTTCGGCTCTGGGGCCGCTGGAGCAGGAACTCGACGACCTGTTCGTCGACGACTTCCTGGTCCAACTGATGCAAAGCCTGACCCGGCATGGCGGCCAGCCGGCAAAGCCGATGACCCGGACGGCGTGGCGGGCGGCTGCACTGGCGCGCGACTATCTCACGGAAAACCTGACCCGGCCGGTGCGCTCCGGCGAACTGGAAGCGATAACCGGGCTCGACCGCTATGCCTTGTCACGGCATTTCCGCGCGGCGTTTTCGACCAGTCCGCATCGCTTCCTGGTGATGCGCCGGCTTCAGCGTGCGCGGCGGATGATCGCCGCCGGCGAACCGTTGGCGCAGATCGCGGTCGAAGCCGGCTTCAGCGACCAGAGCCATTTCATCAGGCAGTTCAAGAAGGCGTTCGGCATGACACCGGGACGCTGGTCGTCGCTGATCCAGGGCTCTGCCGCGGCGGCTTGATCGCCTGCCGCGACAATCCGCCGGTCAGTCGTCCGACTCGGCGTCGTCGTCGATGAGCACCAATTCCTCGTTCGAGAGGTTGGCCTCGATGCGGGCAAGCAGTTTGAACAGCGACTTCTGGTCCTTCTTGTCGAGGCCCTTCAGCGCCTGCTTTTCGGTCTTCTTCACCGATTTCTCGATGGCGTGGATGATGTCGCGGCCTGTATCGGTGAGGAAGATGTGGGCCTGGCGGGCATCGGCTTCAGAAGCGCGCTTCTCCAGGAAACCCTGGGCCTGCAGCCGGTTGATGGTCTTGGTGATCGTCGGCGGGCGCACGCCGAGACGTCCGGCAAGATTGCCCGGCGTCTGGCCGTCCTCACGGTCGAGCGCCAGCATGATCTGGTCCTGGCCGGCATAGAAGCCGTGCGCCAGAAGCCGGGCAGCCAGCGCCGTCCTTGCCAGCCTTGCCGCGGAATGCAGCCGGCTCATTGTCGCAGTCTTGTCCGCCTTGGCCATGGTCTTCCCTCTTCGGCCGTACCGGTGCGGGCAGCATAGAGGCAGCCGGCCGGTTGGCAATCGACGATCAAAAAGATTCCGGTGCTTCAAACAGCTTTGCCGGCAAGCATTGTGGTGTCCGCCGTGGCTAATGCCAGATGTTTATTTCAGTTAGATGACAAACGAATTCCCAGCCGGAGTTTTCGTCGCGAGCAGGGTGGTGGTGGTGGAGTGACCGCCGCTCAGCCGGACTTCACCGCCACGATCATCAGCGCCTGATAGGCATCCTCCAACTCGCGCAGCGCAGCCTGCGATTGCGATCCGGCCCGCCTGGCGATGCCGTCATCGGCATTTGAAGTGTCGCGCTTGCCGGGCCGGTCATTGTAGGGCGCGACAGAGGTGAAGATCTGCTCGCTGAGGCTGTCGGGGAAAAACAACTGGCCGGTCATCACCGACCTGTCGTCAGGGAAGACCTTGAAATGGATGTGGGTGGTGCGGCCGCGATACCAGCCGGGATAGATCGTGGCGAAGGAGACGATGCCGCTTGCATCGGTTTTCTGCCAACCACGCAGGAAGGTCTGGCCCGACGTGTCGACGTCGCGGCCGTCACCCTGTCCGGGATAGCCGGAATAGGCGCCCTGCGCGTCGCAATGCCAGATATCGACGCGGGCGCCGGCAAGTGGGCGGCAGTCCACGTCGACAACCTGCAGCCGGACGTCAAGGGCAATACCTTTCTTGCCGTCGGTGACATCGGCACGTTCGAGTTTCGGGTCGAAATAGAACGGTCCCTCGGTCACTTCAGGCGTAATGGTGCAGACACCGGCGCCGTTTTCGAACAAGGCCAGTCCGGCATAGGGTGAAGCCTGGGCAGCCGAAGATTGAGCGGCCATTGCCGAGGCCGGCAGGAAGGCACCACCTCCGGCGGTGACCGCGATCAACCCGAGCGCCTGGCGCCGGCTCAATGAGAAGGAGGATGGCTTGCCGGACATATCTTGCCTCTCAAATTGACCTTCCGCATCCCGAGCTAGGCAATCACAGCGGCTTTCGCCAGTCAAAATCCGGTATTGTAGCAAGCCGGTTTGGCCCATCGGTTTGCCCCGTGCAAAAGCCCGGCACACATCCTATATGGAACCGACAATCCCTTTTGAGGGCCGGATCTTTCGCGGCCCAGCACTTTCGAGGCAAGCCATGAGCGACGCACAGACGCAAATCCCCGTAACCGTTCTCACCGGCTATCTCGGCGCCGGCAAGACGACGCTGCTCAACCGCATCCTGTCGGAAAACCACGGCAAGCGCTACGCCGTCATCGTCAACGAGTTCGGTGAAATCGGCATCGACAACGATCTGATCGTGGAATCCGACGAGGAAATCTACGAGATGAACAATGGCTGCATCTGCTGCACGGTGCGCGGCGACCTGATCCGTGTCGTCGAGGGCCTGATGCGCCGCCCCGGCCGCTTCGACGCCATCGTCGTCGAGACCACCGGGCTCGCCGATCCGGTGCCGGTGGCGCAGACCTTCTTCATGGACGACGATGTGCGCTCCAAGACCAGGCTTGACGCGGTGGTGGCGCTGGTCGACGCCAAGCACCTGCCGTTGCGGCTCAAGGATTCCAGGGAAGCCGAGGACCAGATCGCCTTCGCCGACGTCGTCGTGCTCAACAAGACCGACCTCGTCACGTCAGAAGAACTCGCCAAGGTCGAGGCAACGATCCGCGCCATCAATCCGGCGGCAAAGATCCATCGTACCACCCGCGCCGGCGTCGACCTGACCGAAGTACTCGACCGCGGCGCTTTCGATCTGTCCCGGGCACTGGAAAACGATCCGCACTTCCTCGAGGCGCATGACGATCACGATCATCATGACCATGACCACGACCACCACCACCATGATCATGACGGGCACCACCATCATGCGCATGCTTCCGACATTCATGACGTGACGGTGCAATCGGTGTCGCTGCGCGGCGGCGAGATGGACCCGAAGAAATTCTTCCCCTGGATCGAGAAGATCACCCAGATGGAAGGCCCCAACATCCTGCGGCTGAAAGGCATCATCGCGCTCAAGGGCGACGACGAGCGCTATGTCATCCAGGGCGTGCACATGATCATCGAAGGCGACCACCAGCGCGCCTGGAAAGTCGGCGAAAAGCACGAGAGCCGGCTGGTGTTCATCGGCAGGGAACTCGACGCCGAGCGGCTGAAGAAGAGTTTTGACGCCTGCCAGGCGGCTTGATTTCCAAGCCTTATAACGCTAGCGCTGCCCCTTCTGTCCTTCTCCCCTTGTGGGAGAAGGTGGCCGTGCGAAGCTCGGTCGGATGAGGGGTGCTCCAGCTGAGCACCGACGGCGATCCGTCCAACACCCCTCAACCGTCTCGGCGCTGCGCGCCGATCCACCTTCTCCCACAAGGGGAGAAGGTTGGCGCCACACCTGGCCGCGCTGGCGACTTCCCGGGGATGGCAACAAACTTCATTGGAATGGTTCCCTGATGCCCACAGTCGCCCCCCTAGACCTCGAAGGCCATTGCATCGCCGCCGTCTTTCTCGGCGACGTGCCGCATTTCGCGATGGCCGACGGCGCCATCCATCGGCTCGACCATGGCCACAAGACGGTTCAGGCCAATGACGGGCTGCTCGCCGCCTTCCATGATGCGGCCAATGACCGGCTGATCACCGGCGGCGAGGACGGCAAGGTGTTTGCCGTGAAAACGGGCGGCGAGGCCACGGAATTGGCAAGCGCGGCCAGGAAGTGGATCACCAGCGTTGCCGCCGGGCCGCAAGGCGCCATCGCCTATGCCTCGGGCAAGACTGCCTTCGTGCGCTTCGCCGACGGCAAGACCAGGGAATTCGTCCATCCGCGTTCGGTGGAGGGGCTGGCCTTCTCGCCCAAGGGCATGCGCTTCGGCGTCGCCCGCTACAATGGCGCGACGCTGCATTTCCCGGCCGCCGAGGGCAAGCCGGTGGAACTCGAATGGGCCGGCGCCCATACCGGCATCACCTTCTCGCCGGATGGCGCCTTCCTCGTCACCACCATGCAAGAAAACGCATTGCACGGCTGGAAGCTCGCCGACGGCAAGCACATGCGCATGACCGGCTATCCCGGCAAGGTCAAAAGCCTGTCGTGGAGCGTGAAGGGCAAGTGGCTGGCGAGTTCCGGCGCGCCGGCGGCGATCGTCTGGCCGTTTTCCGGCAAGGACGGGCCGATGGGCAAGGCACCGCTGGAACTCGGCACGCGCGGCAACGCCATGGTGACGGCGGTCGCCTGTCACCCGAGCCAGGATGTCGTCGCCGTCGGCTATGATGACGGCATGGTGATGGCGGTGCGTTTTGCCGACGCCAAGGAAGTGCTGTTGCGGCGGCCGGGCAAGGGTGCCATCACCTCGATGATGTGGGACAAGGAAGAACGCCGCGTCGCCTTCGGCAGCGCGGCAGGCGACTGCGGCGTCATCGACATCACGGCCTGACCCCGCTCACTCCGCTCCGCACGACACTTTGCCGCTGATTTCGACCGGTTTGCCGTCCTGGTCCGTATCCGCCGCGGCGTCGTAGATGGAGAGCGTATAGCTCCCGTCGTAGACGCCTTCGTCGCTGGTCCTGGTCAGGATCGTCAGTTCGACCGAGTTGATCTTTTGCGCGGCCTCGTGCTCACGATAGATGTTCAGCCGCAATTCCTTGCCGTCGAGCCAGTACTGCGTCAGGTTGGAATCCTCAAACACGGTCTTGCGCAGGCTGTCGCTGGCAGGCCGGCTCAGAATTTCGAGGTTGCCGCGAAAATTGAAGGTCGGCCCGCCCATGCCTCTGGTGACGCCGGCCTCGACCTCGAATGTCGCCGCCGCGTCGTCGGTGGAGCACCAGATGCCGCCCGAGGCGAAGGCCGCGCTCGCCGACGACAGGAGCATCGCCACACAGATGACCGTCCTCATTACCCCTCCCCCCTCAATTCCCGCTCA
Source organism: Mesorhizobium sp. BR1-1-3 (assembly GCF_020165455.1). NCBI lineage: Bacteria > Pseudomonadati > Pseudomonadota > Alphaproteobacteria > Hyphomicrobiales > Phyllobacteriaceae > Mesorhizobium > Mesorhizobium sp. BR1-1-3. Next base: position 39,922 of record NZ_JAIUIC010000011.1, read on the forward strand.
TATTGGCGCCGACTTCGGCAGCACGGTCAAGCGCCGCCGCCAAAGGCTGAGCCAACGCAGGACAGATGCGCGGCCAATTGCGGATGCAGACACGGATTGGCTAAGAGGAATCGACCAGAGGGGTTTTCATGCACAGCGATATGTCCAAGACGTCCATCGGCGGCATCGGCCGCGACCGCATTGCCGATCTGCGCGAGACCGAGGGGGCAGCCTTCCGCAAGGCGCGGCCGCAATCTCAGGCGAAGGTCGGCAACGGCCTGCCCGGCTTCTTCGGCGGCGTGCCGATGCACTGGATGAACGACTGGCCGACGCCGTTCCCGATCCTGGTCGACAGCGCCAAGGGCGCCACGATCACCGACATCGACGGAAACAAGCTCGACGATTTCTGCCTTGGCGACACCGGCTCGATGTTCGGCCATTCGCCGCCGCCGGTGGCGCGCGCCATCCGCCGCCAGGCCGGACGTGGCCTGACCTATATGCTGCCTTCGGAAGATGCGCTGGCCATCGGGCCGCTGCTGCAGCAGCGCTTCGGCCTGCCGTTCTGGCAGATCGCGACGACGGCGACCGATGCCAACCGCTTTGCGCTGCGCGTCGCCCGAGCCGTCACCGGCCGGGAGAAGATCCTTGTCTTCAACGGCTGCTACCATGGCTCGGTCGACGAGACGATGGTGCGGCTGATCGACGGCAAGCCCGTCAACCGGCCGGGATTGGCGGGGGAATTCCGCGACCTGACCCGTACGGCCAAGGTCATCGAGTTCAACGATATCTCAGCACTCGAAGCCGCGCTTGGGGATAAGGACGTCGCCTGCGTCATCGCCGAACCGGTGCTGACCAACTCCTGCATGGTGCTTGCCGATCCGGGCTACCATGACGCCCTGCGCAAACTGACACGCCAAGCCGGCACACTGCTTCTGATCGACGAGACGCACACGATCTCGACCGGCCCCGGCGGCTACACGAGGAAATATGGTCTCGACCCGGACTTCTTCGTCCTGGGCAAGCCGATCGCCGGCGGCGTGCCGGCCAGTGTCTGGGGCATGAGCGACGACGTCGCCTCGCGCTACGCGGACTACAACAGGACCAAGGAGCCGGGCTATTCCGGCATGGGCACGACGCTCTCGGCCAACCCGCTGCAGTTCGCAGCGATGCGCGCCGCGCTTGAAGAGGTGATGACGCCGGAAAATTATGACCGCATGGATCACCTGGCGCGGCGGCTCGATGCCGGGTTGACCGGCGTGATCGATCGCTATCGCCTGCCCTGGCATGTTTCCCGTGTCGGCGCCCGCGTCGAGTTCATCTGCGCGCCCGGTCCGCTGCGCAATGGCGCCGAGGCGGAAGTGGCGCATGCGCCGGAACTGGAGGCCGCCATCCATGTCGCGCTGGTCAATCGCGGCGTGCTGATCGCACCCTTCCACAACATGATGCTGATCTCGCCGGCGACCACTGCGACCCAGGTCAACCGGCTGATCACCGCCTTCGGCGCGGTTGCGGCAAAGCTTGGGGCATGAGACAAGCGGCGATGGACCATCCCAATGCCATAATGACCTCACCTTCGGGCTCGACATCCGCCGAGGCGCAAGCCTTTCTCGACGCCCATCCCGAGATCGAAGCCTTCGATATCGTGCTGACCGACGCCAATGGCGTCGGCCGCGGCAAGATCGTGCGCCGGCATGAGCTGAAGAGCATCTTCGAGGGCGGCCGCCATATGCCGATCTCGATCCTGGGCCTCGACATCACCGGCGAGGATGTGCACGAGACCGGGTTGATCTGGACGACCGGCGACGGCGATCTCAGGGCATGGCCGATACCCGGTACGCTGGTGCCGCTCTACGGCACGAGCCCGCCGCGTGGCCAGCTGCTGATGGCGATGTACATGCTCGACGGCCGGCCGATGTCGTCGGATCCGCGGCTGGCGTTGGCTCGGCAAGTCGACATCCTGGCGGCCAAGGGCCTCTATCCGGCCGGAGCCTTCGAACTTGAATTCTTCCTGCTGGCCAATGAGCGCGACGCCGACGGCAAGGTGCAGCCGGCGCGCGCCGTGCTCGACGGCCGCGTCTCGGGCAAGACGGAAGTCTATTCCGTCGATCATCTGCACGGCATGGAGCCGCTGTTCTCCGACATCTATGCCGCAGCCAAGGCGCAAGGCATTCCGGCCGAGACGGTCATTTCCGAATATGCGCCCGGCCAGTACGAATTGACGCTGAACTACCGCAAGGATGTGATGCGGGCGGCCGACGACCTGGTCATGCTGAAGCGGCTGGTGCGGGCGCAGGCGCGCCGCCACGGCGTCACCGCCTGCTTCATGGCCAAGCCGATCGAGAAATACGCCGGCTCGGGCATGCATTTCCATGTTTCGCTGCAGGACAGAGCCGGCCGAAACGTCTTTGCCGAAGCCGGCGGCGAGAGCTGGTCACTGCCGCTGCTGCAAGGGCTCGGCGGCCTGATCCAGACCATGGCGGAATCGATGCTGGTGTTTGCGCCGCACGCTAATTCCTGGCGGCGCTTCGTCTCGCAATCCTATGCGCCGGTGGCGCCGACATGGGGCGTCAACAACCGATCGGTGGCGCTGCGTGTGCCGGCCGGCGACGCCAAGAACCGGCGCATCGAGCACCGGCCGTCGGGCGTCGACGCCAACCCCTATCTGATCGCCGCAACCGTGCTCGCCGGCATCATCAAGGGCATGGATGAAGGGCTCGATCCGGGGCCCGAAACGACCGGCAACGGCTATGAGGCAGCGGTCAGGCGCACAACCATGCCTGTCGACTGGCGCGCCGCGATCGAATCGGCCCGGGCGTCCAGCTTCCTGAAGAACGCGCTCGGCGAGGACCTGCACCGGACCTTCGTGGCGATCAAACAGTCCGAATACCTGCGCGTGGCACGCACGGTCAGCGAACTGGATTACCACCTCTATCTGCACGAAGTCTGAGGGCCGGGCGGGCGATCACTTTTTCGCCGTTTCCATCAAATGAGGTGGCATAAGGGCGGATAAGAACATATCATGAACGGATGAGCGCACTCACCGTCCGTGAAAAACTGGCTGTCCTCTCCGATGCCGCCAAATACGATGCGTCCTGCGCCTCATCGGGTGCGGCGAAAAAGGACTCGCTGGAATCAGGCGGCATCGGCTCCACCGAGGGCATGGGCATCTGCCATTCCTACGCGCCGGACGGCCGCTGCATTTCGCTGCTGAAAATCCTGCTGACCAATTTCTGCATCTATGATTGCAGCTACTGCATCAACCGTTCGTCTTCCAACGTGCGGCGAGCCCGCTTTGGCATCGACGAGGTGGTGAAGCTGACCATGGATTTCTACCGGCGCAACTACATAGAAGGCCTGTTCCTGTCCTCGGGTGTCGTTCGCTCGCCGGACGAGACCATGGGCGAGATGGTCGAGGTGGCGCGCCGGCTGCGCCTGGAGGAGAAATTCTCCGGCTATATCCACCTGAAAACCATCCCGGAAAGCTCGGCCGAACTGGTCGAGCAGGCCGGTCTCTATGCCGACCGGCTGTCGATCAATGTCGAACTGCCGACCGACGAGGGTGTGAAGCGGCTGGCGCCCGAGAAGAAGCCGGAGACAATCCGGCTTTCCATGGCCAGGCTGCGCCAGAAGATGGAGGAGAAGGCCGAGCCGACTTTGAAGACCAAAAAGCGCGAACGCTTTGCGCCGGGCGGCCAGTCGACGCAGATGATCATCGGCGCCGACAAGACATCCGACGACGGCATATTGCACACGAGCGCCCGGCTCTATGGCAGCTACCATCTGCGGCGGGTCTATTACTCGGCCTTCAGTCCGATTCCGGATTCGTCGTCGTCGCTGCCCCTGCAGAAGCCGCCGCTGATGCGTGAGCACCGGCTTTATCAGGCCGACTGGCTGATGCGGTTTTACGGCTTTTCGCAACCGGAAATCCTCGCCGGCAGCAGCGACGGCATGCTCGATCTCGCCATCGACCCGAAGCTGGGCTGGGCACTTCGCAACCGGGGGCAGTTTCCCGTCGACATCAATCGCGCCGACCGCGAAGCGCTGCTGCGGGTGCCGGGTCTCGGCACCAAGGTGGTGGCGAAGATTTTGGAGACGCGCCGGCACCGGCGCATGCGGCTCGAGGACGTCGGACAGATCTGCCAGTCGATCGCCAAGCTCAGGCCGTTCATCATCGCCGAAGGCTGGTCGCCTGGTGCGCTGACCGACAAGGCCGGCCTGCGCGAAAAGATTGCCCCCTCCTGCGAACAGTTGTCGTTGTTCTGATCATGCGGCCGGCGGAACTCGATCTCGCCAGATACAGAATTCGGCTCGACAGCGAGACGGATTTTGCGGGCTGGCGTGACGCGGCACGGCGGCTGGCCTTGAATGAGGTCAGGCCCGAGGACGTCGACTGGCATGTCGCGCCGGGCTCTGATCAGGCACAATTGCCTGAAGTGCCTGCGGGCGCGCAACTCGTCGTGCCGCGCGACTTCCTCGGGCATGCCGAAACGGCGTTCTGCCATTCCGATCCCGGCCGGTTTGCCTTTCTCTACCGAATGCTGTGGCGATTGCGCGACGAGCCTAAACTGCTGGAAATCGCGTCGGATTCCGACACCAGGCGGCTCGAGGCCATGGAAAAGGCGGTGCGGCGCGACAGCCACAAGATGCACGCCTTCGTACGTTTCCGGAAAATCGGCGACGGTGCCGATGAGCGCTATGTCGCCTGGTTCGAGCCGGATCATTTCATCGTCGAGCGCAACGCCGATTTCTTCGTCAGACGTTTCACCGGCATACGCTGGACGATCCTGACCCCTTATGCCTCTGCCGACTGGGATGGCGAAAGGCTGGCGATCGGGCCGGGCGCGGCCAAGGGCGATGCGCCTGATCAGGACGATACCGAGGCGCTCTGGCGCACCTATTTCGAGAACATCTTCAACCCGGCACGATTGAAGGTGAAAACCATGCAGAAGGAGATGCCGAAGAAATATTGGCGGAACCTTCCCGAGGCCTCGCTCATTCCAGACATGATCGCAGGAGCGGACAAGGCCGCCAAGGACATGATTGCGAAGATGCCGACAACACCCGCGCCGCACCACGCAAAGGTGCAGGCACGGCATTGGCCGAAGCAGCCCGTCGAAGCACCGGAAGATGATGCAAGCACGATTCCGGAATTGCGCGAGGCAGCGAAAGGCTGCCGCCGCTGCCCGCTGTGGCGCGACGCGACGCAGACCGTCTTCGGTGAAGGCCCTGACAATGCCAAGGTGATCTTCGTCGGCGAACAGCCGGGGGATCAGGAGGACCTCGCCGGCAAACCTTTCGTGGGTCCGGCCGGCAAGGTGTTCGATGCGATCCTGGACGATGCCGGTGTCGACCGGCAAAAGGTCTATGTCACCAACGCGGTCAAGCACTTCAAGTTCGAGCCGCGCGGCAAGCGCCGCATCCACTCCAAACCGAGTTCCGGTGAGATTCAGGCCTGCCGCTGGTGGATCGACCAAGAATTCGAGCTGATCAAGCCGAACCTCGCCGTGGCACTCGGCGCGACAGCGGCGATGTCGCTGCTCGGCAAGGCGATTCCGGTGACAAAGATGCGCGGACAAGTGATCGAGCGCGAGGACGGATTGCGCGTGTTCATCACCATCCATCCCTCCTTCATCCTGCGCATCCGCGAACCCGCGGACAAGGAGGCTGAACGCGAACGGTTCCTGCAAGACATGAAGCTGGTGAAGCGGCTGATGGCCGCCTGATTGTCTGTTTTGCGCGATTCCGGACGGAAAACCGCTTCACGGTTTTCCTGGAATTGCTGCGGCTATCTGATCAGAATTGCCCTGAGATCGTTGACATTCGTACCGGTCGGGCCGGGTACGAAGAGATCGTCAACCGCGTTGAAGGCCGTCCAGGCATTGTTGCCGGCAAGCATAGCCTTGGCGTCCACCCCGGCAGCGCGCATGCGCGACACGGTCGAAGCATCGGCAAAGGCACCGGCATTGTCTTCCGAACCGTCGATGCCGTCAGTGTCGGCGGCCAGCGCATTGATACCGTCGACGCCATTGATGCCGATGGCGAAGGCGAGCAGGAATTCCGAATTGCGGCCGCCCTTGCCTTTTGCGCGCAGCGTCACGGTTGTCTCGCCGCCCGACAGGATCAGCACCGGCTTCGAGAAAGGCCTGTTGCGCGTCGCCACTTCACGCGCGATCGCGGCGTGGACACCGCCAACCTCGCGCGCCTCGCCTTCGATGGCATCGGAGAGGATAACCGCCTCGACGCCTTGCCGTTTCGCTTCCGTAGCGGCGGCTTCCAGCGATACCCCGGCCGAAGCGATCAGATGCACCTCGTTGCGCAAAAAGCGCTCGTCATCCGGGCTTGGCGCATCGGCGGCCGGCGAATTGATATGCGCCATCACCGAGGCCGGCAGTTTCATGCCATAGGCCGATATCGAGGCCAGCGCGTCGGCGCGGCTGCCTGTATCCGGTACGGTTGGGCCGGAGGCGACCATTGCCGGATTATCGCCGGGAATATCGGAGACGATCAGCGACACCACCCTGGCCGGCCATGCGGCCGCCGCCAGCCTGCCGCCCTTGATGGTGGAAAGGTGCTTGCGGATAGTGTTCATCGCCGCGATCGGCGCACCCGAGGCGAGCAGCGCCTCATTGACGGCGATCTCGTCGGCCAGCGTCAAGCTGCCGGCCGGCGACGGCAACAGCGCCGAGCCGCCGCCGGAAATCAGCGCCACCACCAGATCGTCCGCCGTCAGCCCTTGCACCTTCGCCAGCAGCCGGCGCGAGGCTTCAAGGCCGGCAGCGTCCGGCACCGGGTGCGCCGCCTCGATGATCTCGATGCGCTCGCAGGTCGCGCCATAGCCATAGCGGGTGACGACCAGCCCTTCGATGGGGGCGTCCCACACTTTCTCGAAGGCTGCCGCCATTTGCGCCGAGCCTTTGCCCGCGCCGATGACGATGGTACGGCCCTTGGGCTTGGCCGGCAGATGATCCCTGATGGTTCGTTCCGGATCGGCGGCGGCGACGGCGGCGTTGAAGATGGAGACGAGGAACAATTTGGGGTCGAGCACGGTCATTCGCCTTCCCGAGGCAATGCCAAGCCGCGCTTGTCGACGCCCAAATGATCGCACAGCGCATCGACGACGACGCCGTGATCCTCGCGCTCCGGCAGTCCGGAAACGGCGATGACGCCAATGACGCCGGTGCCCTTGGCGGTCACCGGAAAGCCACCGCCGGCCAGCACGTAGTCGGCAATATCCAGCCCTTCACCAATCTTGAAGGTGCGGTCGGGGCGCTGCTGTTCCAACACCATGCGATAGGTGCTTCTCAGGAACCGTTTGACCACATTGATCTTGCGCCGCGCCCAGTCGGGATTGGAAGCGTTCGAGCCCGGCAGCGCGGCGTAGAACAGCGGCCGGTCCCACAGCCTGATGTCGACTATGATGGGTAGATCTTCGGCGATTGCACGATCGCGAATGGCGGAGCCGATTTTGAAAGCGACGGCCTCGTCGAAGGTCGCGAAGACAAGGGTCTCTTCCTGTCTCTTGATCAGAGCGATGTCGTCAGCAACGGCCATTTTCTTTCTCCGAAATCGTCACACGTCGTGTGTACGACAAGCTCCGCTCGGTCAAGCTTCCGTGGCGTGGCCACCTTCTCCCGAGGGGAGAAGAGACGAGCACGGGCCTCGGCTTCCTCCTCTCCCCTCGGGGAGAGGCCGGATTGCCCCGAATTGCTTTCGCAATTCGGTTGGCAATCCGGGTGAGGGGGTCTTACCCCGCGCTCATGTCAGCCTTGGCTGGCCGCCCCGCCACATAAACTTCGCGGACGGAGCGGTCGTCGCCCAGCGTCTGCAGGAGAAAGAGTTCCTGCGCCAGCGTCTCGACCGTCTCCATCCTGAGTCGCATTCCCGGCGTTGCCCTGGCGTCCAGCACGACGATGTCGGCGTCGGTGCCCGCGTCCAGCGTGCCTATCTTTTCCACCATCGACAGCGCCTCGGCATTGCCGCGCGTCGTCTGCCAGAAGGACTGGAACGGGTTGAGCTTTTCGCCATTCAGCGCGATCACCTTGTAGCCTTCGTCCATGGTGCGCAGCATGGAGTAGTTGGTGCCGCCGCCGACATCGGTGGCGGCGGCGATGCGGATCGGCTTGTCGCGTCGGCGAAAGCGCTGATAATCGAAGAGGCCGGAGCCGAGGAAAAGGTTCGAGGTCGGGCAGAACACCGCCACCGAGCCCGAGTCCGAAAGCGCGTCCGCTTCGCGCTCCGACAAATGGATGCAGTGGCCGAACAGGCTCTTTTTGCCTAACAGCCCGTAATGCTCGTAGACGTCGGTGTAGTCGCGCGCCCACGGGTAGAGTTCCTGCGTGAAAGCGATCTCGGCGTGGTTTTCCGACAGATGCGTCTGCATGTGCAGGCCGGGATGTTCGCGGCACAACACGCCCGCCATCTCCATCTGCTCCGGCGACGAGGTGATGGCGAAGCGCGGCGTGATGGCGTAGTGCTGGCGGCCCTTGCCGTGCCATTCCTTGATCAGCGCCTTTGTGTCGTCATAGCCGGATTGCGGGGTGTCGAGCACGCCGTCGGGCGCATTGCGATCCATCATCACCTTGCCGGCGATGTTGAGCATGTTGCGGTCATGCGATTCTGCGAAGAAGGCTTCGGCCGAGGCCTTGTGCACCGAGCAGTAGGCGGCGACCGTCGTGGTGCCGTGGCGCACCATTTCGTCGAGGAACAGCCGCGCGATGCGGCGGCCGTGCTGGGCGTTGGCGAACTTCGTTTCTTCCGGAAAAGTGTAGGTGTTCAGCCAGTCGAGCAGTTCGGCGCCGTAGGAGGCGATGATCTGCATCTGCGGAAAATGCGCATGGGCATCTATGAAGCCGGGCAGCAGCAGATGCGGCCGGTGGTCAATCCTTTTCACCGTTTCGTAGGCTTGCTTTTCAACATCGGCATAACTACCCGCGGCGACGATCCTGCCGTCACGGATCAGCAGTCCGCCATCCTCCTCGTAGCGCCAGGCGGAATGGTCTTCGATAGTTTGCGGCCAGCGCACAAAGGACAGCGTGCGGCCGCGCAGAAGTGTCGAATTCATGCTATTTCCCTGCGCCTTCGAACCAGGCCACCAGCAGCGCCCGTTCCTTGTCGGTGATCTGAGAGACGTTGGCGGGCGGCATGGCGTGGCTGCGGCCGGCCTGCAGATAGATTTCGCGGGCGTGGTTGGCGATATCCGCATCGGTGTCGAGCATCACGCCCTTGGGCGCATGATAGATGCCCTCATAGACCGGCTCCGCCGCGTGGCACATCGAACAGCGGCCGAGCACGGTGTCGCGCACCGCCGGGAAATGCGCTGAAGCGACATAGACTTGCGCCGACGCGGATTCCTTGGGTTCGCCGGTCAGCACTTTCGGCGCGGTCGACAGCCAAATGATGACGATGAACAGGACGAGTGCCGCCATCCAGGTCCAGGTCGGATTGCCCTTGCGCGCATGGACCGAGTTGAAATAGTGCCGGATCAGCACGCCGATGATGAACACCAGCGAGGCGATGACCCAGTTGAACTCAGTGCCGAACGCCAGCGGATAGTGGTTCGACAGCATCAGGAACAGCACCGGCAGCGTCAGGTAATTGTTATGGAGAGAGCGCTGCTTGGCGATCTTGCCGTATTTCGGGTCGGGCTTGCGGCCGGCGATGAGGTCGGCGACGACGATCTTCTGGTTGGGGATGATGACCATGAAGACATTGGCCGACATGATCGTGGCGGTGATGGCGCCCAGATGCAGGAAGGCGGCACGGCCGGTGAACAGGTGGGTCAGTCCCCAGGCGATGAACACCAGCACGCAATAGAGCACCAGCATCAGGCCGGTGTCGCTTTTTCCGAGCGGCGAGCGGCACAGCAGATCGTAGACCACCCAGCCTACGCCGATCGTTGCCAGCGACAGCAGGATACCGACCGGCACCGACATCGGCAGCACGTTCGGATCGATCAGGAACAGATCGGCTCCGGCATAATAGACGACGCACAGCATGGCGAAGCCGGAAAGCCAGGTGGCGTAGGATTCCCATTTGAACCAGGTCAGGTGTTCCGGCATTTCGGCCGGCGCCACCAGATATTTCTGGATGTGATAAAAGCCGCCGCCATGCACCTGCCATTCCTCGCCGAAGGCGCCGACGGGCATGCCGGGACGCTGGCGCAGGCCGAGATCAAGCGCGACGAAATAGAACGACGAGCCGATCCAGGCGATGCCGGTGACGACATGCAGCCAGCGCACGGCAAAACTCAGCCAATCCCAGAAAATCGCGAAATCCATCATTGAAATCGTCCCTGCCGATTGGGTGACTTTACGGGCTGGAGCGCAAACGGAAAGAGGCGAGGCGCACGAGGACTTTCAAAAAAAAATGGAAAATACTAGGTTGACCCTGCAAACCGGCGAAGGTGCTCCGCATGGCCTATCTCGACAATATCGCCGTCTTCGTTCGCGTCGTTGAACTCGGCAATCTGTCGGCGGCCGGGCGCGACATGCGCATTTCGCCGGCGGTCGCTTCCAACCGCATCAAGGAACTGGAGAAGCACCTTGGCGTGCGGCTGTTCAACCGCACCACACGGCAATTGATGCCGACCGAGCATGGCACGGTTTTTTACGGGGGCGCCAAGCAGGTGCTGGAGGCAATCACCGAGGCGGAAGCGGCTGTCTCGGCGCTTTCCGGCCAGCCGCGCGGCACCATCCGCGTCACGGCACCGCTCGGCCTCGGCCGCCGGCTGGTCGCTTCGGGCATCCCCGATTTCCACGACAAATACCCTGATATCGAGGTGCGGCTCAGGCTCTCGGACCACAATGTCGACATCATGAAGGAAGGCATCGACGTCGCCTTCCGGCTCGGCATCATCGAGGATTCCAGCCTCAGGATGCGCGGCATCATGGAATGCGAGCGCGTGCTGGTGGCGGCGCCGAAATATCTCGAAGCGCGCGGCGAACCGATTGAGCCGCAGGAACTGATCGGCAAGAAGCACGACTGCCTGATGCTGCGTTATTCGGGCGCGCGCGAATATGTGTGGACGCTGCAGACCCCCACCGGCCCGCAGAAATTCGAGGTACACGGGCCCTACGACACCGACGATGGCGACGTGCTCACCGGCTGGGCGCTTTCAGGCCGCGGCATCATCAACAAGCCGCGCTTCGAGGTCGAGCCATTCATCCGCGACCGGCGGCTGAAGGTGATCCTGCCCAGCACGCCACCGACACCGGTGCAGTTCGCCGCCGTCTATCCGCACAAGAAGCTGCAGGACCCAAAAGTGCGGCTGCTGCTCGACTTCATGGCCGAGCGCTGCCAGCGGCTGATCAACGATCTGCTTGCTGGCAAATAAAGGCTGGCCGGCAAATAGGGACTGGCCGGTAGGTGAGCGGCGGTTTGGCCCAGCGCCGGCGGTTGCCATCCCAGGATGTGGCGAACATAGTTCGGGTGGCATTTCATCTCATAGGGAACCCTCGATGGACAACGGCGCCACAATGCATCTTGCCGTTTCGCTCGCCGATCCATCACTCGAGACTGGGTTGGAATTCAGCCGCCTGGCTGGTTTCGTGCAAAAGGCTGAAGCAGCCGGGCTGGACATGGTGCTGCTTGCCGATGCCGCGCCAGCGTCCGAAAGCGAAGCCGCGAACAAACGGATGCCCTTCGAAGCGACGACCTTGCTGGCCGCTCTGGCGACTGTCACAAGCAGGATCGGCTTGGTTGCCGCTGCCTCGACAATTGCCCACCAACCCTACAATCTGGCACGCCGTTTCGCTTCGCTCGACGTTATCAGCCACGGCCGCAGTGGCTGGAACGCAACCATGACGCAAGCGCCACGGGAAGCAGCCAATTTCAGCCGGCCCGAAGGATTTTCGCCTAACGATTTCCGCCGTCGCAGTGAGGAATATATCGGCATCGTGCAAGGTCTGTGGCAGGGCTGGGATGCGGACGCCCTGCTGTTCGACCAGAGCGGCGGCCGCTTCCACGACCCCGAAAAGATGCACCTGCTGGAGCACAAGGGCGAATTCTTTTCCGTGCGCGGACCGCTGAACGTCGCCCGGTCGCCGCAGGATACGCCAGTGCTCGTCTTGTCGGGCCTGCAGGAATCCGACTTCGATATTGCCACTAGCACCGCCGATGTCATCCTGCTGGACGGCGGACTGGTGGAGGGCGCGACCGAACGCTATGACGATATCAGGCGCCGTGTCACGGCGTGCGGACGCGATCCGGATGCTGTGAAAGTGCTGACGAACGTCGCGCTTATCGCCGATAGTAAGCCGGCTGCCGTCGCCGAGAGGCTGGAAAAGGAATTCCGGGCGAGAGGCTGCGACGGGTTCAACATCCTGATGCCGGCACAGCTTTCTGCGCTCGACGATTTCGTCGATCTGGTCTTGCCGGCGCTGCGGCGGCGTGGCTTGTTTCGAGAGAACTATCGCGGCACGATGTTGCGCTCGCATCTCGGGCTTGCCGGCGGAGGTGACCGATGACCGCTCGCCAGATGAGGCTCGGCGCCTTCCTGTGGGCGACAGGCCACCACATCGCCGCCTGGCGCCATCCCAAGGCACACGTCACCGCAGGCATCGACATTGACCATTACATCGCGTTGGCGCGCACGGCGGAGACGGCAAAATTCGACATGGTGTTCTGCGAGGACGCCGCCGGCCTGCGTGAAGCCAATATCGGCATTGCCAGCCAGACGTCGCGCTCGATCGGTTTCGAGCCGATCAGCCTGCTCTCGGCGCTCGCCGTCCAGACCAGCCGCATCGGCCTCGTCTCGACAGCGTCGACAAGCTACAACGAGCCCTATGGGCTGGCACGAACCTTCCTGTCGATCGACCATCTGAGCGGCGGCCGGGCCGGCTGGAATCTGGTCACCTCGGCCAGCCCCATCGAAGCAGCCAATTTCGGCGCGACGGGCCTCAAGCCCCATGCCGACCGCTACGAACGGGCGCGCGAGTTCGCCGAGGTGGTGACCGGCCTGTGGCACGGCAAGGCTTCCGGCCATAACGGCCAGAGCTTTTCGGTTCGCGATCCGCTCGATCTGCCGCGCGCGCCGCAGGGCGCGCCGGTGATGGTTCAGGCCGGCGCCTCGGATGTCGGCCGCGACCTTGCCGCCCGCACCGCCGATGTGGTGTTCACGGCGGCGCAGACCTTCGAGGAAGCCAAGGCCTTCTATGACGATCTCAAAGGACGTCTGCCGGCCTACGGGCGCGAGCCGGACGACATCAAGATCATGCCGGGCGTCGCACCGGTGGTGGCGGAGACCGAAGCGGAGGCCCGTGAAAAATACGAGGAATTGCAGGAGCTGATCCCCGACGATGTCGGCGTGGCGCTGCTGTCCAGCTATCTCAGCATCTCCGATCTGTGGCGCTATCCGATCGATGGGCCACTGCCGGAACTGCCGGAGAGCGAGGGGATGAAGAGCAGGCAAGCGCTGGTGATCGAGCAATCGCGCCGCGACGGCCTCTCCATCCGCCAGCTCGCCCGGCATTTTGCCGGCGCGCGGGGCCATTGGCGCATCGTCGGCACAGCGGCCCAAGTCGCCGACGAACTGCAGACGCGGTTCGAGGGTGGGGCGGCCGACGGTTTCAACGTCATGCCCTCATATTTCCCCGGGGAACTCGATGCCTTTGCCACGCTCGTCGTGCCGGAGTTGCAGCGGCGCGGCCTGTTCCGGACGGAATACCAGGGCCGCACGCTGCGCGACCATCTGGGTTTGAAACGGCCGGTTTAGCTGCGGCGCAGCTTAGCCTGCCATCACCCTGCCATGCGGAATTTGATGGTCGGCATTTAAGGCTGCGTTGTGATTGACCAACGCCGTCATGATCTCGGCCGCAGCCAGCGCCGCGATGACCTGAGGGCGCTTGTCCTTGACGGTGTCGCCGCCAATTGGCGAGACGAGGCGGGCAAACTCGGCCTGGCTGCCGTCCGCCGATTTCAGGAACCAAGTCCTGAACGTCGCTTTCTTGGTCTTCGAGCCGATCATGCCGACATAGGCGGTGTCACCGCGTTTCAGCGCTTCCGCGACGATCAGGAAATCCAGCGCATGATCGTGGGTCAGGATGGCGAAGGCTGCGCCGGCGGGGGCATTCCGCACCATCGCTTCCGGCATAGCTGTCAGCCGTGTCTCGATGGTTTCGGGCATGCCTTCCAGTGCTTCGGCCCGCGTCTCGATGACGATGCCGTGCACGGGAAGAAGTGCGATCGCCGATGCCAGCGCCTGGCCGACATGGCCGCCACCGAAGATGTAGACGTACGGCAGGTGCGCCTCCTCGGCTTCCGCGGCCGCAACCAGGTCGCCGGCAAGCGCAGCATCGACGAGCCGGATCAAGACTTCAACGCGCCCGCCGCAGCATTGGCCGATCTCGGGACCCAGCGGGACGTCTAGGGTGGCGCAGACTTCGTCAACCTCGATGCGGGCTTCTTTGCCCAACATCTGCCTGGCCTTGTCGATCGCCATATATTCGAGCTGACCGCCGCCGATGGTGCCAAAGATCGCCGTCGGCGAGACGAGCATGAAGGCGCCCTTCTCGCGTGGCGTCGAGCCTTTTGTTCCGGCCACTTCGACCAGGGCAACCCGACCGGCGCTGGCGAGAAAGGCTTTCAGGCTTTGCACTTTCGAGTTCATGGTTCACGTTCCCGAATGGGAAATATAGGTTTTTTCGGCCCGGATTGCACGCATTGCCGACCCTGGGGCCGGATTCAGGCGCCGGCCTCTTTCTTCAGCCGCTCGATCGCCATCAGAACCCGCTCCGGGGTCGCCGGAGCATCGAGGCGCGGGCAGATCCTGTTGTCGGCGACACTGGCCACCGCGTCCGATAGCGCATGCAGCACCGACATGCCGAGCGGGAACGGCGGCTCGCCGACCGCCTTGGAGCGGTGGATGGTCGGCTCGCCGGCTTCCGGCCAGTCGGCCAAGGTGACGTTGAAGATCTTCGGCCGGTCGGAGGCGAGCGGGATCTTGTAGGTCGACGGCGCATGCGTGCGCAGCCGGCCCTTGGCGTCCCACCACAGTTCTTCCGTCGTCAGCCAGCCCATGCCCTGGATGAAGCCGCCCTCGATCTGGCCGATATCGATCGCCCGGTTCAGCGAGCGGCCACAGTCATGGAGAATATCGGTACGCTCGACCATGTATTCGCCGGTCAGCGTGTCGACCGAGACCTCCGAGCACGAGGCGCCATAGGCGAAATAATAGAAGGGGCGGCCCTCGCCCTTGTCGCGGTTCCAGTGGATTTTCGGCGTCTTGTAGAAACCAGCCGCCGACAGCTGGATGCGGGCCATATAGGCCTGCTTGACGAGGTCGGCGAAGGCGATTTCCTGGTTGCCGATGCGCACCCGGTTGGGCAGGAACAGCACCTGATCACGCGGCACCTGATATTTTTCGGCGGCGAAATCGGTCAGCCGATCCTTGATCTGGCGCGCGCCATTCTGCGCCGCCATGCCGTTGAGGTCGGAGCCGGACGACGCTGCCGTAGCCGAAGTGTTCGGCACCTTGCCGGTCGTAGTCGCGGTGATCTTCACCTGGTCGAGATCGATCTGGAACTCTTCCGCCACCACCTGCGCCACCTTGAGGTAGAGGCCCTGCCCCATCTCGGTTCCGCCATGGTTCAGATGCACCGAACCGTCGGTGTAGACATGCACCAGCGCGCCGGCCTGATTGTAATGCGTGGCGGTGAACGAGATGCCGAACTTGACCGGCGTCAGAGCGAGGCCCCGCTTGATGAAACGGCTGTTGGCATTGAAGGCCGATATTTCACGCCGCCGCCGCGCATAGCTCGCGCTTTGCTCCAGCTCGGCGACGATGCGCTGGATGATGTTATCCTCGACCGTCTGGTGGTAGGGCGTGATGTTGCGGCCCCCCTCGCTACTGGTGCCATAGAAATTCTTCTTGCGGATTTCGAGCGGATCCTTGCCAACGGCAAAGGCCACCTCGTCGATGACGCGCTCGGCGCCGACCATGCCTTGCGGGCCGCCGAACCCCCGAAAGGCGGTGTTCGACACGGTGTTGGTGTAGAGCGGCGCCGACTGCGCATGCACCGCCGGCCAGAAATAAGTGTTGTCGCAGTGGAACAGTGCGCGATCGGTTACCGGGCCGGAAAGGTCCGACGAAAAACCGCAGCGCGCCGCGAAAATGAAATCGACGCCGAGGATGTTGCCCTCGTCATCGAAGCCGACCTCGTAATCGACGAGGAAATCATGACGCTTTCCGGTGGCGATCATGTCGTCGTCGCGGTCGGGCCGGATCTTCACGGCGCGGTGGTGCTTCTTCGCGGCGATCGCGGCCAATGCGGCAAACTGATTTCCCTGCGTTTCCTTGCCGCCGAAGCCGCCTCCCATGCGGCGGATTTCCACCGTGACGGCATTGCTCGGCACGCCGAGCGCATGGCTGACCATGTGCTGGACTTCGCTTGGATGCTGGGTCGAGGAATAGATGGTGACGTCCTGATCCTCGCCAGGAACGGCCATGGCGATATGGCCTTCGAGGTAGAAGTGTTCCTGGCCGCCAATGCGCATTTTTCCCTTTAGCCGGCGCGGCGCCTGACGGATCGCCGTAGCGGCATCGCCGCGCTTCAGGGTGAGAGGCGGCGTGACGAGCTTGTCCTTCTTCGGATCGAGCGCGCCGATGTCGGTGACGAAAGGCAATTCCTTGTATTCGACCTTTGCCAATCTTGTGGCGCGGCGCGCCTGCTCGCGAGTTTGCGCAATAACGCAGAAGATAGGCTGGCCGTAGAATTGCACCTTGCCGTCGGCAAGCACCGGCTCGTCGTGGCGGCCGGTCGGCGAAATGTCGTTTTCGCCCGGCACGTCACTGGCCGTCAGCACGTCGACAACGCCGGGCGCTGTACGCACCGCCGAGAGATCCATGCTGGTGATGGTGGCATGCGTGGCACCGGAAAGCCCTAGGCAGCCATGCAGCGTGCCTGATGGTTCCGGCATGTCGTCGATGTAGACGGCGGCGCCGCTGACATGTTTGTGCGCGGAATCGTGGCGCTGATCGGTGGCGACGCCGCCAGCGATCTTTTCAGCCTTGAGGTTGGGGGCAGCGTGCTTGTTCATCATGCCGCCTCGTGCCTTGAAACCTGGACCGGCTCTCTGGTGCCGCTGCTCTCGGCAAAAAAGCGCAGCAGCAGGTTTTTCGCTGCCAGGGCGCGATATTCGGCCGAGGCCCGCATGTCGGTCAGCGGGGTGAAATCCCTGGCATATTCGGCCATCGCCGCATCAACCGTCTGTTCGGTCCATGGCTTGCCGAACAGCGCTTTTTCGACGGAAGACGCCCGCTTCGGCGTCGCCGCCATGCCGCCATAGGCGATGCGCACCTCCGCCACCGTGCCGTCCTTGGCCAGATTCAGGAAAAACGCGCCAAGGGCCGCGGTAATGTCCTCGTCGCGACGCTTGGTGATCTTGTAGACGGCAAACTTCGTTTCCTTGGCCGGCACCGGCACATGCACGGCCTCGACGAATTCACCCGGCTGCCGATCCTGTTTGCCGTAGGCGATGAAGAAGGTTTCCAACGGGATCGTCCGCTGCTTCTTGCCCTTGCGCAAGGTGAGACTTGCGCCAAGCGCGATCAATGGCGGTGGCGTATCTCCGATCGGCGAGCCGTTGGCGATGTTGCCGCCGATGGTGCCCATGTTGCGCACCTGTTCGCCGCCGATGCGATCGAACAATGGCCCCAACGCCGGGATGCGCTTCGCCAATGTCGCGAAGGCGTCAGTGTAGGTGACGCCGGCGCCGATCGAAATGACGCCCTTGTCTTCCGAGATGGTGCAAAGCCCGTCGAGATCGCCGATGAAAATGGCCGGTGAAATATCGCGCATGTGCTTGGTCACCCACAGGCCGACATCGGTCGAGCCGGCCACGATGGTAGCGCCGGGTTCCTTGTCCAGCACGGCGGCGAAATCGTCGACATCGGCCGGCACGACCAGCCGCGCCTTGCCGGTTCCGATCTCGACCCGGGCGCCGTCACGCATGGCCTCGAGCCTTGCGGTGATCGCCTTGCGTTCCGTGGCCAGCGGGTCCTTTGCCGCCTTGCCGTAGCTGGAGATGGCATGCGCGGCGCGCATGATCGCCTCGTAGCCGGTGCAGCGGCAGAGATTGCCTTGCAAAGCCTTTTCGACATCCGCGTTCGAGGGACCAGGCGACTTCATCCACAAGCCATAGAGCGACATGACGAAGCCGGGCGTGCAGAAGCCGCATTGCGAGCCGTGGAAATCGACCATCGCCTGCTGCACCGGATGCAACTGGCCGGGTGAACCGCGCAGATGCTCGACCGTCACGACATGGGTGCCGTCGAGCGAGCCGAGGAAGCGGATGCAGGCATTGACGCTTTCATAGACCAAGCCGCCCTCCGACAGCTTGCCGACCAGCACGGTGCAGGCACCGCAGTCTCCCTCGGCACACCCTTCCTTGGTGCCGCGCAGCGAACGGTCGAGCCGCAGCCAGTCGAGCAAGGTCGCGTCGGGTGCCACCGACGAAAGCGCCACATCGCTGCCATTGAGAATGAAGCGGATTTCGTTGCGGATGCTAATTTTGGTCATACCTCAGCTCCCCCTGTAGGTCGAGTAACCGTAGGGCGAGACCAGCAGTGGCACATGATAATGCACAGGCTCGGCCATGCCGAAGCGGATCGGTATCACATCGAGAAAGGCCGGTTTCGGCAGGCTCAACCCCTGTTGGCGCAAATAGTCGCCGGCGGCGAAGACCAGTTCGTATTCGCCGGTGCGGAATTCCGCGCCGGCGAGCAGCGGCTTGTCGCAACGGCCGTCGGCATTGGTGAGAACGGTCTTCAGATGTGTCCGCGCCTTGCCCTCGAGGTGATAGAGCGCAATCGACAGTCCCGCCGCCGGCTTGCCGGTCGCCGTGTCGAGGACATGGGTCGTCAGACGCCCGCCGTCGGCTTTCGACGTTTCTGCCATTGGCCGCCTCCCATTTCCGGTACGAGCGAATTGGCCCGGTACGGTCAAGTATCAACAGTGAATTGTGCGCCAATTAAAGGCGATGCATAAGTCCCGGTCGAGCGGAGTGCGACAAAAACACTTTCAAAAATTTTCGGGGGAATGCGAGAAGCACCCTTTCGATATTCTGATCATACTTCGGGCCGTGCCCGGCGGGAGGGACGATGCGTTACAGCAGAGACATGCGTGGCTACGGAGCCAATCCGCCGGACCCGAAATGGCCTGGCGGTGCACATGTCGCCGTGCAGTTCGTCGTCAATTACGAGGAAGGCGGCGAAAACTGCGTGTTGCATGGCGACAAGGCGTCCGAAGCCTTCCTGTCGGAAATCGTCGGCGCGGCACCCTGGGTGGGTCAACGCCACTGGAACATGGAATCCATCTACGAATACGGCGCCCGCGCCGGCTTCTGGCGGCTGCTCCGGCTGTTCACCGAGTCGCAAGTGCCGATCACCTGCTACGGCGTCGCCACAGCGCTCGCCCGTTCGCCGGATCAGGTAGCGGCCATGCAGGACGCCGGCTGGGAGATCGCTTCGCACGGCTTAAGATGGATCGACTACCGCGACCACAGCGCCGAGGATGAGCGCCGCGACCTCGAGGCGGCGATCAAGCTGCACTACGAAGTGACCGGCGCGCGCCCGACCGGCTGGTATACGGGTCGCACATCGATCAACACGGTGCGGATTGTGGCGGAAGAAGGCGGCTTCGACTATGTGTCGGACACCTATGACGACGAGCTGCCGTACTGGTTCGAGCATGAGGGCGGCGCGCAGCTCATCATCCCCTATACGCTCGACGCCAACGACATGCGGTTCGCCACGCCGCAAGGTTTCAACTCGGGTGACCAGTTCTTTGCCTATTTGAAGGACAGCTTCGATACGCTCTATGCCGAGGGCAAGGCCGGCCGGCCACGCATGATGAACATTGGCCTGCACTGCCGCCTCGTCGGGCGGCCGGGCCGGGTGGCGGCGCTGAAGCGCTTCGTCGACTATGTGAAGTCGCACGACAAGGTCTGGCTGGCGAGGCGCATCGACATCGCCAAGCACTGGCAAGAGGTCAATCCTTATCAACCGGCGGCACTCCGCCCATCGAAGATGGAATTCGAGACCTTCGTCCACACTTTCGGCGGCGTATTCGAACATTCGCCCTGGATCGCCGAACGCGCCTACGAACTGGAACTAGGCCCGGCGCATGACACTTCGGGCGGCCTGCACAATGCGCTTTGCCGTATCTTCCGCTCCGCCAGCGAAACCGAGCGGCTTTCGGTGCTCAACGCCCATCCCGACCTTGCCGGCAAGCTGGCCAAGGCCAAACGGCTGACGGCGGAATCGACCAGGGAACAGGCCTCGGCCGGCCTCGACGCGCTGACCGACAAGGAGCGCGAACTGTTTTCCAAGCTCAACGCCGCCTACGTCACCACCTTCGGCTTCCCTTTCATCATCGCGGTGAAGGGCAAGACGAAGGAGGAAATCCTGGCGGAGTTCGAGGCGCGCATCGGCAACAGCCGCGGCGTCGAATTCGAGACCGCCTGCAAACAGGTCGAGCGCATCGCGCTGCTCCGCCTCAAGGACATGCTTCCGCAATAGGTTTGAAACCATGGATACGATCAGGATGCCCGAGCGAACCTATTACGCGCCACATGGCGGTCATTCCGGCCAGAACGAGCTTCTGACCGGCCGCGCCGTCTTCACCGAGGCCTATGCCGTCATTCCCCGGGGTGTGATGCAGGACATCGTCACCAGTGCGTTGCCGTTCTGGGACGAAACCCGCGTCTGGATCTTGTCGCGACCGCTATCGGGTTTTGCCGAGACGTTCTCGCAATACATTGTCGAGGTCGCGCCCGGCGGCGGCAGCGATCGGCCGGAACCCGATGCCGGCGCCGAAGGCGCTCTGTTCGTGGTCGAAGGCGAACTGACGGTTCTGCTTGCCGGCAAGACGCATGTGTTGCGGCCCGGCGGCTTTGCCTTCCTGCCGCCGGCCAGCGGCTGGACGGTTCGCAACGAAAGCAGGGCCGCCGTGCGCTTCCACTGGATTCGCAAGGCTTACGAAGTGGTCGACGGTCTCGATGTGCCGGAAGCCTTCTTCACCAATGAGCAGGAGATCGCGCCAACGCCGATGCCCGGCACCGAAGGCCGCTGGGCGACGACGCGGTTCGTCGATCCGGCAGATTTGCGCCACGACATGCACATGACCATTGTCACGCTGGAACCCGGCGCGGTCATTCCCTTCGCCGAGACCCATGTCATGGAGCACGGTCTCTATGTGCTGGAGGGTAAGGCCGTCTACCGCCTCAACCAGGACTGGGTCGAGGTCGAGGCCGGCGACTATATGTGGCTGCGCGCCTTCTGCCCGCAGGCCTGCTATGCCGGTGGCCCGGGTAAATTCCGCTATCTGCTCTACAAGGACGTCAACCGGCACGCCAAGCTCGGCGGCGCCGGCATCGCAAGGCGCGCGCTGTGACCCGTATCGTCGCGCGGCCGCTGACCCGCGAGGGCTTTGCCCCCTTCGGCGATGTCATCGACATGGACGGCGACAACCACTACCCGATCAATGGCGGCAGGGCCGAGCGCTATCATGATCTGGCTACCGCCGAAGCAACCGGTCCGAACGCCCGCGTGCTGATCTCGATGGTGCGCGGCACGCCCTACGAATTGCCCCTGAAATTGAGCATGGTCGAGCGCCATCCCTTCGGCAGCCAGGCCTTCATCCCGCTCTCGCCGCGCCCCTTCCTGGTCGTCGTCTGCCATGACGGGGAGCAGGGGCCGGGCGAGCCGCATGCCTTCATCACCGCACCCGGACAAGGCATCAATTACCGGCGCAATCTCTGGCATGGCGTGCTGACGCCGCTCGGCGAGGCCCAGGACTTCCTGATCGTCGACCGTGGCGGCGATGGCTCCAATCTCGAAGAGTTCCACTTCTCGCACGCCTACGAGATCCACTTGCCCAACGAGAGCCTCTTGTGACCGATATTTCACTGATCGACCGCCTGCTCGATGTGATCGAGCACGACATCGTGCCGAAGACGGCCGACGGCGTTACCTATGGCAACAAGCTGTTCGGCGCGGCGATCCTGCGCAAGGACGACCGTTCGCTGGTGCTGGCTGAAACCAACAACGAGATGGAAAACCCGCTCTGGCATGGCGAGGTACACTGCCTGAAGCGTTTCTACGAAATGCCCAGGGCTGAGCGCGTCGATACGAAAGACGCCATCTTCATCGCCACGCACGAACCCTGCTCGCTGTGCCTGTCGGCGATCACCTGGACCGGCTTCGACAATTTCTACTATCTGTTCAGCCACGAGGATTCGCGCGACAGCTTCGCCATCCCGCACGACCTGAAGATCCTGAAAGAGGTCTTCACCCTCGATCCCGGCGGCTACAATGCCGAGAATGCCTATTGGAAGAGCTTTTCTATCCGCAGGCTGGTAAGAGCGTTGCCCGAGGCAGAGCGGCGACGGCTGGAGACCCGTATCGGCGCGATTTCGGCGCGCTACGATGAATTGTCCAACATCTATCAGGCGAACAAGGGCGATAACGATATCCCGCTGAACTGACGCGGATTGACCAGCCGAATTCGTTGGCTGGCCCACGACGCGGCACGGCAGGCTCCATCATCTGGCAATCCTGGAGCATGCCATGAAAACCGTCACCGAATTTGCCCGCAAAATCGTCGAATTCCCGGACATGGGCATCGTCATGCCGGATGGCTGCCGCCTGTCGGCGCGGGTGTGGATGCCGGAGGATGCGGGCGACGATCCGGTGCCTGTCATCCTAGAGCATCTGCCCTACCGCAAGCGCGACGGCACCATCTTTCGCGATCAGCTGACGCATCCTTATTTCGCCGGCCACGGCTATGCTTCGATCCGCGTCGACATGCGCGGCAATGGCGATTCCGAAGGGCTGATGGACGACGAATATTCCGAGCAGGAATTGCAGGACGCCTGCGACGTCATCGCCTGGGCGGCAAGCCAGCCCTGGTGCAACGGCAATGTCGGCATGATGGGCATTTCCTGGGGCGGCTTCAACTGCCTGCAGGTGGCGGCCAAGCGGCCGCCGGCGCTGAAAGCGGTGATCAGCCTGTGCTCGACCGTCGACCGCTATGCCGACGACATCCACTACAAGGGCGGCTGCCTGCTGATCGAGAATTTCGGCTGGGCCTCGACCATGCTGTCCTACTCGTCACGGCCGCCGGATCCGCTTTTGGCCGGCGACAACCGGTGGCGCGATCTGTGGCTGACCCGGCTGGAGAACCAATCCTTCCTGGCGCCGCTGTGGCTGAAACACCAGCACCGTGATGCCTACTGGAAGCGTGGCTCGATCTGCGAGGATTTTTCCGCCGTCAAAGCCGCCGTGCTGTCGATCGGGGGCTGGCATGACGGCTACCGCAACACCGTCTCGCATCTGGCTACCAACATCCAAGCCCCGGTCAAGGGCATCGTCGGGCCATGGATCCACAAATACCCGCACTACGCCGGGCCCAAGCCTGCCATCGGCTTCCTGCAGGAGGCCTTGCGCTGGTGGGACCGCTGGCTGAAGGGTGTCGACACCGGCGTCGAGGCGGACCCGGCCTACCGCGCCTATGTCATGGACAGCGTGCGTCCGGCGCGCTGGCACCCCGAGCGTCCCGGCCGTTGGGTGGCGGAGCAGGAATGGCCCTCGCCAACCATCAAGATGCAAACGGTCGATCTGATCCCCTCAACGGAAAAACCCGCCATCATCGCCTCTCCGCAAAGCTGCGGCCTGGCCGGCGGCGAGTATTTTCCCTTCACTTTCGGTCCCGAACTGCCCGGCGACCAGCGCCCCGACGATGCCCTGTCGGTGTGTTTCGACCAGCCGGAACTCAGCGAGCCGATCGACATCGTCGGAGCGCCGGAGGTCGAGCTGCGGCTGTCCTCTGATCGTCCGCAGGCCAACATCGCGGTCCGGCTTTGCGATGTGCATCCCGACGGCGCCTCGGAGTTGATCTCCTATGGCGTGCTCAATCTGACGCACCGCAATTCGCACGAATTCCCCGAGGCGCTGGTGCCGGGCGAAACCGTCTCGGTGCGCGTCGTGCTCGATCAATGCGCCTATCGTTTGCCGGCCGGCCACCGGCTGCGTGTTGCCGTTTCGAACGCCTATTGGCCTGCCATCTGGCCGTCGCCGGAGCCGGTCCAGCTCACCTTGTCGACGGCGACGCTCAATTTGCCGCTGCGGCCGCTGGCGACAGGCGACGAAGTAACGTTCGCCGAGCCGGAAGGTGCCACCCCCTGGGCAACAGAGACGATCCGCGCCGCCAATTCAGAGCGCCATGTCGATCGTGATGAGAAGACCGGAATGGTGACGCTTTCCATTGTTGACGATTTCGGCGAGGTGCGCGATCTCGCCCATGGCCTCGCCAATGGCAGCATCGCCCGCGAGACCTGGACGATCCATCCCGACGATCCGCTGTCGGCCTCGGGGAAGACGCACTGGACGCAGACCCTGTCGCGAAACGGATGGTCAGTACGCACCGAAACGACAGCCGAAATGCGATCGGATGCGCAAAACTTCATCGTCAGCGCCAGAATCGAGGCCTATGAGGACGAAACCCTCGTCTTCGAGCGCAATTTCGAGGAGAAGGTGCCGCGCGCGCTTCTTTGAATGCCGATTTGATTGGTCCAATTGCGACGTACGATTTACGCCACGGCATGTCGCATTCGGTCTTGCTTACCGCTTTCCCTTGCGGTCATTATTCTCCTCACAAGAAACAAGAAAAACGACCGCAGAGTCGAACCAACAGAGTGAGGAACTCAAAATGTCGAACGAACTGGAATTTCTTAGCCTGCGTGTCGCGTCGGGCAAACTGAGCCGTCGTGATTTTCTCGGCCGGGCGGCGGCGCTCGGTATCTCCGCGCCCTTCGCCAACTCGCTGCTTTCAAGCGCTGCACGCGCGGCAGGCCCGGTCAAGGGCGGCACACTGAAGGCCGGACTTGTCGGCGGCGAATCCACCAACAGCCTTGATCCGGCACTGTTCATGACTCAGGTGCCGTTCGCCTTCGGCAAGATGTGGGGCGAATTGATTGTCGAGCTTTCGCCGGAAGGCAAGCTCGAGAACCGCATCGCCGAGGAGATCGGCTCGTCGGACGACGCCAAGGTGTGGACGCTGAAGATCCGCGACGGCGTCGAATTCCACAACGGCAAGACAGTGACCGCCGAGGACGTGGCCGCCACACTTGAGCGCCATTCCGACGAGAAGTCGAAATCCGGCGCGCTCGGCTACATGAAAGGTATCGAGACCATCAAGGCCAGCGGCAAGGAAGTCGTGCTGACGCTGAAGGAGGCCAATGCCGATCTGCCCTATTTGCTCAGCGACTATCACCTGATCGTCCAACCAAATGGCGGCAAGGACAAGGCTGACGCAGGCATCTCGGCCGGTCCTTACAAGGTCACGACCAATGAGCCCGGTGTGCGCCATGGCGGCGAGCGTTTCGCCAATTACTGGCAGGGCGACAAGATGGGCCATGCCGACCAGATCGAGATCATCGTCATCAACGATGCGACAGCGCGCACGGCCGCCCTGCAGGGCGGCCAGGTCAACGTGATCAACCGCGTCGAGCCGAAGATCGTCGACCTGATCAAGCGCCTGCCGGGCGTCACCATCCGCAATCACGCGGGTCCTGGCCACTACGTGTTCATCATGCATTGCAACACGGCGCCATTCGACAACGCCGATTTGCGCATGGCACTGAAGCTGGCCATCGACCGCGAGGAAATGCTGGACAAGATCCTGCGCGGCTACGGTTCGCTCGGCAACGACTTCCCGATCAATGCGTCCTATCCGCTGTTTACCGAGATCGAGCAGCGCAAGTACGATCCCGACAAGGCCAAGTTCCACTTCAAGAAGTCCGGTCACGACGGCGCCGTCCTGCTGCGGACCTCGGACGTCGCTTTCCCGGGCGCCGTCGATGCATCGCAGTTGTTCCAGCAGAGCGCGGCCAAGGCCGGCATTCAGATCGAGCTGAAGCGTGAGCCCGGCGACGGCTATTGGAACGAGGTCTGGAACAAGCAGCCCTTCTGCGCGTCCTACTGGGGCGGCCGCTCGACCCAGGACCAGATGTACTCCACCGCTTATCTGTCGACCGCCGACTGGAACGACACGCGTTTCAAGCGTCCTGATTTCGACAAGATGGTGCTGGCGGCTCGCGCCGAGCTCGACGAGACCAAGCGCAAGCAGATGTATCATGACATGGCTGTCCTGGTACGAGACGAGGGCGGCCTGATCCTGCCGATGTTCAACCAGTTCATCGACGCTACCGGCGCCAAGGTCGGCGGCTGGGTCGACGATCCGCATCAGGAGCTGATGAACGGGTACGCGCTGGCGAAGTGCTGGCTCGAAGCCTGAGCTTGGCCTTGCGGATATGTCCTCACCCATCTTGAAACTGGTGGCCCAGCGCGTTGCGCTGGGCATTCTGCTCTTGTTGGCCGTTTCGGTCCTGATCTTCGCCGGCACCCAGATCCTGCCCGGCGACGTCGCGCAAGCCATTCTCGGACAGTCGGCGACGCCGGAGTCGCTTGCCAATCTGCGCGAGCAGCTCGGACTCAACCAGCCAGCCTATCTCAGGTATTTTCATTGGCTGGGCGGCGTGCTGACCGGCGATCTCGGCACGGCCATGTCGAGCGGGCAGGACATCGCCACGTCGATCAAGGGACGGCTGTGGAACACGCTGTTCCTCGCCTTCTGGGCGGCGATCGTCGCCGTGCCGCTGGCGATCATCCTCGGCCTGATCGCGGTACGCTACCGCAATGGCTGGGTCGACAAGCTGATCTCCGGGCTGGCGCTGGCCTCGACCTCGTTTCCCGAATTCTTCATCGGCTATGTGCTGGTCTATTTCTTCGCCGTGAAATGGCAGATATTCCCCGGCATTTCGACCGTCTATGACGGCATGCCTTTTGGCGAACGGATGCAGGCGATCGCCTTGCCGGCGACGGCGCTGACGCTGGTCGTGCTCGCCCACATGATGCGCATGACACGCGCGGCGATCCTCAATGTCATGCAGTCGGCCTATGTCGAGACGGCGGAACTGAAGGGCCTGTCGGCTTTCAACGTCATCCGCAAGCACGCCTTCCCCAATGCCATCGCGCCGATCATCAATGTCGTCATGCTCAACCTCGCCTACTTGATCGTTGGCGTCGTCGTGGTCGAGGTGATCTTCGTCTATCCGGGCATGGGACAGTATTTGGTCGACCACGTCACCAAGCGAGACGTGCCGGTGGTGCAGGCGGTCGGCCTGATCTTCGCCGCCGTCTATATCAGCCTGAACATCATTGCGGACATAGCGGCGATCGTCGCCAATCCGCGTCTCAGACATCCGAAATAAGGGGCGGATATGCTCGATATCAAACGCATCCCCATCCCCGCGCTGATCGGCATCGTGCTGACGGCACTGTTCGTGCTTGCGGCGGTCTTCGCCCCCTGGATCGCGCCGCACGGCAATGGCGAAATCGTCGGCGATGTCTGGGAACCGATGTCGGCTGCCCATTTGCTGGGCACCGACAATCTCGGCCGAGACCTGCTGTCGCGCATGATCTACGGCGCCCGCATCACTTTGTTCATCGCGGTGCTGGCCACCGCGCTGTCGTTCTCGCTCGGCGCCATTCTCGGCTTCTCGGCGGCCGTCTTCGGCGGCTGGTTCGACACGCTGCTGTCGCGCCTCGTCGATCTCTTGATGTCGATCCCGACACTGATCATGGGTCTCGTCGTGCTGTCGGTGCTGCCGACCAATCTGGTGACGCTGATCCTGGTGATGGGCATTCTGGATTCGACCCGCGTCTATCGCCTGTCGCGCGCGGTCGCCGTCGACATCAACGTCATGGACTATGTCGAAGCGGCGAAACTGCGCGGTGAGGGCAGCGGCTGGATCATCTTCCGCGAGATTCTCCCCAACGCATTGTCGCCGCTGGTTTCCGAACTCGGTCTGCGCTTCATCTACGCGGTGCTGTTCCTGTCGACGCTGTCGTTCCTCGGCCTTGGCGTGCAGCCACCGGACGCCGACTGGGGCGGCATGGTCAAGGAAAACAAAGACGGCATCGTGTTCGGCATCGCGGCCGCACTCATCCCAGCGGGGGCGATCGCGCTGCTGGCGATTTCCGTCAACCTGGTTGCCGACTGGGTGCTCAACCGGACGACAAGCCTCAAGGGAGGACGCGGGTGATGGCCGACACCAAAGCGAAGCTCGGGCAACCGAAGTCAGGCCTGCTGCTCGACATCCGCAATCTGCGCATCGAGGCTACCGTCTTCCCGCCCGGTGAACCGCCGAAGGACATCGTGCTGGTGCACGATGTCTCACTGACGCTCGAGAAGGGCAAGGTGCTCGGCCTGATCGGCGAATCCGGCGCCGGCAAGTCGACTATCGGCCTGTCGTCGATGGGCTACGGCCGCGGCGGCGTGCGCATCACAGGCGGCGAGGTGATCCTGAACGGCCGCGACATCCTCAAGGGCGGCAAGGACGGCTTCCGCAAATTACGCGGCCGCGAGGTCTGCTATGTCGCGCAGTCGGCGGCAGCGGCCTTCAACCCGGCGCACAGACTGATGGACCAGGTGGTGGAAGCCACCCTGCTGCACGGCACCGCGACACGCGCCGAGGCCGAGAAGCGCGCGGTTGCGCTGTTCAAGAAGCTCAGCCTGCCGAACCCTGAAACCATCGGCGAGCGTTTTCCGCACCAGGTTTCGGGCGGCCAGTTGCAGCGTGTGATGACGGCGATGGCCCTGTGCTCCGAGCCGGACCTGATCGTCTTTGACGAGCCGACAACGGCGCTCGACGTGACGACGCAGATCGACGTGCTGGCGGCGATCAAGGACGCCATCCGCGACACCCATGTCGCTGCGCTCTACATCACGCACGACCTTGCCGTCGTCGCCCAGGTCTCCGACGAGATCATGGTGCTGCGCCATGGGAGGCTGGTCGAATGGGGCGGCACAAGGCAGATCATCAAGGAGCCGCGCCAGGAATACACCAACGCGCTGGTCTCGGTGCATGAGATCGAACACCAGGAGCAGAAGCCCGGCACGTCGCCGTTCCTGTCGGTGAAGAACGTCACCGCCGCCTATGGCCGCAGCCATATCAAGGTGCTGAAGGACGTATCCGTCGACATCTATCCGGGCCAGACGCTGGCCGTGGTCGGCGAGTCCGGCTCCGGCAAGTCGACGCTGGCGCGCGCCATCACGGGACTTTTGCCACCCGAACAGGGTACCGTCACCTTCGACGGACGCGCGCTGGCCAACAGGCTGGCCGACCGGCCGAAGGAGGATCTGCGCCAGTTGCAGATGATCTACCAGATGGCCGATGTGGCGATGAACCCGCGTCAGACCGTCGGCACCATCATCGGCCGGCCGCTGGAGTTTTATTTCGGCATGCGCGGCCGTGAGCGCGACAGACGCGTTGCCGAACTGCTCGACAAGATCGAGATGGGCAAGGGATTTTCCGACCGCTACCCGGCCGAGCTTTCCGGCGGCCAGAAACAGCGTGTCTGCATCGCCCGGTCGCTTGCCGCCAAGCCGAAGCTGATCATCTGCGACGAGGTGACCTCGGCGCTCGATCCGCTGGTGGCACACGGCATCCTCGAGCTGCTGCTGGAGCTGCAGAAGGAAGAGAACGTCGCCTATCTGTTCATCACGCATGACCTTGCCACGGTGAAGTCGATCGCCGATTCAATCGCGGTTATGTATCGCGGCGAGGTGGTGCGTTACGGCCCCAAGGGCAAGGTGCTGAGCCCGCCCTTCGACGCCTACACCGACCTGCTGCTCTCCTCGGTTCCAGAGATGGAAATCGGCTGGCTGGAAAAGGCAATCAAGGGACGGCGCATGGCCAGCGCGGGGAACTAAAGCAATTCCGGGAAAACTGGGAACCAATACTGCCGGAAGAAAAAGGCAGGCGCTTCCCCTGGAAATTGTGTCAGACCAAGCTGCCACATAGGGGCGTCAGCGACCGTCATCCGGATGCAACACTAGAGCGCCACACGTCCTTCGGGACGAGCGCCGCTCGCACGACTTTTAAACAGGGGTAGGACATGAAAACTGAACTCGATTATCTCGCCGAACTCGCCGGTCACGGCCGGATATCGCGCCGTGCCTTTCTTGGGCGCGCCGCCGCGCTCGGCGTATCGGCGGCCATGATGCCGGCGCTGGCCGGCAAGGCATTTGCCCAGACGGCGGTGAAGGGCGGTATCATCAAGGCTGGCCTGCAGGGCGGGGAATCCACCAATAGCCTCGATCCGGCGCTGAATCTCAGCCAGGTAACCTTCAGCTTCGGCAAGCTTTGGGGCGAGTATCTTGTGCGCCTCACACCGGACAACAAGCTGGTCAACCTGATTGCCGAAGAGATTGGCGCCTCAGCCGACGCCAAGACATGGACGATCAAGATCCGCGATGGCATCGAGTTCCACAATGGCAAGACGGTCGGCGCGGAGGACGTTGCCGCCACCATCGAGCGCCATGCGGACGAGAAGTCCAAGTCCGGAGCACTCGGCATCCTCAAGAACATCAAGGGCGTCAAGGCGAGCGGCAAGGAAGTCATCGTCACGCTCGGCGACGCCGATGCCGACTTCCCTTATCTGATGGCCGACTACCATCTCGTCATCCAGCCGAATGGCGGCAAGGACGATCCGAATGCCGGCATCAGCGCCGGACCCTACAAGGTTAGCGTCAACCAGCCAGGCGTGCGCCATGGCGGCGAGCGTTTCGCCAATTACTGGCTTGGCGACAAGGCCGGCCACGCCGACCAGGTCGAGATCATCGTCATCAATGATGCGACCGCACGGCTTGCAGCCTTGCAAGGCGGCCAGGTGCACATGATCAACCGCGTCGAACCCAAGGTCGTCGATCTGGTCAAGCGCATCGCGGGCGTTTCCATCGAGAATGTCTCGGGCAAGGGCTACTATCCGTTCAACATGTTCTGCGACACCGCACCTTTCGACAGCAATGATCTGCGCATGGCGCTGAAGCTAGCCATGGACCGCGACGAGATGCTGGAAAAGATCCTGCGCGGCTATGGCTCGGTGGGTAACGACTTCCCGATCAACGAGGCCTATCCGCTGTTTTCCGCCGATATCGAACAGCGCAAGTTCGATCCGGACAAGGCGGCGGCAGCCTACAAGAAATCAGGCCACAGCGGCTCGATCGTGCTGCGCACCTCGGACGTCGCCTTCCCGGGCGCCGTCGATGCCGCACAGCTCTATCAGCAGTCCTGCGCCAAAGCCGGCATCAAGATCGAGATCAAGCGCGAACCCGGCGACGGCTACTGGTCGGAGGTCTGGAACAAGCAGCCCTTCTCGCTCTCCTACTGGGGCGGACGCGCCACGCAGGACCAGATGTATTCCACCGGCTATGTCTCGACCGCCGACTGGAACGACACGCGCTTCAAGCGGCCGGA
This sequence comes from Mesorhizobium sp. BR1-1-3, assembly GCF_020165455.1. NCBI lineage: Bacteria > Pseudomonadati > Pseudomonadota > Alphaproteobacteria > Hyphomicrobiales > Phyllobacteriaceae > Mesorhizobium > Mesorhizobium sp. BR1-1-3. The sequence continues at coordinate 71,218 of NZ_JAIUIC010000011.1, forward strand.
ATTCGACAAGATGCTGTTTACCGCGCGCGGCGAGCTCGACCAGGCCAAGCGCCAGGCGATCTACCACGATATGGCAGTGATGATGCGTGACGAAGGTGGGCTGATCGTGCCCTTCTTCAATCAGTTCATCGACGCGGCCGCCACCAACAAGATCGGCGGCTATGCCAAGAGCCCTATCGGCGAAATGATGGACGGCTACGCGCTTGCCGAGTGCTGGCTCAACGCTTGAGCAGACTCTGATCGTCCGATTTCATCTATCAGAACGCCGTGTGCCCGGGACGGCACACGGCGTTCCCGTTTCAACCGCCAACCGCATGGAGCAGCCCGTGGCGCTCAAATCCAAGCTTCTGCTGATCATCCTCGATGGCGTGCCTTACCGGAACTGGCGCCGGCTGATGGGCAATCTCGAAGGCTGGGTGCAATCGGGCGAGGCGCGCGTCTGGAAGATGCGCTCGGTGCTGCCGTCGACCTCGGCCTGCTGCTATGCCTCGATCCACACCGGGGTTTCGCCGCAGGTGCACGGGATTCTCTCCAATGAGAACCGTTTCCGCGTCGAGCAGCCCGATATCTTCTCCGAGGTCAGCAAGGCAGGCGGCAAGACGGGGGCGGTGACCCATTCCTACTGGTCGGAATTCTTCCGCGCCTACCCGTTCGACCTGGTCGAGGGCATGGAATTCGACGAGCCAGGCGGGCCGATCACGCATGGCCGCTTCCACACCATGACCGGTTACAATCTCCGCAACCAGATGACGCCGAGCGATGTCGACCTGTTCGCGACGCTGACCATGCTGACGAAACGCCATGGCATTGACTACGGCATCCTGCACACCTGCACGCTGGATTCGATGGGACACCGCTTCGGCCACGACTGCCACGAGATGGACCATGCCGTCTATGCGATGGACGGCATGCTGGCCGCCTTCCTGCCGCGCTGGATCGAAGCCGGCTATGAGGTGATCGTGACCGCCGATCACGGCCAGACCGATCGTGGCCATCACGGCGGCCATGACGACGAGATGCAGGATTTCGCGCTGTATTATTTTGGACAAGGCAAAGGGCCGGATGCGGACACACTACTCGACCAGCTGCAGCTGGCGCCGACGGTGCTGAGCCGACTGGGTGTTCCCGTGCCCGCGACGATGAAGGCGAAGTCTTTCTTGGAGTGAGAAGCGGTCCGCGAAGCTCTTCCCTTCTGCCCTTGTGGGAGAAGGAAGAGGCGCACCTCTGGCAACCTCCGCGCTCTTCGGTTAGCCTCCGCAAAATTCCTTGGCGGAGGATGAACCTTTTTGGGCCGATCAGCGACAGAGCAGACAGGAGCCAGGCGGCTCGACCGGCCATGACGGCAGCGACGGAGACCGATCGCGCGCTCGTCGACCGGGTCGCGAAGGGCGACCGAGCCGCCGTGCGGCTCCTGTTCATGCGTCACCACGCGCGGGTCTACCGCTTCGTGGCGCGCCAGACGGGATCGGAAATGATGGCCGACGATATCGCCAACGAAGTCTTCCTCGAGTTGTGGCGCCAGGCGCCCGGCTTCGAAGGGCGTTCCGAAGTCTCGACATGGCTGCTCGGCATTGCCCGTTTCAAGGCGCTGTCCTTTCTGCGCAAGAAGAAGGAAGACTGGATCGACGACGAGGCCGCCGCCGCGGTGCCCGACGGCGCCGACACGCCGGAAGTCGTCACCATGAAGGAAGACAAGGCGGCCGCCCTGCGGCGCTTCGTCGACGCCTTGCCGGAAGAGCATCGCGTCGTCATCGATCTTGCCTATTATCACGGGCAGTCGGTGAGCGAGATCAGCGAGGTGCTCGACATTCCGGTCGCCACCGTCAAGACCCGGATGTTCTACGCCCGCAAGAAACTCGGCGAGGCTCTCAAGGCCGCCGATTACGACAGGGGGTGGCCATGAGCGCCGCTGAAAAGATGTCGCGCCGCGACGAAATGGAAACGCTGCTGCCGTTCTACCTGAACGGCTCGCTGGAAGGTTCCGACCTGGAAGCGGTCGAGGAATGGCTGGCCAGCGATCCGGCCGCACTTGCCGCCCTTGGCGAAGCTGAAGCCGAATTCTCCGGCGCCACGGCCGCCAACGAAGCAATCCGGCCGCCGGCCGATGCGCTCAGCCGCTTTGCCAAGGCACTCGACGCCGAGGCCGGGCCTGCGCGCAAGCCGGCAGGATCGTCCTGGCTGGCGCAGGCCTGGGGCCGCTTCATGGCGGTGCCGGTCGGCGTCGCCTGGGCGGCAGCCGCGGTTCTGCTGGCGCTGGTCATGGTGCAGTCGTTTGTCGAACCCGGCGGAAAGGGCAATGATTTCGAGATTGCCGGCGCGCAAGACGATCTGGCGAAAATGCCGTACGCCCTGGTCAAGTTCAAGCCGGATGCGAAGATGTCGGACATTTCCGCCTTCCTCGGCAGCAACGGGCTGAAGATCGTCGGCGGACCGACCGCCGACGGCGTGTTCCGGCTTGGCATCCCGGCTGCCAACGCAGCCGACTACACCAGGCAAATCGGCCTTGTTGCCGCCCAGGCTTTCACGGAGACTGTGATCGAGGGAAGGAAACCGGTTGATGGCGGCTGAGGCGGTCATTCGATTTGCGGCAATGCTTGCGGCGGCGATGACAATCGTCGCCGTGCCCGCGTCGGCGCAGACCAACGATCCCAATCCCGACCAGACGAAAATCGACTGCCGCGACGGGACCAATGCGGCAGGCGCCGACTGCGCCAAGGATGGCAGCGACACAGAGGGCGGATCGGATGCGGCGCAATCCGGCGCGGTGTTCCTGCCGGCCCTGATCGTCGACCTGTTTCCCAACCCGGCGGCGCCCCCGACCCCTGTGCCGACGCCACGGCCCGAACCGGCGACGCCGCCGGCCGATACTCAAGCCGGCCCCCCGCCCGGTGGCCCGATCGTCTCGCCGACCGATCTCATTGCCGTTCAGCCGCCGCGCGCGGTGGTTGGCGATTTCGTGCCCGACGAGGTGCTGGTGACCGTCGACGGCGATGCCGGCGCTGTCCAGCAGATCGCCGCCTCCTTCGGCCTGCAGGTGCGCTCGCAGCGCCAGTCGCGCCTGCTTGGCACCACACTGGTGCGCTTCGGCATTCCCGACGGCCGGCCCGTCGGCGTCGTGCTGGCGCAACTGGCCGCCGACGGCCGCACCCAGCGGCGCGAGCCCAATCACGTCTATTCGCTGCAGCAGGCCGCCGGCATCGTCAACTATGCGTTCGACCGCATTGCACTCGATTCCAAGCAGGCCAGCGGAGAAAACGTCCGCATCGCGGTGATCGACACCGGCATCGACGACACCAACCCGGCGCTCTCGGGCGTCATTGCCGGGCAGTTCGACGCCATGCCCGACGTGCCGATCGAAAAGCGCGATCACGGCACGTCGATCGACGGGCTGATCGCCGGCGTCGGCGCGCTGGAAGGCATGGCACCGGGCGCAAAAATCTATCACGCCCGCGCCTTCGAGGGCGGCAAGTCGACCATGGACGTCATCCTGTCGGCGCTCGACTGGGCGGCGGAACAGGACGTGCGCATCATCAATATGAGCTTTGTCGGGCCGAAGAACGATTTGCTCGGCGTCGCCTGCCGCAATGCCCGCGCGCTCGGCATGGTGCTGGTCGCCGCAGCCGGTAACAACGGGCCGAAGGCGCCCTATGGCTATCCGGCCGCCTTCGATGGTGTCATCGCGGTGACCGCCACCGATGCCAAGGACGGGCTGATGCCGCAGGCCAATCGCGGCGCCTATGTCTTCATCTCGGCACCCGGCGTCGAGATGGTGGCGCCGAGCGGCGCCGGCTCGGATGTGGTCACAGGCACCTCGTTTGCCGCGGCGATCGTGAGCGGCGCCATCGCCAATCTCATCCATGCCGCGCCCGATCGCTCGGCCGACGACATCGAAAAGGCGCTCGCGGCAACGGCCAGGGATCTCGGCCCCAAGGGACGCGACAATGATTTCGGCTACGGCCTGCTGGACATCAAGGCGGCGGCGGCAAAGGACTAGTCTGCGACAGTCAAAGCCGCGGCTTGCGGAGGACGCACCAGAAAATAGAACGCGACGATGTGCGTGATCATCAGCAGCGGCACGTAGATGATCGGGATCGCGTAGGTGGCGCCCAGTTCGCCCGCACGCTGGGGGAGGCCGACCTGGATGGCGTGGTAATAGTCTACGATCAGATCAACCGCCCCGACCAGATTGAAGGCGACGACGAGCGCCCAGAAGAGCCGAGGTATCCTTGCCGTGAGCAGCGCCAGCATGGCCAGCACTCCTGTTGCAAGGTCGCCGTAGGCAGCAAACACGGCAAAGCCGGCAGGCAAATCGGGGCTGACGACACCCGGAACGAGGAAGACCAGCCCGAAGAAGCGGAAGCTGTGCAGAGTGGCAACAGCGCGCTGCGCCGCGACCCGGTCCATCGACCTGAGCCACGGCAAACCGTATAAACCGAAGCAAAGCAGCCACGCGACATAGCCCAGAACAAGATGGATTTGGAACACGATCTCGGTTGACATCTGGCCTCCCTCGGCAACTGGTTCATGCGGCCTCGAACACTGCGGTCAGGATACCGAGCCGACCTTGCATAAGATTTCGTCCGAGGTTGGCCGCAAGCTCAGCGAAGTCCGGTCCCATCACCACGCCGAGATTGGGCGAAGGCGGCGGCCCCGACGCGCGCAACTGTGCGAACCACGCCTTGGCGGCGTCGGTGTCGTCTTGCCATGCCAGCATGCGGAAGCTGGCCGGTTCGATCGCCTCGCGCGTCGCACCGGCTGTTAGGAGAAAGCTCGTCGCCGGCGTTCTCGCCCAGGGAAGCGGATAGTGCGGCTCGCCTCCAGACAACACGACGTCGTATGTGGCAAACCTGCCGCCTGGCTTCAGCACGCGCCGAATCTCGCTGTAGAGCAGCGTCCGGTCAGAGATGTTCATCGCCACGTGCTGCAACAGCACCGCGTCGAAACGGCCATCGTCGAATGGGAGCTCCAATGCGCTGGCGGTCTGGAACGACAGCTGCCCGCTCTGTCCCGTGCGCTCGGTCAGATAGCGCGCGGCATCCACGAAAGGCTCGCTGAGATCCACGCCAGTAACCCGGCAGCCATAGGTCGCAGCCAGAAAGCGCGCCGGCCCACCGACGCCCGAGCCGACGTCCAGTATCGACATGCCGGCAGCGACCCCCGCCAATTGGGCAAGCTCGGCGGTGGCAGCTAGCCCACGGGTGTGAAACTGGTCGAGAACGCCCAATTGTTGGGGCGTGAGGAGCTGGTCCTCCGGGCCGAGGGCAGCCAACACCGTCTTCAGCCGCTCGGTCAGGCCCGTCGCGCGATAATGGTCGCGTACCCCTTCAAGTTCATCGGTCATCGCATGATGTCTCCTAGGTTCAGCTCATACCTAGGCCCACTTCCATAATTCGACTACCCGGCGTAATAACAACAACCTATGAAGCAGAACTACACAGTCCGACATGGTGCGCTGGAGGGCATCGAGGCGTTCCTGGCTGTCGCCAGGCACCGCAACTTCCGCCGCGCCGCAGCGCAACTCGGCGTGACACCGTCCGCCGTGAGCCAGGCGGTGCGCGCGCTGGAGGCACGCATGGGTGCGGCGCTGTTCGTCCGCACGACACGGAGCGTCGGCTTGACCGAGCCTGGCCAGCGGTTCCTCGATCGTGCCGGCCCTGCTTTCGAAGAACTCGTCGCGGCCGGCGAGGCCGTGCGTGACATCGGCCAACGGCCGACCGGTCTGCTGCGCCTGTCCGTGCCCCGCGCTGTCGTGCCGTTGATCCTGGAGCCGATGATCGCGTCGTTCTGCCGGGCTTACCCCGAGATCGAACTGGAGATCGCCGCGAGCGACGAGATGGTCGATCTCGCGGCCGGCGGGTTCGATGCCGGCATCCGTCTCGGCCAGTTCATTGCGGTCGACATGGTCGCGGTGCGGCTAACCCCATCGTTTTCGTTCGTGGTCGTCGGCAGCCCTGACTATCTCAAACGCCACGGCCGCCCCGAACGCGTCGATGATCTGCGCAACCACGCCTGCCTGCGCTTGCGCCGTTCGAATGGCGCCATAGCGCCCTGGGCTTTCGTCGACGGCAACGAGACGATCGAGGCGATGCTCTCAGGCCCGCTGATAGCGCACGATTATCCGACATTGCTCGGGGCCGCGATGCGGGGCGTCGGGCTGGCGCAGACGCCTCGACCAATCGCTGAAGCTCCGATAGCCGAAGGTAAACTGGAACCGGTGCTGGACGGCATTGCCGCCACGACGCCCGGCGTCTTCCTGTATCATCCCGGCAAGCGCCAAGTCCTGCCGAAGCTGCGCGCCTTCATCGACCACCTCAAATCCGCGGCGTGAGATATCGGAATCCGGCCCCCTTGCGGTGGTCTCCCTACTGCCGGCGTCGGGCGAGATTGATGCGGCGTGAGTGTCGCGTCTCAACTCGATCCCGCAGAGCACATGGCTTTGATCTCCAGCTACGCCGGCGCACCGGCGACTGACCCTCTCACCACCAGGTCGACCGGCCAGACCTCGCCTCGCGCGCCCTCCTCCAGTCCTGAAATCCGTGCCGCCAGCCGCTCGGCGACACGGGCGCCGGCGAGACGGATCGATGAACGCGTCGTCGACAGCGGCACCGAGAAATTCTCCGGCCTCAGCCAGGGGAAGACATCGTCATGGGCGATCAGCGAGACGTCGCTCGGGATGCTCAAGCCGAGGTCGCGCACCGCACGCACGACGCCCAGCGCCATGATCAGGCTGGAGCAGGCGATCGCCGTCGGCGCGTCGTCCCCTTCCAGCAAACGCCTGGTGGCGCGATAGCCGTTCTCCTCGGTCATATCGACCGAGCAGACATGGCGTTCGATCAATGTCAGTCCGCTCGCGGCGAGTGCCCGGCGCACGCCGCGTTCGCGATGGATGGCGAAGGTCTCGCGGCCGTCACCGTTGATCAGCGCCAGCCGCCGATGACCGAGCTGGATCAGCAGCCTGGCCGCTTCGTGGAAGGCGCCCTCATTGTCGATATCGGTGAAGGCGTAGTCGAAATCGAAGCCCTCACTGCGGCCATGGACGATGAAGGGAATGCCGAGCGTGTTGACCAGCGCCACGCGCCGGTCGGCGGGCCTTGGAGAGGAGATATAAACAGCGTCGACCTGCCGGTTGGCGACGATGCGCCGGTAGGTCGTCTCCTGGTCGTCGGCGTCGGCCGGCGACAGCACAAGGTCGAGCTCGTGCGAGCGAGCATAGTCGCCAAGGCCGGACAGGAACTCGACGAAATGCGGATCGATGTCGACGGACGCACCGGTCGGCAGGACATAGCCGATCATGCCGGTCTTGCCGGTCGCCAGCCGGCGCGCGCTCGGGTTGGGCCGATAGCCATGGCGCTTGGCGGCATCCATGACACGCCTGCGCGTCTCCTCGTTGACCTCGGGATAGCCGTTCAGCGCGCGGCTTACCGTGGTTTGCGAAAGTGCCAGCATGTGGGCGAGCTGCTTGAGGTTCACGAAAGTCTCCATTCCCTCAAAGCGCTTTTAAATTGAATCGACCCAAGTGCCATCGGGGCCGAGCCATACGAAGCCCAACCATAGACGCGGTTTGGGCATGTTTGAAACAAAAATTGCTGCTGCACTGCCATAATAGCGTGCTGCGACGCACTTTTAGGGCGCAAATGCGCGAACCTAAATCGATTGATTCGCCAGCCTCTTGACTTCCCCGCGATTCAATGGCGTGATCGAAAAAGCCAAAGCGCTTTGGAAGACTCTTCGAAAGGTTGCGGTTCCTTTCCGACTGAGTCACAGTCCTGCGGCGTCGGCGGGCGGAATGGAGGTTCCGTCCGGTGTGTGAGACCCACTGGGAGGAATACCGATGAAGAAAATGCTTTTGCTGGGTGCTGCGTTTGCCACGTTCGCCCTGAACGCGCCCGCGCAGGCCGAACTGAAGTTCAAGCCCGGCGAAGACAAGCGCTTCAACTGGGCGAACTACGAAGAGCTCAAGAAAGTCGACCTCAAGGGTGAGACGCTGTCGATCTTCGGACCGTGGCGCGGCGAGGACGAAGGCCTGGTGCGCGGCGTTCTCGACTATTTCTCGGAAGCCACCGGCGTCGAGATCAAATACTCCTCCTCGGAGAATTACGAGCAGCAGATCGTCATCGACACGCAGGCCGGCAGCCCGCCCAACATCGCCGTGCTGCCGCAGCCGGGCCTCATCCAGGACCTGGCGTCGAAGGGCCTTTTGACGCCGCTCGGTGACGACACCGCCAAATGGGTCAAGGACAATTACGGCGCCGGCCAGTCATGGGTCGATCTCGGCACCTTCAAGGACAAGGACGGCAAGCCGGGCTTCTTCGCCTTCCCTTACAAGGCCGACGTGAAGTCGCTGGTCTGGTACTCGCCGGATAATTTCGAGGAAGCCGGCTACAAGGTGCCGAAGACCCAGGAAGAACTCGCCGATCTCGAAAAGAAGATCATCGCCGATGGCGGCAAGCCGTGGTGCATCGGCCTCGGCTCCGGCGGTGCCACCGGCTGGCCGGCAACCGACTGGGTCGAAGACCTGATGCTGCGCACCCAGCCTCCGGAGGTCTACGACAAATGGGTGAAGAACGAGATCCCGTTCAACGATCCGGCGGTGGTCAACGCCATCGACATTTTCGGCAAGATCGCGACCGACGACAAGATGGTCGACGGCGGCGCCAAGGCGGTTGCGGCGACCGACTTCCGCGACAGCCCGAAGGGCCTCTTTTCGGTGCCGCCGAAATGCTACCTGCACCACCAGGCATCGTTCATTCCGACCTTCTTCCCGGAAGGCACCAAGGTCGGCCAGGACGCGGACTTCTTCTACTTCCCGCCCTATGCCGCCAAGCCTGAACTGGGCACGCCCGTGCTCGGCGCCGGTACGCTGGCGATGATCACCAAGGACAGCAAGAGTGCGCGCGCGTTCATCGAATTCCTGAAGATGCCGCTCGCCCACGAGATCTGGATGGCCGAGGGCGGCTTCGTGACGCCGCTCAAGTCGGTCAACAAGGATGCCTATGCCAGCGACGCGCTGAAGAAACAGGGCGAAATCCTCGCCAATGCCTCGACTTTCCGCTTCGACGGTTCCGACCTGATGCCGGGCAAGATCGGCGCCGGCGCCTTCTGGACCGGCATGATCGACCTGGTCGGCGGCAAGTCGGCACAGGACGTCGCCACCGACATCCAGAAGAGCTGGGACGCCATCAAGTAGACGGCTGGCACGTAGACGACCAACCATTCTCGCACTGGATCCGGACCGTACCGGCCCGGATCCGACGGCGGCCCGTGCCGCAGCCTTTCGTCATGAGCGCATTGACATGAAGCGCGATCGGCAATGTGCGCAAGCCGCCGATGACGCGCTCCAAACAACTGAATCGGCGCCTGGTCCCCGTCACCAAGGTCATTCCTTGTCGGGTCATGCGCAGGGGGAGAGGGACCCATGGCGGCTCAGATTTTCTCGGCCATTTTCGTCATCATCGTCGGGGTCGGCGGTTGCGTCGCCTATTTCTGGGGCGCCAACAAACTGGTCGACCTGATATTCCCGTCACGCGGCGTCGCAGGTGCCGCGGCCATCGACAATCTGCGCCGGCAAGGGCTGGTCCGTCCATGGCTGTTCGTCGGTCCGGCGATGGTCATCCTGACCATCTATCTGATCTATCCGGTGGTCGAGACGCTGCGGCTGTCGTTCCTCGATCGCGGCGGCATCAATTTCGTCGGCCTGGCGAACTATGAATGGGCGTTCGGCGACCGCGAGTTCCGCAACTCGATCCTCAACAACATCATCTGGCTGGCGGTGGTGCCGGCCGCCTGCACCTTCCTCGGGCTGATCATCGCCGTGCTTACGGACAAGATCTGGTGGGGCACGATCGCCAAGAGCCTGATCTTCCTGCCGCTGGCGATCTCCTTCGTCGGCGCCAGCGTGATCTGGAAATTCATCTACGAGTATCGCGGCGAAGGCCAGACGCAGATCGGCATCCTCAACGCCATCATCCAGCATTTCGGCGGCCAGCCGCAGGTCTGGATATCGCTGCCGTTCTGGAACAATTTCTTCCTGATGATCATCCTGATCTGGATCCAGACCGGCTTTGCCATGGTCATCCTGTCTTCCGCCCTGCGCGGCATCCCCGAGGAAACGCTGGAAGCCGCCGTCATCGACGGCGCCAATCCGTTCCAGATCTTCTGGAAGATCATGGTGCCGCAGATCTGGGGCACCATCGCCGTGGTCTGGACCACGATCACCATTCTGGTGCTCAAAGTATTCGACATCGTGCTGACCATGACCAACGGCCAGTGGAACAGCCAGGTGCTGGCCAATCTGATGTTCGACTGGATGTTCCGCGGCGGCGGCGATTTCGGCCGCGGCGCCACCATCGCCATCATCATCATGATTGCGGTCATTCCGATCATGGTCTGGAACGTCCGACAGGCGAACAAAGAGACGGGAGGACATTGAGATGGCAGTCGCGACCGGAAATTCCTTCGCCAGCCGCTTTGGCGTCCACATCGCCGTGCTCATCTTCGTCGCGATCTGGACCATACCGACCCTCGGCATCCTGGTTTCGTCGCTGCGCGACAAGAACCAGATCATCGCCTCGGGCTGGTGGAACTCGTTCGCCAGTTCCACCCAGACCGAAGCCGGCCGGCTGCCGCCCGCCTCGGCGCAAGTCGAGAAGGACGGCAAGTTCGTGCTCGAGGGCAATATCTTCGGCGACGGCGCCAAGCGCGACATCAGCGCCTTCGGGGTCAAATCGGCGGCACCGACGCAGTATCCCGCCGGCACCACAGCCGATCTCGGCGACGGCGTGACCTTGCAGCTCAATGCCGACGGCAGCTTCGTCATGCAGTCCCCGAAAGCGTTCGAAGGCGATCGCGGCCAGCGCGTCTATTATGCTTCGTCGGCGCCGCCGAAATTCACCACCGATAATTACAAAACCGTGCTGTTCTCCGAAGGCATCGGACGGTCTTTCATGAATTCCCTGACCGTCACCATTCCGGCGACCGTCATCCCGATCCTGATCGCCGCCTTTGCCGCTTATGCGCTGGCCTGGATGCGGTTTCCCGGCCGGGCGCTGCTGATCGCGGTCATCATCGGCTTGCTGGTGGTGCCGTTGCAGATGTCGCTGATCCCGCTGTTGAAACTCTACAACGGCGTCGGCGCTTTCTTCGGCATGCCGTCGAAGACCTATCTCGGCATCTGGCTGGCGCATACCGGCTTCGGCCTGCCCTTCGCCATCTACCTGCTGCGCAGCTACATTGCCGGCCTGCCGCGCGAAATCATGGAATCGGCGCGCATCGACGGCGCCAGCGATTTCGAGATCTTCGTCAAGATCGTCTTGCCGCTGTCGTTTCCGGTGCTGGCTTCGTTTGCCATCTTCCAGTTCCTGTGGGTATGGAACGATCTGCTGGTGGCGATGGTTTTCCTCGGCACAGAGGCAGACCAGATCGTGCTGACCGCCAAGCTCAACGCGCTGTTGGGCTCACGCGGCGGCGACTGGGAGATTCTGACGACATCGGCTTTCGTGACCATCATCGTGCCGCTGATCGTGTTCTTCTCGCTGCAGCGCTATTTTGTCCGCGGGCTGCTTGCCGGCTCGGTGAAAGGAGGCTGAGACGATGCAATCCGCTTTGAAGGCCAGCTCGAAGCCTGACCTCGCTATCGATCGCGACTGGTGGCGGGGCGCGGTGATCTACCAGATCTATCCGCGCAGCTACCAGGACTCGAACGGCGACGGCATCGGTGACCTTAAGGGCATCATCGGGCGGCTACCCTACATCGCGGCACTCGGTGCGGACGCCATCTGGATTTCGCCGTTCTTCAAGTCGCCGATGAAGGATTTCGGCTATGACGTGTCGGATTACTGCGACGTCGATCCGATGTTCGGCACGCTGGCCGACTTCGACGCGCTGACCGCCGAGGCACACAGGCTGGGCTTGAAGGTGATGATCGACGAGGTGCTGTCGCACACCGCCGACAATCATCCCTGGTTCAAGGAAAGCCGGTCGAGCCGCAGCAACCCGAAAGCCGACTGGTACGTCTGGGCAGACGCCAGGCCGGACGGCACGCCGCCCAACAACTGGCTGTCGATCTTCGGCGGCTCGGCCTGGCAATGGGACACCAGCCGCCAGCAATATTACATGCACAATTTTCTGGCCGAGCAGCCCGACCTCAACTTCCACAACCACGAGGTTCAGGACGCGTTGCTCGACGTCACCCGCTTCTGGCTGGAGCGCGGCGTCGATGGTTTCCGGCTCGACACCATCAATTTCTACTTCCACAGCCAGGGCTTGGAAAACAACCCGCCGCTGCCGCCGGAAGAGCGCAACGACCAGACCGCGCCGGCGGTCAACCCCTACAACTACCAGGACCATCTCTACGACAAGAGCCGGCCCGAGAACCTCGGCTTCCTCGAACGGTTCCGTGCCCTGCTCGATGAATATCCGGCAACGGCAGCGGTCGGCGAGGTCGGCGATTCGCAGCGTGGGCTTGAAGTGGTGGCCGCCTACACCGCCGGCGGCAAGCGCGTGCACATGTGCTACTCCTTCGATTTCCTGGCGCCGGAAAAGATCAGCGCGGGCAAGGTCCGCTCGGTGCTGGAATCCTTCGGCAAGGTCGCCAGCGATGGCTGGTCGTGCTGGGCCTTCTCCAACCACGATGTAATGCGCCCGGCCTCGCGCTGGGCCGCCAATGAGCCCGACCCGACCGCCTACCTCAAGGTCATCTCGGCGCTGCTGATGTCCTTGCGCGGTTCGGTCTGCATCTATCAGGGTGAGGAACTTGGGCTCGGCGAGGCCGACCTTCGGTTCGAGGATTTGCAGGATCCCTACGGCATCCGCTTCTGGCCTGAATTCAAGGGCCGCGACGGCTGCCGCACACCGATGGTGTGGGACGGCGGCGCCAAGAATGGCGGCTTCTCCCAGGCAAAACCCTGGCTGCCGGTGCCGGCCAAGCATTTGGCGCAAGCGGTCAATGTCCAGCAGGGCGACGAGGCTTCGCTGCTCGAGCACTACCGGCGCTTTCTCAGCTTCCGGCGTGCCCATCCGGCGCTGGCCAAGGGCGACATCACCTTCATCGAAAGTGAGGGAGATACCGTGGCCTTCACGCGCCGCGCAGGCAACGAGCAGATCGTCTGCGTCTTCAATCTGGGAGCCGGGCGGGCCAAGGTTGACCTTGGCGGCCGATCGCTGCAACCTCTGCCCGGGCACGGATTTTCGGGGCAGGCGAGCAGCGGTTCCATCGAGCTTGGCGGCTACGGCGCCTGGTTCGGGCGTCTCGACTGAATTTCCAATCACTGGAGGAAACCAATGGCCGATGTCACGCTAAGACAAGTGAAGAAGTCCTACGGCAATCTGAACATTCTCCACGGCATCGACCTCGATATTAAGTCGGGCGAGTTCATCGTCTTCGTCGGCCCGTCGGGCTGCGGCAAGTCGACATTGCTGAGGTCGATCGCCGGGCTCGAGGAAATCACCTCCGGCGAACTCAGAATAGCCGGCGAAGTGGTGAACGACGTGCCGCCGTCGAAGCGGGGCATCGCCATGGTGTTCCAGTCCTACGCGCTGTACCCGCACATGACCGTCTACGACAACATGGCGTTCTCGATGAAGATCGGCAAAGAGAACAAGGCCGAGATCGACCGCCGCGTGCGCCAGGCCGCCGAGATCCTGCAGCTGACCAAATATCTCGACCGCCTGCCCAAGGCGATGTCGGGTGGCCAGCGCCAGCGCGTCGCCATCGGCCGCGCCATCGTGCGCAATCCGAAGGTGTTCCTGTTCGACGAGCCGCTTTCGAACCTCGACGCCGCGCTGCGCGTCGCCACCCGCATCGAGATCGCCAAGCTCAAGGAATCGATGCCCAACACGACCATGATCTACGTTACCCACGACCAGGTCGAGGCGATGACGCTGGCCGACCGCATCGTGGTGCTCAAGGACGGCCATATCGAGCAGGTCGGCACGCCGATGGACCTCTACAAGAAGCCCGGCAATCTGTTCGTTGCCCAGTTCATCGGCTCGCCGGCCATGAACATCCTGCCGGCGACCATCGAAAAGACCGGAAACCCGACCGTCGTCAGCCATGTCGGCGGACGCAAGGCGACCGTGCCGATTGCGACGCCGGCTTCGGCAAAGGGCGCCGCGGTGAGCTTTGGCGTGCGGCCGGAGGACCTGATCATCGCCAGCGGCGCGGACTATCTGTTCGAGGGGACGGTCGACTATGTCGAGCAACTCGGCGAGGTGCAGCTTGTCTATGTCGACATCGGCCGCGCCGATCTGCCGCTGGTGACCAAGCTGCCCGGCAATGTCGAGGTCAAGCGCGGCTCGACATTGCGGCTGAGCGCCAATGGCGAGGACCTGCATATCTTCGACGCGGATGGACGTTCTTTCGCGTTGCATGAAGTGGAAGCAAAGGCGGCTTAACCGCAATTACCGTGTCAGGCACAAAAAAAGAGCGGCGGGCCGGGCCCGCCGCTCTTTGACTTGGAGATCGACTTCGGTTGTTAGTTGTTGCCGAAGAGGTTGCGGTCGGCACCTTGCGGAGCAGACTTCTGGGTGGTGTCACCCGACGAGTTCAGCAGCTTGTAAACCGGCGAACCGGTGTTGCGTACCGAAGAGGTGCGCGTGCTGTCGACCGAAGTCGTGGCGGCAGGCTGATTGGCACCATTGGAGCCAAAGTTGTCGCTGCCGGCGAAGGCACTGCCGGTGATGGCCAGAACGGCGGCGGCAGCAATGAGGATCTTGTTCATTTTAGTCTCCTGAATTCTGGATTTCGCCAGGACGGCAGACACAGCTGCCGTCGGTTGCGAAATTGGTTGTTAGCGACCGAAGAGGTTACGGTCGCTGCCCTGAGCGGGCGTCTGGGCAGCCGGTTCCGAGGTCTTGGTGGAAGCCGTGTACGACTGGTCCACAGCGGCGGCAGGCTGGTTGGGGCCGTTCGAACCGTAGTTGTCGCTGCCCGCGAAAGCGCTGCCGGTGATGGCCAGAACGGCGGCGGCAGCAATGAGGATCTTGTTCATCTTGAATACTCCTGAATGTCTGGATTTCGCCAGGGCGGCGGGCGAGCCCGCCGTCGACCGGGAAACTGGGAATCGGCTGTTAGTTGTTGCCGAAGAGGTTGCGGTCAGCACCCTGGGCAGGCGCCTGAGCAGCCGGTTCCGACTTCTTGGTCGAAGCGGTGTACGAGCTGTCGACAGCAGTGGCTGCCGCGGCGTTGGAACCGTAGTGGTCGCTACCAGCGAAGGCGCTGCCGGAAATGGCCAGAAGGGCTGCGGCAGTGAGAATGATCTTTTTCATTTTTGGTACTCCAGTATCGTCTTTTTTCCGTCCGTCTAGCGGCGTGTCTTGGAAATGAAATTCGCGTCGTTCGGACAGCCCCGATGTGGGAGGGCAAGGTCGTCTTTTCCAATCACGAAGTTGTTCCGTGTGGACCATGAATCCACACCTTGAAATTGTGCCAATGGAATCTAAGGATGCATTTTTCTTCTTCTTATCAGTGGGTTAGGTGTAGCCACCTGATGGATCACTGACTGTTTCAGAGGCCCAGCGTTCACACCGTCCTGCACGCACCGTCAACAGAAACGAACCGTTCGGTTCGATTTTAGAGCAAGCTAATAGTCACTTTTCGAAACCGTTAACCTTTTTTGACCCCCGCGAAGGGTCGGATTCGGGAAGATCGCAGCCGGCAAATGGCCGCCCGGGAGGTGGGATCTTGGCCCGCGACGATCTGCAGTAGCGTTTCGCATGCCGTGTCGCGCCGCATGGATACGATGTCGTTTTCATGCCGACGGCGCGCCCGCGATCGTGGTTAGATCATACCATCTCAGGTGCCGCTTCGTGACGACGAGGCGGAGAATTGGGAAGCCGGTCAGAATCCGGCGCTGCCCCCGCAACGGTGGTGGAGTTCAAGTCGCAACGGGAGACCACTGGGCAACCGCCTGGGAAGGTGTCGCGATGGTCCGCAAGGACAACTCCAGAGCCCGGAAACCAGCCCGAGATTTTTAGATCTCGACTGATCGCGGTGGGCGGTCAAGAGGTGGATAGCGCATGTCCGGCACACAGCCGGCCTGCGTTTCAATCCTTCCTCCGTCACCACCAGTTCAGTCCTTAGGAACGAGGACAGGACATGGATATCCGCAACGACATGCTGAGGCTCCTGAAGGGGCGCCGGCAAGGCTTTTCGCTGGAGCAGCCCTTCTACACCGATCCGGACTACTTCAAGCTCGACATGGAGCTGATCTGGTATCGCGACTGGCTGTTCATCGGCCATGATTGCGAACTGCCGAAGCCGGGCAGCTACATCACCGTGCAGGTCGGCGATTATCCGGTCGTCCTTGTCCGCGACCAGCACGGCAAGATCAACGTCTTCCACAATTCCTGCCGCCATCGCGGCAGCCGCGTGTGCAACACGGAGAAGGGTACCGCGGCAAAGCTCGTCTGCCCGTATCATCAATGGACCTACGAGCTGGACGGCCGCCTGCTGTTTGCCCGCCAGATGGCCGACGGTTTCGACAAGAGTGATTTCGGCCTGAAGCCGGTCGCCTGCGAGAGCGTCGGCGGCTACATCTTCATCTGCCTGGCCAAGGAACCGGCAGATTTCGCGCCGATGCGGGCGATGATCGAACCCTATCTTTTGCCGCACCGGCTGCGTGAAGCAAAGATCGCCTTCGAGAGCACGATCGTCGAGAAGGGCAACTGGAAGCTGGTCTGGGAAAACAACCGCGAGTGCTACCACTGCGCCGCCAATCATCCCGAGTTGTGCAAGACCTTCCCCGAGGCTCCAACCATAACCGGCGTCCATGGCGCCGACAGCGACCCTGAAATGGTCGCACACTGGGCCAGATGCGAGGCATCAGGCTTGCCGAGCAAATTCCGCATCGATCCGGCAGGGCAGTACCGCGCCACCCGCGCGCCGCTGCTGCGCGATGCCGTCAGCTACACCATGACGGGAAAACGGGCGGTCCAGAAGAACCTGTCCGACAGCGTTTCAACCGACCGCATCGGCTCCTTGCTGCTCTATCACTATCCGACGACCTGGAACCATATCCTCGGCGACCACGCCGTTACCTTCCGCGTGCTGCCGATCAGTGCCACGGAAACCGCGGTGACAACGAAATGGCTCGTCCACAAGGATGCGGTCGAAGGCGTCGACTACGACCTCGCTGAGCTCACCCATGTCTGGACCGAGACCAACGACCAGGACCGCCGCATCGTCGAGGAAAACGCCTTCGGCATCCTGTCGCCGGCCTATGAACCAGGCCCCTATTCGGAGCTGCATGAGGGCGGCGTGATCCAGTTCGTCGAGTGGTACGCGTCGTTCATCGGGCCGCGCCTTGCCGAAGGCGGCCGGCCGGCCCTGCGCAGCGTCGCCTAGCCCAGGGGACAAGAGGATGAATGCGATGACGGACCTTGGCCTCTATCGCCATCTCGACCAGATGACGCCCTGGAACGACAGGCTGCAGGTGCTGGAAGTGATCGGCGTCAGCGACGAAGCGCCTGACGTGAAGACCTTCACCTTCCGCTCCGACAACCAGACCTGGTTCCGCTACAAACCGGGGCAGTTCGTGACTCTGGAACTGCCGACATCGGACGGGCCGCTGATGCGCACCTACACGCTGTCGTCCTCGCCGTCGCGGCCGTTCTCGATCGCGGTGACGGTGAAGGCGCAGGCGGGCAGCACCGGTACGCGCTGGATGTTCGACCATCTGACGCCCGGTTCGCACGTCAAGGCCTATGGGCCGACTGGCGACTTCTCGCTGCACAGCCACCCGGCGGCCAAATACCTGTTCATTTCGGCCGGCTCCGGCGTGACGCCGATGATGTCGATGCTGCGCTGGCTGAACGACTGCGCGCCATGGACCGATGTCGGCTTCGTCAACTGCGCGCGCCGCCCGGAAGAGATCATTTTCCGCAAGGAGCTCGAACTGCTCGGCAGCCGCATGCCTGGGCTGTCGCTCGGCTTCATGATCGAGGAGCGGTCGAGCCGCGAGGGCTGGTTCGGCCATATGGGCCGCATCGACGCGATCCGGCTGCCATTGCTGGCGCCCGATTTCCGCGAGCGCGAGATTTTCTGCTGCGGCCCCGATCCTTTCATGCGCGCCGTGCGCGGCATGCTGGACGCAGCCGGCTTCGACATGGCGAAATACCATCAGGAAAGCTTTGCCGCGCCTGCCGTGGAGGAGATCCCGGCGCCGTTCTCGCCGCCGGCGGAAGACGGCGCCGCTGCCACCGTGGAGGCCGTGACACCGATCCGGTTCTCGCATTCCGATGTCGATGCCGAATGCGTCGCCGGCCAGACGGTGCTGCAGACGGCACGCGCCTCGGGGGTGCGGATTCCCGCCGCCTGCGAGTTCGGCCTGTGCGGCACCTGCAAGGTGAGGAAGGTCGCGGGCGACGTCGAGATGAGCCACAATGGCGGCATCCTCGATCACGAAATCGAGGACGGCTTTATCCTCGCCTGTTGCTCGAAGCCGCTTTCGGCGCTTGAAATCGAGGCGTGACCGGCAGGCACGGTCAGAGACTGTCCATGCCCGCGCGGCCTGCAGCTGCGCTCGCCCGGGCCTAAGCCATCTTGCCAAAAACCCTGCAAATGGTTAGACGCCTGCAACGGTGGGGTTGACCGTAGGGCCCGAAGATCATCTCCGCGGCCTGCTTCGGCGGGGAGCAAACATGCGACAATCCGGCGTATATGCCATTGCCAGCAAGGATATCGTCTTTGAATCCTTCGATGGCGAAGCCGTCGTTCTCGACCTGACCACCGGTAAATATTTCGGCTTCTCTGATTCAGGCAGCAGGCTTTGGGATGCACTGTCGTCCGGCGTGCCTGCCTCCGAACTGGTCGGCGCCGCGACCGGAATTGGCGCCCTCGATGCCGCCGCGATTGACGGCTTTGTTTCACAATTGCTCGAATTCGGTTTGCTGGCGGCCGCAACCGATGGCGTGGCAAGACCGGTTCCCAGCGAATTGCTGGCTCAGCTCGCCGCTGCCGGCGAGCCCCTCAAGGTCGACATCCATGACGACCTTGCCGACCTCATTGTCGTCGATCCCATCCACGAGGTCGAGGAGCCCCTCGGCTGGCCCGCGGTGAAGCAGGCCAACTGAGGCGCCCGCCAGGCTCTCGTTGCCGGACAGCTCCGGAACAGGCAGACCATGCCAAACGTCACTCTCGAAAACCTGACTGACTACGCACGTCATGTCCTGGCGCAAGCGCAGAGCAGCGCCGCGCATTATCCACTGACCTGCAAGGTGGGCTTGCCGCATCTGGAGTTGACCGCGCTTGTGAGTGCCGGCGCGTTGGCGGATGCCTTCGCTCATGGCTTTGTCACGGCTCCGGACAACCGAGCGCCTGCCGACATCTGCCGCATCTTCGTCGCACATCCCGGCATTGACGGCATCGCGGCACCGGCCAGATGGGGCCAAGGACCCTTCACACAGCATGGCTTCGCCACCAGGCTGGCGGAAGCCGGATTGCGCGGCAACCATTTCCATGACCTGGATTTCTGGCAGTTCTATGATCCGCAACGTCGCGTTGGCGTGCAATTGATGGCCTCGGCCGATGCCTTTCCACCGTGGGAGCCGGGAGCGCCGCTGCGCCCCTTCCTCCATTGGGAATATGCGGCACGTGGCATGCGGCTGGCCCATGCGGGGACGCTCGGCACCAAAGGCAGGGGCGTACTGCTGGCCGGCGCGGGCGGCGCCGGGAAATCCGGGACCGTCGCCGCCGGCCTCCTCCACGGGCTGGACAGCGTCGGCGACGATTATGTGCTGGTCGACCTCTCCAACGGCGTGACTGCCCGCCCGTTGTTTTCAACACTCAAGCAGGATCCCCAGGGATTCGCGCGACTTGGGCTGAAGCACCGGCTGAAGGCGCACGGTCCGCTCAACTGGCAAGGCAAGCATGCTTTTCACATTGACGACATTGCGCCACGGCCGGTGCCCGAAACTCTGGACATCGTTGCGCTGCTGGTGCCACATATCGGCGGAGGCGAGGCAAGTTCGATCGTGCCGGTGTCGCGCAGGGATGCCATGATTGCCTTGGCGCCGTCCGGCATAGCGCAGATGCCGGGCGAGCGGGAGAGCGGCTTTCGCTTCTTCAGCGACCTGACCCGCCTGCTGCCGTGCTATCGTCTGTCGCTGGGGACGCAGCCACAGGAGATAGCCGGCACGATTGCGGACTTTCTTGTGCGGGGCGCTTCGTGAAACTGAGCGTGATAATGCCCGTCTATAACCGTGAACGCTATGTCGTTTCGGCATTGCGCTCGCTGGTGCGGCAGCGGGACGCCGCCGATCTCGACATCATCGTCATTGACGATGGCTCGACCGACGGCTCTGCTGAGGCCGTACGCTCGATGATGCGCGAAAACCCCTGCATCCGACTGTTCCAGCAATCGAACATGGGCGTGGCCAGGGCGCGCAACGCCGGGCTGCGGCACCTGCCGCCGGATGCGGAGTTCGTGTCATTCCTGGATTCTGACGACATCTCGCTGGCCGGACGGTTCAAGGCCGATCTCGCCCGCTTCGAGGCTACCTCCGGGCTTGAGCTAACCTATTCGCTGATGACGCTGGTCGACCGGATCGACGACGAGAAGCTCGAGCCGAAGGCGGACTGCTGTACCATGACGCTTCGCGGAATTTCGCTGAGCACCGCTCTCTTCAGTCGAGCGCTTGTCGATCGCATCGGCCATTTCGACGAGGACTTTGAGCAGTCCGAGGACACGGATTATCTGTTGCGAGTCTTCGAAACCGGTCCGCGCTACGAATTGCCGAACACCGTCGCGATCTACTACCGACGCCACGCCGGAAATGTCACCAAGGAACATAGCGGCAGGGTCCGCAACCACTTGCGTGCAATCCACAAGTCGATGCGGCGGCGCAAGGCCGATCCGTCACGGCGAGAGGTCCAGGGCATCTTCGAATTGAAGAGTCCCGCCGATTGGCGGATGCCATGATGCTCGACACAATCGGCTCGGATCAGCCAAGCCCGCAACGCTGCTGGAGACGCCGATGAGGCTGAGCGTCATCATGCCGGTCTACAATCGCGAACAATTCGTTGGCCTGGCGCTGCGCTCGTTGCTCAGGCAGCGCGAAGACATCGATCTCGACATCATCGTCATCGACGACGGGTCGACCGATGGCTCGGCAGCCGTCGTACGGTCGTTGATCGACGAGGCCCCATGCATTCGTCTTTTCCAGCAGATCAATGGCGGGGTCACCAAGGCGCGCAATGCCGGGCTGAAGCAGTTGCTGCCGCAGACGCGTCTGGTGTCGTTTCTCGATTCGGACGACATCTCCCCGATAGGCCGCTTCAAGGCGGATCTCGCCTGCTTCGAAGAGGATCCTGGCCTCGAGCTGACCTATTCGCGCATGACGCTGGTCGACAAGATAGATGGCGAGACACTGGAACCGGCCGCCGACAGCCACTCCATCACCGTGCGGGGGATCCACCTGTCCGCCGGGATCTTCGCGCGAGACCTCATCGAGCGCACCGGTGGTTTCGACGAGGATTTCAAACAGGCCGAGGACACCGACTATCTGTTGCGTATCTTTGAGAGCCAGGCAAAATACGTTATGCCCGATACGGTGGCTCTCTATTACAGGCGTCATCCCGGCAACATGACCAAGGAAGCCGATGTGCCCTTTCGCGAGTTCATGCGCGCCATTCACAAGTCGATGAAGCGTCGCAAGGCCGATCCCAGCTTGCGCCGGGTGGAGGGGATCTTCGACTTCAAGGATCTCGCGCAGTGGCGGTTCCTTTGATGGCAGGCTACGGCGTCGTCATTCCGGCTTTCAACGCGGCCGCCACCATAGGCGCGGCCCTGAACTCCGTTCTGGCCCAGACGGCAAAGGCGGAGGCCATCGTCGTGGTCGACGACGGTTCGACCGATGATACGGCCGCGGTGATCGATGCGATGAACCTGCCGGTGACGGTGCTGCGACAGGACAATACCGGACCCGGCAGCGCAACGACCCGTGGCATTGCGGCACTCTCGACGCCGCTCATCGCGACGCTCGATGCCGACGATTTATGGTTGGCGGACAAGATCGAAAAGCAGCTGGCCTATCTCGATCGTCATCCCGGGACAGCGGGCGTCTTTACGCATTGGCGGACGTTTCGCGGCGACAGCCCCGATTTGCCCGATGCGGCCAGTGGAGCGGGCTGGTCGCGCACGACGATGATGATCCGCCAGGAGGTGGTGCAGAGCGTCGGTCCCATCATCGATCCACCAGGCGGTCGCGGCGAGATGATCGACTGGATCGCCCGGGTTCGTGAGGCAGGCTTTGTACTTGCCATGCTCGACGACGTGCTTGCATTGCGCCGCATCCGTCCGGGCAGCCTTTCCTACGGCCGCGATCCGGCACGCGACCGGGGCTATATCCAGGTCGCAAGGCTCGCCATGCAGCGGCGGGCCCAGAACAAGGCGGGCTCCAGTTGAACGCCAGGCCTGTTCGCCGCATCAGCCGCCGCTTCCCGGACTATGGCTGGTCGTGGCCCACCGGCCAGTTGGACCTGTTGCTGAAGGCGGCGCTGCTCTCCGATGAGGACGCAGCCGCTGCCTGCGCCGCGCGCTGGCTCGACGAGAACGACATCGACCTCGTCTCGTTTCGAGAACATCGTCTGCTCGCCGCCATCTCCGACAGGTTCGGCAGAAAACTGGCCGGGCATACCGCCCACCCGCGCCTCGTCGGCCTGCAGAAGATGCTGTGGACGAAGTCGCGCATGGCGATGCGCGAGGCCGAGCCGGCGCTGAAGGCGATGGCCGACGGCGGCGCCGACATCATGCTGATCAAGGGCGCCAGCCGCATTGCCTTGAACGCGTCGGCGCAGCGTGGTCGGGTGGCGCATGACATCGACATACTGGTGCGCCCGCGCGACATGGCTGCCGTCTTCGACATCTTGCGCGACCGCGACTGGCAGATCGCCTCGGGCGTCAGCGCGCAATATCTGCGAACCCGGTTGGCGTCGCTGCGGTCGATGAATTTCTTCAAGGGCCGTTTCGGCGACATCGACCTGCACCAGCTCGGCTATGATGGGTCGCAGACGAGCGCGGAAGACGACCTGGCGATCTGGCAACGGGCGGTCCCGGCACAATTCAGCGGCGTCGCGGTCTTCGTGCCATCGCCGGCCGATCGCATGGCACTGGCCATCGCCCATGGCGGCCTCGACGCCCACACCCACAGCGACTGGCTTGTCGACTGCGCGGTCGCCATCCATGCCGAAGACGTCGATTGGGGGATGTTCCTCGACATCGTCGGAAGACGCGGCCTGGCGGTTCCAGCGGCGGTGGCGTTATCCTATCTGGCGTTCGAGATCGGCATTCCGGTGCCGGAACGGACAATGGCCAGAATCTTCGAGATGGCCGACCGGGCTGGCCTGTCGCGTTGGTCGTCGGTTCTGCAAGCCAAGCCGCGCACGGATTTCGGCGGTCTGGTCTGGCTGTCGCGCGGCCTTGCCAAGCAGTTGCGCCTGAAGCGGAAGAAGGGCCGGTTGCAGCAGGAGCCGCCCGCCAAACCCTGGCGCGGGAGACCGGCCGCGGGCAAGCCGCAAGCCGCATCGGCGCCTCTGGTGTTTTCGCAGGCCATCGCCTGTCCGCAAACGACCGGCGACATGATGCTCGACATCACCGTCAGGATCGGCGTTCCGCCGGTCCGGCGCCGCATCGAAATGGAGATCAATGACGGTGGCGAGCATATCGCTCGCCTGCGTGCCGTGGCTATCAGCCGATCCGGCAGGGAACGCGTGCTGCATTTTCGCGGCAAGGTGACGCTCGACGGCGCGCGAGTTGCCTTGACGCTCGAGGCGCGACCATCGCGACAGTTTCGCGAGTGGAACGACGCGGCCACGGTGGCCGCCTATGGCGCCTTGCCTTTCCAGTTGCTGTCGGCGGGTTTCTTGCCGATCGGCTGAAGGCGAATCCGACGAACCTTTCTCGCAAGGCGGCGTCCGCTCAAACTCCGTAGCGTTCGGTGCGGATGATTTCGGCTGCAACGCCGGCATCGATCAGCGCCTGGGCTGCCGCGGAAACGAAGGCATTGGAGCCGCAGACGAAGGCGAGACCGGGCGGCTCGGGCAGCCGCGCCATGGCTTGCGCCATCATCGCGACGTCCACCCGCCGCGCATAGTCGGCCGGGCGGCGTGCGGCTTCGCGGGTCAGTGTCAGCACCAGCTCGAAGCCGTCCTGACGCTCGTCGAGGGCGATCAGCTCGTCACGAAAGATCACTTCGTCCCAGACCCGGACCGAAAAGACCAGGACGACGGGCACCGCTGAATTCCGTGCGGCGCGGTGGCGGATCATCGACATCAAGGGCACGACGCCCGAACCGCCGCCGACCATCACAAGCGGCCCACTCTCATCCTTCGGCCAGACGAAATGCCCGCCAAGCGGCCCGCGCAGTTCGATTTCGTCGCCAATTGCCGCGACTTCGTGGAAGAAGGGCGAAACCTCGCCATCGTCGAGTTTTTCGATCGCCAGTTCGATTGCGCCATTCGTTTCGGGCGCGGAGGCGATGGAATAGGAGCGGCGCGCCTGATAGCCATCCGGCGCCGTAAGCCTGACGTCGACATGCTGCCCGGCGCGATAGGCGAAGGGCCGAGACGGCTGAAAAAAGAAGCTGGTGACACGCGGCGTGCGCTTTTCTATGCGGACGATGCCGGCTGTTTGCCAGGGCGACTGCACTGCCGCCGTATCGCTCATGGATCGTCCGTGTAGCGTTGCTCGCGCCATGGGTCGCCATAGATATGGTAGCCGCGCAATTCCCAGAAACCGGGCTCGTCGCGCGTGGTGAATTGCAGGCCGTTCAGCCATTTGGCCGACTTCCAGAAATAGAGATGCGGCACCAGCAGCCTTGCCGGGCCGCCATGATCCGGCGTGATCGGCTTGCCTTCGTAGAGCAGCGCGACCATGGCCTTGCCGGCGGTGAGATCCTTGACCGGCACATTGGTGGTGTAACCGTCGAACGCGTGCGCCAGCGTGAAGCCGGTCGGCGGCTCCACACCCGCGTCGGCAAGGATATCGTCGACCAGCACGCCCTGCCACGGCGTGTCGAACTTGGTCCATGCGGTCACGCAATGGATATCGCGCGTCATCTTGGTCAACGGCAGCGCGTTGAACTCGGCCCAGTTCCATTTCTTGATCGGCCGTGGCCCATGTTTCAGCGTGAAAAACCAATCCTCGGTGCGCACGCGCGGCGTCGGACCGGCCGACAGCACCGGAAAACCCTGTTCCAGATATTGGCCGGGCGGGATGCGGGCATCGTCATCGGTTGGCGGGCGCCGTCCTGAAGAGAAACCTCGGGTGACCATCGCGGCAATCTCCTGCATCGGGCCGACATCAGCCTGATGCAATGTTCTCGAAGATGTCGTGGCGGGCAACCAAAATCTTGACGGGCGGAGGCCGGAGGGGATCGTCGCCGACGAACCCTGCCGGTCCCGTTCACGTCAAGGCCATTACTCAGCCATTGGCAAAAGGCACCGCGATGTAGATCTGAGCGTCGCCACGCTCGACCAGCAACAGCACCGACTTGCGGCCAGACTTGCCGGCTTGCGCGATTGCCTGGGTTACCTGCCTGGCGTTCTTAACCGGCACCTGATTGACGGCAACGATGATGTCGCCGGCCTGTATTCCGGAAGCGGCGGCGGCTTTGTCGGGATTGACGCTGGCAACCACCGCGCCGTGCTGCTTGCCGGCTAGGTTCATCTGCTGGCGAATGTCGGGCGTTATATCCATCAAGCCGAGCCCTATCGCGGGAGCGCGCCCGGCGCTCGGCGCGTCGGACCCGTCGTCCAGCGACGCGGTCTTCGCATCGGCGCTGTTTTGGCCGACATCGACGGAAATCCGCATCGGCTTGCCCTTGCGCCAGACATCGACCGTTTCCCTGGCGCCCGGCGCGACATCGGCGACGGCCCGCGACAGGTCCTTGGGGTCCTTCACGTCCTGCCCGGCAAAGCTGGTGATGACGTCACCCGTCTCGATGCCGGCTTTGGCCGCCGGCGAACCATCGTTGACCTCTGAGACCAGTGCGCCGCCGGAATGGTCGAGCCCGATGGCGCTCGCGACATCCGGTGTCACCTCCTGGATCTGAACGCCGAGATAGCCGTACTGGATGGAGCCGCCCTTCATCAGCTTGGCGACCACCTTCTGGGCCTGGTCCGACGGAATGGCAAAGCCGACACCGACGCTGCCGCCATTGGGTGAATAGATTGCCGTGTTGATGCCGACGACATTGCCGGCGACATCCACCAGCGGGCCGCCGGAATTGCCGTGGTTGATCGGCGCGTCGATCTGGATGAAATCGTCGAACGGGCCACTATGCAGGTCGCGGCCGCGCGCCGAGACGATGCCTGCCGTGACGGTGGTGCCGATGCCGAACGGGTTGCCGAAGGCCAGCACCTGGTCGCCTGGCATGAGCTTGTCGGAATCACCCCATTTGACGGTCGGCAGGGGTTTGTCCGATTTGATCTTGAGTACGGCGAGATCGTTCTTGGCATCGCGGCCGACAAGCTTGGCCGGAAGTTCGGTGCCGTCGTCGAGCGTCACCTTGATCGAAGAGGCGCCATCGATGACGTGATTGTTGGTGACGATGGTGCCATCCGCGCCGACGATGAAGCCAGACCCCAGCGCCTCGGCGCGCTGCGGTTGCTGTTGTGGCGGCGTCTTGGGCGTCGGCATGCCCTGGTCACCGAAGAACTGGCGGAAATAGTCATCGAAAGGCGAGCCGCCGTCGAAAGGAGAGGCATCGCTCATCGTTTCAGGCGTTGCCTTCATGACGGTGGTGACCGTCACCACCGCCGGCTTGGCGGCGGCAACGATGGGTGCGAACGAGCCATTGGGCGCGGTGATGCCGGCGACAGGCGTCTGGGTCGTCGGAATGGTGTTGCCCTCGCCTTGGGCGAAAGACATGACGAAGGGGGATATGATCAGCGCAGCGCCCAGCAAGGCCGCGACGCGATGCCTACGAAGGATATCTGACATGGTCGTTTGTCCGGGCGAGAGTTGATCCAGCGCCGTGGCCTCCCCCGTGCGGGAAATCGGTCATCGGCGTGTCGAAGTCGCAATTGCCCGTCTCGCCTACATGGCAGCCAACCGGATCGACGGCCTTGATCTAGGGCGCGGATTGGCCCGATTTAGGGTTTTGGGGCGACCTTACGAAGATTTAATATCCGCACGGCGGCAGGTCGCAAAGCCGTCGGGCCCCGCCTTGCTGCCTCGCTGGAGGCTCAGCCACCGGGGGTTCGCTCGAGATAGGCCGTGGCAATCTCGCGCATGCGCTTGCCGTCGAAGCTCGGTCCGTGTCCGCCATGACCGATGCGGATCGGCAGGTCGAGCAGACGCCGCATCGTGCTGATATAGGCGGCTCGGTCGGAATCCGGCAGGTCATCGATCAGCATGGCGTCGTAGATGGCATCGCCGCTGAAGAACAGGCCGTCGACCTCGTCGAACAGCGCGATCGAATCCGGTGAATGGCCCGGCAGATGCAGCACCCGAAACTGCCGGTCGCCAAGATCGACGACATCGCCTTCGTCCAGGGTTCGCGTCAACGGCGCGGGCGGGATCCTGTAGTCGACCGACCTCCATCCGGGCGCCGGCAGTTTCGAGACGGCACCCTCGAGGTCGTGGAACATGTAGGCGTAGGTCGCGGCCTCATCCATGGTCTCGAACCGAGCCGCGCTCATTCTTGGCCCGGCCCGCAACGGGAATTCATGCAGCGAGCCGACATGGTCGAGATGGATGTGGGTGGCAACGACCAGCAGCGGCTTGCCCTGCGGCGTCTCGATCTGCGGCGCCAGCGGACAGATGCCCATGCCGGTGTCGACGAGCAGGTCGGCATCGCGACCGCGCAGATGCCAGATATTGGCCCGAACATAGGCATGCACGAAGGGCTCGGTCAGCATCGTCGTCTTGTCGTCGACGACGCTCCTGCTGAACCAGTCGGGCATCACTTGTGAGCTGGGCATCAGGTGTGAGCCCGGCATCAGACGAAGGGCTTCCCGACCTTGTACTTTTCCGGCACCAGCCGCTTGAGATAGGCCATGCCGGCATCCGACAGCTGATTGACATCGGGCTTCATGAAATCGTCCGGCATGTGGCGTGTCTTGCCGGCGACGTTCTTGAGCGGCACCTTTTTCAGCACCGTTCTGGTGCCGTCATATTGCAGCGCCACCGAGCCGCCGCCCTGTTCGGCGACGGTGACGGCGAAAGCGCCGGCATCGAACGCCTCCTGCGCGTCGACCGCGCTGATGGCGCCGATATAGCCGCGCGGCATGTAGCCGAGCGCATCGACGCGGGCCCGCTTGCCGGGCAAGCCTTCCGCCAACGCGCGCTCGAGTGCGGCCGGCAGGTCGCTGCCCGACAATTTGACGTTGCCGTGCGCGTCGCGCTCAAGCTTGTCCGGCGGCACCAGGCTTTCGACCAGTGCCTTGCCGTCGGCGGTGCTGACGCCTTCCGAAACGGCGACGATGCAGCGCTTGTGGCGATCGAGCGTGGCGCGCACGTCGTCGATGAAGCCGGCGGCTGAGAATGGGCGCTCGGGCACGTAGACGAGGTGCGGGCCGCTGTCAGGGTCGAGCTGCCAAGCGGCTGCAGCCGCGGTCAAGAAGCCCGCATGTCGGCCCATGACGATGCCGACATAGATGCCGGGCAGCGCACGAAAATCGAGATCGACGGACAGGAAGGCGCCGGCGACGAACTCGGCCGCCGAAATGAAGCCCGGCGTGTGGTCGTTTTCCTCAAGATCATTGTCGATGGTTTTCGGCGCATGGACGAAGGCAATCGAGCCGCCGGCGGCGTCGGTCAGGATCTGCTGGGTACCCGACGTGTCGTTGCCGCCGATATAGATGAAGGCGTCGGCGCCGGCCTTCTTCAGGCCGTTGAGGATGACATCACAATAGGCGGCGTCGGGCTTGTCGCGGGTCGAGCCGAGGGCGGCGCTCGGCGTGCCGGCAATCAGCCGCAGCCGGTCCTCCGGGATGGCGGAAAGGTCGACATAATTGCCGTCACGGATGCCGCGCACGCCGTGGATCGAGCCCAGCACCTTGGCACCTGGATGCCGCTTGCGGATCTCCAGTGTCGCCCCGACAACCGTCTGGTTGATGACGGCGGTTGGGCCGCCGCCCTGCGCGATGACAAACGTTCCAGCCATGCTTGATTTCTCCCGGCGCGATGGTTTTCAAGGCACCTTGGCCTGTCTTGCTGCATCGCGCAACGGGAGTTTCGAGCGGCGCCAACACGCCGCATAAGCGTCAGACGACGACGACCGGATTTTTCTTGGAGACGCGGCTGTAGAGGTCGATGATGTCCTGGTTGATCAGGCGCACGCAGCCCGACGACATCGCCTGGCCGATGCTCCACCATTCGGGCGAGCCGTGGATGCGATAGCCGGTGTCCTTGCCGTCCTGGTAGATGTAGAGGGCACGCGCGCCGAGCGGATTGGTGAGGCCGCCGGGCTGTCCGGCCTGCCACTTCACCAGTTCAGGCTTGCGGGCGATCATCTCCGGCGGCGGCGTCCAGGTCGGCCATTCCCTGCCGTACTGGATGTTGGCGCGGCCGGACCAGCGGAAACCATCCTTGCCGATGCCGACGCCGTACCGAATGGCGTCGCCACCCGGCTGGACGAGATAGAGCATGCGCTCCTTGAGATGGACGACGATGGTGCCGGGGGCCTCGCCTGTGGTGTCGACGACGATCTGGCGGCGGAATTCCGGCTTGACCTTCAGATATGGCACTTCCGGCACGTTGAAGCCGCCGTCGGTCAGCCCGGCATACATGACGCCGGGGCTGGTGATGTTCTTGTCGACGCTGATGCTTGGCCGGATCGGCCGCACGGAACCCGTGGTGACGTCGTCGAGCTCGAGCGCCGGCAGACCGCCGCCCGAGGTCGAGCAACCGGCGGCGCTCAGCAGCGCAAGCGCCCCTGCCCCGGACAGGATGGCGCGGCGGGAAAGATGATGATCGGTTTCGATTGCGTCGCCATTTCGCGGCGGCGTCAGACCTTGCGGCAACTCACGCATATACCCAGACCCTACGCTGTCGGCGGGAAGCACGGTCCGGCCGGATAGCAGGCATTTTCCTCATTCATGGTTGATAAAGCGTGAAGACCTTGCACAGCCTGCATTTGCGCATGGCCTTGGCGATGTTCGACCTTCTTGCCTGAACTTGAACGAAGGCTGCTGCACAAAAAGACCTCGGTCGAGTCATATTCCCGGCGCCGGCGTCTCCTACTCCTCGAACCATCAGCGAGGGGCCTCCATGTGCAAGACCTTAAAAACCGACATCAAGCTTTTTGCCGCTGCCATTGTCGCGGCGGCTACCGTTCTCGGTGCCAATGTCAGCCTGGCCGATATCGTGAGCACACTGAGCGGCGCGAACTGACACCGATCTGCCGCTGGCGCAGTTAGGGAAATCGCCTCTTTACATTCTCCCGGGCCTAAGGATTTATCCTCTTCTTTAAGCTCAAAGGAGACGAGCATGTCCTTCGAAAACTGGGCCGCCTTCGCTGCCGCATCGACGATCCTTCTCATCATTCCGGGTCCGACCATCCTGCTGGTCGTGTCCTATGCGCTGGGCCAGGGCTGGCGTACCGCTCTGCCGATGGCCGTCGGCGTGGCGTTGGGGGATTTCACTGCGATGACGTTGTCGATGCTGGGTATCGGCGCGCTGCTGGCGGCCTCGGCGACCGTCTTCACCATCCTGAAGCTGATCGGCGCCGGTTATCTGATCTATCTTGGCGTGAAACTGTTTCGCGCCGGCGGCGCGTTGAAGGCCGAACCGCGCACCGACGCGGTCTCCTCGGCCAAGATGATGGCGCACGCCTGGCTCGTCACCGCGCTCAACCCGAAAAGCATCACGTTCTTCGTTGCTTTCCTGCCGCAGTTCCTCGACCGGCACGCCGATTTCTGGACGCAGATGCTGATCTTCGAGACGACCTTCCTGGCGCTCGCCTTCGCCAATGCCTTCGGCTATGCGCTGATCGCGGCACGCGCACGCAACGTGGTGCGCAATCCCAAGGCGATCCGCATCTTCAACCGCACCGGCGGTACGCTGCTGGTCGGCGCCGGCATCGCCACGGTGGCGATGCGTTCCAGCAATTAAGCTGTCTTTTTGATCATGATCCCGAAACTGGTTTTCGGGATCATGACCGGCCTTACCATTTGACGCTGAAGCCCAGATTGCCTTCGAGGATCCGACGCTTGTCGCCACCGAGATTGGTGGTGTAGTCGCCGGTGGCGAAGATGCTGACCTTGTCCGTCACCTTGGCAATCACGCCGCCGCCGAACTCGAACGAGGTCGATCTGCCCTCGGTCGAGATGTCGGTGGTGTCGAAATTGACATGGCTGGTGCCGCCGAAATCGTGCCAGATGTTGGCCTTGAGATACGGCTGCAGCGCCATGCCATTGATCGTTGTTTCGCCTTGCAGCCGTGCGCCGAGCCGGCCGGTCACGCTGCCGTCCGTATCGAAGGAAACCGAAGCAAAGCGGTCCGACGCATCGTCGAGCGACAATTGCTGCCAGACCAGTTGCGCCTGCGGTTCAAGCGTCCAGCCTTGCGCCAGCGCGATGGGATAGCCGCCTTCCAGCGAAGCGGTGACGCCGGTCCCGCCGACGTCGATGCCAATGTCGCGCGACGATGTTGCGTTGCCGCCGAAGAAGGTGGCCATGAGGACGCCGTCCAGGTACCAGCCACCCTGACCGATCCGGGTCCAGTAGCCGCCGACACTGGTGCCGTTGATATCCATGCTGCCGACGGACAGATTGTCCCTGCCCAGCGCCTGGCCGCGCACGTCGCCATTCATGCTGGCATAGGCGACGAACAGGCCGGCGCGATCGGTCTGGCCCGACGCGGTTTCGCGGCCGAACAGATCGAAGCCCGCCTGGAGGCCGAACAGGGTGCCGTCAAAGGACGGCGATACCGTTCCTGAATAGGCCATTTTGCTGTCCTGACCGAAGATGCGGCCCCAGACCGGCGACAGCTCGGTGTTCGACAACAGGCTCTGCTCGCCGCGCCGTTCGTGGAATGTGCCGAGCGTCGTCATCGCCAGATGTTCGGCGACCGGCGGCAAGGCCGAATAGACCGGAACCTCGATGCGATAGAGCAGGATTTCCTCGCCCGCCGCCGGTGTCGGCAGGT
Source organism: Mesorhizobium sp. BR1-1-3 (assembly GCF_020165455.1). Classification (NCBI taxonomy): domain Bacteria; kingdom Pseudomonadati; phylum Pseudomonadota; class Alphaproteobacteria; order Hyphomicrobiales; family Phyllobacteriaceae; genus Mesorhizobium; species Mesorhizobium sp. BR1-1-3. The sequence goes on from NZ_JAIUIC010000011.1 coordinate 103,305, forward strand.
CGGGCACCTCAGTTGGCACCACCGGCGGCGGCGGGGGCGGATCCGCCACTGGTGCCGGTGGTGGTGGCGGTGGTGTCGCGGGCGGCGGATCGGTCGGCACGACCGGCGGCGCCGGATCAACCGGATCGGGATCGCCGGGGGTGGATTCCGGCGGAGGCGGCGGCGCAGGGTCGATGGGCGGCGGCGGCGGCGGTTCGGCCGCCGGCGGCTCAGGTACCGGCGGCGGAGCAGGTTCCAGCGCCGGCGGGGCTGCGGCCGGCGGGGCCGGCGTGTTCAGCGTCGAGCGCAGGTACCAGTTCTCCTCGCTGCCGGCGCTGACGCCGCCCTTGAACAGATAATATTCAAAGGCACCGGCAGCGACCGGGGCGTCGAGCGCAAATGTCGTGGCGCCCGAGGTGGCGCCGTTGATTGCCTGGATGACCATGATGCCGTCCTGCGTGGTCGCAGCCCCCGCGCCGCCGAGATTGACCACGGAGATGCCGGTCGAACCGGAAGCCGTTCCGCTCGACAGGACCAACTTGTCGGATGCGGAGGAATCGTCACCGAGCTCGGTCTGGATAAGCAGCAGGCCACCCAGGCCGACATAATTGCCCGAAATCGTCAGGCTGTCGGTGGCGCCGGTGCTGCCATTGGTCAGGTCGATGCGGCCGGCATTGGTGACCTGCGCCAGCTGGCCTGCCGTAAACGCCTGGATCGCCGCATTGAAGCCGCCGCCATAGAGCGTGCTTGCGGCATCGACACTGAGCGAACCCGTGCCGGTGCCGCTGTCGCCGAGCACCAGATTGCTGTCCATCGTCAGCTGGGTGTCATTGGTGGCGTCGATGCTTTCCCAGTTCTGGAGCCGGCTGATGCCATCCAGTTTGACGTTGTCCAGGGTCAGCGCATCGGTGCCGGCACCACCTGATATGGCATCCGTGGCACCGAGATTGGCGTTGGTGAGGTTGCTGAGCCTGGCGGTGTCGTTATCGCCGCCGAGATCGACGGAACCATAGATGATGCCGCCACCGTTCCAGACGAAATTGTCGGCGCCAAAGCTCATCAGTATATCGCCACCGACCGTGCCGCCGGTGACCGTGACGCTGTCATTGCCGCCGCTGACGCTGATGTTGCCGCCGATGGTGCCGCCCGACAGGATGATCGTATCCTTGTCGAAGCCGGTGACGAGGTTGCGGTCGATGGTGCCGCCTGACATGTTGAAATAGTTCTGATCTAGCTTCATGTTGACCCGGCCGATGCGGCCACCGGTCATCACGGCGTGGTCGCCATCGTCGAAGAAATCGACGATGCGTCCGCCGGTCATGGTGAAGGTGTCGAGGCCGTCGCCCTGGTTGAGCGAGCCGATCTGGCCGCCGCTCATGTTGAAGTCGTCGATGCCGGCGCCCTGCTGGACATTGCCGGCGACGGTGCCCGCGCCAATGGTGAAGAAATCCGTGCCGCCACCCTGATCGACGGCGCCGGTGATGGTGCCGGACTGCATGTCGATGCGGTCCGTGCCGACGCCAAAGGTCACATTGCCTGATATCTGCCCGGTGCCGCCGGCGGGAAAATTCAGCGTGTTGTCGCCGTCGAGATCGGTGAGGCTGCCGGCTGAGTCGCCGCTGTCACAGGTGTAGACGGTGTTTCCGGCGGATGGAGCCAGCACGCATGCGGCAAACGCGGCGGAGTTGGGCAGCAACGCAAAAGCTGTAGTTGAGAGGATGCTAATAAGCCACGGATGTAACGGATGCGGCTTTCGCCGTTGCGAAGCAATTGTCACCTGCGCATCCGCCGAACGACTGTTCGGAAGCGAGTTCTTCACATGCCGCATCGCGTCCCCTCTCGATTCGCGATTTCCAGCCCCCGCCAGCCGCCGCAATGAAGACACAATTCATTCAATTTTACAAAGCCTAATCTGCCCCGCATGGTTGCTAAACTGCAAAGACTACTGAAAGGTCTGGCGTAGCGCACGGTTGGCGTGTCCGTGGCCTATGCTTTAGGATCGCTTTGGGCCGAAGGATCAAGGGCCTGTCACGGGTCGATAAAGGACATCGCATGGCAATCAGGGACGCATTCGGCCTGGCACTTTCGGGCGCGACGGAGGCGGGATTCACGCCTTACAGCCAGGCAGTGCGTGAACTGCAGTGCTTCATCGGCGATCCCGTAGCTTCCGTCGACCGCGCCATCGCGGAAGATCCCGGCTTCGTCATGGCCCATGTCTTCAAGGGATATCTGTTCGGCCTCGCCACCGAGCGGGAGGCGACGGCCGTGGCCAAGGCTTGCCATGAGGCCGCACTGCCGCTTGCCGCGACCACGCGCGAGCGGGCGCATGTCTCGGCCCTTGGCCATCTCGCCAGCGGGCGCTGGCATGAGGCCAGCCGCGTTCTCGAGGACATCACCATCGAGACCCCGCGCGACGGGCTGGCGCTGCAGGTCGGCCACCAGATCGATTTCTTCACCGGCAATGCCCGCATGCTGCGCGACCGCATCGCTCGTGCCCTGCCTTCGTGGCAAAGCGGCATGCCCGGCTACCACGCCATGCTCGGCATGCAGGCTTTCGGGCTGGAGGAAATGGGTGACTATGTCAGGGCCGAGCAGCTTGGCCGCGAGGCAGTCGACATCGAGCCGCGCGACGGCTGGGCGCAGCACGCCGTCGCCCATGTCATGGAGATGCAAAGCCGGCAAAGGGATGGCATTGCCTGGATGCGCGCCAATCCGGAAGCGTGGACACGGGAGAGCTTCCTGCAGGTCCACAATTGGTGGCACCTGGCGCTGTTCCACTATGATCTCGGCGAGACCGACGCGGTGCTGGCCCTCTATGACGGCCCTATCTACAGCGTGCAATCGACGATGGCGCTCAACATGGTCGATGCCTCGGCAATCCTGTGGCGGCTCCACCTCGGCGGCGTCGATGTCGGCGACCGCTGGGCGGCACTCGCCGCCAACTGGGGCAAGGCGGGAGCGGGTCTTTATGCCTTCAACGACGCCCACGCGATGATGGCCTTCGTGGGTGCCGGGTTAGATGCGCCGGCCCTCGCCTTGCTCGAGGCTCAGCGCGAGGCCATGCGTGGCAGCGACGACAATGCGGCTTTCACGCGGGATGTCGGCCATCCGCTGACGCTCGCCATCAAGGCATTCGGTGAGGGCAGCTACGCCGAGACCGCGCGCCTGATCCGGCCGATCCGGGCGATCGCACATCGTTTCGGTGGCAGCCACGCCCAGCGCGACGTCATCGACCTGACGCTGATCGAGGCGGCCTTGCGCGCCGGTGAGGGTGCGCTGGCCAAGGCGCTCACGGCGGAGCGTTCGATGGCGCGGCCCGACAGTCCGCTGTCAGCGCTGTTTGTGCGACGCGCCGCCGATTTGTCGGAGAATTGACCCGAAGCGGATCTTGTTTTAGAAACTGGCCAAGCCAGATTTTTTCGAGACCCGAAAAAATTAACTGGCGTGGGAGGAAGACATGTATCTGGGCCTCGATCTCGGGACGTCGGGCGTCAAGGCGCTGCTGATCGATGCCGGGCAAACCGTCATCGGTTCCGGCCATGGTTCGCTTGATGTTTCACGGCCGCACCCCGGCTGGTCGGAACAGAATCCCGAGCACTGGATCCGGGCCTGCGAAGACGCAATCGCCGAGCTCAAATCCTCCCATCCGCATGAACTCGCGGCAGTCAAGGGCATTGGCCTGTCCGGCCAGATGCATGGCGCCACGCTGCTTGACGCCGCCGACAAGGTGCTGCGCCCCTGCATCCTGTGGAACGACACGCGCAGCCATGCCGAGGCCGCCGTCCTCGATGCCGATCCGCGTTTCCGCGCCCTGACCGGCAACATCGTCTTTCCCGGGTTCACCGCGCCGAAACTGGCCTGGGTGAAGAACAACGAGCCCGCTGTCTTCGCCAAGGTCGCAAAAGTGCTGCTGCCCAAGGATTTCCTGCGGCTCTGGCTTTCGGGCGAGCACATTTCGGAAATGTCGGATTCTGCCGGCACGTCCTGGCTCGATGTCGGCAAGCGGCGCTGGAGTGCGGATTTGCTCGCGGCGACATCGCTCGATGAAAAGCAGATGCCGTCGCTGGTCGAGGGTACGCAGAAGGCAGGCGCGTTGCGCAGCGAATTGGCATCGAAGTGGGGCGTTCAGGCCGGCATTCCGATCGCCGGTGGCGCCGGCGACAACGCGGCCTCGGCCTGCGGCATGGGCACGGTTGGCGCCGGCCACGCTTTTGTTTCGCTCGGCACGTCGGGTGTGCTGTTTGCCGCCAACGCTTCCTACCTGCCCAACCCGGCTAGCGCGGTTCACACCTTCTGCCACGCGCTTCCGAACACGTGGCACCAGATGGGGGTCATCCTGTCGGCAACCGATTCGCTCAACTGGCTGTCGGAAATCACCGGGAAGAGCGCCGGCGAGTTGACCACTGAGCTCGGCGACACATTGAAGGCGCCGAGCGGCGTGTCCTTCCTGCCATACCTCTCGGGTGAGCGCACGCCCTACAATGATTCCGCCATTCGCGGCGCGTTCACCGGGCTGGCGCATCAATCGAGCCGTGCCGTGCTGACCCAGGCCGTGCTGGAGGGTGTAGCCTTTGCCTTCCGCGACAGCCTCGAAGCGCTGGCCACGGCCGGCACAGCCTTGACGCGGGTGACGGCGATCGGCGGCGGTTCGCGCTCACGCTACTGGTTGAAGGCGATTGCCACCGCGCTTCAACTGCCTGTCGACATTCCTGCCGACGGCGACTTCGGCGCCGCCTTTGGTGCCGCGCGGCTCGGCCTGATCGCGGCGACGGGTGCCGATCCGCTCGAAATCTGTACGGCCCCGAGGACGGACGCAACTATCGAACCGGATGCGGCGCTCGGCGGCGCCTATGCCGATGCCTATCAGCGCTACCGGGCGCTTTATCCGGCAATCAGGGTCGCCACGGCGTGAGCGGTCTTTCGCCCACGCCGCGGGTGTCCGGCTCACTGCGCCGGCACCTTGTCGAGAAAACCGGTGACGCTCTTGAGGCGGCCGTTCTCGATGATTCCGATGTCGGTACCTTCGATCACCGAAGGCGTCCCCTCAGGTCCGAGATTCCACGAGAAGCGGATCTTGTCGGCAAAACCGTCCGGCGTACCCTTCAGCGAGAACCGGAAACCGGCAAAGCGCTGCTGCACGCCGCCGATCAGAGCCGCGACGCCTTCATGGCCATCACCCTGCATGAGCGGATCGCGGTAGCTGACGTCTTCCGTGAAGGTCGCCTTGAGCAATTCGGCCCGGCGGCCGGCATCGCTTTCGTTCCAGGCGGTGATGTAGTTTTTAGCGATCTTGGTGAGGTCGGTCATGGTCTGTCTCCTTCGTTTGGTGGCTTTGACATGACCCTTTTCAACCAGCGCCGGCGTGAAACCAATTACGCCTGAGGTAATGGCGTCAGAACTTTGTGAGAGGACAGAAATCATGAGCAGTGGATTTTTCGGCGACATCCAGAAGATCAAATATGAAGGGCCGGATTCGACCAATCCGCTGGCCTATAGGTTCTACAATCCCGATGAGGTCGTCGCCGGCAAGCGGCTGGAAGATCATCTGCGCTTCGCCGTTGCCTACTGGCACTCCTTTGCCTGGCCGGGTGGCGATCCGTTCGGCGGCCAGACTTTCGACCGGCCGTGGTTTCCCAAGGCCGGCGGCGTCGACACGATGGAGCTGGCAAAACTGAAAGCAGATGTCGCCTTCGAGATGTTCTCGTTGCTCGGCGCGCCCTACTTCTGCTTCCACGACGCCGATGTACGGCCGGAAGGCAAGGATTTTTCCGAGAGTGCGGCGCGCCTCGATGAGATCGCCGACTACTTCGCGGGCAAGATGAAGCAGACCGGCGTCAAGCTGCTTTGGGGCACCGCCAATCTGTTCTCCAACCGCCGCTTCATGTCGGGCGCGGCCACCAATCCCGATCCGGATGTCTTTGCCTACGCGGCGGCGACGGTAAAAAGCTGTATCGACGTCACCAAGCGGCTGAAGGGCGAAAACTACGTGCTGTGGGGCGGGCGCGAAGGCTATGAGACCCTGCTCAACACCGACCTTGCGCGCGAGCAGGAACAGGCCGGCCGGTTCCTCAGCATGGTCGTCGACTACAAGCACAAGATCGGCTTCAAGGGCACGATCCTGATCGAGCCGAAGCCGCAGGAGCCAACCAAGCATCAGTACGATTACGATGTCGCCACGGTCTACGGCTTCCTCAAGCGCTTCGGGCTGGAGAAGGAGGTCAAGGTCAATATCGAGCAGGGCCACGCCATCCTGGCCGGCCATTCCTTCGAGCACGAACTGGCTCTGGCCAATGCGCTCGGCATTTTCGGTTCGATCGATATGAATCGCAACGACTACCAGTCGGGCTGGGACACCGACCAGTTCCCCAACAACGTGCCGGAAATGGCACTGGCCTACTACCAAGTCCTGCAGGCTGGCGGCTTCAAGACCGGCGGCACCAATTTCGACGCCAAGCTGCGCCGCCAGTCGCTCGATCCGCAGGACCTGCTGATCGGCCATATCGGCGGCATGGACTCTTGCGCTCGCGGCCTGAAAGCTGCGGCGCGCATGGTCGAGGACAAGGCACTGTCGGCGCCGCTGGCCGAACGCTATGCCGGCTGGAACACGGCCGAGGGCAAGGCGATGCTTGCCGGCAAGCGCACGCTTGAGGATATCGCCGAGCGTGTCGTCAAGAAGAAGATCGAGCCGCAGCCGAGGTCCGGCCGCCAGGAACTGCTGGAAAACATCGTCAACCGCTACGTGTAGGGCGAGCGCCGCTTCATCTTTGGACCGACATCCGGCGCCACTGGCTGAAAGCCGCCGCCATCGCCATCTGCTAGTCAGCCCACTTCGCGACAAGCTGCCGAGGATCGCACAGATCTTCGGCAGCCTGCGTGAGACCAGGACGCTACACGTGTCACCGAAAGAGGGCCCGTGCGGCGGCATGTCGTCGTCCCAAACCGCTGTGCACTTTGGCGACATGCATTGGCAGGAGACGGAAATGGCAGAGGATCGAATCATCGTGCGCCCTGCGCAGGCGAGCGATATTCCGGCGCTGAAGCAGGTGCTGCAGGAAACCTTCGAAGGCACCTGGCTGCCGAACATCACCGAAGCAGCCGCGCAACGCTATGTCGAGACGGATATTGGCGGGCGCTATGTCGACCAGAGCTGGCCTGAATTCGCCGTTGCCGAGATCGATGGCGAGGTCGCCGGCTTGATCCATTGGCGCGCGGATTTCATCGAGGCCCTGCACGTGATGGCATCCCGTCAAGGCCAAGGTGTCGGCCGCAAGCTGCTTTCCCATGCCGAACAGGCGGTCAGTGCGGCCGGATTGGCGCAGGCGCGGCTGGAGACCGACACGTTCAACCTGCCCGCACAAGCACTCTACAAAGCGGTCGGCTATATCGAGAAAAGCCGCTATCCCGATGACGAATGGGACAGTGGCTTCACCACGGTGCTGTTCGAAAAGCGGCTTTGAGCAATTCCAGGAACCTGACCTGCCTGGGCGCAGGAACAGCTTTGCGCATGGCCCGGTCCAGCGACATGGTTTTGCCCTTCGACGCCCTTCAATGACCTCGCTCTTGCCTTCAAACTGCCGTCACGAATCTCGTATAAGAGTGGCTCGTGGCGGGAGAGGAAGAAGGAGGCGAACCGATATGCAGAACGAACGTGAAATCGACGCCCTGCTCTCACCTGGCGAGGCTGGATCGATCATCGACCGGCTGATGGCAATGCCGCATCCGAAGGACGGCACGCGCCGCTCGAACGAATGGGATCGCGCTGTGGCCAGCCGTTTCGAGACCCATCTTGCCAAGCAAATGCGCTCGCAGATCGACGGCGGCAGCGACCGTCAGAACGCTGCCTGATTCTATCATAGTCAGCCCCGGCGCAGCCTGACCGGCGCTTCGCCGAAAGCCCTTGAAAACGCTCTTGAAAACGCCGCGGCGGATGAGAATCCGGTCCGCCCGGCAATATCGGCCATGGCGATCCTTGTATCGACCACCAGCCGGCGCGCGGCGCCCAGGCGCAGCCTGAGGTAATAGGCGCCCGGTGTCTCGCCGATCGATTTGCGAAAGATGCTCTCCAGCGTCCGTGCCGTCACGCCGGCGCGCTTGGCCACCGCTTCAATGGTCAGCGGCTGGTCGACATGCGCTTCCATCAGCCGGATCGCTTGCGCCAGCCGCGGATCGTAGCCATCGAGCCGGCCGAGCGAGACCAGCGGCTGTGCGTCGGTGGCGGCGCGCGCCTGGTCGTAGATGAAGACGCTGGCGACATCGAGCGCGACGGCCATGCCGAGCCTCGTGCGGATGAGATGCAGCATCAGGTCGAAGGTCGGCGACGCGCCGCCCGAGGTGAACACCGGCCCGTCGATAACATAGCGGTCAGGGCGGACATCGACGCCGGGGAATGCCGAGGAAAAGTCCTCCATGTCCTCCCAGTGGGTGGTGGCGCTGCGTCCTTCCAGCAGGCCGGCGCGCGCCACCAGCCAGGTGCCGGCTTCGACACCGCCGCAAGCGCGTGCTGTCCGTGCGGCCCGGCGCAGGCCGGATAACAGAGCCGATGTCGCATAGTTCTGGGTGCCGAAGCCGGCGACGACGACAAGAACGTCGGTCGACTCGCCCGCATCGAAGCGGCCGCCGACCGCCACCGGCAGGCCGCAAGTGGTGACTGGAGCCTCGCCGGTCACCGAGACCAGCTTGAAATCGAACAGGGTCTCGCCGGAGATGCGGTTGGCCGCGCGCAGTGGATCGACGGCGGATGCGACGCACATGATCGACGAACCGGAAAATACCAGCAGCGTCACCCTAAGCGGCGAGCGCTCGGCGCGAAAGATCGTTGGTTTTTCGCTTTTCGTCATGGAAGCTTCGTAAAACGCAAAACAGTTTCCGGCAAGTCGGGCATTGTTGAGGCCTATTTCTTTCGGAGGAGAGTTCCATGCCGCTTGCGATGAACCGTGAGGTCTTCATTACCTGTGCCGTGACCGGGTCCGGCGGGTCGCAGGACCGCAGCCCGCATGTGCCGCGCTCGCCCAAGCAGATCGCGGATTCCGCCATCGATGCGGCCAAGGCGGGCGCCGCCATCGTGCATTGCCATGTGCGCGATCCCGAGACCGGCAGGCCGAGGCGCGACGTACATCTCTACCGCGAAGTGACCGAGCGCATCCGCGCGGCAGAAGTCGACGTCATCCTGAACCTGACCGCCGGCATGGGCGGCGACATGGTGTTCGGATCGCCGGAAGCGCCGCTGCCGCTCAACGAAAAAGGCACCGACATGGGCGGTGCCACCAACCGCATGGAACATGTGCGCCAATGCCTGCCGGAAATCTGCACACTCGACTGCGGCACCATGAATTTCGCCGAGGCCGACTATGTCATGACCAACACGCCCGGCATGCTGCGCGCCATGGGCGGCATGATGACGGCGCTCGGCGTCAAGCCGGAGATCGAGGCTTTCGACACCGGCCATCTGTGGTTCGCCAAGCAACTGGTCGAGGAAAAGGTGCTCAACCCGGATGCGCTGGTGCAGCTTTGCATGGGCGTGCCGTGGGGTGCGCCTGATGATCTCAACACCTTCATGGCCATGGTCAACAATGTGCCGTCGACCTGGAACTGGTCGGCCTTCGCCATCGGCCGCAACCAGATGGCTTATGCCGCGGCGGCGGTGCTGGCCGGCGGCAATGTCCGCGTCGGGCTGGAGGACAATCTGTGGCTCGACAAGGGCGTGCTGGCCACCAACGCACAGCTGGTCGAGCGCGCCGCCAGCATCGTCACCAATCTCGGCGCCAGAATCCTTGGACCGGAAGAGGTACGGCAGAAGCTCAACCTCACCAAGCGGGCGCCGATCGCGGCATAATTATTCGTCGGGAGGGTCGGCATGACTACCGTAAAATTCACCGCGATGAAGGATGGCGACCGGGACGACTACGAGTTCCTGACCGCGCATGAAATCGACTATGCGGCCAGGACCGGCGAGCGGCTGCTCGACGCGCTGGTGCAGCTCGACGCGGGTCTTTCCGGCTACAAGATCACCCGGCTCGGCCATTCGCTGCAGGCAGCGACACGTGCCTGGCGCGACGGCGCAGACACCGACTGGATCGCTTGCGCGCTGCTGCACGACATCGGCGACATCTATGCGCCTTACAATCACGACGAATATGCCGCTTCGATCCTGAAACCTTTCGTGCGCGAGCAGTGCACTTGGGTGGTGGAAAAGCATGGCGACTTCCAGCGGCTCTATTATGCCCATCATCTCGGCGGCAACCGCCACGCCCGCGACCGCTTTGCCGGCCATGCTTATTTCGACGATTGCGACCAGTTTTGCGAACGCTGGGACCAGTCCAGCTTCGACCCCGACTATGACACGCTGTCGATGGAATTCTTCCGGCCCTTCGTGCTCGAAGTCTTTGCCCGCAAGGCCTACGATCCCTCGGTGATCCGAGCCGGCGAGCGCGTACCCCTCATCGATCCCGCAACCGCCGCGACAAGAACCGGAGCTTCAGCATGAGCATCATCAACAAGGCAGCCGCCATCGGCGGCGGCGTCATCGGCGCCGGCTGGGTGGCGCGCCTGCTGCTCAACGGCATCGACGTGTCGATCTTCGATCCCGATCCCGAGGCGTCGCGCAAGGTCGGCGAAGTGATGAAGGGCGCGCGCCGCGCCTACAAGCAGATGGTGCCCGGCGGCCTGCCGAAAGAGGGCAAGCTGACCTTCGCCAAGACCATCGCCGAAGCGGTCGCCGATGCCGATTTCATCCAGGAGAGCGTGCCGGAGCGGCTCGACCTGAAACACCGCGTGCTGGCCGAGATCGACGCTCACGCGCCGGCCAACGCGATTGTCGGCTCCTCGACTTCCGGCATCAAGCCGACCGACATGCAGGTGGCGATGAAGAAGCATCCGGAGCGGCTGGTCGTCGGCCATCCGTTCAACCCGGTCTATCTCCTGCCGCTGGTGGAGATCGTCGGTGGCGAGCAGACCTTCCCCGAGGCGATCGAGGTCGCCAAGGAGATGTATGCCTCGATCGGCATGAAGCCTGTCGTCATCCGCAAGGAGATCGAGGCCTTCGTCGGCGACCGCCTGCTCGAAGCGGCATGGCGCGAGGCACTTTGGCTGATCAAGGACGGCATCTGCACGGTCGAGGAACTCGACGACATCATGCGCTATGGCTTCGGCCTGCGCTGGGCGCAGATGGGCATGTTCCAGGTCTATCGCGTCGCCGGCGGCGAGGCCGGCATGCGCCACTTCATGGCGCAGTTCGGGCCGTGCCTGAAATGGCCATGGACCAAGCTGATGGACGTGCCTGAGTTCAACGACGAACTGGTCGACCTGATCGCCACGCAGTCGGACGAACAGGCGCATGGGCTGTCGATCCGCGAGCTGGAAAAGATCCGCGACGACAATCTGGTCGCCATCATGGATGCGCTGTCGAAACAAAACAAAGGCAAGGGCTGGGGCGCCGGCGCGCTGCACAAGGACTATACCAGGCAGCTGGCCAAGCTGGCGGCGAAGAAGCCTGTGGCCTCCAAGGCGGCCGAGAAGGCCAAAGCCTTGAAACCGGTCAAGAAAGCCGAAAAGCCGAAGAAAAAGACCGGCAAGAAGAAAGGCTGAGAGCATGGATTTCGGGCTGTCGGAGGAACAGAAGCTCATCGTCGAGACGACGCGCGCGTTCGTCGAGAACGAGCTTTACCCGCATGAGCGCGAGGTCGAGCGCACCGGCGTGCTGCGCCGCGACCTGATCGAGGAGATCAAGGTAAAGGCGATCGAGGCAGGGCTCTATGCCGCCAACATGCCGGCCGATGTCGGCGGAGCGGGCCTCGATACGGTGACCTGGCTGCTCTACGAGAAGGAACTCGGCCGCGCCAATTACGCGCTGCACTGGACCTGCGTGGCGCGTCCCTCCAACATCCTCCTGGCCGGCACACCCGAACAGCGCGAGAAATATCTGTTCCCCTGCATCCGTGGCGAGAAATGGGACTGCCTGGCGATGACCGAGCCGGGCGCCGGCTCCGACCTGCGCGGCATGAAGGCGACCGCCGTGCAGGATGGCGACGACTGGGTGCTGAACGGCACCAAGCATTTTATCTCCCACGCCGACCTCGCCGACTTCGCCATCGTGTTCATGGCTTCCGGCGAAGAGGATTCGCCGCGCGGAAAACGCAAGAAGATCACCGCCTTCTTCGTCGATAAGGGCACCAAAGGCTTCACCGTCCGTGACGGTTACCGCAACGTCTCGCATCGCGGCTACACCAACGCCATCCTCGAATTCGACGATTGCCGGCTGCCCGCCGCCCAAGTGTTGGGCGAAGTCCATAAGGGGTTCGACGTCGCCAATTCCTGGCTCGGCGCCACCCGGCTGCAGGTCGGCGCCACCTGCCTCGGTCGCGCCGAGCGTGCGCTTGGCCATGCCGTCGAATACGCCGCGCAACGCCAGCAGTTCGGCCAGCAGATTGGCAAGTTCCAGGGCGTATCGTTCAAGCTTGCCGACATGGCGACCGAATTGAAGGCCGCCGACCTGATGGTGTTCGAAGCCGGCTGGAAGTACGATCAGGGCACCGTCACCGACCAGGACATGGCCATGGCCAAGCTGAAGGCCACCGAAATGCTCGCATACGTTGCCGATGAAGCGATCCAGATCCATGGCGGCATGGGGCTGATGGACGATCTGCCGCTGGAGCGCATCTGGCGCGACGCGCGCGTCGAGCGCATCTGGGAAGGCACATCCGAGATCCAGCGCCACATCATTTCAAGGGCGCTGCTGCGCCCGTTCGGGGCATAACATATGCATAAACTGGAGCGTCTCCTGCGGCCTAAATCGATCGCCGTCTTCGGCGGTGCGCAGGCTGCAGCCGTCGTCGCGCAATCGATCAAGATGGGTTTTGCCGGCGAGATCTGGCCGGTGCATCCGACCAAGGACGAGGTTGCCGGTCGCAAGGCCTATCGTTCGGTGGCTGACCTGCCCGGCGCGCCGGATGCTGCCTTTGTCGGCGTCAACCGGCATTTGACCATCGAGGTGATCAAGGCGCTGGCCGAACGCGGCGCCGGCGGCGCCGTCTGCTTTGCCGCCGGCTTCCTCGAAACCGAGGCCTATGACGATGATGGCGAGCGGCTGCAGGCCGAGCTGGTCGCGGCGGCCGGCCAGATGCCGATCATCGGGCCGAATTGCTACGGCCTGATCAATTATGCCGACGGCGCGCTGCTGTGGCCCGACCAGCATGGCGGCATAAGACTGGCCGAGGGCGGCAAGGGCGTCGCCATCATCACCCAGTCCTCCAACATCGCCATCAACATGACCATGCAGAAGCGCGGCCTGCCGATCGCCTTCCTGATGACCGCCGGCAACCAGGCGCAGACCGGCCTGTCCGAAATGGCGCTCGGCCTGATCGAGGATGAGCGGGTCACGTCGCTCGGCCTGCACATCGAGGCCTTCGATTCGGTAGCCGGCTTCGAACGGCTGGCGGCACGAGCCCGCGAGCTGAAGAAGCCGATCATCGCCATGAAGGTCGGCCGTTCCGAACAGGCCAGGCAAGCGACTGTCTCGCATACCGCGTCGCTCGCCGGCTCGGACGCGGCCTCGGGTGCGTTCCTGCGGCGGCTCGGCATTGCGCGTGTCGATTCGATCCCCGCCTTCATCGAGGCGCTGAAGCTGCTGCACATCACCGGACCTTTGCCCGGCTATAGGCTGTCGTCGATGAGCTGCTCCGGCGGCGAGGCCTCCGTCATGGCCGACAGCGCCGAAGGCCGCTGGGTCAATTTCCCTGTGCTGACCGACAGCCATCGCGCCCATGTCAAATCGACGCTCGGGCCGCTGGTCGCGGTCGCCAATCCCTTGGACTATCACACCTTCATCTGGAACAACGAGCCGGCGATGACCGCCACCTTCACCGCCATGGTGTCGGGCGGTTTCGACCTCAACATGCTGGTGCTCGATTTTCCGCGACCCGACCGCTGCTCGGTCACCGACTGGTGGGCGACGTTGCGCGCTTTCGAATCGGCGCTCAAGACCAACAAGGCGCATGGTGCGATCGTCTCCTCGCTGCCGGAGAACCTGCCGGAGGAATACACCGCCGAACTGATGGCGCGCGGCATGGTGCCGTTGTTCGGCATTTCGGAAGCGATGGATGCAGCCGGCGCAGCAGCCTTCATCGGCTGGGCTTGGGCTGAACCGCAGGCGCAGCCGATCGACACGTCGGCCTCCGGCGCCTCTGGCGGGGACCACGTCACGCCCGACGAAGCCGAGGCGAAGTCACGGCTGATCAAAGCCGGCCTGCCGGTGCCGAAGGGCGAGCGCGCCGCCAATGCCGTCGAAGCGGTGATTTCGTCCATGGCGCTCGGCTTTCCCGTCGCGTTGAAGGCGCTCGGCGTCACCCACAAATCCGAAGTTGGCGCTGTCAGGCTCAATCTCAGGGATGCCGAATCCGTCAGCACCGCAGCGCATAACCTGTTGCCGCTCGGCACCGGGCTCTATGTCGAGCGCATGGTGCGCGACGGTGTTGCCGAACTCATCGTCGGCTTCACCCGCGATCCGATGTTCGGCGCGGTGATGACGCTCGGCACTGGTGGCGTGCTGGTCGAGCTGTTGCGCGACAGCGTCACGCTGATGCTGCCGGCGACCCGCGACGATATCGAGGCGGCGCTGCGCGGCCTGAAACTGTTCCCGTTGCTCGAAGGCTATCGCGGCCGGCCGAAGGCCGATGTCGCGGCTGCCATCGATGCTATCTCTGGCATTGCCGCCTTCGTGCAGCAGAATGCCGGTGAGATCGAAGAACTCGACATCAACCCGCTGATCGTCTGTGCAGAGGGCAAGGGCGCCTGGATCGCCGACGCGCTGCTGGTGCTGGGAGAGAACAAGAATGTCTGACGTCATTTCGACCCGCCGCGAGGGCACCATCCTCGAAGTCACCCTCGACCGGCCCAAGGCCAACGCCATCGACCTGAAGACCTCGCGGCTGATGGGCGAGACCTTCAAGGCGTTCCGAGACGATCCGGAATTGCGCGTCGCCATCGTCAAGACCGCTGGCGACAAGTTCTTCTGCGCGGGCTGGGACCTCAAAGCAGCTGCCGGCGGCGATGCGGTCGACGGCGACTATGGCGTCGGCGGCTTTGCCGGCCTGCAGGAGCTGCGCGACCTCAACAAGCCGATCATCGCGTGCGTCAACGGCATGGCGGTCGGCGGCGGCTTCGAGCTGGCGCTGTCCTGCGACCTCATCTACGCCTCCGATCATTCCTCCTTCGCGCTGCCCGAGATCCGAGCCGGCACGCTGGCCGACGCGGCGACGATCAAGCTGCCGAAGCGCATCCCCTACCATGTCGCCATGGACCTTCTGCTCACCGGCCGCTGGATGGATGTCGCTGAAGCGCATCGCTGGGGCTTGGTCAACGAAGTGCTGCCCAAGGAAAAGCTGGAAGATCGCGTCTGGGAGATCGCCCGGCTGCTCGCAGGCGGCCCACCGCTGGTGTTTGCCGCGATCAAGGAGACGGCGCGCGTGGCCGAGGCGCTGACCTTCCAGGACGCCATGAACAAGGTGACCCGCCGGCAATTGCCGACGGTCGATGCGCTCTATGGCTCCGAGGACAATATGGAGGGTTTTCGCGCTTTTGCGGAGAAGCGGGAGCCGGTGTGGAAGGGGAAGTGAGGATTGTTGCCGAAATGACGGCGCTTATCCCCCTCTGTCCTGCCGGACATCTCCCCCTCAAGGGGGGAGATTGGCAGCTTCGATCTCTGCACTCTTCTTGCGACGCCGAAGGTTGGCGAAAGCCTTCGCAACATCCGATCTCCCCCCTTGAGGGGGAGATGTCCGGCAGGACAGAGGGGGGCGCCCAGGCTCAGCCTTGGCCGCCTCTCCAGCACCCATGACCGACTACATCAAGCTCATCGACGCCGAGACCTGGGCCTTCATCGAGCGCACCAATTCCTATTACCCGCCCGATACGATCGACTACACGATCGTGCAGCAGCGCGAGATTTACGACCGCATGTGCCGGGAATTCTTTGCCGGCTACCCCGAGGGCGTCGCTGTCGAAACCTCCGCCATTGCAACGCCGACGCACGATATCCCGATCCGTATCTACCGAAGCCCACTTCAGGCAGGCGTGACGGTGCTCTATGTCCATGGCGGTGGCTTCATCCTTGGTGGGCTGGACAGCCATGACGATGTTTGCGCGGAGCTGTGCTCGCGCACAGGCTATGAGGTGGTCTCCGTAGATTACCGGCTGGCGCCGGAACATTTGCATCCAGCCGCCTTTGACGATGCCATGAGCGCCTTCGAATGGGCCGCCGCCAATCGCGATCATCCTATCGTGCTCTGCGGCGACAGCGCCGGCGGCAATCTCTGCGCCGCCGTCAGTCACGCCACGCGCGGCCATTCGAAAAGGCCGGTCGGCCAGGTGCTGATCTATCCCGGCCTCGGCGGAAACCGCTCGAAAGGCTCCTATGTCAAGCACGCCGAAGCGCCGATGCTGACCGTGCGCGATCTCGAATTCTACAAGCACATTCGCACTGGAGGGCAAGACCGTAGCGGCGATGCGACGCTGGCCCCGCTTGCCGACACCGATTTCTCCAACTTGCCGGAGACAGTGCTGATCACCGCCGAATGCGACCCGCTGTCATCGGATGGCGAGACCTATCGCGACCTGATCATCACGGCAGGTGGCCACGCGACGTGGTTCGAGGAGCCGGGATTGGTGCACGGCTATCTCAGAGCCCGGCACACGGTTGGCCGCGCCCGCACCAGCTTCACCCGGATCGTCGGTGCGGTGACCGCGCTTGGACAGGGCGACTGGCGCTGGTGATCGCGGCCAAACTCTGAGGACCAAGTGACGCCCCTTCACGCCACCGAGGCAGCCGCTGCCCGGCCGGCGCTGCGGCCGGAAAAGATGCAGCCGCCGAGGAAGGTGCCTTCGAGCGCCGCATAGCCATGCACGCCGCCGCCGCCGAAACCGGCGGCTTCGCCGACGGCATAGAGCCCGGCTACCGGCTGGCCATCTGCCCCCAGCACGCGGCTGTCGAGATCGGTCTGCAGGCCGCCCAGCGTCTTGCGGGTCAGGATGTTAAGCCGCACCGCGATCAGCGGGCCATTTGCCGGATCGAGCATCTTGTGCGGCTTGGCCGTGCGGATCAGCCGGTCGCCGAGATAGGCGCGCGCGCCGCGCAGAGCGGTGATCTGCATATCCTTGGAGAACAGGTTGTCGAGCTGCCTATCGCGGGCGTGGATCTCGCGCTCGACTTGAGCCACCTCAAGCAGCGCCTCGCCGCCGGCCAGCGCGTTCATGCGCGCGACCAGCGCCGGCAAATCGGCCTCGACGATGAAGTCCTCGCCCTTTTCCATGAACGCCTTGACGGGGCCCGGAATGCCCGATGTGGCGCGGCCGAGCACCTGGCGCCAGCTCTTGCCGGTCAGATCGGGGTTCTGCTCGGAGCCCGACAGCGCGAACTCCTTCTGGATGATCTTCTTGGTCAGGATGAACCAGGAGTAGTCGAAGCCGGTGCTCATGACGTGGGAGAGCGTGCCCAGAGTGTCGAAGCCGGGATAGAGCGGCACCGGCAGGCGCTTGCCGCGCGCATCGAGCCACAGCGATGATGGGCCGGGCAGGATGCGTATCGCATGGTCGGTCCAGATCGGCGCCCAGTTCTTGATGCCCTCGACATAGTGCCACATGCGGTCGCGGTTGATGATCGAGCCGCCGGCCCGTTCCGTGATCGCCAGCATGCGGCCGTCGACGTGGTCGGGCACGCCGGTGATCATGCGCTTGGGCGCCGCGCCCAGCCGCTGCGGCCAGTTTTCCCGTACAAGCTGATGGTTGGCGCCGATGCCGCCGGAAGCGACGATCACGGCTTGCGCGCGAAGCTCGAAATCTCCCGATATTTCGCGCGAACTCTTGTGGCCGCGCTCGGCGGTGCTCGGTTGCAGGATGTCGCCGCGCACCCCGTCGACAGTCGCACCCGTGCGGGTCAATTCATCGACCCGATGGCGGAATTTGAAACTGATCAGTCCGCGCTTCTGCGCCTCGCGCACGCGCTGTACGAAAGGTTCGAGAACGCCGGGGCCCGTGCCCCAGGTGATGTGGAAGCGCGGTACCGAATTGCCGTGGCCGATGGCATTGCCGCCGCCTCGCTCGGCCCAGCCGACCACGGGAAAGAATTTCAGGCCGCGCTGTATCAGCCAGGAGCGTTTTTCGCCGGCGGCAAAGCCGACATAGGCTTCCGCCCATTTGCGCGGCCAGAAATCCTCGGGCCGATCGAAAGCCGCGGTGCCCAGCCAGTCTTCCAGCGCCAGGTCATGCGAATCGCGGATGCGCATGCGCCGCTGCTCGGGCGAATCGACGAGGAAAAGGCCGCCGAACGACCAGAATGCCTGGCCGCCGAGCGACTGCTCCGGCTCCTGGTCGACGATGATGGTTTTCTTGCCGGCCTCGGCGAGCTCGGCGGCGGCAACCAGCCCTGCAAGGCCGGCGCCGACAATGATCACGTCCGCATCGTCAGCCATTTTTCCTCCCAGAATTAGCCGGCTATTTCAATGCGAGGAATTCAGACGGTCTCCCAGCCTTCTTTGCCGCCGGCGCGGAAGATGGCGTCGATGACTTTCTGGTTGAGCACCGATTCCTCCAGCGTGAAGACGCGCTCCTTGCCGCCCTGTGCCGCGCGCGCGAAGGTCTCGACCTCCAGCCGGTACTGCTGCGTGCCGGGAAAGCGGAAAACCTGCGCCTCGGTGTGGTTCTGGTTGTGCAGTTCGACGCGGTGGTGGTCGTAGAGCCCGGCATTGAAAGGCGAGAACAACTCGATGAAACCCTTCTCGCCGTGGAACACCATCACCTGGCGCGCCGCCATCTGCGTCGACAGATAGAACGACAGCTCGAAGTCACCGAAATCGGCACGGATCGAGGAGTAGATGTCGGTGCCGAATGTCTTGTCGCGCTCGATCGTCGCCTGCACGCGCAGCGGCTCCTTGCCGGTGGAAAAGCGCGTCGACACGGTCGGGTAAACGCCGATGTCGGGCAGCGCGCCGCCGCCGAGGTCGAGCTGGTTGCGCATGTTGCTGGGGTCGACGTTGTAGTAGGAGAACGCGCCCTGCACATGGCGCAGCCGGCCGATGGCGCCGCTGGCGATGAGCTCGCGCACCTTGATCCATTGCGGGTGGTAGATGACCATGAAGGCTTCGCAGACCAGCACCTTTTTCTGGTCGCGCAGCTTGATCAGCGGCAGGATGTCCTTGGCGTCGAGCGCCAGCGGCTTTTCGACCAGCACATGCTTGCCGGCTTCGATGGCCTTGGCCGCCCACTCGACATGCTGCGAGGTCGGCAGCGGGATGTAGACGCCGTCTACTTCTTTCGAGGCGAGCAGTTCCTCATAGGAGCCGAAGGCATGGCGTGCACCGAAGCGGTCGGCCAGCGCCTTGGCCTTCGACAGGTCGCGGCTGGCGATCGCCGACAGCACGCCATTCTCCGCCTCGACCATCGCCGGCAACAAATGCTCGCGGCCGATCTTGGCCGTCGACAACACACCCCATCGGAACATCAGGCTTCTCCATCACGATTACAGGCGACGAGGTTTGCCCGAAATCGCCGGAAAAGCCAATGACGAGGTCAGCCCCTTTTGCCGGTCAGCGTCATGTCGAAGTCGACGATGTTGGAATAGATCGGCGTGCCGACATCCATGCCGTAGCGCGACCTCAGCACCTTGCCGGTGACATGGAATTTGATCATGCCGGCCTTGAGACCGCCGAGCTCGGCCGTGAATTTTTCCGGGAACGTCTTGCCGCGCGCCGTCAGCCGGCCGCTGACCAGAGCCGTGGTGTCGCTGGTTCGGGTCACGCTGGTAGAGCGGAACTGGATTTCCGGGCTGTTGGCGGCATCAAACACCGCGTCGGAGCGCAGGAAGGCATCGATACGGCCCTGGCCGGTGCCGACGCTTTCGGGAAAAATGGTGAAATTGACAGCTGAGCGCCCGACATCGCTGTTGTCGATGCGGATCGAGCCCTTGAAGCGGGCGAAGGTGCCATTGAGGCCGCCGCCGCCGACCTTGCCGATGGAGAAGCGGATGCTGGAGCTGACCGGGCTGATCGAATAGCTGCCGGCGGCGTCACCCAGCGCGACGGCCGCAGAAACAGGCATGGCAAGGCAAGCGGCGACCGCCGCAAATCCGAGTATGCGCGTGTACATGAGGATGTTCCTTGTTGGAGGCAGCGCATTTCTTGCGCCCTCACTCCATGAACGAATGAACCGCTCGCTCTATTCCGAATGTGACGAAGGCGTGACCATGCGCGTGAGCACGCCATCCCTGAGCTGGAAATGATGCCGCAGCGCCGCCGCGACGTGGAGAGCCACAAGCGTCATGCCGGCATAGGCGAGATACCAATGTGCCGCCGCCCAGAAGCTCTCGGCACCATCCGATTCGGCCAGCGGCAGGTTCGGCATGACGAACAGGTTGAACGGCAGGCTGGGGATCTCCAGCATCGAGACCGACACCAGCGCCCAGCCGGACAAGGGCAAGGCAAGCTGAAACGCGTAGAGCGCAAGATGGGCCAACGGTGCTGCCCGACGCTCCAGGGTTCCGACCGAGCGCGGCAGCGCCGGCGTTGCATTGCCAAGACGCCAGGCGATGCGCAGCAACACAAGCCCGAGCAGCAGGAAGCCGAAAGATTTGTGCAGTTGGATCAGCTCGAAGGCGGTGCGCTGGCTGGTCAGCCGCACCATGACGAAGCCGAGCCCGAACTGGCCGATGAAAATGAGCGCAATCAGCCAGTGGAGAAGGATCGCGCCCCAGCCATAGCGGGTGGCGCTGTTGGTGATCGATGTTTGCATGGGGAGTGAACGAATGTTGGTTCGGCTTTCTTCCCGCGCGCTTCACCCTCCACCTTGTGGGGAGGGTCGCGCAGCAAATGCCGCGAAGCGGCTTTTGCGAAGCGGGGTGGGGGTCTCGTAAGGCGCTACCCACCCCGTCCCTCAGCCGACCTACCGGGGCGAGCCGCCGATCTCGCCCGTCCTTCGGACTCCCATCAGGGCCCTCCGGAGGGAGACGAAAGGCGCGAGTTCGCCGAGCCTGACTCCCTTCCTCTCCCTCCGGAGGGCCACAAGGGGAGGGGCGAGCCCGCTCTATCCACTCACCTTGAAGAAATCGACAAACGCCCGGAGCGCCGGGCGCATCTGCCGGCGGCTCGGATAATAGACGAAGAAGCCGTCGAAGGAGGGGCACCAGTCCTCCAGCACACGGATCAGCCTGCCGTCGGCGAGCGGCGCGCGGACATAATCCTCAAAGACGAAGGCGAGCCCAGCGCCGTCGACCGCCGCCTGGGCGATCAAATGGTCCTCGTCGAGGATCAGCGGTCCCTCCACCGCCATCTCGATCGCCTCGCGGCCTTTCTCGAACTCCCAGCGGTAGAGGATGCCGCTGGAGAAGCGGAAGCGGATGCAGCGGTGGTCAGCCAGGTCGCGCGGGTGACGCGGCTTGGGGTTGACCTCGAAATAGACCGGGGCGCCGACCACCGCGCCGCGAAGGTCCGGCCCGATGCGCACCGCGATCATGTCGCGCTGCAGGCTCTCGCCTAGCCTGACGCCAGCATCGAAGCCCCCTTCCACCACGTCGGTGAAACGGTCCTCGATGACGATCTCCAGCACGATATCGGGATAGGCCGACGCAAAGGCGCCCAACCGTGGCGTCAGCGCCAAATGGGCTGCGGTGCGCGGCACGGTCAGGCGCAGATTGCCGGCCGGCCGGTCGCGTGTCTCGATTGCCGTCTCCAGCGCCAGATCGATCTCCGACAGCGCCGGCCGCAGCCGTTCCAGCAACTGCGCACCTTCTTCGGTCGGCGCGACGCTGCGTGTGCTGCGCGCCAGCAGCCGAACGCCAAGCCGCGCCTCTAGGCTGGACACCGCATGGCTGACCGCCGAAGGCGCGATGGCCAATTCCCTGGCCGCGCCGCGAAAGCTGCCGCATTGGGCAACGGTTGCCAGCACGGCCAGTTGGGAAAGATGCGCGCGATTCATTGATCTATCTTTTAGTACAGCCCGTGCAAATGAGAGCCGATTATCGAACACAAGGCAAGGCGCTATTTCTCCCGCATCGCAACAAGGAGACGCGTTATGCAAACCCGCAAACTAGGAACTGAATTGAATGTCTACCCCGTCGGCCTCGGCTGCATGGGCATGAGCTTCGCCTATGGCGGCCAGGCGGAAGCCGACGCAATCGCCACGCTGCACCGCGCCATCGATATCGGCATCAACTTCTTCGACACGGCGGAGGTCTATGGCCCTTTCGAGAACGAGATCCTGCTCGGCAAGGCGCTGAAGTCCGCGCGTGACAAGGTGACGATCGCGACAAAATTCGGCTTCAGGATTTTGGAGGAAGGTACAGGCCTCGACCGCATGGCCGGCGTCGACAGCCGCCCCAAGCACGTCAAGGCGGTCGCCGAGGCGTCGCTGAAGCGGCTCGGCACGGATGTGATCGACCTCTACTACCAGCACCGTGTCGACCCCAACGTGCCGATCGAGGACACGGTCGGTGCCATGGCCGAGCTGGTGCGCGAGGGCAAGGTGCGCGCGCTCGGCCTGTCGGAGGCGAGTGCGGCGACCATCCGCCGGGCCCATGCCGTGCATCCAATTGCTGCCGTGCAGAGCGAATATTCGCTGTGGAGCCGCGACCCGGAAGACGAGGTGTTCGCCGTCTGCCGCGAACTCGGCATCGGTTTTGTTCCCTACAGCCCGCTCGGCCGTGGCCTGCTGACCGGCACGATCGCCAAGCCCGAGGCGCTGAGCGACGACGACTGGCGCCGGACCTTGCCGCGCTTCCAGGCCGAGGCGATGGAAGCCAACGCCGCTGTCATCGCGACGCTGGAAAAGCTGGCAGCTGAAAAGGGGGTAACTTCGGCCCAACTGGCGCTGGCCTGGGTGCTGCACCAGGGCGATTTCATCGTGCCGATCCCCGGCGCAAGAAGGATACGCCATCTGGAGCAGAATGCGGCGGCTGCCGGGATCGCGCTGAGCGCGGTCGAGGTGCAGGCGATTGGTGACGCGCTGTCGCCCGACAAGGTGGTCGGTAGGCGCTATGCGGAGAAGGAGCTGACGCTGGTCAATGGTTGAAAACTGGTGAGTAATCGGAAGGGGCGCCGCGCGCCCCTTTTTCGTACGCAGCGCGGTGCAGAAGGTGGGGACGCTGACGTGAAGCGCCCCCCCTCTGCCCTGCCGACATTTTTACCAAGGCTCGACACTAATCTCCGGCCAGTTCTCCCTTGCACGCTTACCCTTCGCCTCATGCGTGCGCTGATTGTCCATCACCCGGTTCGGCGTGATGCGAAACGAGAAAATGTCGTCAAGACCAAACGGTGCCACGATCTCGAGCTGCCCGTCAGCGTCGTATCGAACCCCGACGGCGTGCGTCTTCGAGGCAAAATGGCTGACGGATTCGCTGGCGCTCGAATAGCGCGGGCACGGCCGTCCGAACTTCTGCGGATACCACAGATGCACCCGCGCCTGGTTGCGCACCTCGACCGGCAACGCCAGCCCCTCGAAATGCTTCTCCGCCCGGCGGATCACCGCGTCCTCGGCCTCATAGGACAGGTCGCTGTCATCGAAGTAGAAAAGATCAACATCCTTGATGCCGTAGCCCGACGGTTTGCCGGTCAGGTGGTTCCAGATGCTGTTGTAGAGAGCGCCGGATACCACCAGCCAGTCCGGCAGGTCGAGCGTGCGAGCCCGCGCCACCGCGTCGCATAACAGCGGGTCGGCAGACACGATGGCGAGAAACGCCGCGCGCTGTTCTTCAAGGGGAAGGCCGGAATACCGCAGATGGTCCATCGCCCTTTGGAGGGCGATTCGCCATCTGCTCGCAAGTTTTTTAGCCCCGCAGAACGCCCCCGGTCTGCTTGCCGACATTCTCGATGATGCGCTTGGCCAACGCCTCGAAATCCTCGTCGGTGAGCGTCTTTTCGACCGGCTGGATCGACACTTCGATGGCGATCGATTTTTTGCCCTCGCCCAGCGAAGCGCCTTCGAAAATATCGAAGACCGAGACGGCGGTGATGAGCTTCTTGTCGGCGGCGAGCGCTGCGCGCACCAGCGTGCCGGCCTCGACCGACTTGTCGACGACGAAAGCGAAATCGCGCTTGACCGCCTGGAAGGGCGACAGTTCCAGTTTCGGCTTGGTTTTCGTCGGCTTGGCCTTCGGTTCAGGCACGGCATCGACGAAGACCTCGAAGCCGCACAGCGGGCCGGAAACATCGAGCCCTTCCAGCGTCTTCGGATGGAATTCACCGAAAGTTCCGAGCACGGTTTTCGGGCCGAGCTTGATCGTGCCGGAACGGCCGGGATGATACCAGGCCGGGCCGCCGGCCTCGATCTGCAGCCGGTCGACAGGCGCACCGCAGGCTTCCAGTGCGGCGATCGCATCGGCCTTGGCGTCGAACACGCCGACTGGACCGGAATTGCCGGCCCAGTTGCGGCCGGAACCGTCGAGCTTGGCGGTGCCGCGACGCACGCCGGCGGCGACGCGCCGCTGCTGGTCGGCGCCGTCGCCCTCATAGGTGCCCGACACTTCGAACAGCGCCACGTCGCCAATACCCTTGTCGGCGTTGCGCTGGGCAGCCGCGATCAGCCCCGGCAGCAGCGAGGGCCGCATGTCGGACATATCGGCGGCGATCGGGTTGGCAAGCTTCAGCGCGGTCTGGCCGCCGCCGAACAGCTCGGCATGCTTGGCCGGAATGAACGACCAGGTAACGGCTTCCATCATGCCGCGCACGGCAAGCGCGCGCTTGGCTGTGCGGGTACGGACCTGCAGCGTGGTGAGGATCTTTGCATTGACCGCGTCATGCGCACCGAGCGGCTGCGGTGCGATGTTGTCGACACCGTGGATGCGCATGACCTCCTCGACCAGGTCTGCCTTGCCATCGACGTCGGGGCGCCAGGACGGCACGGCGACATCGACGACATCGCCCGAGCCCTCCGGCTTGAAGCCGAGGCGCGACAGGATGTCGAGGCTTTCCGCGCTGGGAACTTCGATGCCGGTCAGCCGCTTCACTTCCGAAAGCGGGAAGGAAACGATCTTCGGCGTGTGACCGGCATAACCGACGACCTCCATTTCGGTCGGCGTGCCGCCGCAGAAATCGAGCACCAGTTTCGTCGCCAGTTCGACGCCCGGAACCATGAATTCGGGGTCGACGCCGCGCTCGAAACGGTAGCGCGCGTCGGTAATGATGCCGAGCGTGCGGCCGGTGCGCGCCGTGGTGATCGGATCCCAAAGGGCGGATTCGATCAGCACATCTGAGGTGTTCTCGTCGCAGCCCGAATGCTCGCCGCCCATGACGCCGGCGATCGACTCGACGCCGTTGTCATCTGCGATGACGCACATTTCCGGCGTCAGCGTGTATTCGCGGCCGTCGAGCGCCTGCACCTTTTCACCATCGCGCGCGCGGCGCACGACGAGATTGCCGGCAACCTTGCTGGCGTCGAACACATGCAGCGGGCGGCCGCGGTCGAAGGTGACGTAGTTGGTGATGTCGACCAGTGCGCTGATGGGTCTCAGCCCAATGGCGATCAGCCGCTGCTGCAGCCATTTTGGCGAGGGTCCATTCTTGACGCCCTTGACCAAGTTGAGCGCGAAGCCGGGGCAAAGCTCCGGCGCTTCGATCGTCACCTTGACCGGACACATGCCATTGCCGACATGCGGCATGATGGCGCCGCCGACGAGGCGGCCAAGCCCGCTCGCCGCCAGATCCCTGGCGATGCCGTAGACGCTGGTGGCATCCGGCCGGTTCGGCGTCAAGTTGATCTCGATGACCGGATCGTCGATGTGCGCATAGGCGGCGAAGCTGGTGCCGACCGGCGCATCCTCAGGCAGATCGATGATGCCATTGTGTTCGTCGGAGAGCTCCAGCTCGCGCTCGGAACACATCATGCCGTGGCTTTCGACGCCCCTGATCTTGCCGACCGTCAGCGTTACGTCGATGCCGGGCACATAGGTGCCGGGCGCGGCAAAGGCGCCGATCAGGCCCGCGCGGGCGTTTGGCGCGCCGCAGACGACCTGCACCGGAGGCTTGCCGTCGCCGGTGTCGACGGTCAGCACGCGCAGCCGGTCGGCATCGGGATGCTGAACCGCCGTCAGCACCCTGGCGATGACGAATGGTTTCAGGCTCGACTTGTCGTCGACATGCTCGACTTCGAGGCCGATCGAAGTCAGCCGCTCGACGATCTCGTCGAGCGTGGCGTCGGTCTCGAGGTGGTCCTTGAGCCAGGAGAGGGTGAATTTCATGGGGCTGTTCCGTCTGGTCTTTTGACGCTTGATTTCAGATGTCTCGGCAGGTCGTCGGACATATGCAGGAAGGCAAGCTGCTCGCCGATATAGGCATGCAGCGTCGGCTGGAAATCGGCCGGCATGTCCATGGCGCCGAGCATGAAGTAGATGTCTTCTTCCAGCCGCTCGTCGACATAGGCGATGGGTGAGCCGCAGGTGCCGCAGAAAGAGCGCGTCACCGGGCCGTTCTCATACATCTTCAGCGCCTTGCCGGTGAAGGCGACCTGATCGACCAGGAAGCCGACAAAGGCCGACACCGGCGCGCCGCTGGCCCGCCGGCAATCGCCGCAATGGCAGTAGCTGACGTGATGCGGTTCGGCAGAGGCCTCGAACCGCACGGCGCCGCAGCGGCAGTCGCCGGCATAGGGCGCTGTCATGCGCTCAGGCCTCCGAACAAAGTCGGCATGTCGAGCGGCCGGAAGCCGTAATGCGACAGCCAGCGCACGTCTGCATCGAAGAAGGCGCGCAGGTCCGGCATGCCATATTTCAGCATGGCGATGCGGTCGATGCCCATGCCCCAGGCAAAACCCTGATATTCGTCCGGATCGAGACCGCCATGGCGCAGCACGTTGGGATGCACCATGCCACAGCCGAGGATCTCCATCCAATCGGAGCCTTCGCCGAAGCGCACTTCGCCGGGCCGCGAGCGATCGCACTGGATGTCAACCTCGAGGCTTGGCTCGGTGAACGGGAAGAAGGACGGCCGGAAGCGCATCTTGACCTGCGGCACCTCGAAGAAGGCCTTGCAGAACTCCTCCAGCACCCATTTCATGTTGGCAACGTTGGCCGTCTTGTCGATCACCAGCCCCTCGACCTGATGGAACATCGGCGAGTGGGTGGCGTCCGAATCCTGCCGGTACGTCTTGCCAGGAATGACGATGCGGATCGGCGGCTTCTTCGTTTCCATGGTGCGGATCTGCACCGGCGAAGTGTGCGTGCGCAAAAGCTTGCGCTCGCCCTTCTCGTCCGGCTGGAAGAAGAAGGTGTCGTGCATCTCGCGCGCCGGATGGCCTTCGGGGAAATTCAGCGCGGTGAAATTGTAATAGTCGGTCTCGATGTCGGGACCTTCCGCGATGGAAAACCCGAGGTCGCCGAAGATCGCGGCAATCTCGTCGATGACCTGGCTGATCGGATGGATACGGCCGCGCTCGGCCGGCGACTGCCGCACCGGCAACGTCACGTCGACCTTTTCGGCGGCGAGGCGGGCGGTGATCGCCACATCCTTGAGCTCAGCCTTGCGGGCAGTCAGCGCGTCGGTGACGCGGTTCTTGAGGCCGTTGATGGCCGGGCCTTTGATCTGGCGCTCCTCGGCGGTCATGGCGCCAAGTGTCTTCAGCATCTCGGACACGCTGCCCTTCTTACCGAAAGCAGCGATGCGCACGGCCTCGATGGCCGGCTCATCGGCGGCCGAGGCGATCTCGGCCAGAAGTGAGTTTTCAAGCGTATCCAGGCCAGTGGTTGCGTCGTTCACGGTCAAACTCGCTGCGTTGGGAGGTCGGCCTCAAAGTGAAAGTCACTCCTAAAGTGAAATCACTCCAAGGATCAGGCAAAAGAAAAACCCGCGCCAGCCGTGCCAGCGCGGGTTCCCCAAATCAGAATTGCGAATGCTTGGGAAGCGCTGGTCTTAGGCGACAGCGCTTTCAAAAGCGTTCGGCGTGGTGTTCTTCAGATATTCGAGCGCCACCTTGGCCTTGGCGACCAGGGCCGCGAAAGCCTGCGGCTCGTGGATGGCCATGTCCGACAGGATCTTGCGATCGATCTCGATGCCCGACTTGTTGAGGCCGTCGATGAAGCGGCCATAGGTCAGGCCATGCTCGTGGGTCGCGGCGTTGATACGCTGGATCCACAGCGCGCGGAAGGAGCGCTTGCGGTTCTTGCGGTCGCGGTAAGCGTATTGCAGCGACTTTTCCACCGCCTGCTTGGCGATGCGGATGGTGTTCTTGCGGCGGCCGTAGAAGCCTTTCGCGGCTTTCAGGACCTTCTTGTGCTTGGCGTGCGAAGTGACGCCTCTTTTTACGCGTGCCATGTCATGATCTCCTTAAAAGCAATTCCAGGAAAAGTGCCTTGCGGTTTTCCGTTCGGAATTGCGTAAAACAAATGCGTGTCCGGACCGAATGCCTTAGAGGCCGTTCGGCAGAAAATTCTTGATGACCTTCTTGCCATCCGGTTCAGCCAGAACCATCGTGCCGCGGGCATTTCGAATGAACTTGTTGGAACGCTTGATCATGCCGTGACGCTTGCCGGCCGCAGCCGACAGGACTTTACCCGTACCTGTGATCTTGAACCGCTTCTTGGCGGCCGATTTGGTCTTCATCTTGGGCATTTTGCTACTCCGTATTGTTGGCGCACTATCGCGCTTCTTGTTCGCTTCAGGCCGACCAAAGCCCGAAAAGCAAATGAAACCGCCACGGCATGCCCTGCCGGGCGGTTTTCTTGAACGGCGGTGCTATACGTCAAAGACGGCCCGCGCGCAACACCTGTGGAGATGCGGCGCTGTGTCCTCGTCAGGGCAGCGTGAACCAGACCGGCAACATGCCTGACAGCTGGGCGCCGTCGATCAATTCGAAGGCCGGCAGCGCGATCAGAAACACCAGGCCGTCGAGCAGCGTGGTCAACAGCAGGCGCGGCTTGAAGTTTCCGGTATCGCCCTCCTGGTAGAGCGACAGTTTTGGGAAGAAGCGCGGCACCCGCGCCAGATAGGCCTGATACGGCGCGCCGAGCGCTTCCTTGAGGAACTTCTCCTCGCGCAGGATGACGATATGGAACGCCCCCGCGCACAAAAGCCCGAAGAGGATGATACCGGAGAACGAACCGATCTGCGCGCCGACACCGGCTGCGGCTACGGTCGAGAACACATAGAGCGGGTTGCGGGTGATCGAGTAAGGCCCGCCAGTCACCACCTCGGACGATTTGCGCCCGCCTATGTAGAGTGTCGCCCAAAGGCGGCCCACGATGCCGAGGAAAATCAGCAGCACGCCGAACATTTCGATCGTCTCGTGCACGGCTGTGTCGGGCGGAAACGTCGATTGGCCAAATAGCAATGCTGCAAACAGCACGACCACGAGAACGGCAAGCACTATCCGGCGCATATGCTGGTAATTGCCCAGCCCGTGTTTGAAGTCCACGTCCGAAACCTTGACTTCATCGACCATAGTGAATCCGATCGTCAGGAATTTTGCCGGCGATCGCAGCGTCTGAACAAGAAGAAGGCGTCCCGCCGATCGCCGGGACGCCTTGCGATGTGATTCAGGCGGATTTAAGCGCGATGGCCAAGCCTGACGTCATCGTGATCCTAGATACGCGCCGATGCAGATCTTAGCGCGGCGACAGCACCATCATCATCTGGCGGCCTTCGAGCTTCGGTTCCGCTTCGACCTTGGCAATCGTCGCCACTTCCTCGCGGACCTTGTTCAGAAGCTGCATGCCGAGTTCCATATGCGCCATCTCGCGGCCACGGAAGCGCAGCGTCAGCTTGACCTTGTCGCCTTCCTCGAAGAAGCGGCGAACCGCCTTCATCTTGGTCTCATAGTCATGGCTGTCGATGTTCGGGCGCATCTTGATCTCCTTGATCTCGATGACCTTCTGGTTCTTGCGCGCCTCGGCCGCCTTCTTCTGGTTGGCGTATTTCAACTTGCCGAGATCAAGGATCTTGACGACGGGGGGCACCGCGTTGGGCGATATCTCGACGAGATCGAGCCCGGCCTCTTCGGCCAGCAGCAATGCGTCGTTGATGGAAACATCGCCGCGGTTCTGGCCTTCGGCGTCGATAAGCTGGACCCGGGGAACCCGGATGTCACGGTTGGAGCGCGGGCCATCCTTGGTCGGCGCCGCTGCTTTGAAAGGTCTGCGAATGGTCGTGGTCTCCTTGGCCGTTTCGTTCAGGATTTGTCAGTGTTGATGCATGGACGCGCCAATGTGGTGAGCGCGCGGGCGGAGTCAATAGCACAGCATTGACAGAAAATCACCCTGATCGCTGCCCTGCACCAAACAAAGAACATAGTGAGCACTTTTCGCCACGCCACCGACCGTGCCACAAGAATCCCGCGCCAGAAGAGGGCCTGAGGAAAAAGCCATGACCGCAACGCCCCCCGTCTTTATGGATGTCGATGGATCGCGCATCGCGGTGCGCCATACTGCTGGCTCTGCGCCCGGCATCGTCTGGCTCGGCGGCTACAAGTCGGACATGCTGGGCGCGAAGGCGCAGACGCTGTCGGACTGGGCGGCAAAAGAAGGCCGCGCCTTTCTGCGCCACGATTATTCCGGCCATGGCGAATCCGGCGGCGCCTTTGCCGACGGCACGATTTCGACATGGCTTGCACAAAGCCTTGCCGTGTTCCGGCATTTCACCAAGGGCAAACAGATCCTGGTCGGCTCCTCGATGGGCGCCTGGATCGCGCTGCGCATGGTGCAGGAATTGCGCAAGGCTGATGACAGCAACGTCGCCGGCCTGGTGCTGCTGGCGCCGGCACCGGATTTTACCGCTGAACTGATCGAGCCGGTGCTGACCAAGGCGCAGAAGCGCGATCTCGCCAAAAAAGGCTTCTTCGAAGAGCCGTCGGACTATTCCACGGAACCCTACATCTACACACGCGTGCTGATCGAGGACGGGCGCGACAACCGGGTTATGACAGGCCCGATCGACACCCATTGCCCGGTGCATATCCTGCAGGGCCTGGCCGATGCGGATGTGCCGGCAAGCCATGCACTGAAGCTGGTCAGCCTGCTGCCCGCCGACGACGTGACCCTGTCGCTGATCCCTGACGGCGACCATCGCCTGTCGCGACCGCAGGATCTCGACATGCTGGTGCGGGCCGTCGATGCGATGGCGCAGAGGGGAAACTGATGCGCCTTTCCATTCCGATATCCGCCTTCGTCGCGGCGATCGTCGGCTTCGGCGGCACGCTGGCCATCGTCATCGCCGCCGCCAATGCAGTCGGCGCGACGCAGATCGAGACGGCAAGCTGGGTGACGACGATCTGCCTGGCCATGGCGATCGAGAGCCTGTGGCTGTCATGGCGCACGAAAATGCCAGTCATCACCGCCTGGTCGACGCCGGGCCTGGCGCTGATCGCGGCATCGAGCGGCTTTTCGATGGGTGAGGCCGTCGCCGCCTTCATCGTCACCGGCGTCCTTCTGATCGCCACCGGGCTGTTTCGGCCCCTGACGAAGCTGATCTCGAGAATTCCGCCTTCCGTCGCCTCGGGCATGCTGGCCGGTATCGTCGTCACCTTCGCGCTCAATGCGGTGAAGACCATTCCCATCGACCCGTGGCTGATCCTGCCGCTGATTGCAGCCTTCTTCGTCATCCGCCTGTTCAACCCGGCGCTGTCGGTGCTGGCGGTGCTGATCGGCGGTGGCCTTGCCGCTTTCCTCACCGGCCGTGTCGGCGGCCTGCCGACACCGGAACTGTCGACGCTGACGCTGATTGCGCCTGATTTCACCGCCAAGGCGGTGATCGGGCTGGCACTGCCGCTCTATCTCGTCACCATGGCTTCGCAGAACCTGTCCGGCCTCGCCGTGCTGCGCGCCGCCGGCTACCATCCGGAGCCCGGCCCGCTGATCGGCGTCACCGGCCTGTTTTCGCTGCTGTCGGCGCCGTTCGGCGGCTCGACCACCAATCTGGCGGCGATCTCGGCGGCGATCTGCACCGGGCCGGACGTCCACCCCGACCCCGCCGAGCGCTGGAAGACCGGGCCGTTCTATGCGCTCGCCTATCTCATCTTTGCGATTTTCGGCGCTTCGCTGGTGGCGATCTTCGCGGTGCTGCCACAGAGCCTGATCGTACTGGTGGCGGGCCTGGCGCTGATGGCGTCGCTCGCCAACGCGCTTTCTATCGCGCTGAAGGAAGAGGCGGATCGCATGGCCGCCACCGTCACCTTTGTCGTCACCGCGTCGGGTCTGACGCTGTTCGGCGTTGGCGCCGCATTCTGGGGCCTGATTGCCGGGCTGGTCGTGCTTTTCCTCGATATGATCAAAAAGCGATAAACATTTCAGATGCTTGTCCGGATTTGGCGGACATTGTCTTGAATCGCCGTTTTTCTCTTCCCATTTCGATTCCACGCAGCCGGGTTTGGCTGTCTCCAACCGAAGGAATGGGAGAAAATGAACACATCCGCATTGATCCGTCCGGCCTGGACGCCGGCAACCATCGCGTTGATGGTTGTGGGTTTCATGGTGTTCTGGCCACTCGGCTTCGCCATGCTCGCCTACATCATCTGGGGCGACCGCCTCGATGGCTTCAAGCGTGACGTCAACCGCGCGACCGACGGCATCTTCGCCGGTTGCCGCCGCGGTTCCGACAAGGCCGCGCGCTGGGGCAATGGTTCCGCCCGCACCGGCAACGTCGCTTTCGACGACTGGCGCGAAAAGGAACTTGAGCGGCTGAACGAAGAGCGCCGCAAGCTCGACGAGATGCTGACCCAGTTCGACGAATACGCCCGCGAATTGCGCCGCGCCAAGGACCAGGACGAGTTCGACCGCTTCATGGCCAACCGCAACAAGTCGACGGCGCCGACGAAGACCGATCCGAGCACCGGAACGACGACCACCAAGCGTGGCAAGGGTTCGAACCTGCTTGACGACTGAGATCCGGCGACTGGTCACATCGTGAAAAAACGGCGTCGCGCGAGCGGCGCCGTTTCTTTTTTGTTCTAGTCGTTTTTCTCGAATCGCGTATCGTCCCGCCATGACTCTCGGCTTCTTTCGCAATCTGACAAAGCCCAAGCCCACGCCTGTCGTGGAGCGCGAATATTGCGTCGCCGGTCGCACGCTGCCGCTCAAGATCGTCGAGAGCGCCAGGGCGCGCCGAATGACGCTGCGTATCGATTCAGGCGGCCAGGGTCTGCGCATCACCGTGCCGCCAGGCCTGCGCCGCGGCGAAGTGGACAGGTTCCTCGAGCGGCATCAGGACTGGCTGGAGCAGCGACTGGCCAAGGTGCCGACGCGGCCGCAG
Organism: Mesorhizobium sp. BR1-1-3; assembly: GCF_020165455.1. Classification (NCBI taxonomy): domain Bacteria; kingdom Pseudomonadati; phylum Pseudomonadota; class Alphaproteobacteria; order Hyphomicrobiales; family Phyllobacteriaceae; genus Mesorhizobium; species Mesorhizobium sp. BR1-1-3. The sequence goes on from NZ_JAIUIC010000011.1 coordinate 136,487, forward strand.
GTGCGGCCCGGCATCAGGATCCCGGTGCGCGGCGTGCCGCACCGCATCGTCCATGAACCGTCAAAGCGCGGCACCGTCACCGTGTCGCGCGACGAACGTGGTCCGCTCTTGATCGTGCATGGCGACCGCATACATCTGCCGCGCCGCCTCGCCGATTTCCTCAAGCGCGAGGCCAAGAAGGAAATCGAGAAGCTGGTGGCCAAGCACACCGAGGCGCTTGGCAAGCGCGCCAAGGCGATCCGCTTCAAGGACACGTCAAGCCGCTGGGGGTCATGCACCTCCGAAGGCAATCTGTCCTTTTCCTGGCGCATCATGATGGCGCCGTCGCCGGTCATCAACTATCTCGTCGCGCATGAAGTGGCGCATCTCAAGGAGATGAACCACGGCCCGAAATTCTGGAAACTGTGCGAAAAGCTCTGCCCCGACACCGATCGCTGCAAGGACTGGCTGAAGCGCAATGGCGGTGCGCTGCAGGCGATCATGTTCGAGTAGATCGCTCAATCGTCGTTGGCGGCGTTCAAGTCTTCGGGCCGCAACCCCTCATCGCCATGATGCGGCCACGGCAGGAAATTGCCGTCGAACTCATCGCCGCCGAAATAGTCGAGCGCGCGGTGCGCCTCGGCGCCATTGAAGGCGGCCTTGTCGATCAGGTGCGCGATGACCTCGCGCGCCTGCGCAATCTTCTGCCTGAGTTCGGCTACGGTTCTGTCGGCCATGATCGTGCTCCCGCCTTGCGTCCTGTCCATCCATAGGTAGCGCCTTTGGCCGTGCCGGCAAACAGCATGCTTTTTCTCGACTCTTATCGCTTTTCATGCCAATTCCCGCGCCATGGCACTCGACATCAAAATCTGCGGCTTGAAGACCGACGCGGCAATGGCCGCGGCGCTGGCCGGCGGCGCCAGCCATGTCGGGTTTATCTTCTTCGCCAAAAGCCCGCGCTATGTCGAACCTGCCGAGGCTGGCCGTCTGCGCGAGGCCGCGCGCGGCAAGGCGATGGCGGTTGCCGTCACCGTCGATGCCGGCGACGCCTTCCTGGATGAAATCGTTGCCAAAATGCAGCCCGACATGCTGCAGCTGCACGGCGCGGAAACGCCCGAGCGCGTCGCCGAGGTCAAAGCCCGCTATGGCCTGCCGGTGATGAAGGCGCTGCCGCTCAGCGAGGCCGCCGATCTCGAACGAATGAAGCCATTCATCGGCATAGCCGACCGGTTCCTGTTCGACGCCAAGCCGCCGAAAGGCTCCGAACTGCCGGGCGGCAATGGTGTTGCCTTCGACTGGCGCATTCTCGCCGGCCTTGACGGCGGCGTCGATTACATGCTTTCCGGTGGGCTCAACGCCGCCAATATCGGCGATGCCCTTCGGCTTGCCAACCCGCTTGGGATCGACATTTCTTCAGGCGTGGAAAGCGCGCCGGGCGTCAAGGATCCGGCGCTGATCGAACAGTTTTTCCGGGCCGTCAGGGCCGCGCGGAACACCCGCGCAGCCTAGTGGTGCCTCAAACCAGAGCATGTCCCGGAAAAGTGGGAACCGGTTTTCCGACAAGGACATGCCTCATAGTCAAGATGCCAGGAGATCGGCGATGAACAAGCCGGCGACACCCAATTCCTTCCGCACCGGGCCCGACGAACAGGGCATGTTCGGCATTTTCGGCGGTCGTTTCGTTGCCGAAACGCTGATGCCGCTGATCCTCGATCTGGAGCGGCACTGGAACGAGGTCAAGAACGATGCGGATTTCAGGGCTGAGCTGACTGACCTGTCGACCCACTATGCCGGACGGCCGTCGAAGCTTTATTTCGCCGAAGGCCTCACGAAGCATCTTCGTGAGGTTTCCTCGGCCAGGGGCATCGCGGGCGGCGCGAAGGTCTACTTCAAGCGGGAGGATTTGAACCACACCGGTTCGCACAAGATCAACAACTGCCTCGGCCAGATCCTGCTGGCCAAGCGCATGGGCAAGAAGCGCATCATCGCCGAGACCGGCGCCGGCCAGCACGGCGTGGCCTCGGCCACGGTTGCGGCCCGCTTCGGCTTTCCCTGCGTCGTCTACATGGGCGCCACAGACGTTGCCCGGCAAAGCCCGAACGTCTTCCGCATGAAGCTGCTCGGCGCCGAAGTGCGCCCGGTGACCGCCGGCCACGGCACGCTGAAGGACGCCATGAACGAGGCGTTGCGCGACTGGGTCACCAATGTCGAGGACACCTATTACCTGATCGGCACCGCCGCCGGCCCGCATCCCTATCCGGAGCTGGTGCGCGACTTCCAGTCGGTGATCGGCATCGAGGCGCGGGCACAGATCCTCGAGCAGGAAGGCCGGCTGCCCGACACCATCATCGCCGCTGTCGGCGGTGGTTCGAACGCCATCGGCCTGTTCCATCCCTTCCTCGACGACAAGGAGGTCCGCATCATCGGCATCGAAGCCGGCGGTCGCGGTCTCGACGGCATCGAGCATTGCGCCTCGATGAATGCCGGCGCGCCGGGCGTGCTGCATGGCAACCGCACCTATCTCCTGCAGAATTCCGACGGCCAGATCATGGACGGCCATTCGATCTCGGCCGGCCTCGACTATCCCGGCGTCGGGCCGGAGCATTCCTGGCTGCGCGATTCAGGCCGGGTCGAATATGTACCCATTCTCGATGACGAGGCGCTGGAGGCTTTCAAGCTGACGACGCGCGTCGAAGGCATCATCCCGGCGCTGGAATCGGCGCACGCCATCGCGCATGCGGTGAAGATCGTGCCTGCCATGGACAAGGATCAGATCGTCATCGTCAACCTGTCCGGCCGTGGCGACAAAGACGTGCACACGGTGGCTTCGATGCTGGGCATGGAGATCTGATCATGGCCACCCGCATCGACCGCCGCATGGCGAAGCTCAGGAACGAAGGCCGCCCGGCGCTCGTCACCTATTTCATGGGCGGCGACCCCGACTACGACACCTCTTTGTCGATCATGAAGGCGTTGCCGGGCGCAGGTTCCGATATTATCGAGCTCGGCATGCCGTTCTCCGATCCGATGGCCGACGGCCCGGCGATCCAGGCGGCGGGCTTGCGGGCGCTGAAAGGCGGTCAGACGCTGGCCAAGACGCTGAAGATGGCGGCCGACTTCCGCGCCGGCGACAATGAAACGCCGATCGTGCTGATGGGCTACTACAATCCGATCTACATCTATGGCGTCGACCGCTTCCTCAAGGACGCGATCGCCAGCGGCATCGACGGGCTGATCGTCGTCGACCTGCCCCCGGAGATGGACGAGGAACTGTGCATTCCGGCATTGAAAGCCGGCATCAACTTCATCCGGCTGGCGACGCCGACGACCGACGACAAACGCCTGCCCAAGGTGCTGCAGAACACGTCGGGCTTCGTCTATTACGTGTCGATGACCGGCATCACCGGCTCGGCGCTGGCCGACACCGGCAAGGTGGCGGCGGCGGTCAAGCGCATCAAGGGCCACACCGACCTGCCGGTCTGCGTCGGCTTCGGCGTCAAGACCGCCGAGCAGGCCCGGGTGATCGGCGCCAATGCCGACGGCGTCGTCGTCGGCACCGCGATCGTCAATGCGGTGGCCAATGTGCTGGGACCGAAGGGCGAAAAGACCGCCGACCCGGCCGAGGCCGTCGCCACGCTGGTCAGCGGGCTGGCGCAAGGCGTGCGCTCGGCCCGCCTTGCTGCTGCCGAATAGTTCCCTACGTCAGGTCTTGTGCATGTCGTTATCCCAAAACCGGTTCCCACTTTTGGGCGACATGCATTAGCAACTCTTCGTCAGGACAGGAGCCGAAGCGATGAACTGGATCACCAATTACGTTCGCCCGAAGATCAATTCGATGCTCGGCCGGCGCACCGACATGCCCGAGAATCTCTGGATCAAGGATCCGGAGACCGGCGAGATGGTGTTCCACAAGGATCTGGAATCGAACCAGTTCGTCATTCCCTCGTCCGGCCATCACATGAAGATCTCGGCCAAGGAGCGGCTGAAATTCTTCTTCGATGGCGGCAAATACGAGACCCTGGACAACCCCAAGGTCATGCAGGATCCGCTGAAATTCCGCGACGAGAAGCGCTATGTCGACCGGTTGAAGGACGCCAAGGCCAAGACCGGCCTTGAGGACGCGATCATCAATGCGCTGGGCACCGTCGAGGGTCTGCCGGTTGTGGTCACGGTGCAGGACTTCGCCTTCATGGGCGGCTCGCTCGGCATGGCCGCCGGCGACGCCATCGTGCACGGCTTCGAAGTGGCCCTGCAGCGCAAGCGGCCGCTGATCCTTTTTGCCGCTTCCGGCGGCGCCCGCATGCAGGAAGGTATTTTGTCCCTGATGCAATTGCCGCGGACAACGGTCGGTGTCGACCGGCTGAAGGAAGCCGGCCTGCCCTACATCGTCGTTTTGACCAACCCGACCACGGGCGGCGTGACCGCCTCCTACGCCATGCTGGGCGACGTGCACATCGCTGAGCCCGGCGCGCTGATCGGCTTTGCCGGACCGCGCGTCATCGAACAGACGATCCGCGAGAAACTGCCCGATGGCTTCCAGCGCTCCGAATATCTGATGGAGCACGGCATGGTCGACATGGTCGTATCCAGGCTGGAAATGCGTGAAACGATCGCGCGCCTGCTCAAGATGCTGCTCAAGCTGCCGGAAGAGCAAAAAACGCTGGAGCCGGAAATCCTGCCGCCGGCGGTGGTTGCCGCGGAAGCTCGGCCGCAAGCCTGAAGCGACACGAAGCGCCGCGACCGCGATTGCACGAGGGCTTCGGCGCGCTGTAGCCTTTGATTGCCATGGCCATCCGAAACCGATTCTGGTTTTCAGGCTCATGCGCTAGGATTCCACCATGACGACGCTTGCCGCCGACCGCGAAATCGAAGCCCTGATGGCGCTTCATCCGAAAGGCTTCGACCTTTCGCTCGACCGCATTTCGCGGCTGCTGGAGCGGCTTGACAATCCGCAGGACCGGCTGCCCCCGGTCATCCACATCGCCGGCACCAACGGCAAAGGTTCGTGCGCAGCCTTTTCACGCGCCCTGCTCGAGGCTGCGGACTACCGCGTCCATGTCCATACCTCGCCGCATCTGGTCAACTGGCATGAGCGTTACCGGCTGGCCGCCGATGGCGGCGGCAGGCTGGTCGAGGACAGGGTTTTCGCCGATGCCATTGCCCGTGCCGCCAGGGCCAATGAAGGCGAGAAGATCACCGTCTTCGAGATCCTCACCGCCGTCACCTTCCTGTTGTTTTCCGAACACCAGGCCGACGCCGCCATCATCGAGGTCGGGCTCGGCGGCCGCTTCGACGCGACCAATGTCATCAAGGAGCCGGCCGTGTCGGTAATCATGCCGGTGTCGCTCGACCATGAGGCCTATCTCGGCGACCGTGTCGAACTGATCGCGGCCGAAAAGGCCGGTATCATCAAGCCCGGCTGTCCGGTGGTCATCGGCGCGCAGGAAAGCGAGACGGCGCTGCAGGTGCTGATCGAAACCGCCGAGCGGCTTGAATGCCCCACCTTCGTCTACGGCCAGGACTTCCTTGCCTTCGAGGAAAACGGCCGCATGGTCTACCAGGACGAAGACGGCTTGATGGACCTGCCGCCGCCCAGGCTGCCCGGCCGCCACCAGTTCGCCAATGCGGCGGCGGCGATCGCCGCGGTCAAAGCGGCCGGTTTCGAGATCAGCCATCGCGCCGCCGAAAAGGCGATGGTCAATGTCGCCTGGCCCGGCCGCATGCAGAAGCTCGTGCAGGGCCGGCTGGCCGAACTGGCACCCAAGGGCGCCGATATCTGGCTCGACGGTGGCCACAATCCGGGCGCCGGCGTGGTGGTTGCCGAAGCGCTGGCTGAGCAGGAAGAGAAGAACCCGCGTCCGCTGTTCCTCATCTCGGGCATGATCAACACCAAGGACCAGAGCGGCTATTTCCGTGCCTTCAAAGGCCTCGCCCGGCATGTCTACACGGTGCCGGTGAGCCTCAGCGAGGCCGGCGTGCCGAACGACGAACTGGCGATCCGCGCAACGGAAGCCGGGCTGACCGCCGAGCCGGTGAGTTCCGTCGCCAGCGCGCTGATGCTGCTGCGCGACACCTGGGACGGCCCGTCGCCACGCGTCCTGATCAGCGGTTCGTTGTATCTGACCGGAGCGGTGCTGGCCGAGAACGGCACCCCGCCGACCTGAAGCAGGCGACTATTCATGCCTTGGGTGGCTGCGGCGGCTGAGGCCGAACCTTGGCTTTCGACCTTCAGAAATCCCACGGTGAGATCAGATCAAGGCTGGTGGTGCCAAAGTCGCTGAGATTGCGCGTTGCCAGCCGGCCACCGTTCACGCGCGCTATCGCCGCAATCATGCCATCGGGGGCTGACATGCCGCGACCTTGGCGTGTCGCGGCCCCCATGATCTCGCCGTAAGCCAAGGCAGCATCTTCAGTCAGTCCAAAAATCCGGCCGGCAAATCGATGGCGCCACCGGGAAAGTCCCTGCTCCAGCCGATCGGCACGCTCATCAGGCCGTATTTTTTGGATGCCGAAGGCGATTTCAGCAATCGTCACTGTGGGAAGGGCCAGTTCAGCGTCATTGCGGACAAGCCATGCCAGGACAGCTTGGTCCGGCGCCTTCTTCAGACTCTCCGAAATCACGTTGGTATCGACGAAAATCAAAGCTCAAGTCCCGAATGAACCTGGCGGCCTTCGCGAATGATCTTTTCCAGATCGATGTCGGCGCCATGGTTTGCAGTCAAGCTGGCATAGAAGGTGGAAGCAGGTTCACGGCCAGCTTCACGAATTTCGTAGGATTCGAGCGCACGTTCGACCACATCGGCTATCGAACGATTTTCACGACGAGCAAGTCTATGAGCCAGGTCGCGTGCTTTTGCGCTTCGGACTGAGAGTTGTGGTTCGGCCATTTCGAACTCCCTTTTAGAACGGATATAGGCCGATCCACTGCTGCCATCAAGGTGGCAGTTGATGGCGTGCCATCACGCGGTGGATTCCAGCGCATTGATAGGCGGCGTTACTTCAACTCGATCTCGATAAAGGCGTATTCGCCTTCATTGGCGTTGATGACGTCGTGCTCTACGCCCTCCTTGCGGAAATAGGGCGCGCCCTTCTTCATCTCGGCAAAGGATTCGCCGTCCTTGGTCAACAGCTTCACCTTGCCGTCCATCAGCGGCACGACGACATAGTCGTGGCCATGGCGATGCCAGCCGGTGTTCTCGCCCGGCGCGAAGCGGTATTCGGTGACGATGACGCGCTCGTTGTCGATGAAGACGGTGGCCTTGGCGGATCCGGTCATGGAGTTCTCCTGTCTGGCTCAAGCAGATGACATGGAGTGCCCGGATGCGAGAGCCAGAGCCACGCACCGATGACGCCAACAAAAAGCCCGGCGCGAGGCCGGGCTTGATATCAGGAATTTCAGATGGGTCAGGCGAGGTTGCCATTGATCCAGTGCGACAGCGCGGTCTTCGGCGCGGCACCGACCTTCATGTCGGCCATTTCGCCGCCCTTGAAGATCATCAGCGTCGGGATCGAGCGCACGCCAAACTGGGCGGCAAGCTCCGGATTCTCGTCGATGTTGAGCTTGGCGATCTTGACCTTGGCGCCAAGTTCGGTGGCGATATCTTCGAGCGCCGGCGCAATCATCTTGCAGGGACCGCACCATTCCGCCCAGAAATCGACGACGACCGGTACGTTGGCGTCAAGCACGTCAGCCTGGAAGTTGCTCTTGTCGACCTTCACGGTTGCCATATGGAAAAATCCTTTTGAAAGTTTTTGTCCCACCAAATGTGGTGGTGATCGCGCCCTTCTTCAAGCAGGTGTTGTGTCACGCTCCCGTGAGTCGAGCAAGGGCGTCGTCCATGGCGCTGGCAGGCAGTTCGATCAGCCGCGGCGCCTCGGTGAACAGCAAGGCCGCCTTGACCGTGCGGCCGGGATAGAGCGGCTGCAACAGCGCGCGGTAGAGCGCCAACTGCAGGACATAGGCCGGCGGCACCTCGGCCAGAGTGGCGGGCGCCGGCCGGTTGGTCTTGTAGTCGACAATCGATACCGTGTCCGGCGTTACCGCCAGCCGGTCGATCTTGCCGGAAATCGAGCGCTTCTTGCCCTTGACCTCCAGGCTGCCCATGATCGCAACCTCGGCACGCGACGATGGCGCAAACAGCTGACCGAAGCCGGGATCGGCAAGGATCGATGTGACCGACGCCAGGGCCTTTTCACGCTCTGATGGCGGCCAGTCCGCACCGGTTCGCAAGAGATAGCGTTCTGCCGCTCCCGCACGTTCGGGCTCGGCAATACCGGGCAGCATCTGCAGCAGTTTGTGGAGGGCGAGCCCACGCAGCACGGCAAAGCCGGGCTCGGCATCGGCGTCGAGCACCGGCGACGCCTTGTCGACAACGGCTTGCTTGCCTTCGTCGATCAGCGCCGAGGCGCCCGATGGCGACAACGGACGCGGCAGATCCTCGAAGGGCAGCAAGGGCCGGAACAGCGTCGCCGGCAAAGGCCCAAAAGCGTCGGCCTGCCGTACCTGCTCGGCGGAACTTGGCGCGACGGAGGGCAGCTTGGTGACATGGAAACGGTGCACCGGCTCGCCGCCGGCGGGATGCGCACGCTGCTCGCTCTCCGGCGCACCGATCAGCGCGCGGCTGACGATCGAGTGCCAGGTGCCGGCGTTCGGCGCCCGCTTGCCATGATAGCCGCAGACGATCAGCCGGTCCTCGGCACGGGTCATGCCGACATAAAGCAGCCGGCGGTATTCGTCGTCGGCGAGTTCTCGTGCCCTTGAGGCCGCCGCTTTCGAAAAACCGTTGGCGACCTCGCTGGCCGAACGCCAGAGATAGCCCTTGCCGTCCCAGTTCGCGCCGGAGCTATCGAAGGGCATCAGGCGCGGCAAATGCTGGTCGCTGAACGGCGCGGAACCGCCATCGACCAGGAACACGACGGGCGCTTCCAAGCCCTTGGCGGCGTGCACGGTCATGACCCGGACCTCGTCGCGGGTCTGGTCCATCTCGCGCTTGATCTCGGGACCGGCGTTTTCCAGCGTCGACAGGAAGGCTTCCAGCCCCGGCAGGCCGGTTCGCTCCTCGGCAAGGCAGAAGCTGAGGAACTCGTCAAGAATATCGCCGGCTTCGGGCCCGAGCCGCGCGATCATCTTGCGGCGCACGCCATCGCGCGCCAGCAGGGCGGCATAGAATTCGAACACCGGCTTAAACGCGGCTTCGTTCGTCCAGATGTCGACCTGGGCGACGATCTTCGCCAGTCTCTCGCCTTCGCCGGCGTGCTGTCGCAGCGATGCGATCAACGACAGACCAGCCGGCCTCTGCGCGGCGAGCGTGAAAAGCGCCTCTTCCGGCAGATCGAAGATCGGGCTGCGCAGCACGGCGGCAAGCGACAAATCGTCCTGCGGCTGGATGAGGAGGTGACCGAGCGCAATCAGATCCTTGACCGCGATGTGCCCGGGCAGGCTCAACCGGTCGGCGCCGGCAACCGGAATGTCGCGGCGTTTGAGTGCGCGGGTCAGGGCATGGACGAAGCGATCGCGCTTGCGCACCAGCACCAGCACATCGCCCGGCCGCAGCCGCTTGCCGCGGCCTTCGATGATTTCGCCACTGCCGATCCAGCCGGCGATTGTGGCGGCGACGTTCTCGGCCACGCGCACCGCTGGCGCGTGGGCATGGTCGATGGCTTGTGTCCAGTCATCTGGCTCATCGACGGCTTCAGCGCCGACCGACGGCCACACCTCGACATAGCCCGGCGCGTCGGTGCGGATCGCCTGGTGGCGAAGCGGATCGGGATCATGACTGATGCCGCGCCGCACGGCTGGATCGGCGAAGACGCGGTCGACCGCGGTCAGAACATCGTCGGTCGAGCGGAACGACCAGGTCAGCTTGAGGTCGGCGAAGGACGCCTCGGCGTCACGCACTCGCCCGGCAAACAACAGCCGGCTGTCGGCGAAGGAGTCCGGGGCCGCACCCTGGAACGAATAGATCGACTGCTTCTCGTCGCCGACGGCGAACACCGTGCGATGGACCCTGTCGCGTGCGCCAAAGCCGGCAAAGAATTCCTCCGCCAGCCGTTTCACCACTTCCCATTGGTCCGGACTGGTGTCCTGCGCCTCGTCGAGCAGGATGTGGTCGATGCCCTGGTCGAGCTTGTACTGCACCCAGGGGCCGGCGTCCGGCCGCGCCAGCAGGTTGACGGTGCGGGTGATCAGGTCGTTGAAATCGAGGAAGCCGCGGCTGCGCTTCAGCATTTCGTAGCGGGCGATCAGCCAGTCGGCGATGGTCAGCGCGGCAGCCGTGCCTTCAAGCATCCGGAACAGGGCCAGCCGATCGGTGGTTTCGACTATGGCGTTGGCGGCCGAGAGATAACGCTCCGCCAGATCCGGCAACCGGTCGACCAGGGCCCTCTTGAAGGCCTTTGCCGGGTCGTAAGCGTCGCCATCGGTCTTGAGGAAGGCTCGCGCGAGCAGTTGCAGGCGGCGAATGGGATCGCCCTCGGCAAAGGCCTGCCGCGCATAGGGCAGGATGTTGTTCAGCACCGATCTGGCGTCGGTGGCCTCGGCGGCGTGGGCGAAGCCGGCAAAATAGTCGGGCAGGAAGCCCGGCAACGGCCATACCGAAGCGGCTATGCCCTCGGCCGTCTGGCCTGGATGGAAATGGAATTCGTCGAACAGGGCCTGGAAATGCGTGCCATCGCGCCCGACCGCCTCGATGAAATGGCGCAAGCCGTCGCGCTTGCGCACAATCTCACCCAGCAAGGCGTCGAGCCCGGCTTCGCCGCCCCGATTGAGAATGGAGGCAAAAGCCTCGGCCAGATCCCTGTCACCGGCGGACGTGCCCGAAATCATCTCGCGGCGCGCCGCGGCAAACAGCGATGCCTCCATCTGGCCGTCGAGCATCTCGAAATGGGCCGGGATGTTGGCCTCCAGCGGGAACTGGTGCAGCACCGATTCGCAGAAGGCGTGAATGGTCTGGATCTTCAGCCCGCCGGGCGTTTCCAGCGCCTCGGCGAACAGGCGCCGCGCCCGGCGCATGGTCTCGAGATCGGGCCGGCGCCCCTCCAGCGCCTCGACCTTTGCCGCCAGATCCACGTCACCAAGCGTCGTCCACTCCGACAGTGTCGAAAAGACCCGGTTCGACATGTTGGCGGCGGCGGCGCGCGTATAGGTCAGGCACAGGATCTTCGACGGATCGGTGCCGCGCAGCAGCAGCCGGATGACGCGCTGCGCCAGCACATGGGTCTTGCCGGAGCCGGCATTGGCCGACACCCAGGCGGAATTGCCGGGGTCGGCGGCGCGGGCCTGGCTGGTCGCGGTGTCGCTGGGAATGGGATAGGCCTTCTTCATGCCTCCCCTCCCTCGTCGCCGGCATCGCCGCCTGCCGACCATTCGAGCACGCGGGCAAGATGGTCGTAGTCGCCATCCGTCTCGCCTTCGCGGAACGGCAGCGCGCGCGACAGATACCCGGTCGCCGGGTCCGCATAGTGGATCAATAGCTTTTCCAGCCGTGCCCAGGCCTCTTCGGCAAGATCGGTCGCGGTCCGCGGCTGGCGGTTGTGTTCGAGGATGGATTCCTCGAACACCTCGCCATTCGGTTTCAGCCTGATGAAGGCCAGTTGAGAGGGCTCGCGTGCGCCCAGATCCTTGAAGGCGCCGCGCCTGAGCAGCGCGCCCTCGAGCGCCAGTTGCGGCGCAAGCAGTGTGTGCGCCTGCGCCTTGGACGGCGAGGAGCCGGTCTTGTAGTCCAGTATGTCGGCCATGCCGCCGGCCAGAAGGTCGACGCGGTCGGCGTAGCCGGACAGCGTCACGCCGGATTGGCCGACAACGGTCTTTCCGGCGCGCTCCTCGGCATGGCGCCTTGTCACAGCATCAGCGCGCGTGCGCTCCCACTCGATGATGTTGCCGGCAAGTTTCTCGAAACGCGGCCACCACACCGCCTCGACGTCGGCCGGAAGGGCGGCTTCGGCAAAGCAGGCGCGGCCGGCGGCGATGAGGCCCGCAAGCGCATCGGGAGCGCGCGGATCGGCGACGCTGCCTGAGAACAGGTGCAGGATGGCGTGAAACAGCGTGCCGCGCTCGGCCGCACCGGGGTCGCGAATAACCGGATCGAGCGGCATCAGGCCGAGGATGCGTCTTGCATAGACGGCGTAGGGGTCACGGCGCAGGGTCTCGATCTCGGTGACCGAGAAATGCGTCGGGCGCACCGACAGCGGCGGCTGCGGCTGCGGCCGTGGCGCGAAATCCTGCCTTGGGCCGGCATCCAGCGCGCGCGCCCAGGCGAGCAGCTCGTCGCCACGCCGGCGCAGCTCCGCTGCCTGGTCGCTGCCGATGAAGGTCAGCAGCCGCTGAAGCCAGCGCGACGGCACGGCGGGTGCATCGCCGGCACGTGCCGAGCGGGACAGCACCACCTTCCCGGCGCCCATGGCCATCTGGAAATCATGCGCGGCAAGGCCGATACGCCGCTCGGGCGGTTCGAGGTCGATGCCGGTCTTCATCAGCCGCGACATGAAGCGGTCGCTCTCTGGCTTGCGCGGCCATACGCCCTCGTTGAGCCCGCCGATGACCAGCGTGTCGACCGTCTGCAACCGGGCTTCCAGCGCGCCCCAGATGGCGATGTTCCGGTCGGTGCCTTGTGCCGGCTTGACCGTTTCAGGCGCGATCAGCGCCGCCATGATGTCGGGCCACTCGGTCGCCGCGAAGGACAGCGAAGCCGAAGCCGCGACCAGCCCGCGCAGCAGTTCGGCAAGCTTCTCGCCGGCGTCACCGGCATAGAGTTCGCCAAGGCCGCCGTCGGCGATGCGGCCGAGATTTTCGAGTGTCACGACACTGGCCCTGACAAGCGCGGCAAGGTCGGCGTCATCCCGGCCTCGGAAGGCTGCGAGCGGCGCCAGCGCCTGCTTGAGACGTTCGAGCAAATTCCGCGCAGTTTCGATAGAGCGCACGGTCAGCCGGGAAAACCAGAAGGGCTGCCGGCTGCCGCCGCCCAAGCCGGTGAGGCGGGCTTCGAACAGTTCCGGTAGCGAAACGATGTCGGGGCGGCCTGTGCCGCCGCGCAACGCCACCAGTTCGATCAGCTCCGCCGCGTGGCGCACATCGGCCCGTTCGAGGCCGAGGCCGAGCAGCGGATGCTTGAGCAGCGACAGCAGGCCAACCGGATCGCCTGGCCGGAACAGTGCCTCGAGCGCCAGCCTGAGCAGGCTGGCCGCCGGAGTGTTGGCGAGCGGTGTGCCACCGGAATCGTCGGCAACGACGCCGAAGCGCTGGAGCTCGATCGAGACGCGCCGCGCCAATGCGCGGTCGCCGGTGACGAGAGCCGCCCTTTGGCCGGGCTGTTCGACCGCGCGCTTGAGCGCGACGGCGATGGCGACGGCCTCATCACGTTCGCTGGCGGCTTCGAGCAAGGTCACCTCGGCGAAGGCGCCGGCAATGTCGGACGCCGGGAAACCGGCACGTGTCTCGGCCCAGAGTTCGGTGGTTTCGGCCGGCCGCAGCGCTTCGCCGACAAGGGCAGCGCGAAGCGCACGTCGCGGTTCGGCCACGCCAATCTCCTCGACGTCGCCGCGCAATACGCCGATCTTGCCGATCAGCCTGGCCAAGCCATATTGCGGGTGGCCGAGTACGGCTGGACGCGCGCCAGGCGCGGCAATCGCCTGGAACGACGCTTCGTCCAGCGTCCGGTAGAGACCCGGCAGCACGATGGCGCCGCCGGGCAGGCGCGCGATCGCGGCAAGCAATTCGGCCGTCGCTGGTATCGAGCCGGTCGAGCCTGCGGCGATGACCGGGCCGGCGGGCGGATTGCGCTGCAGCCGCGCCGCCTCGGCGCGGATCAGCGCGCTGCGATGCGCGGCCGGATTGGAGCGGTCGCTTTCCGCGAGGAATTTCGGCCAGGCTTCGGTGACGATGCCGAGGAATTCGAGCGTCACCTGCCACCATCCGGCAAGATTGCCGGTCACCAGATCGGTGAGCTTGGCCCAGTCGGTGCCTTCCGTCTCGATCTCGTCCATCAGCCGGGCGAGATCGCGCGCCAGCCAGATCGCGTCGGCGGTGGAAGCCGGGATGACGATCTCCTCGGCGAAAAGGGCGGCGACATGCGCCGGCAGCCGGCGTTTCCAGGCGCGCACCAGCGGCGTCAGCAGCAACAGGCGTTCGGTTGCCGAAATCGGCGGCGCCAGATCGATGGCCGCCGCTGCCTCGGTCTCGAACGCAGCCTCATCCTCGTCGAATTCGCCGAGTGGCCGGATGACCGGCAGGATCGCCGAGCCGCCGCCGCCGCGTGCCGCCAGGCTGTCGACGAAGACACCCCGCAAGGCACGCGCGGCACGGCGTGTCGGCACATAGATGGTGGCATCGGCCAAAGCGAGCGGGTCGCCGTCGAATCGAAACCCCGGAACAAGACGGCCGGCAAGCAGCGCCTCGGCAAGCGTCGGCAGAAACGGCGCTCCGGGCGGGATCGAGAAAACGCGGCTGGAGCCGCTCATTGCGACTCGATGAGCGCACCGGCGACCGCCGCTTCCGCGAGCGGTACGGCATCGGGCGTGCCGACGGTGATCCAGTGGCCATGCAGGGGCATGCCGAACAGGCGCCCTGCGGCGATGGCGGAATCGAAATAGGCGTTGAGCGAGTGCGGCCCGGCCGGTGCGCCCTTGAACAGGCGCGGATGGACGATCGCCGCGCCGGCATAGATCAGCCCCGCCGGATCCCCCTTTGAACGCCGCAAGCCGCCATCCGGCGCCACCAGGAAATCGGTGCTGCCGCAGTGTCCGGTCGCCTGTTGGAGATCCGCCAGCATCAGCAGAATATCCATTTTCGCCGCGTCCCATGCAAGGGCGAGGCGCTGGAGATTGAGAGGACCGTCATCGATCCAGAAGGTGTCGGCATTGAGGATGTAGAAGGGTCGCTCGCCCAGTTCCGGCAGCGCCTTGACGATGCCGCCGGCGGAATCGAGCAGTTGTTCGCTCTCATCGGAAATGACGATTTTTGGCGCGCGGCGGGCGGCGACATGGGCGACGATCTGTTCGGGAAAATAGTGGACGTTGACCACGGCCTTCGCGACACCGGCGGCAGCCAGGCTGTCGAGGCTCCAGTCGAGCAACGTCTTGCCGGCAATCCTGACCAGCGGCTTGGGAATGGTGTCGGTAATCGGCCGCATGCGTTTGCCAAGGCCGGCGGCAAGTACGATGGCGGTGTCCGGTCCTGCTGTCACAGCGCTCGCTCCTCCAGCAAACCGTGGGCGTCGTAGAACTCGCGCAGGCTTGCCAGCGCCGGATGAGACAAGGCCCGGCGCAGATAATCGCGAATGCGCGGCAGGTGTTTTAGATAATAGGGCTTGCCGTCGCGCTTTTCGAGGCGGACGAAGATGCCGAGGATCTTGGAATTTCGTTGCGCCGCCATGATGGCGTAGGATTCCAGGAAGCTTGCCTCGTCGAAAGCACCGGCTGCGTGGCGCGCCGCGACATAGGCATCCAGCGTCTTTCTCTCGATCTCGGGCGACATCGTAACACGCGCGTCCATGGCCAGCGAGGCGACGTCATAGGCGGACGGGCCGATCAGCGCATCCTGGAAATCGACGATGCCCAGCCGATCATGCCCTGAACGGTCGCCGCGCCAGATGATGTTGGGCGAATGAAAGTCGCGCAGCATCAGCGTATATTCGCGGCCGTGCAGCCGGTCGAGGAGCGCGCCCCATTGCTTGTGGTAGCCGGCGCGCAAGGCACCGCTTGCCGGGCTGCCCGTTATTGCCGGCACGTACCAGTCGACCAGCAGATCGGCCTCGATCATCATGGCCTCGCGGTCGAAAGGCGGGACATCGTGGAAGCCGCCATGCCCTGTTTCCAGGCGCTGCGGCCAGGTCCTGCCATGCATCATGGCCAGCAGCTCGGCCGCCGCCGCGCAGCGCTCGGGCAGCGGCTGGCCATCGCTGCCGAGGAACCCTTCCGAGCCAAGATGTTCGAGTAGCAGGAATCCCTGCTCCTGGTCCTCGGCATGGATTTCCGGAACGCTGACGCCGCCTGCCTTCAAGGCGCGGTCGATGGCGACGAAAGCGGAAACCGACTGGGCGGTGTGGGCGATCTCGGCATAGGGCTTGCCGTCGCGGACCGGCGGGCCGAGCACCAGCCGTGGCGAGTTCATCAGCACTTGCGGCTTTTGGCCCGGCAGCGAAACGATCTCGTAAGAGCGGGCAGAAGCATCGCCAATGAAATGGCGGCGCTGCGCTTGCGCCCAGCCGGCGCTCACGAGAAAGTCGCGCATGGCCAGCGACCGTGCGGCCCGATCGAAGGCAGGTCCCTGCCCCGACAATCGTGCCAGCCGGCCGTCGCCATGCTGGACGAGCTCGATCAGGACCGTGGTTTTCGGCAGATGGGCTTCCGCCCGCTCCGGCCATTCGACCAAAGCAGCACCTTGCGCCAAGGCTTCGTCGAAACCAAGCTCATCGATCTCGTCGGCCGAGGACAGGCGGTAGAGATCGAAATGATGCACCGGAATGCGGGTGTCGTAGCTCTGCACCAGCGTGAAGGTCGGGCTCGGAACGTCGAGGCCGGCATCGTCGGCCAAGGTCCTGATCAAGGCCCGCGCCAGCGTCGACTTGCCGGCGCCCAGATCGCCCTTCAGGGCAAGCACGTCGCCTGGGCGCAGCGACAGCGCCAGATCTTCGCCCAGCCGCGCTGTCTGGGTCTCGTCGGCGAGTAATCGCTCCAGCACCAGTCCGGTCATCTAACGCGCTACTCGGCCGCGGCACGGATGCCCGGCATGTCTGGAAAGGTGCAGATGACGGTCGTGCCCTTGTCCTTGCCGGTTTCGATGCGAACGCTGCCGCCATGCAGCTCAACGAAGCTCTTGACGATCGACAGGCCGAGGCCGGCGCCGCGCCGGCGGCCACCATTGGCGCGCGGCTCGAAACGGCGGAACACCGAATCGAGCACATCGGGCGGCATGCCGGGACCGTCGTCATGAACCGAGAATTCCACACCATCCGCCAGGTGGCGGCAAGTGAGCCGGATGGTGCTGGCTTCCGGGGCGTAATTGGCGGCGTTGCTGAGCAGATTGTAGAGGATCTGGCGGACGCGGACCTCATCGCCATGAAACGTCTTCGGCGCCGAGGCTGCTTCAACCTCGAGCCTGATCGAATGCTCTTCCAGCCGGTCGGCCACCAGTTCGGCCGCAGCGGCGATGGTGCGATCGACCTGCACCTCGGAAATATCGAGCTGCATGATGCCGGCGTCCACCGTTGCGAGGTCGAGTATGTCGTTGACGATGGTGAGCAGGACCGCGGAGGAGGAGCTGACATGCTCGACATATTCCCGCTGCTTCTGCGTCAGCGGACCGGTCGTGGGCTGTGACAGGAGTTCGGTGAAGCCGATGATGTTGGTCAGCGGCGAGCGCAGTTCATAGGAAACGTGCTGGACGAATTCGTTCTTGAGCTGGTCGGATTTTTGCAGCGCCTCGTTCTTGTCCTTCAGCGCCCGCTCGACATGGACGCTGTCGGTGACGTCGACGAAGGTCATCATCACCTGCCCGTTGGGCAGCGGGATCATGGCGTAACTCAACACGTTGCCGTTGTTGAGCTCGGTCTGTCCGTGGCGGTCGCGGCGCTCGTCGTCGAAGCCGGTGACGGCGGCAACAAAGCCGGGCCAGGGGCTGTCCGCCGCCTGCCGATCGCAAAGGTCGCGGATGGTGGAAACATGGACGCTGGGCTTGGCCGCTTCGCCGCTCAATCCCCAGAGCGTGGCAAAGGCAGGATTCGACAGCCGGAGCCTGCCGTCGGGTCCGAACACCGCTACGCCTTCGGCAAGATTGTCGAGCGTCTCGCCCTGGACCCGCACCGCTGTCTGGTAGCGGCTCTCGAGGTCCATCTTCTCGGTCAGGTTCTCGAACACCCAGGTCACGCCGCCCTTGGGCTGGGGGTTGGCGACGACGCGGATGGTCTTGCCATCCGGCAGATGCCACCAATGTTCCTGGGATTCCACAGCGCGATAGGCGCCGAGCAGGCCTTCCTTCCAGCGGCGCCATTCAGGCTGTTCGGCGATCTTGCCTTCGCTGCGCAGCCGGTCGAGCAGCAAGGCATTGTCTGGAGCGCTGTGCAGGAAGCCTGCCTCCAGGCCCCAAAGCTTCTGGAAGGCCTGGTTGAAGAACCGCAGCTTCTCGTCGGTGTCGAAAATGGCGACCGCCGTGTTGAGCTGGTCGAGCGTGTCGGCGTGGCTTCGCACCGTCCGTTCGTATTCGCCGCGAACGGCTTCGATGGCACTGGTGTCGCAGGCAAGGCCGGCCGAGCCATCGCTGCCGGCGAAATCGGTGACCGCGAACACACGGCGGTCGCCTTCGATCACGGTGGACAGCGATTGCTCGAAAACCGGATGCGTCCTGTGCTGGGCGGCAATCGCATCGCGCGCCTGGCCGCCGAGGAACTCTTTTGCCTCCCGAACCGCGGCTTCGGCATTTTCGGCTTCGACGGCATCGGCATAGGCGCGGTTGACCCACTTCAGCCCGCCATCCTCGCCGCGGAGCCACGCCGGCATGTTCAGCGCGTCGAGCAGGCCGATCATCGTGTCATGGTCGGCGGCCAGCCGCTGGTTCTCGATCTTCAGCCTGGCCTGGCTGCGCTGCGTCTCCGAGAGCGAGACGAAACGCACGAGCACATGCGCGGCACTCTTGCGGCCATGCACTTCGAGCGGCGCACCGGCCTGCGATTCGATGACCAGGTCGAAGGGTTTGGCTTTTTCGCGCAATCCCGCGACGGCATGTTCGAGTGCCGCCGCCGAACGCGGCATCAGCCAGCGGCCGAAAGCAAGAAAAGCGGCCCTATCCTCGGGAGCGCCGCTTTCGACGGGCAATGTGCCGATGAGCTCGGGCTTCTTGTTTTCCGCAGCCCAGACGACGACGCGCTGGTCGCGCAGATTGAGCAGCGCCTCGGAACGGCGGAGCGCCGCGTTGATGTCGGCGAGGCGGCTCCTGAGTTCGACATTCTCCGCCGAGGTGCGGGCTCTTTCGCGGATGAGAACGATGGCCGATATCAGTGCGGCACCCGTCACGCCGACGAACACTGCAAGCTGCATGACATCAATGGCGCTCACCGACAGTCCGGCGATGCTGGCAACAGCGGTCTCGGCATGCGCGGCGGCGCCGGCCAAGGGCCCCGCGAGCGCGGAGGTGGCAAGGAATGTCGACGCGCGGGCGCGCCAGGACAGGCTCCCCCCTTCCAGGGCGGAGCCAGCAATCCCCGAATCGTCATGGCCGCCGGAAACGGCCCGTCCCGCTCTGTGCGGGTGTTGCCCCGGCATGTCTTGGTCCTCTCCGCCGCCTGAATGCAAGACCGCCCTGATGCGTGCCTCTCTTGACCCTCTCGGGCTGGAAGCATCGCCGAATCACCTGACAATAACCCCTCGCCGAATCGGCGTGAAGGCTGATGGCGCGCAAAAATAAGGCCGGGCGAAAAGTCAATCGCCCGGCCTCAATATCTGGTAGTAATTTTAGCTTTGGTTAATAGCGGTAGTGTTCCGGCTTGAACGGACCCTGCGGCGTGACGCCGATATAGGCGGCCTGTTCACCCGACAGTTCGGTCAGGCGGGCGCCGAGCTTGTCGAGATGCAGGCGGGCGACCTTTTCGTCGAGATGCTTGGGCAGGACATAGACCTGGTTCTCGTACTGGCCGGGCTTGGTGTAGAGCTCGATCTGCGCCAGCACCTGGTTGGTGAAGGATGCCGACATGACGAAGCTCGGGTGACCGGTGGCGTTGCCGAGATTGAGCAGCCGTCCTTCCGACAAAAGGATCATCCGCTTGCCGTCCGCGAAGGTGATCATATCGACCTGCGGCTTGACGTTGGTCCATTTCAAATTGCGCAGCGCGGCGACCTGGATCTCATTGTCGAAATGGCCGATGTTGCCGACGATGACCATGTCCTTCATCGAGCGCATATGGTCGAGGGTGACGACATCCTTGTTTCCGGTGGTGGTGATGACGATATCGGCGGTCGGCGCCGCATCTTCCAGCGTGACGACTTCAAAACCGTCCATCGCCGCCTGCAGGGCGCAGATCGGATCGACCTCGGTGACCTTGACACGGGCACCGGCGCCCTTGAGCGAGGCCGAAGAGCCCTTGCCGACGTCGCCATAACCGCACACGACAGCGACCTTGCCGGCCATCATCGTGTCGGTGCCGCGGCGGATGCCGTCGACCAGCGATTCCTTGCAGCCATACTTGTTGTCGAACTTCGACTTGGTGACCGAGTCGTTGACGTTGATGGCAGGGAAGGGCAGCAGGCCCCTCTTCTGCAGCTGGTAGAGCCGGTTGACGCCGGTGGTCGTCTCTTCGGTGACGCCGCGGATCGCCGCCTTCTGCTTGGTGAAGAAACCCGGCGAAGCCTTCAGGCGCTTCTTGACCTGGGCGTAGAAGTATTCCTCTTCCTCGCTCTGCGGGTTGGACAGCACGTCCTCGCCAGCCTCGGCGCGGGCGCCGATCAGGATGTACATGGTGGCGTCGCCGCCGTCATCGAGGATCATGTTGGAGAGGCCGCCATCGGCCCACTGGAAGATCTTGTCGGTGTAGTCCCAATACTCCTCGAGCGACTCGCCCTTGACGGCAAACACCGGGATGCCGGCCTCGGCGATGGCCGCGGCCGCATGGTCCTGGGTCGAGAAGATGTTGCAGGAGGCCCAGCGGATATCGGCGCCAAGCGCCTTCAGCGTCTCGATCAGCACCGCCGTCTGGATCGTCATGTGCAGCGAGCCGGTAATGCGCGCGCCCTTGAGCGGCTGCTTGGGACCGAATTCCTCACGGCAGGCCATCAGGCCCGGCATTTCGGTTTCGGCGATATCGAGTTCCTTGCGGCCCCAGCCGGCAAGCGAGATGTCGGCGACCATATAGTCCTTGCTACCCGTCATGGCAGTACTCCGATGCGAATGTTGTGCTTGCGAATTTGTTGCGGATGCGCCCGCGCCGGTCGGCGCGTCGAAGGGCGCGAATAGTCGGCCTGACTAGCAGATCGGGGCGAAGACGACAATGGGATATAAAGAAATCTTTATCCCTGCATGTCTCTCAGACACGCATCGGCGCTCTACCAGATCAGCATTCCTCGCCGAAGCGGGACGCCACCAGTTGCTCCAGGGCGTCGATGACCTGCCGGGCCTCCGGCCCGCTGGCGGTGACGCGGATCGAATAGCCGGGGCTTGCCGCCAGCATCATCAGGCCCATGATCGAGGTGCCGCCGACCTTGACGCCATCCTTCTCGACATGCACCGAGGCATCGAAGCCGCTGGCCAGCTGGACGAACTTCGCCGAAGCACGTGCATGAAGGCCACGCTGGTTGATGATGGGAAAATCCCGGACAATCTGATCTTTTTCCGGGGACAGCGCGGTCATTTGCTGCTCAGGAGCTGGCTGGCGACGTTGATGTATTTGCGGCCGGCGGCCTGGGCCTCGTCGAGGGCGGCGGCCATGTTGTCGCCCTTGCGGATCGAGGAAAGCTTGATCAGCATCGGCAGGTTCATGCCGGCGATCACCTCGGTGCGGCCGGACTCCATCACCGAGATGGCAAGGTTGGAGGGCGTGCCGCCGAACATGTCGGTCAGCACGATGACGCCCGCCCCGGTATCGACACGGGCAACAGCGTCGACGATGTCGCGGCGACGCTGCTCCATATCGTCGTCGGCACCGATCGCCACGGTTTCGAAATTGTCTTGTGGCCCGACGACATGTTCGACGGCATGTCGGAACTCGGCGGCCAGTTGACCGTGCGTTACAAGCACGAGTCCGATCATTCTTTGGTGGCTCCCGTCATCGCCGCTTCACAGGCGCATTTTATGCTCGCCAGCCAATCCAGGCGGCGGGAGCGCTATCTTGTCGACGCACGGCCCGTTGACAAGCCCAAAATTGCGCAGGTGCATGCCATTTTGACGCATTGCAGCAAAAAACCCGGGACGGATCATAGAAAAGGCGCGATCGACAGCCGCGCCATCACGACCGGCAAGGCGGCAGCGACGTTGCGTTCGACCGCATCGATGCGCGGCACCCGACAGCCGGCGATGCTGGTGTCGGCATCCTCCTGAAAGCGTGCCGTTTCACCGGCCGGCGTCAGGCGGACATGCAAATCGACAATGGCGGCGGGCTCGAACGGCACCGCTCGCGGCCCAAGCCCAGGCACCTCGACGAGGCCTTCTATGGTGGCCGGAGCGCGGCAGAGAAGCCGCCCCGCATGCGCCTCGACAAAGAGCTGATCGTCACCGACGAGCCGCGCGAACAGGCCGTGCTGGCGACAATGATCGAGGAGCGCCAGCGCCAGCGCCGTCTTGCCCGAACCGGAAGCTCCGGTGACGAGAATGCCGCGCTCGCCGATCAAAACCATTGTCGCGTGAATGTTTTCAGGCTGCACGGCTGGACCAGGCATGGTTGGAATTCATGCTCTCAGCCTTCGGCCGGCAATGTCACGACAAAGCGCGCGCCCTTGATCTCGCCGGGTTTGGTGCCGGGGATGTTCTCGGCGGTGAGCGTGCCGCCATGGGCCTCGACGATTTGCCTGGATATCGACAGGCCAAGGCCCGAATTCTGGCCGAAAGCCTCGCCGGCCGGCCGATCCGTGTAGAAGCGTTCGAAGATGCGGTCGATGTTGTCGGCCCGGATGCCGGGGCCATTGTCGTCGACGGTGACGATGTTGAACTTGCCGGCACGCGCCAGCGAGAGGCTGATGTGGCCATGATCCTCGGGAACGAAGGAACGGGCATTCTCGATCAAATTGGTGATGACCTGGCCGATGCGCAGATCATGCCCGACGACGACATAGCCTTTGACGCCCTGCGGCAGCTTGGCGGCCTTGAACTCGATCTCGACCGCCTTCTTGTTACGCGTCGCTTCGCGCGAAACGGCGACCAGATCGGTGATGAATTTCTTCAGGTCAACCGTCCCCGCATCTTCACGCGCGAGTTCCGCGTCCAGGCGCGATGCGTCGGAAATATCGGTGATGAGCCGGTCCAGCCGCCTGACATCGTGCTGGATGATATCCATCAGCCGGCCGCGCGAATCGTCGTTCTTGGCCAGCGGCAAGGTTTCCACCGCACTGCGCAGCGACGTCAGCGGGTTCTTCAGCTCGTGCGAGACATCGGCCGCGAAGCTTTCGATCGCCTCGATGCGGGCATAGAGCGCGTTGGTCATGTCGCGTATGGCGATCGACAGATTGCCGATCTCGTCCTGACGGTCGGAAAAGTCGGGGATCTCCTCACGGCTCTTGACGCCGCGCCGCACCCGCACCGCCGCCGCCGACAGCCGGCGCAGCGGATTGGCGATGGTGGAGGCGAGCAGCATCGACAGGATGGCGGTGACAAGGGCCGCGATGCCGAAGACGCGCAGGATCGCCTTGCGTTCGGCAGCGACGATCTTGTCGATGTCGCCGCCTTCAGTCGACAGCATCAGCACGCCCAGAACGGCACGAAAGCGCTGGATCGGCACCGCCACCGAAACGATCTGCTCGCCCTGCTCGCTGACGCGCACGATGGTCGACGGGCTGCCGGTGAGCGCCTTGACCACTTCCGGGAAAGCGGCGCCATTGCCGCCCGGCTGCTCGTGGTAGACCGGCAGCTCGGTGTTGCGGAAGAAGTCGAAGACGAATTTCTGGATGCGCTCGACCAGATCGGGCTCTTCCTCCTCAACCGGCGGCAGGTCGTAGCGCAGGATCTGGCCACGCGAATACAGGTGGCGCGAATCGAGCAGCAGATTGGCGTCGCGGTCATAGATGCGGGCGCGGGTCCTGGTCGGCGAGATCAGCCTTCGCAGCACCGGGGCGACCCGCTCCGGGTTGATCGGGAAATCGAGATTGTCGAGCTGGTCGGAGCCCGGTCCCAGGCTTTCGCCGGCCTGCAGTTCAAGCAGCTTTTCCGGGTCGATGCTGATCGAATCCGTCTCGACCGTCGCCGACGCGGCGATCGCACCGGCGATGATCTCGCCCTGGGTCATCAGGCTTTCGACGCGGGCGTCGATCAGTCCGTCTCGGAAGGTGTTGAGATAGAGGATGCCGGTCACCAGGACGGCGAGGCCGGCAAGGTTGAGGAACAGGATACGCCGCGTTAGGCTGGAAAAGATGTGATGGCCAAGGAAGCGGCGCATCGGCACCGTGATCTTCGACACGAAGGACGGCATGATCCGCGACGGCCGCCTGGAGGCGCCCGCCGGCCTTGTTCGCTGTGCTTCCACTGCCATCGAATAGCAGTCCCTGCTACTTACGCTTCGCGGAACCGGTATCCGACTCCGTAAAGGGTTTCGATCATCTCGAAGTCGTCGTCGACGGCCTTGAACTTCTTGCGCAGCCGCTTGATGTGGCTGTCGATGGTGCGATCGTCGACATAGACCTGTTCATCATAAGCCGAATCCATCAGCGCATCACGGCTTTTTACGACACCGGGACGCTGCGCCAGCGAATGCAGGATCAGGAACTCGGTGACGGTGAGCGTCACCGGCTCGCCTTTCCAGGTGCAGGTGTGACGCTCCTGGTCCATGACGAGCTGGCCGCGCTCGAGCGAGCGGGCCTGCTGGCTTGGCGTCTTGGCGGCAGCCTCGCGGGCACTGGCGCGGCGCAGCACGGCGCGCACCCGCTCGACCAGCAGGCGCTGCGAGAAGGGTTTGCGGATGAAGTCGTCGGCGCCCATCTTGAGGCCGAACAATTCGTCGATCTCGTCGTCCTTGGAGGTCAGGAAGATCACCGGGAGGTCGGACTTCTGGCGCATGCGGCGCAGCAGTTCCATGCCGTCCATGCGCGGCATCTTGATGTCGAGGATGGCAAGGTTCGGCGGGCGTGCCGCCAGGCCTTCCAGCGCCGACGCACCATCCGTGTAGGTCTCGACGCGATACCCCTCGGATTCGAGGGCGATCGACACCGATGTCAGAATGTTGCGGTCGTCATCGACAAGCGCGATTGTTGCCATTTCAAGCGGCTCCCTCATGAGCTGTCCCTTCTGTCGTAGAGAAGGGGCTTTTGCAGGACAAATTAGGTACAAAATGTGGCATAGGCCTTGTCCGCTGTCACGCGCGGCATGCCGGCGGCCACAATCCTACCTCGACATGGGTTGGACGAACGAACATCGCCAATCCTTTGGGCAACCGCGAAACTTTTTGCACATATAAACGATTTAAACAACTTTCAAAATATTTAAATCGATTAATGATTTGATATCATTTGGCTTTTCTGGTTCTGACCATCTCAGCCTGCGTAGTGGGCGTGCCGGAAACGTGCCGGCAAAGATGCGGCAAATCCAAGAGGGACACTCGATGTCGGAAGTCGGCAAACGCAATTCCGCCTGCGCGATCGATCATATCGGCCTGAAAACAACCGGCGTGGTGCGCTATAATTTCGGTGCGGCAGCCCTTTATGAGGAATCGATCCGGCGCGGCGAAGCCCGCTTGACCGCACATGGCGCGCTGGTCGCCGAAACCGGACAGCACACCGGCCGCTCGCCCAAGGACAAGTTCGTCGTCCGCAACAGTGACACCGAACCACATGTCTGGTGGGACAACAACAAGGCGATCTCGCCGGCCCAGTTCGACACGCTGCTCGCCGATTTCCAGGCGCATGCCGCGGACAAGGATCTATACGTCCAGGATCTGGTCGGCGGCGCCGATGCGGGACTGAAACTGCCGACCAGGGTGATCACCGAATTTGCCTGGCACTCGCTGTTCATCCGCAATCTGCTGATCCGCCCGGATGCCGCCGAACTCGAACAGTTCGTGCCTGACATGACGATCATCGACCTACCGTCCTTCCGCGCCGACCCCGCGCGTCACGGCAGCCGCACCGAAACGGTGATCGCCGTGGATCTCACCCGCAAGATCGTGCTGATCGGCGGCACCTCCTATGCCGGCGAGATGAAGAAGTCGGTGTTCACCATGCTCAACTATCTGTTGCCGGCGAAAGGCGTGATGCCGATGCATTGCTCGGCCAACGAGGGTTCGGCCGGCGACGCGGCGATCTTCTTCGGCCTGTCGGGCACCGGCAAGACGACACTCTCGGCCGATCCCTCGCGCACGTTGATCGGCGACGACGAGCATGGCTGGGGACCGCACGGCATCTTCAATTTCGAAGGCGGCTGCTACGCCAAGACGATCAAGCTGTCGGCGGAAGCCGAGCCGGAAATCTTCGCCACCACGCAGCGCTTCGGCACGGTGCTGGAAAATGTCGTGCTCGACGCCGATGGCGTGCCGGATTTCAACGACGGAAGACTGACCGAAAATACACGCTGCGCCTACCCGCTGGATTTCATCCCCAATGCCAGCAAGACGGGACGCGCCAGCCATCCGAAGAACATCATCATGCTGACCGCCGATGCGTTCGGCGTGATGCCGCCGATCGCGCGGCTGACCCCGGCGCAGGCGATGTATCATTTCCTGTCCGGCTACACCGCCAAGGTGGCCGGAACCGAAAAGGGCGTGACCGAACCCGAAGCGACGTTTTCGACCTGTTTCGGTGCCCCATTCATGCCGCGCCATCCCTCTGAATACGGCAATCTGCTGCGCGAGCTGATTGCCCGCCACGGCGCCGATTGCTGGCTGGTCAACACCGGCTGGACCGGCGGCGCCTACGGCACCGGCAAGCGCATGCCGATCAAGGCGACGCGCGCCCTGCTTGCCGCCGCACTCGACGGCTCGCTGAAGACGGCCGAGTTCCGCACCGACCCTCATTTCGGTTTCGAGGTGCCGGTGGCTGTGCCGGGCGTCGACAGCGCCATTCTCGACCCGCGCTCAACCTGGGCCGACAAGGCCGGCTATGACCGGCAGGCGGCACGGCTGGTCGGCATGTTCGCCGTCAACTTCGAGAAATTCGAAAGTCATGTCGACGCCGTGGTGCTGGGTGCGGCGCCGCGCATGCAGGAAGCGGCGGAGTAATCGCGCCATCGGGCTCAGCCTGTCGTTGAGAGGTCCGGTTTCGATCGGGCCTTTTCTTTTTTGATCCGCCGCGCCATGACTGCGGCATGGCGAGCGACGACAACATCATCATATCGGGCGATGCCGTGATCTACCCGGGCGACCTGCACGAGGATTTCATCCGCTCGTCGGGCCCCGGCGGCCAGAACGTCAACAAGGTGGCGACGGCGGTGCAGCTGCGCTTCGACGCGGCCAACGCAACGGGTCTGTCGGAGCGCGTGCGCGAGCGGACGATCAAGCTTGCCGGCCAGCGTGCCACCAAGGACGGTGTCATCGTCATCGAGGCAGGCCGCTTCCGCACCCAGGAACAGAACCGGGCGGATGCGCGGGCACGGCTGACGGCATTGGTCGCCAAGGCCGCCGAACCGCCGCCGCCGCCGCGCAAGAAGACGCGGCCGTCGAAAGGCGCCGTGGAGCGGCGGCTGAAGAGCAAGGCCGGACGCGGCACGATCAAGAAACTGCGCGGCCGGGTGGAGAACGATTAAGCACCGCGAAGCTGCAACGCGCGGGTGGCTTCCAATTCTGGGTTGCAGATGGCAAGCTGCGATCACCCACCACAGCAATGGAGACCAACGATGGGCATGTTCGATTTCGTCAAGAGCGTCGGCAAGAAACTGGGCATCGGCGGTGACGACGAAGCTGCACCCTCGGCCGACACACTCAAGAAGGAGCTCGATTCGCACAAGCTCGGCACCGATGGCGTCGAGGTCGTCGTCAAGGGCGATACGGCGGTGCTGAAGGGTGTGGTCAAGGACCAGTCGATCTTCGAGAAGGCGGTCATCGCCGTCGGCAACACGCTCGGCGTCTCCAAGGTGCAGGCGGACGAATTGCAGGTCGCGCCAGCACCTGGCACGGCCGCCGCCCCCGCCAAGGAGCCCACCTTTTACACCGTGAAGAAGGGCGACAACCTCTGGAAGATCGCCGAGAAAAGCTACGGCAAGGGCCAAGGCGTCAAGAACACGGTCATATTCGAGGCCAACAAGCCGATGCTGACCCATCCCGACAAGATCTATCCGGGCCAGGTGCTGCGCATCCCCGACCTCGCCTGATCGGCGACTGCCAATTCAACAAGAGCGGCGGCTTTCGGGTCGCCGTTTTCTTTTGGTCGTGGCATTTTACGGTTCCGAACCATTCAAGAGGTGACCGAACCCGTGCTCGTCCTGCCCAAAGGCGTCCGCCACATGCCGGCCTATCTGTCACGCACCGTGCAGGAAGAGCTGGTCGAGGAGGTGAGAAGCATCGTCCAGCAGGCGCCGCTGTACGTGCCGGCCATGCCGCGCACCGGCAAGGAGATGAGCGTGCGCATGACCAATTGCGGCCCGCTCGGCTGGGTCACCGACAAGGAACAGGGCTACCGCTACCAGCCGACGCACCCGGTGACCGGAGCGCCATGGCCGCCAATTCCGGATGCGCTGCTCGACCTGTGGCGCGAGGTCTCGGGCTATCCGCACCCGCCGGAAGCATGCCTCATCAATTTCTACACGGCGGATGCGAAGATGGGCCTGCATCAGGATCGCGACGAGACCGATTTTTCGGCGCCGGTCGTCTCCGTCTCGCTCGGCGACGATTGCCTGTTCAGGGTCGGACAAGCGACACGCAAAGGGGCGACGCGCGAAGGCGGCACAAAATCGTTCAGGCTGCAAAGCGGTGACGTCGTGGTGCTCGGCGGCGAGGGGCGGCTGTGCTTTCACGGCGTCGATCGGATCTATCCCTCGACCTCGGCGCTGCTGAAAAACGGCGGGCGGATCAATCTGACATTGCGACGGGTGACGAAGCCGGCCGTCACAGCTTCCTGAGCGCCACTTCCTCGATCAGGTGATCGGCGCCCTTGCGCAGGATCAAGTCGGCGCGGGCCCGCGTCGGCAGGATGTTCTCGCGCAGATTCTTCAAATTGATGTTGGTCCACAGGCCTTCCGCGATGGCGCGCGCCGAACCCTCCGACAGCTGCGAGTAGCGGTGAAAGAAGGAGTCCGGATTGCGGAAGGCGGTCTCACGCAGCCGCATGAAGCGGGAAATGTACCAGTTGTGGATCAGCTTCTCGTCGGCATCGATGTAGATGGCGAAGTCGAAGAAGTCCGACAGAAAAGGCACGATCTTGCCGTCCTGCGGCAGCTTGCCGGGCTGCAGGACATTGATGCCTTCGAAGATCAATATGTCGGGCCGGTCGATGGTGACGAACTCGCCGGGAATGACGTCATAGGTCAGGTGCGAATAGACCGGCGCGCGGACATCGGGCAGCGCCGACTTGATGCCCGACAGGAAGCGCAGCAGCGCGCCGACATCGTAGCTGTCGGGAAAACCCTTGCGCTCCATCAGGTTCTCGCGCCGCAGGACCTCGTTGGGCAGCAGGAAGCCGTCGGTGGTGATGAGATCGACCTTGGGGCTCGACGGCCAGCGCGCCAAAAGCTCCTTCAACACGCGCGCGGTGGTCGATTTGCCGACCGCGACGGAACCGGCGATGCCGATGATGAAGGGCGTCTTGACCACGTCGACCGCGTTGAAGAAGGCCTGGCGTTGCCGAAACAGCAGTTGGCTCGCTTCGACATGCGCAGACAACAGCCGCGACAGCGAGAGATAGATGCGCGTGACCTCTTCGAGATCGACCGGGTCGTTGAGCGAACGCAGGCGGCGGAATTCGTCCGCGCTCAGCGTCAGCGGCGTGTCGGCGCGGAATTGCGACCATTGCTCGGCGGAGAAGAAACGAAAGGGGGAATATTTCTCGGTTGGCGCGAGCTGATCCATCGAGATACCTGCCCTCCTCGCGGTCAGCCCTTGGGCCGTGACGCCTTCTCGGCGATGCCCGAACGCCCGGTGCGGCCTTCGAGCTCCCTAAGCACGTCGCTCAGCGGAACCCCGGAGAGGCCGAGAACGACGAGCCAATGATATATAAGATCGGCACTTTCCGAAACGAGGGCCTGTTTGTCGCCCTTGACGGCGGCAATCACCGTCTCGACCGCCTCCTCGCCGAGCTTCTGCGCCGCCTTGTCGATGCCGCGCGCGAACAGTTTTGCCGTCCACGAGTCCGGGTCGCCGGAATGGGCGCGTTCCCCGACGATTTTTTCCAGCTCTGACAGCGAAAACTCGGTCATGGCCGCCGTTTAGAGCCGATTATTCACAGAGTCCAGTCGCATCGGCAGCCCTGCGGCGGCCATATGCGCCTTGGCCTGCGCTATCGTGTAGGTACCGAAATGGAAGATGGACGCCGCCAGCACCGCACCGGCATGGCCGTCGCGAATGCCTTCGACCATGTGGTCGAGCGTGCCGACGCCGCCGGAAGCGATGACCGGCGCCCGCACAGCATCGGCAATCGCGCGGGTCAGCGCGATGTCGTAGCCGGCCTTGGTGCCGTCACGATCCATCGACGTCAGCAGGATCTCGCCAGCGCCGCGATCGACCATCAGCTGAGCAAACTCGACCGCATCAATGCCAGTCTTCTCGCGCCCGCCATGGGTGAAGATTTCCCAACGGTCCTCCTCGCCGGCCATCGATACCTTCTTGGCGTCGATGGCGACGACGATGCACTGGTTGCCGAACTTGTCGGCCGCCTCGGCGACGAAATCCGGATTCTTCACCGCCGCCGTGTTGATCGACACCTTATCGGCTCCGGCCAGCAGCAGCTTCCTGATGTCGGCGACCTGGCGCACGCCGCCGCCGACGGTCAGCGGCATGAAACATTGTTCGGCGGTGCGTGCGATGACGTCGAAGATGGTCTCGCGATTGTCCGACGACGCCGTAATGTCGAGGAAGCAGAGCTCGTCGGCGCCAGCCGCGTCATAGGCCTTGGCCGCCTCGACCGGATCGCCGGCGTCGACGAGATCGACGAAGTTGACGCCCTTGACGACGCGACCGTTCTTGACGTCGAGGCAGGGAATGACACGGGCTTTCAGCATCAGCGGCCCTCTATCGTGGCGATGAGATCGTTGAGCAACTGGCCGACCAGCGGCGGAACATCGGCCTGCGCGTCGAAGGCCGGATCGTAGGCGGAGACGGTGATGCCGACGACCGGCACCGCCAGCGCCATGGCGCAAGTGGCGTCGCGCAGCTGTTCCGGGCTCGGGCCGCCCGAAGTGATATAGCGGTTGGCCTGCAGCTCCCGGGGATCGTGCACGTCCATGTCGAGATGCATGTGCACGCGTCTGGCGCCGGCGATCTTCAGTCTTTCGGTCGCCTGGGCCACCCCGGCGCATTCCGTCCGCACGATCGGCAATGTCTCGAGAAGCTGTTTTTCCGCCGGATCGAGATCGCGCGCGTTGACGAGCACGCAGCGTGACGGATCGATCGGCTTGAAGCCGGGAATGACTGATGCCATCGGCCGCCAGCATAGACCAAGCACGGTCGCCAGCGCCATGCCGTCGAGAAAGCCGTAGACGGATGTCTCGGGCGTGTTGAGGTCGCCATGCTGGTCGGCCCAGATGATCGCATCGGCGTCCTCGCCGGCAACCGCGCCGGCACTGGTCAGGCAGTTTCCGGCAAGGACGATGGGAAACCGACCGGCGTCACGGGCAAGGCGAACCTCGCTCGCAACCGCGTTGCAGACGGCAAAGCCGGTGGCGATTTCACGCTCCTGGATGTCTCCGACCCTGCCGATGTCTTCCACCGTAACGTCATGGCCGGCCATGGTCAGGGCGTCTACGAGCCCGCCTGATATCAGCGCGTCCGGACCCTGGCCCATGCCGCCATGGTAATGGCCGCTGTCATAGGAGGCCAGAATGATGGAGATTTTCACGGCCGCGTCTCCGCCCTGCCCTGCAGGATCGCCAGGGCCTCGGCCGGATCGATGCGGCCGTCATAGAGCGCGCGCCCGGAGATCGCGCCTTCGAGCTTTTGTGCGTCGGGCATGGTCATGCGCACGATGTCGGCGATCGAGGCGAGGCCGCCGGAAGCGATGACCGGGATCGAGACGGCATCGGCGAGGTCGATGGTGGCGTCCCAGTTGATGCCGGTCAAAACGCCGTCGCGGTCGATATCGGTGTAGATGATCGCGGCGACGCCGGCGCCCTCGAATTTCCTCGCCAGTTCGATGACGCCGAGGCTCGACGCCTCGGCCCAGCCCTCGACGGCGACCTTGCCGCCCTTGGCGTCGATACCGACCGCCACCTTGCCCGGGAATGCCTTGCAGGCCTGCTTGACCAGATCGGGATCGCGCACCGCCACCGTGCCCAGGATGACGCGGGCCAACCCGCGATCGAGCCAGTCCTCGATCTGCGCCAGCGTGCGGATGCCGCCGCCGAGCTGCACAGGGTTCTTCGTCGCCTTGAGGATGGCGCCGACCGCCGCGCTGTTGACGCTCTGGCCCTGGAAAGCGCCGTTGAGGTCGACGACATGCAGCCATTCGAAGCCCTGTTGCTCGAAGGCCCGCGCCTGCGCTGCAGGATCATCGTTGTAGATGGTCGCGGTGGCCATGTCGCCATGCCTGAGGCGCACGCACTGGCCGTCCTTGAGATCGATGGCGGGGAAAAGGATCATCCGTTCAGGCGCCTTCCACAATGGCGAAATGCGATGTCGAATAGAGACGTCGGAACTTCAGCGCCGCCTGGTATTCGGGCGAATGGAAGCAGGCGAGTGCGACCGCGTAGCTCTCGAACTCGATGATGACATGGCGATTGCCCGACGACCCTTCCGGGCTCGACGACTGACCGCCGCGGGTCAGGAATTTTGCGCCATATTTGTCGAAAGCCGCTTTGTTGGCGGCAATGTATAGCGGGTAGTTTTCCGGATCGGTCACCTCGACCATCGCCATCCAGTAGCCCTTCTTGCTCATGGTTTTCAGGGCCTCCAGCGCAGGAAATTGGTGATCAGCGCCAGGCCCAGCGCCTGGCTCTTTTCCGGGTGGAACTGCGTGCCGACGAGATTGTCGCGGGCGACGGCCGCCGTCACCGGGCCGCCATAATCGGCGACCGCCAGGACTTCGTCCGCCTTGCCCGCATCGAGATGGTAGGAGTGGACGAAATAGGCGTGCAGCCCGCTTGCGCCAGTCGGTATGCCGGCAAACAGCGGATGCTGACGCTTGAGTTCGATCGTGTTCCAGCCGATCTGCGGGATCTTCAGCGCCGGATCGGAAGGCATGATCTCCTTGACGTCGCCCGATATCCAGCCGAAGCCCTCGGTAATCGTCTTTTCGAGGCCGCGCTGCGACATCAGCTGCATGCCGACGCAGATGCCGAGGAAAGGCCGGGCCTTGACGATCGCAACCTCCTCAACGGCTTCCCACATGCCTTCGACGGCCTGCAAGCCGGCCGCGCAGTCGGCATAGGCGCCGACGCCGGGCAGGACGATGCGATCGGCCGTGCGCACCCGCTCGGCATCCGCGGTCAGGTCGATATCGGCCGATATGCCGGCTTCGCGCGCGGCGCGCTCGAAAGCCTTGGTGGCCGAGCGCAAATTGCCCGAACCGTAGTCGATGATCGCAACCCGCATGTCAGCTTCTTCCCGGTATGTGGGTCAGCCCCAGCGCAATGCCCGGCTGCGCTGGCCGCGCGAAGGCAGCATCGGGGACCATGCGCGGCGCCGGCACAACCTCATCGGCAAGCGCTTCCGCCTCCAGCGCATAGCGTGTGTCGGCATCGTCGAGCCAACCGGCTTCGACCGTGCCCCACTCGTGCCAACCACGCCGGCGAAGTGCCGCGATGCGCAGGCCTTGCCCTTCCAGGCCGACATAGAGCGAAACCAGCAACGACAGCAGCGACCCGGCCAGACCAAGGCCGAGCTTCTGGCCCAGCATCGAAAGCAGGCCCATGACGACGAAGGCAAGTGCTGCTTCGATCCACAGCCGATGCCAGGCGAACCATAGCGGCGGCACCAGGAGGCCCAGCCAGGTGAAGCCATCGCGGACAAAGGCCGTCGCATCAGCCTTTTCGCTGCGGCCTGGCGGTTCCATCACGACGTAGGTGGCCATGGCCTTATCCCTTCAACGATCCCTTGGTGGAGGGAACCGCATCCGGCTGGCGCGGATCGCGTTCGAGAGCAGCGCGCAGCGCGCGCGCCACCGCCTTGAAGCAGGTCTCGGCGATGTGATGGTTGTTGGCGCCATAGTGGTTGGTGACATGCAGCGTAATGCCGGCATTCTGCGCCAGCGCCTGGAAGAACTCGCGCACCAGTTCGGTGTCGAAGGTGCCGATCTTCGGCGACGAGAACGAAACGTTCCAGACCAGGAAGGGACGGCCGGAGACGTCGATCGCCGCGCGCGTCAGCGTCTCGTCCATGGCAAGGTCGATCGAGGCATAGCGCATGATGCCGCGCCGCTCGCCGAGCGCCTTGGTCAAGGCCTGGCCGAGCGCGATGCCGGTGTCCTCGACCGTGTGGTGATCGTCGATGTGCAGGTCGCCCTTGGCCCTGACCGTCATGTCGATCAGGGAATGGCGCGACAGCTGGTCCAGCATATGATCGAAGAAGCCGACGCCCGTAGCGATATCCGACTTGCCGGAACCGTCGACATGGATCGACACGGAGATGTCGGTTTCCTTGGTCTTACGGCTCGCTTCGGCGGAACGGGGCGGCATCACTCTATCCTTGTCCAGAGGTTCACATCGTGACCGGCTCAGAGGCTTCAAGCGCTCGCAGGCTTGAAAACGAAAGCCTTCTAGCAGCATGATCCGGCGATTGCCAGTTGCCTCTGGCAGCGGTATCGGCCTTGCCAGAGAGCGATTTGCAATCACCGGCCCCATGCATACATATGGCCGATCAAAGTTACTCGTACCGCGCCAATCGCCTTATCGGGATGGCGCTGCTCGGAGCCCAAGAAATGTCCAATGAACTGACCATGCACGCCACGACCATCGTGACGGTGCGCAAGGGCAACAAGGTGGTGATCGCCGGCGACGGCCAGGTCAGCCTTGGCCAGACCATCATGAAGGGCAACGCCAAGAAGGTGCGCCGCATCGGCAAGGGCGGCAATGTGATTGCCGGTTTCGCCGGCGCCACCGCCGACGCCTTCACGCTTTTGGAGCGGCTCGAGGCCAAGCTCGAACAATATCCCGACCAGCTGACGCGCGCCTGCGTCGAGCTCGCCAAGGACTGGCGCACCGACCGCTATCTGCGCCGGCTGGAAGCGATGATGCTGGTGGCAGACAAGTCAGTCTCGCTGGCGCTGACCGGCACCGGCGACGTGCTCGAACCCGAATTCGGCGTCATGGCCATCGGTTCGGGCGGCAATTACGCGCTGGCCGCGGCCCGCGCGCTGATGGACAGCGACAAGGATGCCGAGGAGATCGCCCGCAAGGCGATGCAGA
The DNA here is from genome assembly GCF_020165455.1 of Mesorhizobium sp. BR1-1-3. Lineage (NCBI taxonomy): Bacteria > Pseudomonadati > Pseudomonadota > Alphaproteobacteria > Hyphomicrobiales > Phyllobacteriaceae > Mesorhizobium > Mesorhizobium sp. BR1-1-3. The sequence continues at coordinate 171,564 of NZ_JAIUIC010000011.1, forward strand.
TCGCATCCGACATCTGCGTCTACACCAACAACAATTTCGTCGTCGAAACGCTCGATGCCGCCTGAAGAGGTGGTGACCTATGATTTTCGGCCGGTGACGGAGAAAGACCTGCCGATGATCGCCGGCTGGCTTGCCCAGCCGCATGTTGCAGAGTGGTGGGACGATCCGGAGACGGAAATCGCCGGGATTCGCGAGCATATCGACTCGATTTCCGTCGAGCCGCTGATCGTCGAGCTCGACGGCAAGCCGATCGCCTATCTGCAGAGCTACGACCCGCATCTGGAAGACGACCACCCCTACGCCGACCAGCCGTTCGGCACGCTCGGCATCGACGTGTCGATCGGCGTGCCGGAGCTGGTCGGGCGTGGCCATGGCTCGGCGATCGTGCGCCAATTTGTCGAACAGCTTTTCGAGGAAGGTGTTCCGCGCGTCATCATCGACCCGGATCCCGCCAATGTCAGGGCGATCCGCGCCTACGAAAAGGCCGGCTTTGTTGCCTTTGACACCAGAACATCGGAGTACGGGCCAGCCCTGTTGATGGCGCGCGACGCGATGCAGGAGCCCAATTGATCAGCGCCGAAACCCTCGACAAGGCAGTCGCGAAAGGTTTGATCTCGCAGACCTTGCGCGATCAGTTGGAGGCCATGGAACGCGCGGTCGCTCTCGCCCCCGAGGCCAGGCGCGCCGATGACGAGGGTGACGAGGAAAACCTGCGGCTGGTCGGCGGCGGCAACGATCTGTTCGTCACCGTGGGAACCGTTCTGCTCAGCGCCGGCTTCTTCTTTGTCCTCACCACCTTGCTTCCAGGCCAGACATTCTGGATCGCCGGCATCCTCGCGGTTTTCGCCTGGGGGCTCGCCGAAATCGTCACGCGTCAGCACCGGATGAAGCTATCGTCGTCCGTGCTTGCCCTGATTTTCATGGCCGCCATTCTGGCCGCTCTGGCGCTGCAAGTGGAGGCCAGCTTCGGCATACGCAAGCCGGAAACCATCTGGCAGCTATTGGCGTTGCGCCAGACGGCGTCCCGGGCCGGATATCTGTTCCTGGGCGGAGGAATAATCGCGGCGGCGATCTATTTCTGGCGCTTTCGCGTCCCCATCATTGCCGGGACCATCGCCATCGCCTTCACACTGCTTGCCTTCCTGCAAACGGCGATAATCCTGTATGACAGTGTGACAACCGGCGCGATTGCGCCGCCGCGCCTCGAGGACGTTCCCGAATTGCTTCGCGCGGCCCTTTACATGCCGCTGATCTGCGGCCTGATCGTGTTCGCAACGGGTGTCGCTTTTGACATTTACGACAGGGATCGACGCAAGATCTGGTCCGATTGCGCTTTCTGGCTGCATGTCGTCTCGGCGCCGATGCTGGTGCATCCGCTCTTTATCATGGCAACCGGCCAAAACGTCGTATTCGGACATATCGCGCCGGATGCCAATGCAACCATCATGCTGACGATTCTGATCCTTGGCTTCCTCTATGTCGCGCTGGCCATAGACCGCCGTTCGCTTCTGGTTCCTACATTGGCTTACTTCGGCTCGCTGGGCATCTATTATCTGGTGAATTCCGCCTCCGATTCGACGGGCATCCCGCCTTTTGCCTTGATCCTGGTCGTTGTTGGCGCGCTGATTATCCTGTTCGGGGCCGGCTGGCAGCGTATCCGGCGGATTGTGGTCAACCCCACCTTGCCGGCGGCCGTGATCCGCCGGCTACCGCCGCTGAAGGCGTGACAGGACTTTGTGATGGTCGAGACGGCGACGCGAAACGAGGGGGAATGAACCGATGACGACACCGGCCACGGAAAACAGCTATTCGGCCTACGAAGACAGCTGGCGGATGGGGCTTCTGCTGGTGCTTGCCCTGGTCATCTTCCAGGCCGGGGCGCTCTACGGCATGGGGCGGACGCCGATCTGCACCTGCGGCTACGTCAAGCTCTGGCATGGCGTGGTGAACAGTTCGGAGAATTCCCAGCACATTTCGGACTGGTACACGTTCTCGCACATCATCCACGGCTTCCTGTTCTATGCGCTGGCGCGGTTCCTGTTCCCGCGTTCGCCGATCGGCCTGAGGCTGGCGTTCGCCGTCTTCATCGAGGGCGGCTGGGAGCTGCTGGAAAACAGCCCGTTCATCATCGACCGCTACCGCGCCGGCACCATTTCGCTCGATTACTATGGCGACAGCATCATCAATTCGGTGTCGGACACACTGGCCATGGTGCTGGGATTTGTGATGGCGCGAAGGCTACCTATATGGGTGATCGTCAGCCTCGCCATCATCTTCGAACTCGGCACCGGCTACCTCATCCGGGACAATCTGACACTCAACGTGATCATGCTGCTGCATCCGTTCGAGGCCATCAAGCAGTGGCAAAGTGGAATTTAGTGATATGAGCACATTTTCTCCCCGCGAAATCGTTTCGGAACTCGACCGCTTCATCATCGGCCAGAAGGACGCCAAGCGCGCCGTGGCCATTGCCTTGCGCAACCGCTGGCGCCGCCAGCAGCTGGAAGGCCAGATGCGCGAAGAGGTGATGCCCAAGAACATCCTGATGATCGGGCCGACCGGCGTCGGCAAGACGGAAATCTCGCGCCGCCTGGCGCGGCTGGCCGGTGCGCCCTTCGTCAAGGTCGAGGCGACCAAGTTCACCGAAGTCGGCTATGTCGGCCGCGATGTCGAGCAGATCATCCGCGACCTGGTCGAGATCGCCATCGGCCTGGTGCGCGAGAAGATGCGTGAGGACGTCAAGGCGCGCGCCCACGTCAACGCCGAGGAACGTGTGCTGGAAGCACTGGTCGGCAAGACGGCGAGCCCGGCCACCCGCGACAGTTTCCGCAAGAAGCTGCGCGACGGCGAGCTCGACGACAAGGAAATCGAGGTTGAGGTTGCCGACACCGGCAGCGGCGGCATGCCCGGATTTGAAATCCCCGGCATGCCGGGCGCCAATATCGGCGTGCTGAACATCAACGACATGCTGTCGAAGGCGATGGGCGGCAAGAAAACCAAGATGCGCAAGACGACGGTGAAGGAGTCCTACGACCTGCTGGTCAATGACGAGTCCGACAAGCTGCTTGATCAGGACGAGGTGGTGCGCCGGGCGCTCGATGCCGCGGAAAACGACGGCATCGTCTTCCTCGACGAGATCGACAAGATCGCGGCGAGATCGGACATTTCCGGCGGGCCCTCGCGCGAAGGCGTGCAGCGCGACCTGCTGCCGCTGGTCGAAGGCACCACGGTGGCGACCAAATACGGACCGTTGAAGACGGATCACATCCTGTTCATCGCCTCCGGCGCCTTCCACGTCTCGAAGCCGTCCGACCTGTTGCCGGAATTGCAGGGCCGCCTGCCGATCCGCGTCGAACTGCGGGCGCTGGAGAAGGACGATTTCGTGCGCATCCTGACCGAGACCGAGGCCAGCCTGATCAAGCAGTATATCGCTCTGATGAAGACCGAGGGCGTCGAGTTGACCTTCACCGAAGACGCCATCGATTCGCTCGCCGGCATCGCCGTCGATCTCAACGCCAGCGTCGAGAACATAGGCGCCAGGCGCCTGCAGACGGTGATGGAGCGGGTGCTGGACGAAATCTCCTACGATGCGCCCGACCGCAACGGAACGAGCGTCACTATCGACGCCGCCTATGTCGAAAAGCATGTCGGCGATCTGTCCAGGAATACCGACCTGTCGCGGTTCATCCTTTAAACGACGGCGCCGAAACGTTCCGGCGCCGGTCCAGGCAACATTTTCCGGCAAGCAAAATCATGTGTGGCCAGATGGTACCATCTGGCCACCTTTCGTCCTGCCGGGTGAAGGGGCGCTCTCGACTCGACCAGGAGCTTTACCTAGTTTGCGCGGCAATTCTCGATCTCTTGGTTGACGCAATTCCGGAAAACCGTTTCACACTTTTCCTGGAATTGCTTGGGCGGCGGGTGCATGAAAAAACTGATCCTGGTCATTCTCGGCTTGACGCTGGCGGCGACGCTGTTCGCCGCCGAGGCAGCGACATTGGTGCCGCCGGGAAATCGCAATGCCGTGCAGCCCGACATTCCCGGCGCCTCCAGCCGGCGCACGCAGGCGACCAACACCAGCTTCCAGGCGAAGTACCGCAAGGTCTATGCCCTGCTGCAGAACGACGCCGATTTGCGCGGCAAGATCAGGAAGGCGGCGGCCGCCTACGGCATCGATCCCCTGCACATCGTCGGCGCCATCGTCGGCGAGCACACCTACAATGTCGATGCTTATGACCGGCTGCAGACCTACTATGTCAAGGCGATCTCCTATCTCTCCAGCAAGCTGTCCTTCGCCTATGACGGCGAGGACATCACCGATTTCGTCCAGCGGCCGGAATTCAAGAAATGCGCGGGGATGTCCGACAGCTACGATCTGTGGGAATGCCGCGAACAGGTGTGGAACCGTTCGTTTCGCGGCAAGTCGGTCGGCGGGACGAGCTTTCCCGACGACCGCTTCGGCGCCACCTTCTTCCAGCCTTATTATGCCGGCCAGACCTTCGGCCTCGGCCAGCTCAATCCGCTGACCGCCCTGCAGATGAGCGATCTGGTGCACAAGGTTTCGGGCCTGCCCAAGCTCGACGTCGGCGATCCCAATTCGGTCTACAAGACCATCATGGATCCCGACCTGACGCTGCCCTACGTCGCCGCGACGATCAGGAAATCGATCGATGCCTATAAAAGCATTGCCGGCTTCGACATTTCGGGCAATCCCGGGCTGACCGCCACGCTCTACAATGTCGGCAATCCGGAGCAGCGCGCTTATGCCCTGAAGGCGGAGAACGACAGGCGCCGCGCCGCCGGTGAGCCCGAAAAGCTGCCGGAAGAGAATTATTATGGTTGGCTGGTGAACGACAAACTGCCGGAGCTGAAGGCGCTGTTTTAGGGCTGGGGTTCAGAGCCTTTACCTCCCCCTTGTAGGGCAGGTCGGACCGAAGGTTAGGGGCGGTGCCGCACTCCCATCCCGCAGCTGCGCAGCGACCCCAAAAAGGGGGAGCGTAGGCTCAGGCCGCCAACAACGACTTCAGCTTCACGTCCTGTGATCCCAGCGCTTCCGGCGCCGGCTTGGCGCGCTTGGCGATCAGCATTTCGGCCAGCCTGATGTCGCGGGCGACCGCGTTGCCGGGGCCGATGCCGCTGGCCGCGACCAGCCTGCCGTCTTCAGCCAAATGGAAGAGGATGAAGGCGCCGTCGCCGAGATCGCGGCGCACGGTGTTTTTGCCCTCGTCGGAGAGCCCGGCGATCTGCAGGGACAGACCATATTGATCCGACCAGAACCACGGCACCGCCGCATGCGCCTCGCCGGCGCCGAGCATGTTCCTGGCCGCCAGCGCGCCCTGTTCCTGGGCGTTGCGCCAGGCTTCCAGCCGCACCCGGCGGCCGCCATAGACGGCGAGCGGAAACGAGCAGCAATCGCCGGCGGCAAAGATGTCGGGATCGCTGCTGCGCAGCTCGGCATCGACTGCAATGCCATTGTCGATCGTGAGCCCCGCTTCGGCCGCAAGCCAGGTCACCGGCACGGCGCCGATGCCGATGATCGCGAGGTCGGCTGATATCTCCCGGCCGCCGGCAAGTGTGACGCGCACCTCGTTGCCATCGTCGGCGATGGACGCGATGCCGTCGCCGCACAGGATGTCGACGCCCTCGGCGACATGCGCCTCATGGATGATTTCCGCGATCTCCGCCGGCACGCCGCGCATCAGGATGCGAGGCTGCGCCTCGATGACGGTGACCGCGGCACCGAGCTTGCGGGCCGCGGCGGCGAGTTCGAGGCCGATAAAGCCGCCGCCAATGATGGCGATACGGTTGCCGGGGGTGAGATGCGCGCGAATGGCGAGCGCATCAGCGAAGGTTCTGAGATAGACGCAGCGCGGGCCCAGGCCCGGCATCGGCAGCTTGCGCGGCGTCGAACCGGTTGCCAGCAGGAGCTTGTCGTAAGGCAGGACCGATCCGTCCGACAGGCGCACAGTATGCGCCGCGCGATCGATCGCGACGGCCTGGACGGAATGGACATGCCGGATCGATTTCTCGGCCAGAATTGCGTCGCTGGCGATCGCCTTGATCTCGGGCGCATCGCTGGCCATCGCCTCCTTGGACAGAGGCGGGCGCTCATAGGGCAGATGCGGCTCGTCGCCGACCAGCGTCACCGGCCCCTGATAATCGAGGTCGCGCAGCGCCAATGCCGCCCGCCCGCCGCATTCGCCGGCGCCGATGATGAGCATCCCCCCCGCCATGTCAGTCATCCGATCTGGATCAGGACTTTGCCGGCATCGACCTTGACCGGATAGGTCTTGAGATTGATGCAGACCGGGGCGCCGCGGGCGTCACCCGTCTTGTAGTTGAAGCGCCCATTGTGCTTGGGGCATTCGATGATGTCATCCATCACCAGCCCGTCGGCCAGGTGCACCTTTTCATGCGTGCAAAGGCCGTCGGTGGCGAAGAACTCGTCGTCGGGGCTGCGATAGATGGCGAAGGTGCGGCCGCCATGGTCGAAGCGCATCACATCCTCCTTGTCTATGTCGCCGGTGGCGCAGGCCTCGACCCAGTCGCTCATTCAAGTCCTCCCAAAAGCAAAAAAGTGCGCAGCGGTTTTCCGTCCGGAATTGCGTTAAATAAACAGTCTGGATCGGATGGAAGCACGATCATTCCGCCGCGGCGGCGATAGTGTCGTTGTGGAATTCCTCGCGATATGGCCGTGCGGTCGGCGGCAGCTCGCGCTTGAGGAAATAGTCCTCGTTGCGCAGCTGGCGCAGGAAGACCGGGATCATCTCGCGGTAGCCGGCCAGGATCGACGGTGTCGGTTCCGGCAGATCGTGCTTGATCAGTTCGTGCAGCCTCGGCAGCGCATGATAGGGCACCATCGGAAACATGTGATGCTCGACATGGTAGTTCATGTTCCAGTAGATGAACCGGCTGATCGGGTTCATGTAGACGGTGCGGCTGTTGAGCCTGTGGTCGGTGACATTGTCGGCCAGGCCGCCATGCTGCAGCAGCCCGACCATGACATGGTGCCAGGCGCCGTAGAGCCTGGGCAGGCCGACCAGCATCAGCGGCAGGAACGAACCGGTGTAGAGCGCCAGCCCGACGGTGGCGGCATAGATCGCCGTCCAGATGCGGGCGACGCGGATCGCCTTGGGCTGTTCCTGTTCTGGAATGAAGGTCTTTTCGGCGGCGCTGACGGTGCCGGCGGCGTTGCGCAGCATATCGCTCATCGCATGCCAGGCGTCGAGCACGCCGACGAAGCCCAGCATGGCGCGAACCAGATCCGGCGGCCGCATCACCGAGATTTCCGGGTCGCGGCCGACGATGACGGTGTCGGTGTGGTGGCGCGTGTGGCTCCAGCGCCAGGTCACCGGATTGCGCATGATCATGAAGCAGGCGATCTGATAGACCGCATCGTTCATCCATTGCGTGCGGAAGGCGGTGCCGTGACCGCATTCGTGCCAGCGTGAATCCGTCGAGGAGCCGTAGAGCACGCCATAGACGAAGAAGAACGGCACGCACCACCATGTGCCCCAGAGCCAGGCGCCGCCGGCGCCGCTGACGATCAGGGCGGCGAACCAGATCGCCGTATCGCGGATCGCCGGCCCGTCGGAGCGCTGCATCAGCTCCTTCATCTGCTTGCGCTGTATGTCGGTGTGATACCACTCGGCCGCCGACAGGCCGGTCTCGACGGCGAGCTTGGCGTCGCGGCCGATCAGGCTGTAGTCACGCCGGGACGGCGCAGTGGACATGATTGCCTCCCTCGGCAAAGGCATCCGCCAGAGCGAATGCCATGAAATCCCTTGGCTTCGGGCGTCAAAGTAACGCCGACTAATGATAGACTCAACATCATAAAGATAGTTTCTATCATTTCCCATCAGGATGATGTACGAAGGGCTCGAGCAAACCCGACGAGGCAAGCATGGTGAAGCGGCCGACAATATCCGATCTGGCGCGCATCTCGGGCGTCAGTGTCGCCACCGTCGACCGCGTGCTGAACAACCGGCTGCCGGTGCGCGAAGAGACAGCGCGCCGCGTCTACGAGACCGCTACCGACATCGGCTACCACGCCGCCGGCCTTATCAAGCAGCGCATGCGCCAGGAGTTGCCGGAGTACCGCCTGGGCTTCCTGCTGCTGCGGGGCAACGATGCCTTCTACGGTGACTTCGCGCGGGAACTCGAACTGGCCATCTCGCAATCGCAGCGCTTCCGCGGCGTTGCGAGCATCGATTTCGCCAGCTCCCTGGCTCCCGACGAGATCGCCTTGCAGATGCGCAGGCTGGCGGCGAAATCGAGGGCCATCGCCGTTGTCGGTCCGGACCATCCGACCCTGACAGCGGTCGTGGAAACCTTGAAGGCGAGAGGACAGCCGGTCTTTTCGGTGCTGTCCGACTTTGCCGCCGGCATCCGGGAGGGCTATATCGGCCTCGACAACCGCAAGGTCGGGCGCACCGCCGCATGGATGATCTCCAAGGCAGCCAAGCGGCCCGGCAAGGTCGCCCTCTTCGTCGGCAGCCACCGCTTCCACGGCCATGAGCTGCGCGAGATCGGCTTTCGCTCCTTCTTCCGCGAGCATGCGCCGGAGTTCAGCGTGCTTGAAACGCTGGTCAATCTGGAAGCCAACCAGGTGACCCATGACGCGATGATCGATCTTCTGGCGCGCTATCCGGATCTTGCCGGCTGCTACGTCGCCGGCGGTGGCATGGAAGGCGCGGTCTCGGCGCTGCGGGCAGCGAAGCCCGCGACCATGCCGGTGGTCGTCTGCAACGAGATCAACGCAGAGTCGCGCGCGGCGCTCGCCGACAACATCCTCACCATGGTGATCTCGACCCCGCTCGCCGCTTTATGCCGTGAGCTCGTCGACCTGATGGCGCATGCCATCGAAACCGGCGCCGCCAACGCTCCGGGCCAGACCTTTCTGCCCTTCGACATCTATCTGCCGGAAAACATCTAGCCAGCCGCCGCGCAAGGCGCCGAGGCAAATGATAGAATCCATCAGAGCGATGCGTAAATCGGCCCGCAGGCCGCGGAATCGCCCTTGACGCCCCGATGTGAAATGGAATAAATATTTCATCATCTGTATATTTTGGTTCTTTCGTTCCGGAATATCTGTTTCAAACAGAGGGTTTGACGTTCCAGCCAACGGCAAGCGTCACCCGGAATAGAAATGACATCAGGGAGAGATTCCCCGGGGAGATCGGGGATTCCGGATAAATCGGTGAAACCGGACACCAATATGTGGAGGAGAAACACAATGAAGAAATTGATTTTAGGCGTCGCCTTCGCGGCGCTGATGAGTTCATCCGCCCTGGCCGCCAAGGTTGGCGTGTCGATGGCCAAGTTCGACGACAACTTCCTGACCGTGCTGCGCAACGGCATGATCGAGCAGGCCAAGGGCATGAGCGGCGTCGAGCTGCAGGTCGAGGACGCGCAGAACGACGTTGCCAAGCAGCTTGACCAGATCAAGAACTTCGCCGCTTCGGGCGTCGACGCCATCATCGTCAACCCGGTCGACACTTCGGCCACGCAGGCGATGTCGGATGCCGCCGCCGCAGCCAAGATCCCGCTGGTCTATGTCAACCGCGAGCCGGTCAATGTCGACACGCTGCCCGACAACCAGGCCTTCGTCGCCTCGAACGAAGCCGATTCCGGCACGCTCGAGACCAAGGAAGTCTGCCGCCTGTTCAAGGAAGCCGGCAAGAAGGAAGCCAATGTCTATGTGATCATGGGCGAGCTTTCCAACCAGGCCGCCGTGCAGCGCACCAAGGACATCGACGATGTGATCGCGACGCCGGATTGCAGCTTCATCAAGATCATCGACAAGCAGACGTCGAACTGGAACCGCGACGAGGCGCAGAACCTGATGACCAACTGGCTTTCGACCGGCAAGCCGTTCGATGGCGTCATCGCCAACAATGACGAAAGCGCCATCGGCGCCATCCAGGCGATGAAGGCCGGCAACATCGACATGAAGGCGGTTGTCGTCGGCGGCGTCGATGCCACCCAGGACGCGCTGGCGGCCATGCAGGCGGGCGACCTCGACGTAACTGTGTTCCAGGACGCGGCCGGCCAGGGCGCCGGCGCTCTCGATGCGGCGCTCAAGCTCTCCAAGGGCGAGAAGGTCGAGCACAAGGTCTACGTGCCCTTCCAGCTGGTGACGCCAGCCAACATCGACAAGTTCCTGAAGAAGAACTGAGCCGCCAGCGGTTCGATACGGAGCGGCGCTCTCGATCAAGACAGCGCCGCTCCCCTCTCTCCCTCAGCGCCGGCACGGCGCGAGGGCGACCGCGGCTGATGGAGGACAGAATACGTGGCACAGACATCTCATGGCGTCGGCGGCGTCGGTTATGATGCGAAGAAGCGCACATGGCCGGCCGAGTTCAATGTTTTCCTGGCCCTGGTCATTCTCGTCGTCATCTTCGAACTGATCGGCCGCATCTTTCTCGGCGACAGCTTCCTGTTCAACACACGCAGCGATGTCGGCGGCATCTTCAACGAAGCGCGCCTGCAGATCATCATCCTGCAGGTGTCGATCGTCGGCATCATCGCCATCGGCGTGACACAGGTCATCATCACCGGCGGCATCGACCTGTCCTCGGGCTCGATCGTCGGCGCGACCGCCATGATCGCCATGAGCTTCGCCCAGGTGGCGACGGTCAACGGCAACCCCAATCCCAAGGCGATGTTCCTGGCGCAGGGCTGGACCGACCTGCCTGTCATCGTGCCGCTGCTGGTGGCGATCGCCTGCGGCCTCTTCGCCGGCCTGGTCAATGGCGCGCTGATCGCCTACACGCGCATTCCGCCGTTCATCGCCACGCTCGGCATGATGGTGACCGCGCGCGGTATCGCCAAATGGTGGTCCAAGGGCCAGCCGATCTCGTTTCCCACCGAGAGTTTCGCCAGCATCGGCAAAGGCCTGATGCCGGTCGTCATCTTCCTGTCGCTGGCCATCCTGTTCCAGCTGATCATGACCTATACGAGGTACGGCAAGCACTGTTACGCGATCGGCTCCAACGAGGACGCCGCGCGCATGTCCGGCATCAAGATCGCCAACCACAAGATCCTGGTCTACGTCATCGCCGGCATTCTCGCCGCGCTCGCCGCCGTGGTGCTGAGCTCCAAGAACCTGACCGCGCAGTCCGGCATGGGCGTGATGTACGAACTCGACGCCATCGCCATGGCGGTCATCGGCGGGGTCTCGCTGTCGGGCGGCCGCGGCTCGATCATCGGCACGGTGATCGGCTCGCTGATCTTCGGCGTCATCATCTCCGGCTTCACCTTCCTGCGCCTCGACGCCTACTACCAGGAGATGGTCAAGGGCGTGATCATCGTCGGTGCGGTGGTTCTCGACCAGTGGCGCCAACGCCTGCGGGCAATGAGGGCATGACCATGTCAGACATCGTCCTGAAGACCGAAAACCTGACCAAGCGCTATGGCGGCGTGCATGCGCTGGAAGGCGCGAATTTCGAGCTGCGCAAGGGCGAGCATGTCGCCATCATGGGCGACAACGGCGCCGGCAAATCGACCTTCGTGCGCCAGATCACCGGCGTCGAGCAGCGCACCAGCGGCCAGATCTGGTTCGACGGCAAGGAAGTGAACTTTGCCGGGCCGATCGAGGCCCGCACGGCGGGCATCGAGACCGTGTTCCAGAATCTGGCGCTGGCCGACGATCTCGACGTGCCGTCGAACCTGTTCCTCGGCCGCGAGAAGGTTTTGTTCAACCTCGGCCCGTTCTCGATCCTCGACCGCAAATACATGCGCAAGGCAACCGAGGCGGCGCTGGTCCGCACGGCGGTGAAGATCCCCAATCTGTCCAACACCATCCGCCACATGTCAGGCGGTCAGCGCCAGTGCGTGGCGATCGCCCGGACCGCGACCTTCGCCTCCAAGCTGATCATCATGGACGAGCCTACCGCCGCCCTTGGCGTGCAGGAGACCGCCCAGGTCGAAAACATCGTGCGTACGCTGAAGGACAATGGCGAGCCGCTGATCCTGATCAGCCACAATATGCGCCAGGTGTTCGATCTCTGCGACCGTATCGTCGTGTTCCGGCGCGGCCGCATCGTCGCCAATCTGCGCAAGGAGAACACCGACGGAAACGATATCGTCTCCTACATCACCGGCGCCAAGACCGGGGAGGCGGAACTCGCGGCCTAAACAGGATGGTCATCCTGTTTTCTGGCGCGCTCGAAAAATAGCCTTGCCACCTTTCCCCAAAAGGAAGGTGCGGGACACAACTCTCTCTAACCCATCCCCCCAGAGGAAATACCCATGACCGTTCGCTTCGCTCTCCTCGGTGCCGGCCGCATCGGCAAGGTCCACGCCCGTGCCGTCGGCTCCAATCCGCAGGCCAAACTGGTTGCGGTTGCCGATGCGTTCGAGAAGGCGGCCACCGAACTGGCCAGCGCCTATGGCGCCGAGGTGCGCAGCATCGAGGACATCGAGAAAGCCGGAGATATCGACGCCGTCATCATCTGCACGCCGACCGACACCCATGCCGATCTGATCGAGCGCTTCGCCAAGGCCGGCAAGGCGATCTTCTGCGAGAAGCCGATCGACCTCGACGTCAAGCGCGTCGAGAAATGCCTGGCCGTGGTCGAGAAGACCAAGGCGACGCTGATGGTCGGCTTCAACAGGCGCTTCGATCCGCACTTCGCCGCCGTGCGCAAGGCGATCGACGACGGCGCCATCGGCACCGTCGAGATGGTCACCATCACCTCGCGCGATCCCGGCGCGCCGCCGATCGACTACATCAAGCGTTCTGGCGGCATTTTTCGCGACATGACCATCCATGATTTCGACATGGCGCGCTTCCTGCTCGGCGAAGAGGTCGTGGCGGTCAGCGCCCATGCCTCGGTGCTGGTCGACAAGAAGATTGGTGATGCCGGCGATTTCGATAGCGTCAGTGTCATCCTCGAAACCGCTTCCGGCAAGCAGGCCGTCATCTCCAACTCGCGCCGCGCCACCTATGGCTACGACCAGCGCATCGAGGTGCACGGCTCGAAAGGCATGGTCGCGGCCGAGAACCAGCGCCCGGTGTCGATCGAGCTGGCCAACGAGAAGGGCTATACCCGCCCGCCGCTGCACGACTTCTTCATGACCCGCTATCTCGACGCCTATGCCAATGAGATCGCTGCTTTCATCGCCGCAGCGACATTAGGCAAGAAGGCCGCGCCGAGCGGCGCGGACGGACTGGTGGCGCTGAAACTGGCCGACGCAGCGCTGAAATCAGCGACGACCGGCAAGACCGTCCGTCTCGACTAGTAAGAGAACCCTAAGGAAAAACCACAGGAGCAGAGCGATGAGCGCATCAGCCGATCGCAATTCACAGACACGCGCCATCGTCACCGGCGGCGCGCAAGGCATTGGCTTTGCCGTCGCCGAGGCCTTGGCCGATGAGGGCTGCCGGGCACTGGCGCTCGTCGGCCGCTCGCAGGAGAAGGGCGACAAGGCTGTCGCCCATTTCAAGAAAGCCGGCGTCGATGCCATTTTCATCAGCGCCGATGTGTCAAAAGTGGCGGACTGCAAGCGCGCGGTCGCCACCGCGATCTCGCATTTCGGCACCGTCAACGCGCTGGTCAACGCCGCCGCCACTTCGGCGCGCGGTTCGCTGGTCGAAACCTCCGAAGAGTTGTTCGATACGATTTTCGATACCAATGTGCGCGGCCCGTTCTTCCTGATGCAGGGCGTGGTGGCGCATCTCCTTGAGAAGAAGGCACCCGGCTCGATCGTCAACGTGCTGTCGATGTCGGCGCATACCGGCCAGTCGTTCCTGACGCCCTATTCGACCAGCAAGGGCGCGCTGATGACGCTGACCAAGAACGTCGCCAACGCCTACCGCTTCAACCGCATCCGCTGCAACGCCGTGCTGCCCGGCTGGATGGACACCGAGGGCGAGGACATCGTCCAGAAGAAGTGGCACGACGCGCCGGACGACTGGCTGGCGAAGGCCGAAGCGACGCAGCCGATGGGCCAGTTGGTCAAGCCGGACCAGCTTGCCCGTCTGATCAGCTACATGGTCAGCCCGCAGTCCGGTGTCATGACCGGATCGCTGGTCGACTACGATCAAAGCATTGCGGGGGCGTCACCGGAGTAACGCCGGCGAGTCTCAAACGCCCATCACTTCGTCATCCACGGGCGGAGCACGGAGCGAAGCGACGCAGCGCAGACCCGAGGATCCATGCCGCGACTTCTGAGCGTTGCTGCGGTGCGGAATTCTGCTCCGCTGCACCATTCGGCCAAAGTCACGGAATGGATCCCAGGGTCTCCGCGACGGAGCTTCGCTCCTGCTCCGCCCAGGGATGACGAAGTTTGGGTGCTTCGGCCATCCCGAATTGTCTCCGCATCAGGGCACGTGACAAGTGCCTCCGCATCGACTATATGAGCCTCATGATCAACCTGACCGCCACATATTGGTACTTTAGGAGCTCGCTGGCGGCGGGAGGATTGCGCTCGATCTGAAGATTGCAGCAACAAGATCCGAACAGCCGCCATACCTGGCGGCTTTTTTGTTTTCAGCCGGCAGGTTCCCTCTAAATCAAAGAGGAGCATGATGTCGTCCGAAAACCGCTTCACACTTTTCGGCATCATGCTCTCGACAGGAGCAGAAAGCCGTGTTGACCACCACAGACGACCTCCGGGTCAAGGAAATCCGAGAACTGAGCACACCGGACGAGGTGATGCGGGAGATACCGCGCACTTTGACGGCGACGCGCACCGTCAGCGCATCGCGCAACGCAACCCATGCCATCTTGAACGGGACCGACGACCGGCTGCTCGTCATCGCCGGCCCGTGTTCGATCCACGACCCGGTCGCGGCCGTCGACTACGCCAGCCGTCTGGCGGCGCTGCGCGAGAGCCTGTCGGACCGGCTGGAGATCGTGATGCGGGTCTATTTCGAAAAGCCGCGCACGACGGTCGGCTGGAAGGGCCTGATCAACGATCCCGACCTCGACGGCAGCTTCAACATCGACAAGGGGCTGCGGATGGCACGCAATGTGCTGTCGGCCGTCAACAATCTCGGCCTGCCGGCTGCGACCGAATTCCTCGACATGACCACCCCGCAATACATTGCCGACCTCGTGGCCTGGGGCGCGATCGGCGCGCGCACGACCGAGAGCCAGATCCACCGCGAACTGGCCTCGGGCCTCTCCTGCCCGGTCGGCTTCAAGAACGGCACCGACGGCAATCTGCGCATAGCCGCCGAGGCGGTGAAATCCGCCGCGCAGCCGCATCATTTCATGGCGGTGACCAAGGGCGGGCGCAGCGGCATCGCCACGACCACGGGCAATGAGGACTGCCACGTTATCCTGCGCGGCGGCGTTCAGCCCAACTATGACGCGGCGAGCGTCGAAACCGCCGCTGTGGAACTCGCCCGCATCGGCATTGCGCCCCGTCTGATGATTGATGTCAGCCACGCCAACTCGGCCAAGAAGCCCGAGAACCAGCCCAAGGTGGCGGCAGATGTCGCCGGCCAGGTCGCGGCAGGCGACGAGCGCATCATCGGCCTGATGATCGAGAGCAATCTCGTCGCCGGCCGGCAGGACGTGGTGCCGGGCAAGCCGCTGGTCTATGGCCAGAGCATCACCGATGGCTGCATCGACTGGGCGACCACCGAGACGGTGCTGCACGGCCTTGCCGGCGCCGTCGAGTGGCGCCGCTCGGCACGCCGCGCCATGATCGACAACCGGCAGGGAGCTGCCTGACAGGGCATAGGGAAGTGGGCGGCGGTGACCGGGATTACGCCGCCCTTAATCCTTCCCATGCCGTGAACACCGACACGGCAAAGAGCAGCAGTCCGGCCGCCCGGCCGGCAAAAATGGTCGCCCGCGGATTGGCGATCAGAAGGTTGCGGCTGCGGCCGGCCGTGATAGCCAGCCCGCCATAGATCGCAGCCTGCGTCACCACGGTCAGCAGCCCCATGACCGTCGCCTGCATCCAGATCGGACCGTAGTCCGGTTTCAGGAACTGCGGGTATACGGCAAGCACGAACAGGTATGCCTTCGGGTTGATCAGGCAGGTCACAAACCCCTGGCGAAACGCCTTCCACGCGGAACGGCTGCCGGCAGGCCCCTCCTGGCCGACAGTGATGGAACTGCGCATCAGCGTGATACCGATGAAGGCCATGTAGGCGGCGCCGGCAAGCAGAAGGGGCTTGAACAGGATCGGCACGAAATGCATCAGCAGGCCGACGCCAATGGCGCCGTTCAGCGTATGCACCATGCCGCCGACCATGATGCCGCCGGTCGCGGCGAGACCCCTGTCGCGCCCGCCGGTCAGTGCATTGGCAAGCACGAAGAGCATGTCCATGCCCGGAACGGCGATGATGCCGAACAGCAGGATAAAGAAAAGCCAGAGATTTTCCGCATAGCCCATGTCAGTTGCCTGCCGCCTCGCTCCGCCAAACCGCAGCGGAACCCGTTGATTTTCAATTCGATAGGCGCTCCTATAGGTCAGCCCAACTGACGATGGTGTGTCAGTTGTGATGGAAACCGGGCGAGAAAAATGCGCAAGGCGTCGCGCCTGTTCGAGATCATCCAGATCGTGCGGCTGGCGCGGCAGCCGGTGACGGCAGCGACGATCGCCGAGCGGCTGGAGGTGACGGTGCGCTCGATCTATCGCGACATTGCCGCCCTGCAGGCGATGCGCGTGCCGATCGAGGGCGGGCGCGGCATCGGCTACATCCTGCGTCCCGGCTTCGACCTGCCGCCGCTGATGTTCTCGATCGAGGAGATGGAGGCGATCGTCCTGTCGCTGGCGCTGCTGGAGCGCACCGGCGACAGCGAGCTCAAGCAGGCGGCCAAGCGCGTCAGCGCCAAGATCGCCGGCGCGGTGCCGCCGCCCTTGCGCCAGGTATTCGACGCCAATGCGCTTCATGCGTGGGGGTTCGCCGCGCCTTCGACCGGCGCGATCGACCTGGCGCTGGTGCGACGCGCCATCCGCGACGAGGAGAAGCTCGACCTCTCCTATCGAGACGAAATGGGCCGCGCCTCCGAGCGCCTCATCCGCCCGATCGCGCTGATCTACTACGCCGAAACCGCCAACATCGTCGCCTGGTGCGAGCTGCGCCAGGCGATCCGCAATTTCCGCAGCGACCGGATCGCGGATTGCCAGGCGACCGGGTTACGCTTCAAGGGCGAAGGCGACCGCTTGCGGCAGGTCTGGGTGAATGGATGGGAGACGAACGTCGCTGCCACGGTCGTCTGAGCGGGCTTATATCACCGTACGTCCACCCAGCGCTTTTCCTCGAACGAACGCGCCATCGCATGCACGGTGCGCTCGATCTCCAGCCCTTCGGCAAACTCGATGAGCCGCGCCGGCTTGCCTTCAAGCCGCGTCAGCAGTTCGTGGCACTCGATGATCTTGAGGTCGTTGAAGCCGAGGCCATGGCCTGGCGCCGGCACGAAGAGGTCATAGGGCTTGTGGTGCGGCGCCACCAGGATGGTGCGGTAGCCCTGTTCGGTCGGCCGGTCTGATGTGAGATAGAGCTGGAATTCGTTCGATCGTTCCTGGTCGAACAGGATCGACCCTTTAGAGCCGAAGATCTGGACGGCGATGCGGCCCTTGCGGCCCCAGGCTGAGCGGTTGACCAGCAGCGTGCCGGCAATGCCGTTTTCCAGATGCATCAGCACGCTGGCGATGTCGTAGGTCTCCACCGCGCGACGACCGCCGCTGGCCAGCTTGCGATCGGCATAAGGTTTAGCCATGTCGCAGATGACACTGGCGACGCGGCCGAACAGGGCCGAGACCAGAGACAGCGGATGCACGGCGAAATCGTCGAGCGCGCCATAGCCGGAAGCTGCTTCGTGCTTCCAGAAGAACAGCGCTTCGGGGTCGGCCATGAAGTCCTCGTCCATCTCGATGCGCAGATGGTTGACCTCGCCGATGATCTTCTCTTCCAGCAGCGCGCCGATATGGCGGATGGCCGGGCTCTGGATGTAGTTGTAGCCGAGGGCCGCGACCTTGCCGGACTTTTTCGCCGCGGCCGCCATCGCCTCGGCCTCGGCAAAGCTCGGCGCCATCGGCTTTTCGCACCACAGATGCTTGCCTGCTTCGAGGATGGCGACGGCCATTTCCGGGTGGAACTGGTTGGGCGTGGTCAGCGAGACGATGTCGACTTCGGGATCGTTGACGACGGCGCGCCAGTCGCCCGACGCCTTGGCGAAACCGAACTCGCCGGCCTTGCGCCGGGCAAGCTCTTCATTGACCTCGCCGAGATGGACCAGCCGTGGCTTGGCCACGTCGGGAAAGACAGCGCTGACGGCACTCCATGCGATGGCGTGACACTTGCCCATGAAACCCGTACCGATGAGACCGACGCCGACCATTTTCCGTTTCTCCACTGCTTGAAGCGCTGCGTGGATGAATTAGTCCATTTTCTCCTGAAATGGAATGTCTGCCTCATTTTTTATGGTGTTCTTGCGCAGGCTCGCTATGATGAGGCACAGAGGACGCTTCACGCATGAGCCTGGACAGAGCGACGATGGACGAACGGGTACCTCGCGATTTCGAGACGCTGCGCACCACCATCCTGGAGCGACGCGAAAGCCTGCCGAAGCGCATCGCCCAGATCGCTGCCCATGCGCTCGACAATCCCGACGATATCGCCTTCGGCACCGCCGCCAGCATCGCCGCTTCGGCGGGCGTGCAGCCTTCGACCCTGATCCGATTTGCCCAGCAGCTTGGCTTCGATGGTTTCACCAGCCTGCAGCAGGTGTTTCGCGAACGGCTGCGCGAGCGCAACTCATCCTATGACGAAAGGCTGCAGGCGCTGCGCGTCAAGGCTGAGGGAGGCGCCGGCCACCGGGCGATCTTCGACGGCTTCGTCGCCGCCGCCTCGACCTCGCTCAACGATATTTCGCGCACGCTGGACGAAGCGCATCTGGAAGACGCTATTTCCCTGCTGGCAAAGGCGGAAACCATCTATGTGCTGGCCAAGCGGCGCTCCTATCCGGTGGCGTCCTACATCGCCTATGCACTGGGCAAGCTGAAGATCCGCAACCAGCTGATCGAATCGGCGGCCGGGCTGAATGCCGAGATGATCGGCTTCGCCACGCCGGCGGATGCCGTCATCGCCATCTCCTTCTCGCCCTACGCGCCCGCCACGATCGAGGAGGCGCGCAGCATTTCGGAACAGGGCGTGCCGATCGTCGCCATCACCGACAGCTCGTTTTCGCCGCTCGCCCAGTTCGCCAAGGTCTGGTTCGAGGTTGCCGAGGCCGATTTCGCCGGCTTCCGCTCACTGTCGGCGACAATGGCGCTGGCCATGGCACTGACCGTCGGCGTCGGCGAGAAGCGGCGCGATACGGGCCGCAAGCGCAAGGCCTGATCCACCGCCGAAAAGGTACTTTTCACCGAAGGAATGCTCATTCCATATTGACTATGGATTGGAATTATTATTTCATATTCCCGGCGCCACGCTGCCGCTCGCGCGTGTACCCCAACACAACAAGGCCGACGGGAGGTTCCAATGAGCGAAGCCGTGGACGCTGAATACGCGCCGCTCGACGTCATCACCATCGGTCGCGCTTCCGTCGACCTTTACGGCCAGCAGATCGGCTCGCGGCTGGAGGACATCACCTCCTTCGCCAAGTCGGTCGGCGGCTGCCCGGCCAACATCTCGGTCGGCACTGCCAGGCTCGGCCTGCGCTCGGCGCTGCTCACCCGCGTCGGCGACGAGCAGATGGGCCGCTTCATCCGCGAGCAGCTGACGCGTGAAGGCGTCAATGTCGACGGGCTCAAGACCGACAAGGAGCGGCTGACCGCACTGGTGCTGCTGTCGGTCGAGGACGAAGGCGTCTCGCCGATGATCTTCTATCGCTCGGACTGCGCCGACATGGCGCTGGCGCCGGAAGACATCGATGAGGCCTTCATCGCCTCGGCGCGCTCGATCGTCGTCACCGGCACGCATTTTTCCAGGCCTAACAGCGATGCCGCGCAGCGCAAGGCGATCCGCATCATGAAGGCCAAGGGCGGCAAGGTGGTGTTCGACATCGACTACCGGCCGAACCTGTGGGGCCTCGCCGGCCATGCCGAAGGGTTCGAGCGCTATGTGAAATCGGACCGCGTCTCGGCGCAGCTGAAGACGGTGCTGCCCGACTGCGACCTCATCGTCGGCACCGAGGAAGAGATCATGATCGCGTCGGGCGCCGATGATTGCCTGAGCGCCTTGAAGACAATCCGCTCGCTGTCGTCCGCCACCATCGTCCTGAAGCGCGGCGCGATGGGCTGCATCGTCTATGACGGACCGATCAGCGACGATCTCGAGGACGGCGTCGTCGGCAAGGGGTTTCCGATCGAGATCTACAATGTGCTCGGCGCCGGCGACGCCTTCATGTCGGGCTTCCTGCGCGGCTGGCTGGGCGGCGAAGACCATGCGACGGCGGCGACCTGGGCCAATGCCTGCGGCGCCTTCGCCGTGTCGCGGCTGCTCTGCGCGCCGGAATATCCGACTTTCGAGGAGCTGCGGTTCTTCCTCAAGAACGGCAGCAGGCATCTGGCGTTGCGCAAGGACGAGGCGATCAACCACATCCATTGGGCAACGACGCGCCGGCGCGACATTCCCTCGATGATGGCGCTCGCCTGCGACCACCGCGTGCAGCTCGAGGATGTGGCGGCGAAGGCCGGTGCCGATCCCGCACGCATCCAGGATTTCAAGGTGCTGGCGGTCAAGGCGGCGGCGAAGGTTGCCGCCGGCCGCGACGGCTACGGCATGCTGATCGACGAGAAACACGGCCGCAAGGCGATGTTCGAATTCGCCAGGCATTCCTTCGCCTGGCTCGGGCGGCCGGTGGAGCTGCCGGGTTCGCGGCCGCTGCGCTTCGAATTCTCGCAGGACATCGGCTCGCAGCTCACCGAGTGGCCGGTCGACCACTGCATCAAGTGCCTGTGCTTCTATCATCCCGACGATCCGGCGGCGCTCAAGGACGAACAGCAGCAGAAGTTGCGCGCGCTGTTCGAAGGCGCGCGGAAGGTCGGCAGGGAACTTCTCATCGAGATCATTGCCGGCAAGCATGGCAAGCTCGACGACACGACGATCCCGCGCGCGCTGGAGGAACTCTATGCGCTCGGCATCAAGCCGGACTGGTGGAAGCTCGAGCCGCAGGCGTCGAGCGGCGCCTGGGCGAAGATCGAGGCCGTGATCCTGAAGCACGACCCCTGGTGCCGCGGCGTCGTGCTGCTGGGCCTGGAAGCGCCGCAGGACGAACTGGAAGCGGCGTTCGCCGCCACCGCCAAGGCACCCATCGTCAAGGGTTTTGCCGTCGGCCGCACCATCTTCGTCCACGCGGCCGAACAATGGCTGGCCGGCAGGATGTCGGATGACGAGGCGATCGCCGACATGGCGCAGCGCTTCGAACAGTTGACGGATGCGTGGCTTGCCGCGCGCGGCCGCAAGGCGGCATAAGAAGGCGCGGAATAGGACTGCGGAGGAAAACACCATGAGCAAGACAATCCGCCTGACGATGGCGCAGGCGCTGACCCGCTTCCTGTCGCGCCAGATGACTGAGATCGACGGTAGCAAAGTCCCGATCTTCGGCGGCGTCTGGGCGATCTTCGGCCACGGCAATGTCGCCGGCATCGGCGAGGCGCTCTATCAGGTGCGCGACGAACTGCCGACCTTTCGCGCCCACAACGAACAGGCGATGGCGCATGCGGCAATCGCCTACGCCAAGGCCAATTTCCGCCGCCGCTTCATGGCCGCGACCTCTTCGATCGGCCCCGGCGCGCTCAACATGGTGACGGCGGCGGCGCTCGCCCATGTAAACAGGTTGCCCGTCCTGTTTTTGCCAGGCGATGTCTTCGCCAACCGCATCCCCGACCCGGTGCTGCAGCAGGCCGAGGATTTTTCCGACGGCACGGCGACGGTCAACGACTGCTTCCGTCCGGTTTCGCGCTATTTCGACCGCATCACCCGGCCGGAGCAGGTCATTCCTGCGCTGAGCCGCGCCATGGCCGTGCTGACCGATCCGGCCGAATGCGGCCCGGTGACGCTGTCGCTCTGCCAGGACGTCCAGGCCGAGGCCTATGACTATCCCGAGAGTTTTTTCGCGGAGCGGGTCTGGCACCAGCGCCGGCCGCGCCCGGATCGCCAGGAACTGGCGGCCGCGGTCGCCGCGCTCAAGGGTGCAAAAAAGCCGTTGGTGGTCGCCGGCGGTGGCGTCCTCTATTCGCAGGCGTCGGACGAACTGGCGAAATTCGCCGAGGGCGCCGGCATTCCTGTCTGCGAGACGCAAGGCGGCAAATCCTCGCTGCCGGACGACCACCCGCTCAACATGGCGGCGGTCGGCGTCACCGGCACTTCTGCCGCCAACCGGCTGGCTGAGGAAGCCGATGTCGTGCTGGCCATCGGCACGCGCCTGCAGGATTTCACCACCGGTTCGTGGGCGCTGTTCAAGAATTCGGGCAAGACCATCATCGGGCTCAACGTGCAGCCCTTCGATGCCGGCAAGCACCGCGCCCTGCCACTGGTGGCCGATGCGGCCGAGGGCCTGGGGGAACTCGGTGCTGCGCTGAAGGGTTGGGAGGCGCCGGCAAGCTGGACCGACAATGCGTCCTCCGGCAAGAAGGCCTGGGCGGTCGAGGCGGCCAAGGTGACGGCGTCGACCAATGCCGCCTATCCGTCCGATGCGCAGGTGATCGGCGCGGTGCAGCGCGCCATGGGCTCCGGTGTGACGCTGCTGAATGCCTCCGGCGGGTTGCCGGGCGAATTGCACAAGCTTTGGCAGGCGGGCGCGCCCGGCTCGTACCATGGCGAATACGGCTTCTCGACCATGGGCTACGAGATTGCCGGCGGGCTCGGCGCCAAGATGGCGAAGCCCGGCGAGGAGATCGTCGTCATGATCGGCGACGGCTCCTACCTGATGATGAATTCGGAGATCGCCACCTCGGTGATGCTCGGCCTCAAGCTGACCATCGTGCTGCTCGACAACCGCGGCTATGGCTGCATCAACCGGCTGCAGATGGCGACCGGCGGCGCCAACTTCAACAATCTGCTGAAGGACTCGCGCCACGAGGTTCTGCCCGACATCGACTTCGCCGCGCATGCGGCGAGCATGGGGGCGATTGCCGAGAAAGTGCCGTCGATCGCCGGGCTGGAAAACGCGCTGGCACAGGCCAGGAAGAATACGCGCACCACGGTGCTCGTCATCGACACCGACCCGCTGGTTTCCACCGATGCCGGCGGTCACTGGTGGGATGTGGCGGTGCCGGAAGTGTCAGTGCGGCCGCAGGTCAACGCGGCGCGCAAGGCGTATGACGAAAAGCGGCAGATGCAGACCATCGGCGATTGATAGAGGCGCCGAAGCTCCTCCTTCTCCCCGCCTCTACACGGGGAGAAGATGCCGGCAGGCAGATGAGGGGCGGCGCCAACGAGCAAGAAACTGTTTTAGGACCGGAGTGACGACTTGAAAGCCAAACTGGGCATGTCCCCCATTGCGTGGTGGAACGACGATCTTGCGGAGCTCAGCGATGACGTGTCGCTGGAAGAATGTCTGCGCCAGTCGCGCTCGGCCGGCTTCACCGGCATGGAGATGGGCCGGCGTTTTCCCAATGACCCCGAAATCATGCTGCCGATCCTGAAGGCCGCCGACGTCACGCTGTGCGGCGGCTGGTTCTCGGGCACGCTGGTCGATGGGGAGATGGCCGACAACAAGGATCGCATCCAGCCGATGATCGACCTGTTCAAGGCGGTGAACGCGCCTTGCATCGTCTATGGCGAGGTTGGCCGTTCGATCCAGGGCGACCGCTCGAAGCCGCTGGCGATCAAGCCGAAGCTGTCGGACGACGAGATGAAAGCCTATGCGAAGCGCCTGACCGAATTTGGCGAATGGTGCGCCGAACAAGGCATGCCGCTGTCCTACCACCACCACATGGCGGCGGTGGTCGAGACCGAGCCGGAACTCGATGCCTTCATGCGCTATTCCGGAGCCGGCATTCCGCTACTGCTCGATGCAGGCCATCTGGCATTCGCCGGCGGCGACGTGCTGCGCGCCATCGACAACCATCATACCCGGATCAGCCATGTGCATGTGAAGGACGTCCGCATGGGGGTGATCGAAAAGCTCGATCGCACGAAACAATCCTTCCTCGACGCGGTGGCGCTCGGCGCCTTCACCGTGCCGGGCGACGGTTCGCTGGACTTCGGCGCCATCGTGCAGCGCTTCGCCGACCATGGCTATGAGGGCTGGTTCGTGGTCGAGGCCGAGCAGGACCCGAAGAAGAACCCGGCGCTCAGGATGGCGCAAGTGGGCTACAAGGAATTGATGCGCGTCATGACGGCGGCCGGATACACGGTCGAGACGCAAGGCTTTCCAAATGTCTAGTCTCCCAATGGCTGGTGCGACGGGTTCCCGGCGAGGCCGATTGCTGTAGATTGGCCCGATGAAAGATTCCGAACACCCCTTCTTCCGGCCTTTGTGGCGGCGTGTCGCCGTCGTCGCGGTCTGCGTCATCTGGTCGATCATCGAGTTCGCCACCGGCACGCCGTTCTGGGGCATGATCGCGCTCGGCTTCGCCGGCTACGCCGTCTGGCAGTTTTTTTATCTCTACAAGCCTGCTGACGAGGCGAGGCCTCCGGTCGGGCCCGAGCCGAAGGAGTGACTGATCGCATGCGTCGGCGGTTAGCTTCCAGTGCTTCTAACTTCGTCATCCTAGGGTCTCCGCGACGGAGCTTCGCTCCTGCTAGGCCCTAGGATGACGAAGTTGAGAGGCTTCGGCCGATCTCGAAGATTTGCGATAGGAGAGACAAAAATGTCGAAGCTGCTCGTCAAAGCCGACAAGGGCCACGGTCGCGTCGCCCATGTGACGCCGAAAAGCGCCGGCTGGACCTATGTCGGTTTCGACCTGCATCGGCTGAAGCCCGGCGAGAGCGCCTCCGGCAAGACGGAGGATCGCGAAGTCTGCCTGGTGTTCGTCACCGGCAAGGGCAAGGCTTCAGCCGGCGGCAAGGATCTCGGCCTGCTCGGCGAGCGCATGTCGCCCTTCGAGGGCAAGCCGTGGTCGGTCTACGTGCCTGAGGGTTCGGACTGGTCGGTGACCGCGGACACCGAACTGGAACTCGCGGTCTGCTCGGCGCCGGGCCTTGGCGGCGGCCTGCCGGTTCGCGTCATCGGACCGGACGATCTCGGCCAGGAGGTGCGCGGCAAGGACACCAACACGCGCTATGTCACCAACATATTGCCGGAGGGCAAGCCGGCCGATTCGCTGCTGGTGGTCGAGGTCATCACGCCCGGGGGGCATACGTCGAGCTATCCGCCGCACAAGCACGACCAGGACAATCTGCCCGCTGAATCCTACCTCGAGGAAACTTACTATCACCGCCTCAACCCGCCGCAGGGCTTTGCCTTCCAGCGCGTCTACACCGACGCCGACAAGAACGGCCATCGCGCGCTCGACGAAGCAATGGCGATCGAGGATGGCGATGTCGTGCTGGTACCCAGGGGTTATCACCCCTGCGCCGCCTGCCATGGCTACGACCTCTATTATCTCAACGTCATGGCAGGACCGAAGCGGACGTGGAAGTTCCACAATGCGCCCGAGCATGAATGGCTGATGAAGGCCTGATCGGTCGCTGCGTGAGCACTCGCTCCCTGGTCCAGCACGAAAAAATCGTCGGCTAATGACCCCGCCGCAGCGTTTTGTTACCTGAAAGCCAGCAAGGCTTCGTCAATTCGTCATGGAAATCACCTATGGCAGCGAAGCTGACAAGGACTTTCCATGCGCTACGCCCTCTATTTCACTCCCCGGCAGGACGAGCCACTGGCGCGGATTGCCGCCGACTGGCTGGGCCGCGACCCGTTTGGCGCCGCCACGAGGCCGGTCGAAGCGGTGGCCGACCTGTCGGCGGCGGAAGTCGCTTTCCACACCGCTTCGGCGCGCCGCTATGGTTTCCATGCGACGCTGAAAGCACCGTTCCGCCTGGCTGCCAACGAGACGGAAGTCTCGCTGCGCGCCGCACTCGACCATTTTGCCGAGGTGACGCCGGTGGTGACCATTCCCCGTCTCGTGGTCAGCCAGATCGACGGCTTCTTCGCACTGGTGCCGGAAGGGCCAGTGCCTGCGCTCAACCGGTTCGCCGATGACGTGGTGCGCGACTTCGACCGGTTTCGCGCACCGCTGAGCGAGGCGGAAATCGAGCGGCGCAGCCCGGATTCGCTGAAGCCGGCCGAGTTCCGCAATCTCTGCCAATGGGGCTACCCCTATGTCTTCGAAACCTTTCGCTTCCACATGACGCTCTCCGGCCGGGCGGGGTCACAGGAGAGCCCGCGTTTGCGCGTAGCGATCGACAGCCTGTTCGCGGAAGTGCTGCAACAGAAGGTGCTGGTGGATGCGCTGACCTTGTTTGTCGAAACCGAACCGGGTGCGCCGTTCATGGTGCTCTCGCATCACGCGCTCGGGCGCCGCCCGGCCAGAAAAACCGCCTGAAGGACTGCCTGAAATGACCGCCGAGACTGTTCTCCACAATGCCCGCATCGTGCTTGCCGACGAGATCGTCGAAGGTTCGCTGGTGCTGCGCGACGGCTTTATCGCCGGCATCGAAGCCGGCGCAAGCTCTGGTTCTGGCCGCACCGGCGAGGATATGGGCGGCGACTATATTATTCCCGGGCTGGTCGAGTTGCACACCGACCATCTCGAAGGCCATTACGCGCCGCGGCCCAAGGTGCGCTGGA
This sequence comes from Mesorhizobium sp. BR1-1-3, assembly GCF_020165455.1. Taxonomy (NCBI): domain Bacteria; kingdom Pseudomonadati; phylum Pseudomonadota; class Alphaproteobacteria; order Hyphomicrobiales; family Phyllobacteriaceae; genus Mesorhizobium; species Mesorhizobium sp. BR1-1-3. The sequence goes on from NZ_JAIUIC010000011.1 coordinate 198,212, forward strand.
ATCCGATCGCCGCCGTGCTCGCCCATGACGCGCAGGTGGCAACCGCCGGCATCACCACCGTGCTGGATGCCTTGCGCGTCGGTATGGACGAAGACGCCGACCTGACATCGGCCGACATCCGCAAGCTGGCCGACGCGATCGAGGACAGTGTGAAGCAGGACCGTCTGCGCGCCGACCATTTCATCCACCTGCGCTGCGAGGTTTCGGCTCCGGACTGCCTCAGGGCTTTCGCCAATTTCGACGGCGACGAGCGGGTTAAGCTGGCATCGCTGATGGATCATGCGCCAGGCCAGCGCCAGTTCGTCAATCTCGAAACCTATGCCTACTATTACCAGCGCAAGCTGAAGCTGACCGATCGCGACTTCAAGGTGTTCTGCGAAAAGCGGATGGCCGAATCGGCGCGCAATTCGGCGCCGAACCGGGCGGTGATCGCCGCCGCCTGCCAGGAGCGCGGCATCGTGCTGGCCAGCCACGACGACGCCACATCGGGCCATGTCGACGAAGCGATCGAGCAGGGCGTGCGGGTCGCCGAATTCCCGACCACGGAAGAGGCCGCCAGGGCCTCGAAAGAGGCCGGGATGGGTGTGCTGATGGGCGCGCCAAACGTTATGCGCGGCGCCTCGCATTCGGGCAATGTCTCGGCCCGTACGCTGGCCAGCGACGGCCTGCTCGACATCTTGTCGTCCGACTACATTCCCTTCAGCCTGATCCAGTCGGCGTTCTTCCTCGGCGATGTCGTCGAAGGCATTTCCCTGCCGCAGGCCGTCGCCATGGTCTCGAAGAACCCGGCCGATGCGGTTGGCCTGACCGACCGCGGCGTCATCGAGCAGGGCCGCCGCGCCGATCTGGTGCGGGTGCGCGTCGACGACCATGTTCCGGTCGTGCGCACCGTGTGGCGGCAGGGACGCCGGGTGGCATGATGGTGTCGGCACTGATCGAGCGGGAACTTTCGGCCGAGACGTTTCCGATCCGCGATGGCGTTTTCGTCGCCGTCGTCGGCCCAAGCGGCGCCGGCAAGGACACGGTGATCGGCTACGCCCGCAACCATTTTGCCGACGAAACGCGGCTGGAGTTCGTCCGCCGGGTCATCACCAGGCCGAGCGATGCCGCAAGCGAGGATCACGACACGCTGGCCGACGCTGCCTTCGCCGAAGCCGAAGCCGATGGCGCCTTCGCCATTTCCTGGGAAGCACACGGCTTGCGCTACGGCATCCCCGCCGATGTCGACTGGTCTGTCGCCAATGGCCGTGTCGCTGTCGCCAATGTGTCGCGCGCGATCATCCCCTCCTTGCGCGAACGCTATGCCAACCTGGCCATCGTCGAGATCACTGCCTCGCCTGACGTGCTGGCCGAGCGTCTGGCGATGCGCGGCCGGGAGTCCCGCGGCGAAGTGCTGGCGCGGCTGGCACGCAGCGCCAATGTCACTCTGTCCGGGCCCGGCGTCACCTCGATCGACAACAGCGGCCCGCGCGAAGCCGCCGGCGAACGCTTCGCCGAGGTGCTGCGCAAGGCGATGGCCTTTTCCGACATGTCGGGCCTGATCTAGGCTAGCTATTCCGCAGCCTGGCCCGCCACGCCCTTGCGGGTGGCGTCGACCATCAGCCGCCGTTCCCGGAACACGCCCCATTGCTGGTCGACCAGCACGCCGATGAGGATGACGCCGCCCATCACCGCGAAGTTGAGCGAGGACGGGATGCCGAGCAGGTTGACGAGATTCTGCAGCTCCTGCAGCAGCACCGTGCCGAGGATGACGCCGATCAGCGAGCCTTCGCCGCCGCGCAGCGAGAAGCCGCCGAGCACGGCGGCGGCGATGGCGTAGAGTTCGTAGAACTGGCCGTGGCTGGCCGGCGAGATCGAGCGCGTGTACATGGCGAAATAGATCGCCGACAGCGCCGTCAGCACACCGCAGATGACATAGGCGGCGATGACGACACGGCCGGTGCGGATGCCCGAATATTTCGCCGCCTCCTCGTTCTTGCCGATGGCGTAGAGATAGCGGCCGAACACCGAGCGATGCAGCACCACCCACATGACGATCGAAATAACGATCAGCGCGATGAAACTGTTCGGCACGCCATAGGAGCGTCCGGCCGTCAGGAATTCGAGCTCGGGAAAATTCTGGCCGAACGCAAAACCCGCCGTGCCGTCGGCGGTGTAGAAGCGGGCGACACCGCGGTAGATCAACAGGCCGCACAAAGTGACGACGAAAGGCTGCAGCTTGAGCCTTGTGATCAGCCAGCCATGCACCAGGCCTATGATGGCGCCGAGGAACAGGATCAGCACGAAGGCCAGCGGCCAGCCCACCTCGCGCACGGCGATGAAGTCGATGAACAGCGTTCCAAGCAGCGCGACCACCGAGCCGACCGACAATTCGATGCCGCCGGTGATGATGACGAAGGCCTGGCCGATCGACAGGATGCCGAACAGGCCGATCAGGTTCGAGGTGTTGGCGAGGTTGATCGGCAGCAGGAAGCGCGGATTGATGATCGCCACGATCGCCCCGACCACCAGGATCAGGATCAGCAGGCCGAGATCTTTCTTGCTCATCGTCGTCTCCCCAATGCCTGAGCAGATCGCGCTTGCGCGACCCCGGCAAAACTACTTCGGCTGCTTGCCCACCGCCAGCAGCAGCACGTTTTCCTGGCTGAACCGGTCCTTGTCGAGAATGCCGGAGATTTGGCCCTCATGCATGACGGCGATGCGGTCGGACACGCCGATCACCTCTTCCATGTCCGACGAGATCATCAGCACGGCGACGCCGGCATCGGCCAATGCGCGCATCAGGCCGTAGATTTCCGCCTTGGCGCCAATGTCGATGCCGCGCGTCGGCTCGTCGAGGATCATCACCTTGGGGTTCATGGCCAGCCACTTGCCGAGCACGACCTTCTGCTGATTGCCGCCCGACAGCGTGCCGGTGCGCGTCTGCACCGAAGGCGCCTTGATGCCGAGATCTTTCTTCTGCTTCTCGGCGGTGGAGGTCTCGGCGCTTGAGGACACCAGGGAGCGGCGCGCATGCGCGGGCAGATTGGGCAGCGAAATGTTCTGAGCGATCGACAGGTCGAGCAGGATACCGGTCAGCTTGCGGTCTTCCGGAACCAGGAAGATGCCGTGCGCGACGGCGTCGGCCGCGGAAGCCAGCGCAAGCGGCTTGCCGTCGAGTTCCAGCGCGCCGCCGAGCTTCGAATCGATGCCGAAGAACACCCGCGCCAGCTCGGTGCGGCCGGAACCGACAAGACCGGCGAGGCCGAGGATTTCGCCGCGCCTGACGTCGAGATCGACCGGGCGGCCGGGATAGGCAGGGGTGCGGATGGCCTTGGCCGCAAGTGCTACGGCGCCGGGCGCACGCGCCGCTTCCGAGGCCTTCTCGCGCTCCTTCAGCATGCGGCCGATCATCAGCTTGACCATCTGGTCGTGGCCGATATCGCTCTTCGGCAAGGTGCCGGCCAGCATGCCGTCGCGCAGGACCACGACGCGGTCGGCGACGCGCTCGACCTCGTGCAGGCGGTGCGAGATGAAGATGACGCTGATGCCGTCGGCCTTCAGCGCCTTGATGACGTCGAGCAATTTGTCGGTCTCGGCGAGCGGCAGGCTCGATGTCGGCTCGTCGAGGATGACCAGACGCGCCTCGATCGACAGCGCCTTGGCGATCTCGACCATCTGCTGCTGCGCCAGCGACAGGGTCGCAACCGGCGTGTCGGCGGAAAAATTGGCGCCGACGCGCTTCAAAAGCGGCGCCACCATGGTGCGCAGCTTGGCGCGGTCGACGAGCTTGAGCGGCCCGGCGCGCAAAGGTTCGCGGCCGAAGAAGATGTTGGCGGCGACGTCCAGATTTTCGAACAAATTGAGTTCCTGGTGGACGAAGGCGATGCCCGATCCCAGGCTGGCTTCGACGGAGAGCCTGTCATGCGCGGTGCCGTCGACGGTGATCGTGCCGCTGTCGGGCCTGGTGACGCCGCCGAGGATCTTCATCAACGTCGATTTGCCGGCGCCGTTTTCGCCGACAAGGCCGATGACCTCGCCCGGCCTGACCTCCATGGAGAAGCCGTCGAGCGCGACGACGCCCGGATAGGTCTTGCGCACGTTCTCAAGGCTGAGGAACGGGGCGGTCACGGATGCAGCAATGGATGTGTCGGAATAATTCATCATGCCTGACAGCGATTGGCGGACCAATTTATGAGCATGATCTTTTCCGAGAACCGGCTTCCACTTTTCGGGATCATGCTCTTGGCTTTTGGCAGACTGACGATCCTCGCGGTGTTCGTCAATGCGAGCAGCCGGCCCAAGCGACGTTGAGCCGGCTGAACTGCTTCAAGTCTTAGTTTCCGGCCATCGCCTTCAGATTGGCGGCGTAGGCGTCGACGTCATCCTTGCCGATGATCTTGGTCGGGATGATGATGAGGTTGCCTTCCGGGATGCCCGACTTGTCGCCCTTGAGATAGGCAGCCATCAGCTTCATGCCCTGATAGGCCCATTCGAAGGGCTGCTGCACGACGGTGGCGGCAATGGTGCCTTCCTTGACGCCGCCCAGCGTGATCGGATCGTCATCGAAGCCGACGACGGTGATCGAGCCGAGCTTGCCGGCATCGCGCAGCGCTTCATAGATGCGCGGCGTGTTGTAGGAGTAGAAGCCGACCATGCAGGTGACGTCGGGGCTGGCGACCAGCGCGTCCTCGACGTTCTTTTTGGCGCGCGCCTGGTCGATGTCGTCGCCGCGCACGTCGATCAGCTCGATCTTGGTGCCGGCCAGGCCGTCCTTCATGCCCTGGATGCGCTCCTTGGCATTGTCGGCGCCGAGCAGGCCGACGAAGCCGAGGCACTTGCCGCCATTGGGCATCGCCTTCTTGGCGATTTCGGCCGCCTGCTTGCCGGCATCGACGTTGGACGAGCCGATATAGGCGACGCGCTTGGTCTGCGGCGCGTCCGAGTCGGTGGTGAACAGCGCGGTTTCCGAGGCGATCTTATTCAACCCATCGGTCGAGGTCTTGGGATCGACGGCCGAGACCATGATGCCCTTGACGCCGGCCGTCACCAGATCGTCCATCAGCCGCTGCTGGATGGCGACCGAGGACTGTTCGGGATATTTGAGCTCGAGCGTATAGTCGGGCAGTTCGCCCTGCGCCTTCTTGACGCCGGCTTCGGCGGCCTTCCAGAAATCGGAAGCGCCGTTGACGACGAAGGCCAGCGTCGGCTTGTCGTCGGCGCGCGCGATTGCCGTGGCCGACAGGCCAAGCAGCAGCGCGGTCGCGGCTACGGATGCATTGCGTATCAAGGATTTCATGTTCAACCTCCCGTTTGGCTCAGTCGTTGGACCGGCCGATCTTGCACTGACCTGATTTGCCGTTTGCAGCGTGGACGCCCTCCTCCTCAAAGGGGTTCCCGGCACCGAAAGAATGGCGTCGTTCCAGCCACGACAGCGACCTTAGAGACTCATCCTTCATTCGTAAATAGTCCGATTTGTCTGACATATCACATATCCGAGACAAGGCTTGCGGAGATAGGATCCGCTCGCCACCGGGCCATTTTTCGTACTCTCCCGCCGCCCCGGACGTGACCGGCCGGATGCGACGATTGACGGTACAGCGCATTTTTGTATTAGTAAACAGTATTAGTTCGGAGCCAATGCCAGCGGTTTCGCGGTGTGCCCGCCGGCGTGCCGCCCTCACCGCTGGGCCGCCGCCCGGGCCTTTTGTTAATTGAGCTTTCGCTTGTATGGAGATGCGTGGCGGATGGACCTCCGGCATACTAATAGTTATAAACGAGCCTGACGTTATTCCGATAAATCGACGGCGTCACGCCACCTTGCCGGCCTGACCGGCCAGCCAGACTGGGATTTGCCATGAGCGAGACGACGGATCGGGCCAGCGACACGGCCAGGCGGCGCAAGGCGCCGGCCAAGGGCGCCAAGGGTCGCGTCACCATGATCGATATCGCCAGGGCCGCCGGCTGCTCGCAGGCGACCGTGTCCTTCGTGCTCAACAATTCGCCAGGGATCAAGCTGTCGCAGCAGACCCGCGACCGGGTGATCGAGGCCGCACGGACGCTTGGCTACACCGCGCCCGCTTTCGAGGCGCTTCACCCGGCATTGCCTGCCTTCGAGGGGCCCGCCTTCGAAGGGCTGGACGGGGTGATCGGCTTTGCCGTCGACCAGCTCGCCACCAGCCCCGAAGCCGTGGTCGCCATCGAGGGCGCGCGCCAGGCCTCGTGGAATGCCGGCAACGTGCTTCTGGTGGCGCAGACGCTGGGCGATTCCGTCATGGAGCCGCGCGCCATTTCAGCGCTGACCAAGCGGGGCATTTCGGCGCTGATCTACATGACCATCTTCACCCGCGAGATCACAGCGCCCGACTATCTCTACGGCCTCGACATCCCGGTGATCCTGCTCAACTGCTACACGGCGGACTACGCCTTCCCGGCCGTGGTGCCGAGCGAGATCGCCGGCGGCCAGAGCTCGACCCGCCATTTGATCAGCCACGGCCACCGCCGCATCGCCACCATCACCGGCGAGCCGTGGATGCAGGCGGCACAGGACCGGCTGAAGGGCTACCGCCGCGCGCTCGCCACGGCCGACATTCCGTTCGATCCCGAGCTGGTGGTCGAGGGCGACTGGTCGGCCAGCGCCGGCTATGCCGCCACCGTCAAGCTGCTGGCGCTCAGGGATAAGCCCACCGCCATCTTCTGCCAGAACGACCGCACCGCGATCGGCTGCTACGAAGCGCTGAAGGAAGCCGGCCTGCACATTCCGCAAGACATTTCCGTGGTCGGCTACGACGACGAGGAAATCGCCCGGCATCTGTTCCCGCCGCTGACGACCTCGATCCTGCCGCACATGGCGATGGGCCAATGGGCGATCGAACAGCTGGAAGCGCCGGCGGCGCCTGGACGGGGGCGGTATCCGATCACGAAGCTGGAGTGTCCGCTGGTGGAGCGGGAGAGTGTGAGGGGAGTGGTGGGGTAACGCGACTCGGCGGGCCCGCGCTGGCTTACCTTCGACCGTTAGGGAAACCTGACCAGTGGGACGAAGAGCTGATGGCGGCAATGCAGACGATTCTTGCGCGGAAGGGGGTCAACGTCGAAGCCCGAGACATTCATTCCATTGGTGCAACAGACCGGCACGGTTGCGAATTTGGGGTTGGACACGCCGTGCCGGCCAGTGCTGGACACCCCAGCCCGATTACGCTACCGGCACAACAGGAATCCAGCAATTAAGCCTGATGGTCTAGATCGCGAGTACAGAGCCTGTTCTCGCGCTTCAGGGGGCCTTTTTACCACGGGCATTACTTCTCCTCCGGGCAGTCCAGCAGCTTCGCATGGCGATGCATTTCTTCGCACCCGTCCGACAAGGCCGGGCTTGAACCATTCCGCCTTGTCTTTCTTCAGGCCTTCGGCACTGGTCCGCTAACCGTGCCCTGCACGCGGTCCCACAGGCAGTTGCGTCTGCCGAACTTGAAATTGACGTTGGCGGTGCCGACTTGCGGAATCGGCTGTCGTTTCCTGGAGAAAGCAAAAAGCCCGCCACCTTTCGGCAGCGGGCTTTCCAAAACTGTAACTCTCTTGGTTAATCGATAATCCCGGATGAGCTGGGCGAAGCCGTCACTGACGACAGTCGCTCACGCTTCGTGAAAACGGGCTTCTGATAGATTTTCTTCATCGACATTCCCCTTTGCCAATAATGTGTCACTCTTTGCCTTCCGCCGGGCAGCGTGTCAATCGCGCAACAAAATGCCGCCACCTTTCGGCAGCAGGCCGGTCACGGCGGTATGTCGATGGCCATCACCGCCTCCACGGAAGGAACGCTGATGGCATTCCAACTTGCCCATCGTTTTCGGATGATTAACAAAAAGGGCAATTATGTAACTGACAAACCCGGCTCTTATTGGCGCTGGCTGTCAGGAAAGATCTGCCTGCGCCTTGCCCTTGCCGATAACCTTTGCTTGCCTACTGTACCGACCATGAGAGGAGGCAAACATGGAACGGCTTTACCCGGTAGCTCTCGTGACGCTGTTTTGTAGCTTGATGATATTCGGAATGGCGGTGACGGTCGCGAGAACCCACAAGAAGACTGGCATACTGGCGCCCGCAATGACCGGTGACCCGCTCCTTGAACGAACCATCCGGGCACATGCCAACGCGGTGGAATGGTTTCCTATCTTTATGCCGTCGATGTGGCTGTTCGCGATCTACTGGAATGCCGCGTGGGCTTCCGGCCTTGGGCTGCTCTGGATGATAGGTCGGATTGCATATTTCGTAGGGTATCGCACCGCGCCCTTGAAGCGCTATCCCGGCTTCTTCGTCCAGTCGATTGCAGCCTTCGCGCTGCTTTTTGGCGCTCTGGGCCGGATCATCTATCTGATGCTCTAGGCGCTCCCCAGCCACGGGAGAATGGCACAGTACCTCATAAGTGGAGATAGGGCGCACCCACTCCGGTCGGTGTCGGGTCGGTAACATTGCTGGACGCGTTCGAGGGGCGCCAAATGCTCATCGCCTACTATTACATGTGGTTCGACGGCCGGCCGGCAGCCGAGCAATGAGGGGTGCACCTTCTTCACGACGCAGGTGGCCCATTCGCGGGCTCGCGACACCCTCGCCGCCGAACGCTGGCGGTTGCCCTGGCTGGCGGTTGAGAAGAATTATGCCTTTGAAGGGCTGAAGGGCCGCGTGAGCCTGCTCGACCGCAAAGCTGCCCACGACAAACGCAGTGCCCCGAAACGGTCCTACATGAACTGGCGCACCCGACAGGATTCGAACCTGTGACCTCTGCCTTCGGAGGGCAGCGCTCTATCCAGCTGAGCTACGGGTGCTTTCCGGAATCCGGAAAACGAACCAGCCGGTGAACCGGCAAGTCACGGCTTCTTAGCGGAAGCGGGCGCGGGCTTCAACGGGCAATTGGCGATTGGCGTAGCGACTTGGGCCGGGTGCGTCCAGGCTGCGGCCTATGAGGTTCCCGCCCCCGCCTTCACCGTCCGCCTTCCACGCACCGCCCGCTTCGGCTTCTTGGCGCCCGCCAGTTCGTGCATCGCGTCCAGCTGCATCTGCTGCATTTCGGCCAGGCGCGTCCATTGGCGCGAGATGAGGTAGTCGAGTTTTTCGTGCAGATGGCGCACTTCGAGCTCGGCCTTGAGGTTGACGCGGTAGTCGTTGAAGGAGCGCAGGCGGTCCTTGGACTCCTGCCGCCGCTGGCTCATCATGATGATCGGCGCCTGGATGGCGGCGATGCAGGAGAGCAGCAGGTTGAGCAGGATGAAGGGATAGGGATCGAAAGCGGCGCTCATGCCGGCGACCAGATTGATGCCGATCCACACCAGAAGCACGCTGCCGAACGAGATCAGGAACCACCAGCTGCCGCCGAAGGCCGCCATGTTGTCGGAGACGCGGTCGGCGAAGGTGCGGTGCTCCTCGAATTCTTCTTCCGAGTTTTCGGAAATCGTGTCCTGCCTGGCGATCGATTCGACCACCTGGCGGTCGAGCTCGGAGAATTCGCCGTGCTCCTGCTGCAGCAGCTCCTCCATATAGCGCATGCGGTAGCGGCCGAGCTCGGCGCGGCTGATGCGGGCGCCGGGCGGCAGGTCGGGATGGTCCGAGCGGATGCGGTCGGCGAGGCTCGGGCGCAGCGTGTCGATGCGCACCAGATCGCGCTTGCGGAATTTGCGGCCCGATATCGCCGACGGCTTTTTCTTCGGCTTGCCACGGTGGGCGCCGGGGCCTGCCGGTTCGGAGTCCGGCACTTCGGGCGTGTCGAAGTGTTCGTCCGATACCGGATCGGCCTCCAGCTCACCGACGATCGGCGCCTCGAAATACTCGCCGCCGTCATCGTTCTGATTGTCTGCCGCCTGTTCGGGCGTTTTGGGGACGGTGCTCATGGTGGGCTCCTGAGGGTGCTGGGCGACGATAGACAGAGGTGGCGGCGCATAGCCAGCGCCGGGCACGGATTTCGCAGGCCGGACAAGTGTTTTTGATCGGAGAGGCGATGTGGCTGACGGCGGCTCGCCCCTCAGGGAGGGTGGAGACGTTCGAAATTGGCCGGAGCGGGAAGAACTTGCCCGATGTTTGCGCCAATCACCCCCCTCTGTCCTGCCGGACATCTCCCCCTCAAGGGGGGAGATTGGCTGTTGTCCCGGCTTTCGCCAATTTCCACCGTCACAGGAGTGAGCGGAGCGCCGAAGCTGCCAATCTCCCCCCTTGCGGGGGTTGAGGAGCGGTCCGCGCAGCGGGCGGAAAGCCAATTGCTTGGCTTTCCGAGCGACGAACATCCGGCAGGACAGAGGAGGGCGCTGTCCCGCCAACGTGCACAAGGTTCTGCAGGGCGGCGGGCAACAAAAAACCCGCCTTGCGGGCGGGTCACGTTTCCAGTCGATCAATTGGCGCGACTCAGCACCATACCGAAAATAGTAGCATAGCTGCCCTCAGGGTCAAGAAAAAATTCCTATCGATATCCATCCCCGCGCAGCCAAGCGCGATGCTTGCTACCGGCAGCTCGCCCTTCGCAGGCTCAGGGCGTTCGTCGTTCAAAAAGCCAAGCAATTGGCTTTTTGTCCGCTACGCGGACCACTCCTCACTGTTCCGCGAACATCAGCCTGGTCTTGGCGCCGTCCGTGGTCGGCGACAGGCTGCGCTGGATAAGCGCTTCGACATGGTCGTTGCGCTGGCGGGCTGAGTCGGCGCCCATCACCACGACGATCAAATTGCGGCCGTCGGCATTGTAGGAGGTGACGATGTTGAAGCCCGACGCCCTGATGTAGCCGGTCTTGATGCCGTCGACGCCGCGCACGCGGCCGAGCATGTCGTTGTGGCCGCGCACCAGCCGGCCGCGGAACATGAAGTCGCTTTCGGAGAAATAGTGGAACTGCTGGGGAAAGCGCTGATGCAGCGCCATGCCGAGCACCGCCATGTCGCGCGCCGTCGTCATCTGGCCATCGTCGGGCAGGCCCGACGCGTTGCGGAAGGTGGTGCTGGTCATGCCGAGCTGGCGCGCCTTGGATGTCATCATGGCGGCGAACTGATCCTCCGAGCCGCCGAGATATTCGCCGACCGCCACCGCCACGTCGTTGGCCGATTTGACGACGATGGCGCGGATCGCGGAATCGACGTCGATGCTTTCGCCGCGGCGGAAGCGCATCTTGGTCGGCGGCTGCGAGGCGGCATGGTCCGAAACCGGGATCTGCGTTTGCTTGCTGACGCGGCCGGACTCCAGTGCCTCGAACAAAAGATACAGCGTCATCATCTTGGTCAGCGAGGCGGGATAGCGCTGCGCCGTCGAGTTGACCTCGAACAGCTGCTTGCCGGTCCTGGCGTCGACCACGATGGCCGCATATTTCTGCGCCGGCGCGGGCACGGCCAGCACGCTGTCGGGCGGCGTCGTGGCGCAGCCGGCCAGCAGCACCAGCAGGGCTAGTGCCGCAAAAACTCTCTGGATGAGCGGAAGGGGACGCAGGTAGGACAAGGGCTGGACTGTTCTGGGTCGGCTGTTGCTGAGATGAGACGACGCTAACGTAACGCAGCTGTTGCGTCCATTTGGTTAATGCCGGTTAGCCCCAGGATTGTCGAGCCGCGCAAGCTTGGCATCCGCCGCGAAAACGCCGGTTTTCCCGTGTCTTTGCTTGCCAAGGCCGCGTTTCCCGTGGGAAGGGGCGTGGTATCGAGGGCTTGGGGGCTTGGCATGACGAACATCGGGGCCGGGGGCGCTGCGCCCTCGCTTATCAGGGCATCACTCAGCCGCACCGGCAAATGGGCCGGCAGCGTCGCCTTTGTCGGGGGTGCCGTATCCGACATCCTCAATCCGCTGGCGCCGTTCGCCGCCTATGTCGCGCTGGTCGCCGCGGTCGCCGCAATCATCATCGCCATTGCCATCGTGCTCCGGCTGGTGCTGGCGGCCAAGGCGCTGCCGGCCTTGATCTTCGCCACCAGTGCGGCGGCCGTCGCCGGCGGCGTCTACGGCCTGCAGCAGCAGACCAACGCCCAGCATGGGGTGATCGCCAGCCTGGTGCCGGCCATTGCCGGGCTGCAGCAGTCGATGGGCATCGTTACCGAGAAAGTTGCGAAGATCGAGCAGACCGTCACGCAGACGCAAAAGACGGTCGACGCGGTCAAGCAGTCGACCGACACGGCGGCGAAAAAGACCGACGAGATCGCGTCCGTCCAGCAGCAGCAGACTGAGCAGACGGCGGAAGTGCAGAAGACCACCGACGAGGTGAAGAAGGAGACCGAGACGCTGGTCGCCGGCCAGGCGCAGCAGCAGGCCCAGACCGAGAAGCTGCAGGCGACGACGCAGCAGATCGCCGCCTCGATCGACATCATCGCCAAGGGCTTTGCCGCCCTTGCCGCGCAGGGCGGGGCGATCGCCGAGCCGAAGCGGCCGGACGAGTTCTACCACAATGCCCGCGTCTACGAGTTGTCCGGCGACATGCTGAATGCGCGGCGCTCCTACCTCGCCTTTGCCGGCTTCGACGTCGACGCCATCGATCCCTACACGCGCTTTGCCGCGCTGCTTCGGGTGCAGGACGGCAAGGCCGGCGCGCGCGAGGTGTTCGGCGCGCTTGCCGACAAGGGCAAGGCGCTGTCGATCAAGCTGGTGCATATCCAGCAGTTCGACGACGCCCAGCGCCTCGACAAGCTCAACGTCTTCATATCAGCCAATCCAGATTTCGCGCCGGCCTATTTCCTGTTGGCGCAGGAGTTTTCCGAAGACCGCCTCGGCGCCCAGACGCTGGCCGACAAGCGCAACGAGGCCAAGGCGCTGACCAAGTTCACGTCCTACGAAAAGGATGGCGGGTTGCTCAAATATTTCGTCGACCAGACGCAGTTGGCCGACTGGCTGGACCGCAGCCGCAGCCGGCTGGCGGCGCTTGGCGACGTGCTCGACCCCGCCCGCTTCGTGCCTTCGCTGACGCCGATGCGCTCCAACCAGGGCTGGTCGATGACCATCTCGCTGCCCGAGCCGGCGACCGCCATCTCCTGGCGCATGGGCGACAGCGGTCCTTTCACCGACACCGGTTTCCTGGCCATGAACGACCAGACCACCGGCAAGCCGATGGCCAATCCGAGCTTCGAGATACCCGACAGCACCGTGGCGGGGATCATTGCGATCAAATATCTCGACATCAGGGGCCGCGAGACCGGCCCGTTCGACATCCGCTTCGACCCCGAGACAGCGCTTCAGCAAGGCAACAAGCAGATCCTCGACCAGTTCTGGACCTCGTGGATCGCCTTCGATGCCAGCGGCAACCACGGCCTGGTCTATTTCACCCAGATGCTGTCCTACCGCTGCGCCATCAAACAGGTGCATTACAGCCTGAACGGCGCGGCACTCGACAAGGAGATCAAGATGCCGCCTTGCGACAAGAAGGACCCCTACGCCATCCCCTACGATTACCAACCCTATTTCAAGGTCGCCGACAGCGTGAAATTGATGTCGGTGCAGGTTACCTACACCGACGACACCAAGTCGCCGGTGCGGGAATACAAGCGACAGTAGCTCACCCTCCCCTTTGTGGGGAAGGTGAAAGGGCGCTGATGCAAAATGCCTGTCGCGGCGCTTGCGCAACCGCCGCCGAACGGTTCAGTTTGCGCCTTCAGAATCGGTGACAGCGCAAATGACCATCCACACCATCAAGGCCAGAGGCATTTCGGTTTCGCTCGACCTCACGGTCGGCCACATCGCCGAGATGGTCGTCGAGGGCGGCGGGCGGCAGCTGAAGCCGCTGCATCGCGCGCCCTGGGTCGATGCGAACGAGACGCTGCCGATAGACCTGCCGGAAGGCACGGTTCGGCTGTCCGGCGATTTCCTCTGCGCGCCGTTTTCGCGCAGCGATGTCGAGGAAGCGCCGCTGCATGGCTGGACGGCCAACAGTGCCTGGGATGTCGTCGAAAGTGTCGCGACCGACGATGGCTGGCGCGCCGTCTATCGCCTGCGGCACGAGGTGATGGGCGCTTCGGTCGACAAGATCCTGACGCTGCGCGACGGCCATCCCTTCCTCTACCAGGAGCATGTATTTTCCGGCGGTCATGGTGCGATCTCGGTCGCCCATCACCCGATGACGGCCATGACCGGCGGCGGCAGGCTGGCCTTTTCGCCCAAGCGTTTTGCCGCGACGCTGGACGATCCGCTGGAGCCCGATCCCGCACGCGGCCGCTTCATGCTCGCCTATCCGGCTCGCTCCACCGATCTCGGCCATTTTCCCGCCGCCGGCGGCGGCACGCTCGACCTGACGGAATACCGCATGGATGACCGTCGCGAGGATTTCATCACGCTGGTCGAAGCCGACCATGGCGGGCCGGGATGGACCGCGCTTGCACGACAGGCCGAGGACGATCTGGTGCTGGTGCTGAAGAACCCGGCCGAACTGCCAATCACCATGCTGTGGTTCAGCAATGGCGGGCGCGACTACGCCCCATGGAGCGGCCGCCACCTTGGCGTGCTCGGCATCGAGGATGGCCGCGCTGCCGTCGGCCATGCCGCCTCGATCGGCGACAACTGGCTGAAGCGCGAAGGGGTGGCGACCGCTTTTGCGCTGGGCGAAGGTCAAAGCGTGTCCTTTCGCCACGTCATCGGCGTCCTGCCGCTGTCGGGAGGCGAGCCGCCGCGGGACGTCACGACGGCGGATGGCCGCATGCGGCTGCAAGCCGGTGGTTCGACGCCGGAGGTTCCCTTCGACAGCGATTTCCTGCGCATTGGCCAGCCGCTGGCCTCGTAGGTGTGATTGCGCGGCCGCAAGGTTTGAAATTTCCGTGAACTGTCGCCAAGATGTGGCCGAAATCATCATGCGGAACATGGTGGATCTGAAGCTCTGCCAGAGAGGCTCTCATGTCCGAAATCGCCCATCTCGCCGCCACCATCTTCAAACGCGCCGGCAAGGCAAACCGCTTCATCGTCGCCATTGCCGGTCCACCGGGCGCCGGCAAGTCGACGCTGTCGGCAAGGCTGCATGAACTGCTGCCCGAAGGGGCAGCGGAGGTCGTACCGATGGACGGCTTCCACTATGACGACGCCGTGCTCGAGCGGCGCGGTCTGCGCGCACGCAAGGGCGCGCCGGAAACCTTCGACTTTGCCGGTTTTGAGGCCTTGCTGAAGCGTATCCGTGCCGGTGAACCCGACATCGCCATTCCGGTCTTCGACCGCAGCATGGAATTGTCGCGCGCCGCAGCCTCGATCGTCGCCACAGAAACCAAGTTCATCCTGGTCGAAGGCAATTACCTGCTGCTCGACGAAGAGCCGTGGTCGCGGCTGGCGCCGCTGTTCGATTTCTCGATCTTCGTCGACGTGCCGCGCAACGAGCTCGAGCGCCGCCTGATGGAGCGCTGGCACGAGCATGGCCGCTCCGATGAAGATGCGCGCGCCTGGATCGCTTCCAACGACCTGCCCAACATCGAGCGCGTGCTCGCGCGGCGCAGTGCCGCCGATCTGGTGATCGGCCTTTCCGCTTGATTCGACGGATTGTGCAAGGGGAACCTTAAGACTTTCAGGCCGTTATCCCGACACGACAATTGTGCCAAAAGAGGGATTCGGTCCAATGGCAACCAAGGCAAAAAAGCCTGCGCCCGCCAAGGGCAAGGCGACCCAATCCAAAACCGGCGCCGGCCCGGCGATGACAGGCCGTTCAAAGGACGCCAAGCCGGCTTTCGGCAAGGCAGCGCCGAAGAAAGTGGTGCCGGCCGCAGCGAAAGCCGCGCCAAAAGCCGCAAAGCCGAAGAAGCCCGCGAGTTCCAGCGACTCCTTGGGCGGCAGTGCGATGCGCACGGCCAAGGCCACGGCCAACGTCGCTGCCGGCGCGGTCATGGTCGCCGCCCGAGGTGCCGCGTCGCTCGCTGCTTCCGTCATTGGCAAAGGCGGTTCGAAAGCCAAAGCGAAGGCGAAATAGCCGCGCTTCGGAGGCTGGTTTTTCTATCCCTTGGCCGGGATGGTCAGGCCTTTTTGCACCGCCGGCCGCGCCAGGCCGCGCTCCAGCCATGTTCCCAGATGGGCGAAATCGTCAAAGCCGACGAGTTCGCGCGCTTCGTAGAATCCGATCAGGTTGCGCACCCAACCGAGCAGCGAGATGTCGGCGATGGTGTAGTCATTGCCCATGATCCACTTGCGCCCTTTCAGCCGGCCGTCGAGCACGCCGAGCAGTCGCTTTGACTCGTCGCGATAGCGCTCCAGAGGGCGTTTGTCGGCGATCTCGCGGCCGGCGAATTTGTGGAAGAAGCCGACCTGGCCGAACATCGGCCCGACCGAGGCCATCTGGAAGAACACCCACTGGATGGTCTCGTAGCGGCGCGCGCCATCAATGGGCATGAGCAGGCCGGTCTTTTCAGCAAGGTAGAGCAGGATGGCGCCGGATTCGAACAGGCCGATCGGCTTGCCGTCCGGGCCGTTGGGATCGATGATCGCCGGTATCTTGCCGTTGGGATTGAGCGACAGGAATTCCGGTGTCCAGCTTTCGTTCTGGCCGATGTTGACCCAATGCGGCTCGTAAGGAAGGCCGAGTTCCTCCAAGGCGATCGATATCTTCACCCCGTTCGGCGTTGTCGCCGAATAGAGCTGGAGCTGGTCCGGATGCTTGGCCGGCCAACGCGTTGCGATCGGAAAGGCGGACAGGTCTGCCATGGAAACTCCTGGATGAGGATTCGCGCCGAGCGGCGCGGTTTTGGCGGGTCGGCCAAGGATTAGACGCGGCGCACGGCACGATCAATATGGCGGCGAAGGGTTTCATCGAGCACGGACAGTCAACGGAATGGCCGGCCTGGGGCAGATCCGCCCGCCCGTTAGACAGCCTTGAAGGCCAGCACGGCATTGGTGCCGCCGAACGCGAAGCCGTTGCTGATCGCGGCGCGCACCTTGCGCTCGCGCGGCACATTCGGCGTGACGTCGAGGTCGCAATCGGGATCGGCCTCACGAAAATTGGCCGTCGGCGGCACGATGCCTTCGCGGATCGCCATCACGCAGGCGATCATCTCCAGCGCACCCGATGCGCCGAGGCAATGGGCATGCATCGACTTGGTCGACGACACCGAAAGCTTGTAGGCATGGTCGCCGAAGACGCGCTTGATCGCTGCCGTCTCGATCTGGTCGTTGGCCTTGGTGCCGGTGCCATGGGCATTGAGGTAGTCGACATCCTCGGGATTGAAGCCGGCATCGGCGAGGCAGGCGCGCATGGCCGCCGTCGGCCCTTCGACGGTCGGCGCGACAATGTCGGAGGCGTCGGCGGAGAGGCCGGCGCCGGCGACCTCGGCAAGGATGGTGGCGCCGCGCGCCATGGCGTGCTCGTACGTCTCCAGGACCGCCATGCCGGCGCCCTCGCCGAGCGACAGTCCCTGGCGGTCGGCCGAGAATGGCCGGCAGGTGTCGGGCGCCAGCACGCGCAGTGCTTCCCAGCCCTTCAGGATGCCCCAGACCAGCGGCGCATCGGTGCCGCCGGCGACCATCACGTCGGCGCGGCCAAGTCTGATCTGGTCGACGGCCGAGGCGATGGCGTGGTTGGACGATGAGCAGGCCGAGGTGACGCCGAAGACCGGGCCGCGCAGGTCCAGATTCATGCTGACATGGCCGGAGGCCGCGCTTGGCATGACCTTTGGCACGGTGAAGATGCCGGCGCGGTTCTTGCCCTCGACCAGGATGGCGCGATAGCTCTCTTCGATCGCCTCCCAGCCGCAGACGCCGACACCGACGACGGTGCCCATCCGATAAGTGGTGGCTTCATTCGAAACCAAGCCGGCGTGCTGCATGGCTTCCCTGGCTGCGATCGTCGCCAGCAGGCTGAAGCGGTCCATCGACACGGTCTGCTTGCGGTCGATGCCGTGATCGGGAAGCGTCTTGATTTCGCAGCCGACCTTGACCTTCAAATCATGCAGTTGGGGACTTGTGATCTGGCCGATGGCCGAGCGGCCGGCGCGCATCTCATTCCAGATCGCGGGCGCGCTGGTGCCGAGCCCGCAAATGCCGCCCATGCCGGTGATGACAACGCGCTGCCGCATTCAGTTCAGGCTTTTTTCGCGATCAGCGCGCGCACAGCTTCGACCATGTCGCCGACGTTCTTCAGATTGCTCCAGGCGTCGACCGTGTTCATCTCGATCTCGATGCCATACTCTTCCTCAAGATCGAAGATAATCTCCGTCAGCTCGAGCGAATGGATGCCAAGCGAGGTCAATTCGGTGGTGGTGGTGATTTCTTCGCCGCCCGGCTCGGCATGAGCCTTGATCTTCGCGATGATATCCGTTGCCAGCTGGTCGGCCATTCGGTTCCTTCCCCACTATCTCGCGTTTCCCGACGCCGACTGAGCAGCGCCCCTTTTTCTCCTGGTATCAAGCCGCCGTCGTCGTTTAATACCCCCGCCAAGCGCAGCATGACCGTACCAAGGTGGTTCCCTCTATAGAAACCGAAACGTTGTCAAGCAACAAGCTATATCGAACTCCATATCGACAAAGCCGCCGGAGTGCTTAACGTGCAGGCATGGATATGGGCGAACATGGCGGGATTTCGACGCAGCGCGTTGCGGGCGTGGCGCGGCTTTCCTGCGCGCTTGGCGAGGGCCGCACGCGCCTGCGGCGCCTCTATCAGGACGGCGCCGCCAAGATAAGAATGCCGGCCGTCTCGGCCGATCCGCTCGAAGCGGTGCTGATCAACACCGCCGGCGGAATGACGGGCGGCGACCGTATCGCCTGGGACGTGGATGTCGGCGCGGCCGCTTCGGCATCGATCACCACGCAGGCCTGCGAGAAGATCTACCGGGCGGCATCCGACCATGCCGAAGTGCGGGTCAATTTGTCGGTAGGCGAAAACGGCCGCATCGCCTGGCTGCCGCAGGAAACCATCGTCTTCGACAGGGCGGCCTTTGCCCGTACGCTCAACGTCGAGCTTGCCGTCGGCGCCGAGGCGCTGGTGCTGGAAGCCACCGTCTTCGGCCGCCTGGCGATGGGCGAACGCGCCACGCAGGGCAACTTCCATGACCGCTGGCGTGTGCGTCAGGATGGCGCCCTCGTTCATGCCGAGGATTTCCGCATCGGACCCGATATCGCCGCAACGCTCGATCGCCCGGCGGTTGCCGGCGGCGCGATCGCGGTGGCGACATTGCTTCTGGTATCGCCACGCGCCGAAGCCCTGCTCGATCCGGTTCTGGAGATCGTCGGCGACCAGGGCAGCGCCAGCGCCTGGCGCGTGAAGAAATCTGGCAAGCTTCTTGCGAGGCTCTACGCCGGGGATGGCTACCGACTGCGCCAGCGGCTGGTTCCACTCGTCGAATTGCTCAACGGAAGGGCGGGGTTGCCCAAATTATGGTCACTATAGGCCTGCCTCTACCAATCCAGGGAAACGCATGAACCTGACGCCGAGGGAAAAGGACAAGCTGCTGATCGCCATGGCGGCGATGGTGGCGCGCAAGCGGCTCGAACGCGGCGTCAAGCTCAACCATCCGGAAGCGATTGCGCTGATCACCGATTTCGTCGTCGAAGGCGCCCGCGACGGCCGTCCGGTTGCCGAACTGATGGAAGCCGGCGCTCATGTCGTCAGCCGCGCGCAAGTCATGGAAGGCATCGCCGAGATGATCCATGACGTGCAGGTCGAGGCGACGTTTCCCGACGGCACCAAGCTGGTGACCGTGCACGAACCGATCCGTTGAGGAGGACAGGATGCTGGAGCTGCGTCCCAACTGCGAATGCTGCGACAAGGACCTGCCGCCCGAGGCGACGGATGCGCTGATCTGCACCTTCGAGTGCACCTTTTGCGCCGGATGCGTGGAACAGGTGTTGGGCGGCATCTGCCCCAATTGCGGCGGTGGTTTTTCGGCGCGGCCGATCCGCCCGGCAGCGATGCTGAAGAAATATCCGGCGTCAGCCAAACGCGTTCTCAAGGCCGAAGGCTGCGGCCCCCGCAAGGCGGCGTGAACACCAGACCGAGCAAAACGAAAGGCAAACAGAATGATATCCGCCAAACGCCTCTGCCTGTCGGCGATCCTGCTGCTGGCCGCCGCCCTGCCGGCCTATGCCCATGTCGGCCTGGGTACCACCTCCTCCTTCACGGCCGGCTTCATGCACCCGCTCTCCGGCCTCGATCACATGACGGTGATGATCGCGGTCGGGCTGTGGGCGGCGCTCAAGGGCGGCAAGGCGGTTCTTGCCTGGCCGGCTGCCTTTGTCGGCGTCATGCTGGTCGGCGGCGCGCTGGGCATGCTGCATATGCCGCTGCCCTTCGTCGAACCGGGCATACTGGCATCGGTCGTGACACTCGGACTGCTGGTGGCGCTGGCGATCGATCTGCCGGTCTCGGCCGGCGTCGCCATCATCGGCCTGTTCGCACTTTTCCACGGCCACGCGCATGGCACCGAGGTGCCGGAGAATGCCGGCGGGCTTGAATACATGGCCGGCTTTGCCATCGCCACGCTGTTGCTGCATGCCACCGGCATCGCCGCCGGTCTCGGTCTCAGCATCCGGTTTCGTGGCCTGGCCCGCGCTGCCGGTGCCGCCTGCGCGGCGATCGGCATCGGTCTCGCCTTCGGCATCGTGTGAGGGTGACCATGATCCCCGGTGAAATCATCACGGTGGGCGGCGACATCGAGCTCAACAAGGGCCTGCAGACCGTCACCCTGAAAATCGCCAACAGCGGCGACCGGCCGATCCAGGTCGGCAGCCACTACCATTTCTTCGAAACCAATGAGGGGCTGAAATTCGACCGCGAACGGGCGCGTGGCATGCGCCTCGACATTGCCGCGGGCACGGCCATGCGCTTCGAGCCGGGCCAGGAGCGCGACGTCACGCTGGTGCCGCTCGGCGGCAAGCGCGAGGTCTACGGATTTCAGCAGAAGGTGATGGGCAAGCTGTGAAATCTTCCGGCGCGCTCAGCTCAGTTCGATGGCTTGGCCGCGGCGTAGATGACGATCTTTCCGGGATTGTCGAATTCGACGGCGAGGACATCCTGCGCCTGCACGCGCCGCGATTCGATGGCGTTGAACAGCAGCGCGTTGGCCTCGATCTCCTTGCGCAGCTCCGTAATGTCGTCCTGATGCTGCTTGACCTTGGTCTCGATCTCCGGCGGCGGGCCGCCTTCGCTGCGCGCGGCGTCGGTGAGGAACACGATGTCGACCTTGTCGAGCTTGGAGGTCTTGCGCACCGTGCCGATGTTTTCACGCGTGCGGTCGATCGCCGTGTTGACGTTGCCGGCCTCAGTGTTGGCCTTGGCCTCTTCCTGTTTGACCTGCGAGCCGACGATGCGATTGACGGTCTCCGTGCTTTCCAGTCCTTGCGCCTTCAGTCCGGCAGCAGGACCAGCCGCCGCCAGGAACGTCATGGCGGCGACTGCCTGCATTCTGGTCGAGAAAGAAGTGATCGCCATCGCTCGCTCCTGAGAGAAATCGTTTCGGGGCGCGGGTTAGTGCGAAAAGAACAAAACGAATCCGGCCCGGCGAAGGTTCCTTTCCCGATGCGGCCGGCCGGCCGGATGCCGGCCCGCCATGCCGTGGCGTCAGCTCGCCTTCTTGGTGATCAGGGTCAGTGCGCCATTGGGTTCCATACTGGCTGCGACCACCTGCGCCGAGGTCATTCCCTTGGCTTCGAGCGCCGACTTGACCTTGGGTGTGGCGTCGATCGAGCTGCGCAGTTTCTTCAAGCCGTCATCGCCGCGCTGGGCGATCACCTGGTTGACCTGCGTCTGGGTGTCCTTTGGCAGCTCCGTGATGTCGACGATGTTGACGCTCTGGATCGTCGGAACGGCCGGCTGAGCCTGGGGCGTGGCTGGAGCAGGCGTTGCCGGCGCCGGAGCGGGCTGTGGCGCGGGTTGCTGCTGGGCACTGGCGGCGCCCGCCAGCATCAGGCTGGCTGCGGCGGCAAGAGCTATCGTTTTGCGCATGGATTTTCCTTTCCATCGATTGGCAAACGGTCGGTCTGGGGTGACCCCCTAACCTCAACCGCCAAATGGGATCAGAAGGTGTCGCCCAGCAGGTCATTGCGTGACCATAGGATGGCAGCAATGTGCAGCCGCGCTTCAATCCAACCGCATTTCGGCAAACCGCATTTCGGGAGCAATCGCTGATGGCCAGAATTACCCGCGCCGCCTACGCGCAGATGTACGGCCCGACGGTCGGCGACAGAGTGCGGCTTGCCGACACCGAACTGTTCATCGAGGTCGAGAAGGATCTCACCATCCATGGCGAAGAGGTGAAATTCGGCGGCGGCAAGGTGATCCGCGACGGCATGGGCCAGAGCCAGGTTTCCAGGGCGCAAGGCGCCGTCGATACCGTGATCACCAACGCGCTGGTGATCGATGCCAGTGCAGGCATCTTCAAGGCCGATGTCGGGCTTCGCGACGGGCGCATCGCGGCCATCGGCAAGGCGGGCAATCCGGACACGCAGGATGGCGTCACCATCATCATCGGCCCCGGCACCGAGATCATCGCCGGCGAAGGCAAGATCCTGACATCAGGCGGCTTCGACGCGCATATCCACTTCATCTGCCCGCAGCAGATCGAGGAAGCGCTGATGTCAGGCATCACCACCATGCTCGGCGGCGGCACCGGTCCGGCGCACGGCACGCTGGCCACCACCTGCACGCCGGGGCCATGGCACATGGCCCGCATGATCCAGTCCTTCGACGCCTTTCCGATGAACATCGGCCTGTCGGGCAAGGGCAATGCCTCGCTGCCCGCCGCGCTCGAGGAAATGGTGCTGGGCGGCGCCTGCTCGCTGAAGCTGCACGAGGACTGGGGCACGACGCCGGCGGCCATCGATTGCTGCCTGTCGGTCGCCGACGATTACGACGTGCAGGTGATGATCCACACCGACACGCTGAACGAATCCGGCTTTGTCGAGAACACGGTCGCCGCCATCAAGGGCCGCACCATTCACGCCTTCCACACCGAGGGCGCCGGCGGCGGCCACGCGCCCGACATCATCAAGGTCTGCGGCCTGCCCAACGTCATTCCGTCTTCGACCAATCCGACGCGGCCCTACACGGTCAACACGCTGGCCGAGCATCTCGACATGCTGATGGTCTGCCATCATCTGTCGCCGTCGATCCCCGAAGACATCGCCTTTGCCGAAAGCCGCATCCGCAAGGAGACCATCGCGGCGGAAGACATTTTGCACGACATCGGCGCCTTCTCGATCATCTCGTCGGATTCGCAGGCCATGGGCCGCGTCGGCGAAGTCGCGATCCGGACCTGGCAAACCGCCGACAAGATGAAACGCCAGCGCGGCTCGCTGCCGCAGGAGACCGGCAACAACGACAATTTCCGCGTCCGCCGCTACATCGCCAAATACACGATCAACCCGGCCATCGCGCATGGGCTGTCGAAAGACATCGGCTCGATCGCGGTTGGCAAACGCGCCGACCTGGTACTGTGGAACCCGGCCTTCTTCGGCGTCAAGCCGGACATGGTGCTGATCGGCGGTATGATCGCCGCCGCCCCGATGGGCGACCCCAACGCCTCGATCCCGACGCCGCAGCCGATGCATTACCGGCCGATGTTCGGCGCCTATGGCAAGGCCAGGACCAACTCGTCGGTGACGTTCGTTTCGAAAGCAGCGCTCGAGTCGGGACTGCATGGCAGGCTCGGTGTCGACAAGCAGTTCGTCGCCGTCGAAAACACCCGCGGCGGCATCGGCAAGCATTCGATGGTGCTCAACGACGCCACGCCGCATGTCGAGGTCGATCCGGAAACCTACGAGGTGCGCGCCGACGGCGAGTTGCTGACCTGCGAGCCGGCGACGGTGCTGCCGATGGCGCAACGGTATTTTCTGTTTTGAAGCGGCGCTTCCACCGGGCGAGCATTATCCGTTGCAGCCCTTGGTGGAAGGCAGCACTATGCGGCCAACCAACAGCTGCATTGTGATCGAGCATGACCACCGAAATCGCTTCCGCCCACGACATCTTCCCGCACATCCGCATCGTCATGGGCATGGTGATCGGGCTTGGTGTCGCCCGCCTGCTGTCGGGGGTGGCGCGCATCGTCCAGCATCCCGGCCAGTACAAGCTCTATACCGTGCATCTGGCCTGGGTCGTCTCGGTGCTCCTGATGCTGGTGCATTTCTGGTGGTGGGAGTTCGGCCTCTACGCCGTCGAGACCTGGACCTTCGGCAAATATTTGTTCATCATTTTCTACGCGATCACGCTGTTCCTGCTGTGCGCGCTTTTGTTCCCAGATTCGATGCTGGACTACACCAGCTACGAGGATTTCTTCTATTCGCGGCGGGCGTGGTTCTTCGGCCTGCTGGCGGCGACCTATCTGCTCGACGTCGTCGACACGCTGCTGAAGGGGCCGGAGCATTTCGCCCGCTTCGGCAGCGAGTATCTGTTCCGCACGCCGGTCTTCGTCGTGCTCTGCATCATCGCGATCCTGGTGCGCGACCGCCGCTTCCACATCGCCTTTGTCACGGCGGCGCTTATCTACCAGATATCGTTCATCCTGCGGCTCTTCGACACCATCGTCTGAACGAACGTGATGGTCTAGCTTGTTGGAGAAAGGCAGGGTTGGACATGTACAAGGCCGTCGGATCGCGCGTGTGCGGGCACAAGCAAATGGGAGATCCATGAAATGAAACTCAACCTCAACACCGACTTCACCAAATTCCCGCGCGCCGTCTCGGTGCTGTCCGCCGGCGCTGCCGGAACCACCCTACCGTCCGGCCGGGCCATTCTCGCCCATGACGAGCGGCATCTGCGCCGCCGGGCCATCGAACTTGCCGACGGCGGCAAGGTGCTGGTCGACCTGCCCGAACCCGTCGCCTTGAACGATGGCGACCGGCTGGTGCTGGAGAATGGCGGCCATATCGAGATCATCGCGGCACCGGAAGAGGTCTACGACATCCGCGCCCGCGATGGCGTGCATCTGGCCGAACTCGCCTGGCATATCGGCAACCGCCATCTCGCGGCAGGCATCGAGGCCGGACGCATCCTCATCCTGCGCGACCATGTCATCAGGGCGATGCTGGAGGGGCTGGGCGCCACCGTGACCGACGTTTCCGAACCGTTCAAGCCGGTGCGCGGCGCCTATTCCGGGCATGACGGGCAAAGCCACGATCACGGCCATGCGCATGCCCACAGCCACGCCGAAGCGCACAGCCATTCTCATGGCGAAGCGCATTCCCATTCGCACAGTCATGCCGGCCATCACCACGATCATGACTGACCAGCCTTCGAACATCGCCCTGCTGCGGCTGATGGCGTGGCTGTCGCCTGCCTTTCCGGTCGGCGGCTTTTCCTACAGCCATGGTCTCGAGCGGGCGGTGCATGACGGGTTGGTTGCCGATGCCGGGAGCCTCGCCGGCTGGCTGGAGACGTTGGTCGAGATGGGCTCGGGCTGGAACGACGCCGTGCTGTTCGCCGAGAGCTGGCGCCGAGCACGCGGCACCGGTGATCTCGATGAAGTGGCGGCACTCGCCGAAGCCCTGGCCGGCTCGCGCGAACGCCATACCGAGACCATGCTGCAGGGTGGAGCCTTCCTCAAAGCGGCGGCCGCCTGGCCTAATCCGGTGCTGGAGCGCCTGCCGGCCGAATGCGCCTATTGCGTCGCCGTCGGCGCCATTGCGGGTGGCAACGGCATCGCGCTTCAGGATGCGCTGTCAGCCTTCCTGCAAACCTTCTTCTCCAACCTTGTGCAGGCAGCGATCCGGCTTGGCATCGTCGGCCAGAGCGGCGCGACCACGTTGTTAGCCGGCTTCGAGCCGCTGGCCCTGGCGACCGCAAGCCGCGCCGCGCGCTCGACACTCGACGATCTCGGTGGCTGCGCCTTCGTCTCCGATGTCATGGCGATGAAGCATGAAACCCAATATTCGCGACTGTTCCGCTCATGATTTTTCTCGCCTTCTCGCTATCCTTTGTCCTGCTGCTGATCACCGTTCTGCATGTCTATTGGGGCCTTGGCGGCATCTGGCCGGGCCAGGACGCAGCCTCCTGCGCTCGCGCCGTGGTCGGCTTTCGCGGCGTCGATGAGATGCCAACGCCGTTTGCCAGTTTCGCCGTTGCCGCGTGTCTGTGCCTGGCGACACTATGGCCGCTGGCGCTCATGGGAGTCTTCGCTTCACCCTTCCCCAAGGAGGGTCTCGCCGCCACCTCG
This sequence comes from Mesorhizobium sp. BR1-1-3, assembly GCF_020165455.1. Taxonomy (NCBI): domain Bacteria; kingdom Pseudomonadati; phylum Pseudomonadota; class Alphaproteobacteria; order Hyphomicrobiales; family Phyllobacteriaceae; genus Mesorhizobium; species Mesorhizobium sp. BR1-1-3. Next base: position 224,224 of record NZ_JAIUIC010000011.1, read on the forward strand.
CTGCTCATCGGTCTGGTGTTCCTGGGACGCGGCATTGCCGGCTTCACGCCATGGTGGCGGCGGCTGGCGCCGGAACAGCCTTTCGCGCGGCTCGATGTCCGCTATTATTCGCCGCTGTGCCTGTTGATCGGGCTCGGCTTTGCCATCCTCGCCATCACGGAGTTTCCCGCATGACACAGACAAATGGTCCGCTGCGCGTCGGCATTGGCGGCCCGGTCGGTTCGGGCAAGACGACGCTGACCGAAAAACTGTGCAAGGCGCTGCGCGACGAGTTTTCCATCGCCGTCGTCACCAACGACATCTACACCAAGGAAGACGCCATGATGCTGGCGCGGCTGCAGGCGCTGCCCGAGGACCGCATCATGGGTGTCGAGACCGGCGGCTGCCCGCATACCGCGATCCGCGAGGATGCCTCGATCAATCTGCAGGCGATCGCGCAGATGAACAGGAAGTTCCCGGATCTCGACATCGTCTTCATCGAATCCGGCGGCGACAACCTTGCCGCCACCTTCTCGCCGGATCTCGCCGACCTGACGCTCTATGTCATCTCGGTCTGCCAGGGCGAGGAGATTCCGCGCAAGGGCGGGCCGGCGATCACCCGCTCCGATTTCCTGGTCATCAACAAGAGCGATCTGGCACCCTACGTGAACGTCAATCTCGATGTCATGGAGAGCGACGCCGGCCGCATGCGCGGCAAGCGGCCGTTCGGCTTCACGGACCTGTCGCGCGGCAAGGGACTGCAGGAGGTGATCGATTTCATCATCGAGCATGGCGGCCTGCGAGCCGGCGCTGCCGCTGCCAGCACGGCGGCGTGAGCATCCCTGCACCAACCAAAACCGGTTGCGGGAATGGGCTGGCCACGGCATTCTTGCCGAAACCGGAGAATTTTTCGATGAGCCTTGCCCGTCTGCAAAAGGAAACGCTGACCAACCTGCCCTACTATGAGGAGCGCGTCGATCTCGCCTGTGCCTTCCGCTGGACGGCGCGGCTCAACATGCACGAGGCGGTGGCCAATCATTTCTCGCTGGCCGTCAACGATGAGGGCACACAATTCCTCATGAACCCCAACCAGGTGCATTTCTCGCGCATCAAGGCGAGCGACCTTCTGATGATCGATGCCAACGATCCGGAAACGCTCTCCGGCCCCAATGCGCCCGACCCGACGGCGTGGGGGCTGCATGGCGCCATCCATCGCAATGTGCGTCACGCGCGCTGCGTCATGCATGTGCACTCGATCCACGCCACGGTGCTGGCATCGCTCGCTGACTCGACATTGCCGCCGATCGACCAGAATTCGGCGATGTTCTTCAACCGCCATGTCGTCGACGCGCACTATGGCGGGCTGGCCTTCGAGGAGGAGGGCGAGCGCTGCTCGCAGCTTCTCGTCGATCCCAAGGTCAAGGTGATGGTGATGGGCAATCACGGCGTGCTGGTCATCGGCGACACGGTCGCCGATGCCTTCAACCGCATGTTCTATTTCGAACGCGCCGCCGAGACCTACATCAAGGCGCTGTGGACCGGCCGCCCGCTGCGCACGCTGTCGGACGCGATCGCCGAAAAGGCGGCGAGCGAGATGGACGATTATCCCGGCCAGGCCGAACGCCATCTCAGCGAGTTGAAGGCGATCCTCGACGAGCAGGAACCGGTCTACCGGAATTGAGCGTCCTTCTCCCCGTGCCGTCACTATACGGGGAGAAGGTGCCGGCAGGCGGATGAGGGACGGCGCCGACCTGGGCGGTTTTCCTCAGAGCCCCAGCTCTTTCCCCAATTCCTCGGCGCTGTTGATGACGACGGCGCCGGGCGGGCCTTCCATCGGCTTTTCCGGCCAGAAAATCGTCTTCATTCCCGCTGCCAGCCCTGCCATGGCGCCCGGCCAGCTATCGTCGATCGCCACCGCCTGCGCGGGGTCGACATCGGCCAGATACGCGGCGCGCAGGAATGGCTCGGCATGCGGCTTGCCTTCGCGCACGTCGTTGCGGCTGATCGTCTTCATGCCGGGGTAGATCAGGCCGACCATGCTCAGATTGGCGTCGACGATCATCCGGTCCGAATTCGAGACCACGGCCTGCTGGATGCCTCTTGCACGCAGCTCGTTGAAGATCTCGATCGCGCCGGGGCGCGGCTTCAAGCTCTCCACCAGCGGCAGGTAGTGTTCGTATTTGCGCAAGATCCAGTCGTCGAAAGGCAGGTTCAGGCCGAACTCGTCGCGCATCATCTCGTAGACCGGCCAGGCGGCGACGCCGAGCACGCGCTCATGCAGATCGTCCGGCGGGACAAGGCCGACATTGCGCATCGCCGCCACCAGGGCAGCTTCGTGCAGCGGTTCGCTGTCGACCAGCGTGCCGTCCATGTCCCAGAAAACCGCTTTCGGCGTCATGCGAGGCTCCTTTTTGCCATCCCTTAAAGGGTTTGAGCCGGGAGATAAACCTTCGGAGCGCAAGAACGTGCCGCCTGCCGGGACCGCAGCCAAGTCTCTTGGCGAGACAGACATCGTGGGGAGACGAGAAACTGGGCCGTGCCTACGCCGAGGGACAGCAAGCAATTGCCCCCGAGATTTGACAATTGCGCAGCAGGCCGTTCCCTGCGAAAGTGGGCATGGGCCGCTCTCATGACCGGCGGTCTCGGGAGGCAGGACTTTGAATAGCCGGCAGGATGGTGGCAGCAACAGGCTGGACGATGCGGCACGTGCCGGCTGGCTTTATTATGTTGCCGGCAACACACAGGACCAGATCGCTTCGACGCTTGGCATCTCGCGGCAAACGGCGCAGCGGCTGGTATCGCTGGCGGTGTCGGAGGGCTTGATCAAGGTTCGCGTCGACCATCCGATCGCCAACTGCCTCGATCTGGCGGCACGGCTGAGATCGCGCTTTGCGCTCGATCTGGTCGAAGTGGTGCCGAGCGACCCCAACTCGTCCTCGACCACGATCGGCATCGCCGAGGCGGCTGCCGCCGAGATCGAGCGACGGTTGCGTTCACCGACCCCGATCGTCATGGCGATTGGCACCGGGCGCACGCTGAAGGCGGCGATCGAGCAGCTGCCGCCGATGGAATGCCCGCAGCACAAGGTGGTGTCGTTGACCGGCAACATCTCGCCGGACGGCTCGGCCGCTTTCTACAACGTCATCTTCACCATGGCCGACAGGGTCAAGGCACGCTCCTTCCCGATGCCCTTGCCGGTCATCGCCTCGTCGCCGGAGGAGCGCGAGATGCTGCTCAACCAGCCGATGATCCAGCCGACGCTTGCGCTTGCCGCCGAGGCTGACGTCACCTTCATCGGCATCGGCGACCTCGGCCCCAAGGCGCCGCTCTACGAGGACGGCTTCATTTCGGAGAGCGAATTGAAGGCGCTGCAGAAGGCCGGCGGCATCGCCGAGATCGTCGGCTGGGTGTTCGATAGGGAAGGCCGCATGATCGAGGGCATCACCAACGATCGGGTGTCGTCGGCGTCGCTGCCGTCACGCGAGAAATCGCTGGTCATCGCATTGGCCATGGGCGAACGAAAGCTGCCGGGCATCCTGGCGGCCGCGAACCGGCGGCTGATCAACGGCCTCATCACCGATGAACGGACCGCCGCCGCGCTGCTCGCCAGCATCTGACCGGAAGCACAACTGATTTGCGATAAACCAACCGCGCTAGCTGTGCCGCCCGAAAGGGTCGTTGCCATCGAGAAAACCGAGATCGCGCTGCAGATGCGGCGACAGGTCCCTGATGTCGAGATGTGCCCGTTTTTTGGCTGCGAACCAGCCGAATCCATCCGTCAGCCACGAAAACCAGCGATGATCGGGTGCGGAAGTGCATTTTTGCTGCGCCATGGTCATGATCGTCAACCTTCGCTATCCTGAACCCGAATGACGGGTTGACTGGAAATGTCGGTCTTGACGGCGGCCTTTGCCAATCGAACGTCGATAAGGACCCATAAGGAGGCTTTATGCCGGACCTCAGCTCTCGGCAGGTTTCACAGCTTCCGCCGCTGCAGGCGATCCGGGTGTTCGAAGCGGTGGCGCGGCATCTTTCCTTCACCAAGGCGGCCGAGGAACTTGCCATGACGCAAGCGGCGGTCAGCTATCAGATCAAGGTGCTGGAGGAACGGGTCGGCGCGCCGCTGTTCCTGCGCCGGCCGCGCCAGATCGCACTCACCGAGGCTGGACAGCGCCTTGCGCCAGCGGTCAGCGAGGCCTTTGCCATTCTCGGCCAGGCCTATGCGGCGGCGCGTGGCGGCGCCGACGGATTGCTGTGCGTCACGACGGTGCTGACCTTTGCCTCGAACTGGCTGGCGCACCATCTGGGCTCATTCCAGATCGCTCATCCCTCCCTTGCCGTGCGGCTCGAAACATCGAGCCGGCTGACGGATTTCGCCCGCGAGGATGTCGACCTCGCCATCCGGTCGGGCGGCGGCAAATGGCCGGGGCTGGAAGCCTACAAGCTGCTCGATGCCGATTTCACGCCGATGCTGAGCCCGAAGCTCGCGGCAAGCATCGGCGGCGTCAGGGAACCGGCGGACCTGTTGCGGCTGCCGATCCTCGATCCCGGCGACATCTGGTGGACGCAATGGTTCGAGGCTGCCGGCGTGCACTCGCACGATCTCGCCAAACGGCCCGGCAGCAGCATGGGCGCGCAGGCCTATGAGGCCAATGCGGCGATCGCCGGTCATGGCGTCGCGATCCTGACCAGGGCGCTGTTCAAGGCGGAACTTGCCGGTGGGCGCCTGATCCAGCCTTTCGATCTGGTTGGCGACGACGGCCATGCCTTTTGGCTGGTCTACCCCGAAGCGCGCCGCAACGTGCCGAAGATCCGTGCCTTCCGCGACTGGCTGCTGGCCGAGATCGCCTGCTGACCGGCAAGCTTGCGGGCTGCACCTGGTCTCGCAGATCCATCCGCTGTTGCCGCACTGTATCCGGCCGGGACGCTCTTCGTCCTGGCAATTTCCGCTCGTCCCGGCCTGCGGTGTCGCCCGGGTGCTGCGCTGCAGCATCGAATCCGACTTGACATAATTCACGCCAAGTGAGTAATTGCCCAAAGCCAAGGCAAATGCTCATCTTGGTTCAAGGGAGGAATTTGATGAAACTTCGCACGCTCACCCTGGGCTTGTTGTCGGCCAGCACGCTTGCGTTCGCCGCACACGCCGAATCCATCACCATCGCCACCGTCAACAATGGCGATATGGTCCGCATGCAAAAGCTGACCGAGGACTTCACCAAGGCGAACCCCGACATCCAGCTCAACTGGGTTACGCTCGAAGAGAATGTGCTGCGCGAGCGCGTCACCACCGACATCGCCACCAAGGGCGGCCAGTACGACGTGATGACCATCGGCACTTATGAGGTTCCGATCTGGGCCAAGCAGAGCTGGCTTTTGCCGCTCGACAAGCTCGGCGACGACTACGACGCCAAGGACATCATCCCGGCCATTGCTGGCGGCCTTTCGGTCGACGGCAAGCTCTATGCCGCGCCCTTCTACGGCGAAAGCTCCTTCGTCATGTACCGCAAGGACCTGATGGACAAGGCCGGGCTGAAGATGCCCGACGCGCCGACCTGGGACTTCATCAAGCAGGCCGCCGACAAGATGACCGACCGCGCCAATGGCGTGAACGGCGTCTGCCTGCGCGGCAAGGCCGGCTGGGGCGAGAACATGGCTTTCCTGACCGCCATGTCGAACTCCTTCGGCGCCCGCTGGTTCGACGAGAACTGGAAGCCGCAGTTCGATCAGCCGGAATGGAAGAACACGTTGCAGTTCTATGTCGACCTGATGAAGGCCGACGGCCCCGAGGGGGCTTCCTCCAACGGCTTCAACGAAAACCTGGCGCTGTTCCAGCAGGGCAAATGCGGCATGTGGATCGACGCCACGGTCGCCGCGTCCTTCGTTTCGGACCCGAAGAACTCCACCGTCGCCGACAAGGTCGGTTATGCGCTGGCGCCCGACAATGGCCTGGGCAAGCGCGGCAACTGGCTGTGGGCCTGGTCGCTGGCCATCCCCGCCGGCACGCAGAAAGCGGATGCCGCCGAGAAGTTCGTCTCCTGGGCGACCAGCAAGCACTATGCGGAGCTCGTCGCTTCGAAGGAAGGCTGGGCCAACGTTCCTCCGGGCACGCGCTCCTCGCTCTACGCCAATGCCGAGTACCAGAAGGCCGCTCCGTTCGCCAAGATGACGCTGGACTCCATCAATGCCGCCGATCCGACACATCCGACGGTCAAGCCGGTGCCCTATGTCGGCGTCCAGTTCGTCGCCATCCCTGAGTTCCAGGGCCTTGGCACCACCGTCGGCCAGCTCTTCTCGGCGGCGCTTGCCGGCCAGTCGAGCGTCGACGACGCGCTGAAGCAGGCCCAGGACGCTGCCACCGCGGCAATGACCGAGGGCGGATACATCAAGTAAGGCTCCTCCCGGTGCCGACTGCCGGTCGCCTCCTTGACCGGCAACGGCCGCCCGAGTTCCCAGTTCGGGCGGCCGCCTTTAACGCCTTTGAAAATTCCGTCTGACCAGTGAGGGTGACCGTCATGGCTACTCAGCAGACCCGTTCGCTTGCCCGTTTCATGATGGCGCCATCCGTGGTGCTGCTGTTCGTCTGGATGATCGTGCCGCTGGTCATCACCATCTGGTTCTCCTTCCAGCAGTACAACCCGCTCAATCCGATCCGCGACGGCTTCGTCGGCTTCTCGAATTACGCGCTGTTCTATTCCAACCCGGCCTTCCTGCAGTCGATCCTCAACACGCTCACCTTGGTGGTCAGCGTGCTCCTGATCACGGTGATCGGCGGTATCCTTCTGGCGCTGCTGATCGATCAGCCGATGTGGGGCCAGGGCATCGTGCGCATCCTCGTCATCTCGCCGTTCTTCGTCATGCCGCCGGTGGCCGCATTGGTCTGGAAGAACATGATCATGCACCCGCAATACGGGGTGTTCGCCGATATAGCCCGCTTCTTCGGAGCCCAGCCGATCGACTGGTTCGGGCAACATCCGATGCTGGCGATCATCATCATCGTCGCCTGGCAGTGGCTGCCCTTCGCGACGCTCATTCTTCTGACCGCGCTGCAGTCGCTCGACGGCGAGCAGAAGGAAGCCGCCGAGATGGACGGCGCCGGCTTCATCAGCCGCTTCATCTATCTGACGCTGCCGCACATGTCGCGCGCCATCACGGTCGTCATCCTGATCCAGACGATCTTCCTTCTCTCGGTCTATGCCGAGATCCTCGTCACCACCAATGGCGGCCCGGGATACGCCTCCACCAACCTGCCCTTCCTCGTCTACCAGAAGGCGTTGCTGGAGTTCAAAATCGGCCAGGCATCCGCCGGCGGTGTGATCGCCGTCATTCTCGCTAACATCGTTGCCTTCTTCGCCATGCGCGCCGTCGGCAAGAACCTGGACAAGTAAGGGAGGCTACGATGGCACGCTCAGTCACCACCCGGCACAAGACGATCGCGACGGTTGCCGCCTGGATCGTCGCCCTGCTGATCTTCTTCCCGATCCTCTACACGATCATCACCTCGTTCAAGTCGGAGCAGGAAGCCATCCAGGGCTTCAGCATCATCCCGTCGGGAACGTTCGAGAGCTATACCGAGGTCCAGGCACAGAGCGGCTACTTCAAGTTCTTCTTCAACTCGGTGCTGCTCTCGGTCGGCTCGACCATCCTGGCCCTGCTGGTCGCCATACCCGCGGCATGGTCGATGGCCTTCTCGCCGACCAAGCGGACCAAGGACATCTTGATGTGGATGCTGTCCACCAAGATGATGCCGGCGGTCGCGGTGCTGTTCCCGATCTACCTGATCTTCCGCGACACAGGCCTGCTCGACAGCCGCATCGGTCTCATGATCATGCTGATGCTGATCAACCTGCCGATCGTGGTGTGGATGCTCTACACCTATTTCCGCGAAATCCCTGGCGAGATCCTGGAAGCGGCGCGCATGGACGGCGCATCGCTGTGGAACGAGATCGTCTATGTGCTGACGCCGATGGCGGTGCCGGGCATCGCCTCGACAATGCTGCTCAACATCATCCTGGCCTGGAACGAGGCGTTCTGGACGATCCGGCTGACGACGACGGAAGCCGCACCCCTGACCGCCTTCATCAGCTCGTTCTCAAGCCCGCAAGGCCTGTTCTGGGCCAAGCTTTCGGCCGCCTCGACGCTGGCCATCGCGCCGATCCTGATCATGGGCTGGTTCAGCCAGAAGCAGCTGGTGCGCGGCCTGACATTTGGTGCGGTGAAATAACGGAATTGCCCGAAGCAATCGGCAGAAATAACCCCTCGGGGAGGAAACCATGGGAAACATCACGCTCAAGAACGTCTCTAAATCCTTCGGAGCGACGTCCATCATCCCCGGTCTCGACCTGGTGATCGAGAATGGCGAGTTCGTCGTCTTTGTCGGCCCGTCGGGTTGCGGCAAGTCAACGCTGCTGCGCCTGATCGCCGGGCTCGAGGACACCAGCGGCGGCTCCATCAACATCGACGGCCGCGACGTCACCGGCGAGGCACCGGCCAAGCGCAAGCTCGCCATGGTGTTCCAGTCTTACGCGCTCTATCCGCACATGACGGTGGCCAAGAACATCGGCTTCCCGCTGAAGATGGCCGGTGAGGACAAGGCGACCATCGACAAGAAGGTGGGAGACGCGGCGCGCGTGCTCAACCTGACCAACTATCTCGAACGCCGGCCCGGCCAGCTTTCAGGCGGCCAGCGCCAGCGCGTCGCGATCGGCCGCGCCATCGTGCGTCAGCCGACCGCCTTCCTGTTCGACGAACCGCTGTCCAACCTCGATGCGGCACTGCGCGGCACCATGCGGCTGGAGATCAGCGAGCTGCACCATCAGCTCAAGACCACCATGATCTACGTTACCCACGATCAGGTTGAAGCGATGACCATGGCCGACAAGATCGTCGTGCTGAACGCCGGCAACATCGAGCAGGTCGGCTCGCCGATGGAGCTCTACAAGACGCCGAAGAACCTGTTCGTCGCCAGCTTTATCGGCTCGCCGAAGATGAACCTGATCGAGGGCGCGCCGGCTGCCAAAAACGGCGCCAAGACCATCGGCATCCGTCCCGAACACCTGGAGATCTCGACCACGGCGGGCGAATGGAAGGCGGTCGTCGGCGTCGCCGAGCATCTCGGCTCCGACACCTTCCTGCACGTCCAGGCCGACGGCGTCGGTCCGCTGACCGTGCGCGCCGACGGCGAACTCGGCGTCCATCACGGCGACACCATTTACCTGACACCAGACAAGGCCAAGCTGCATCGCTTTGGCGCCGACGGAAAGGCAATCTGAACATGCGACTGGCCGGCAAATCCGCGCTGATCACGGGTTCGGCCCGCGGCATCGGCAGAGCCTTCGCCGAAGCCTATGCCGGCGAAGGCGCAACCGTCGCCATCGCCGACATCAATCTCGAGGCTGCGCAGAAGACGGCCGCAGAGATTGGCGGCAAGGCCTATGCGGTCAAGCTCGACGTCACCGACCTCGCCTCGATCGAGGCGGCAGTGAAAGCCGTCGAGACGAAGACCGGTGGCCTCGATATCCTGATCAACAACGCCGCCCTGTTCGACCTGGCGCCGATCGTCGAAATCACCAGGGCAAGCTACGACAAGTTGTTTTCCGTCAATGTCGCCGGCACGCTGTTCATGCTGCAGGCAGCCGCCCGCTCGATGATCGCGCGAGGCAAGGGCGGCAGGATCATCAACATGGCGAGCCAGGCCGGACGGCGCGGCGAGGCGCTGGTCGGCGTCTATTGCGCCACCAAGGCCGCCGTCATCTCGCTGACCCAGTCGGCGGGGCTCGACCTGATCAAGCACCGCATCAACGTCAACGCGATTGCCCCTGGCGTCGTCGACGGCGAGCACTGGGATCATGTCGATTCGCTGTTCGCCAAATATGAGAACCGGCCGAGGGGCGAGAAGAAGAAACTGGTCGGCGAGGCGGTGCCGTATGGCCGCATGGGCACGGCACAGGACCTCACCGGCATGGCTGTGTTTCTCGCCAGCAGCGACGCCGAATACATCGTCGCCCAGACCTACAATGTCGATGGCGGCCAGTGGATGAGTTGAGGGCGGGGGACGGCCTCTGCTCCTCGTCCCTCCGCGGGGAGCAGAGGCCGACTTCAGCGGGCGCGTAGCAAGTGCCACCCCTTATCCTCTCCCCAACGGGGAGAGGAGCGTAACGAAGGCCGAAACCCGGCCAAAGGGTAAAACAGATGACCGTGAAACTCTCGTCCTCTAACCTCTCCAAGCTGCCCGCCAACGTCGCAGGTCCGAAGTATGACCGCGCGACGCTGAAGGCCGGCATCGTGCATTTCGGCGTCGGCAATTTCCACCGCTCGCATCAGGCCGTCTATCTCGACGATCTGTTCAATGCGGGCATCGGCCATGACTGGGCGCTGATCGGTGCCGGCGTGTTCGACGGCGAAAAGATCGGTCGCGGCAAACTGGAAGAGCAGGACTGGCTCACCACGGTGGTCGAGCAGGATAGCGGCCATATGAGCGCACGCGTCACCGGCGCGATGATCGACTTCCTGATGCCTGGCGATGCGGCCAGTGTCATCGAACGGCTTGCCGACCCGGCGATCAAGATCGTTTCGCTGACCATCACCGAAGGCGGCTACTTTATCGATCCGGCCTCCGGCGTGTTCAACCCGATCCATCCCGACATCGTCGCCGACGCGCAGGCCGGCGCCACGCCGAAGACGGTGTTCGGCATCATTCTTGCCGGGCTGATGCGCCGCCGCGATGAAGGCACCGTGCCGTTCACCGTGATGTCGTGCGACAACATTCCCCACAACGGCCATGTCACCTCGGATGGCGTCATCGGCCTGGCCCGTTTGATCGACGAGGATCTGGCGAACTGGGTCAGCGAGCATGTCGCCTTTCCGAACGGCATGGTCGATCGCATCACGCCGGCCACCACCGACCGCGAGCGCGGCATCCTGGCCAAGGATTTCGACCTCGAGGACAACTGGCCGGTGTTCTGCGAGCCGTTCCGGCAGTGGGTGCTGGAGGACCATTTCACCGATGGCCGGCCGCCGCTGGAAAAGGTCGGCGTGCAGTTCGTCAAAGACGTTGCGCCTTATGAACTGATGAAAATCCGCATCCTCAATGGCGGCCATGCAGCGATCGCCTATCCGGCCGGCCTGATGGATATTCATTTCGTGCATGAGGCGATGCAGGAGCCGCTGGTGAGCGGTTTTCTGGCCAAGCTCGAACGGGACGAAATCATCCCGACGGTGCCGCCGGTGCCGGACACGGTTCTGGAAGACTATTACCAGCTCATCGAGAGCCGCTTCTCCAACCCGAAGATCGGCGACACGGTGCGCCGGCTCTGCCTCGACGGCTCCAACCGCCAGCCGAAATTCATCATCCCGACCATCGCCGACCGGCTGAAGGCGGGAAAGGGCGTTGCGGGTCTCGCGCTGGAATCGGCGCTCTGGTGCCGCTACTGCTTCGGCACGACCGACAGCGGCGCCGTCATCGAGCCCAACGACCCGAGTTGGGACCGGCTACAGGCGACGGCAAAGGCAGCAAAGGACGCTCCCGCCGCCTGGCTCGCCATGGAGGACATCTATGGCGATGTCGGCCGCGCAACGACGTTCGTCGAGGCCTTTGCCCATGCGCTCAACGTGCTATGGGCGAATGGCGCGCGCGCCACGCTGACGCGCTACCTCGCCGGCAAGCTCTGAGAGCCATTCTCGGCCATGACGCCTGAACTGGTCATTTTCGACTGCGATGGCGTGCTGGTCGACAGCGAGGCGCTCTCCGTCTCGGCGCTGCTCGGCATGGTCAGGCTTGCCGGCGGCAGCGTCAGTGAGGATGCCGCCTACGAGCATTTCCTCGGCAAGAGCATGAAAAGCGTGCGCGAGATCCTCGGCCGCGACTTCGGGCTCGATATCACCGACCTGCACCTGACCGAGATGCGCGTCGAATTGATGCGCAAATTCCGCGAGGAGCTGAAGCCGATCGCCGGCGTCAAGAAGATGCTGCCGAAGCTTGGGCTGCCGTTCTGTGTCGCGTCCTCGGGCACGCTCGACCGCATCCGCTACGCGCTCGACGTCACCGGATTGCTTGGGCTGATGGAACCGCACCTGTTCAGTGCCACCATGGTGGCCAAGGGAAAGCCCGCGCCGGACCTGTTCCTGCATGCTGCCGCCAGCATGCGGGCCCATCCACGCAAATGCCTCGTCATCGAGGACAGCCCGGCCGGCATCATTGCCGCGCGGGCGGCGGGGATGCGCGTGTTTGCCTTCACCGGCGGCTCGCATGCCGGCAACCCGACCTTGAAAGCGCGGCTTGCGTCGAGTGAACCGGACTTTATATTCGCTGACATGCTGCAATTGCCCGATCTGATTGCAGGCCTGGGAGCGAGAGACAGAGCATCTTGACGAAACAGTTCGTTTGCGCGGTCGATGTCGGCACCGGGAGCGCTCGCGCGGGCATTCTCGACACCAACGGCACCTTGCTCGGCCGCGCCGAGCGGCCGATCGCCATGAACCAGCCGAAGCCCGATCACGCCGAACATGATTCGCGCGATATCTGGTCGGCCGTCTGCGCCGCCGTGCGCGCTGCCCGCGAAAAGGCCGGCATAGCTGCCGAGGAGGTCGTCGGCATCTCCTTCGATGCCACCTGTTCGCTGGTGGTGCGCGACCGGCAAGGCGGCCAGCTCAGCGTCTCGACCACGGGCGACAAACGCTGGGACACCATCGTCTGGCTCGACCACCGCGCCATCGCGGAGGCCGACGAATGCACGGCAAGCGGCCATACCGTGCTGAATTACGTCGGTGGCGTCATGTCGCCGGAAATGGCGACACCGAAGCTGATGTGGCTGAAGCGCAATTTGCCGGAGACCTGGAATGAAGCCGGCTATTTATTCGATCTCACCGATTTCCTGACCTGGCAAGCGACAGGTTCGCTGGCCCGCTCGCAATGCACGCTGACCGCCAAATGGACCTATCTGGCGCATGAAGAGGCCGGCTGGCGGCGCGACTTCTTTGCGCTCGTCGGCCTCGGCGATCTTTTCGAGCACGGCAATTTGCCGGAAAAGGCCAGCCCGGTCGGCGCTTATATTGGCCAACTGACCGCCCAGGCAGCGGCCGAGCTTGGGCTGAGCGAGAAATGCCGGGTCGGCGCCGGCGTCATCGATGCCTATGCCGGTGCGCTTGGCGTGCTCGGCGGCTTTGCCGGCGACCAACAGGACATCGGCCGGCATTTGGCGCTGATCGCCGGCACGTCGAGCTGCGTCATGGCGATGTCACCGGATCCGCAGCCCTTCGCCGGCGTCTGGGGTCCCTATTACGGCGCGGCGCTGCCCAGGCTGTGGCTGTCGGAAGGCGGCCAGTCGGCGACCGGCGCCCTGCTCGACCACATCATCCGCTGGCACGGCGCCGGCGGCGAGCCGGATGCCGCCATGCATGCGAAGATCGCCAGGCGTGTCGCCGAGCTGCGCGCCACCGAGGGCGACAACCTTGCCGCGCGGCTGCATGTGCTGCCCGATTTTCATGGTAACCGCTCACCGCTCGCCGATCCGCATGCCATCGGCGTCGTCAGCGGGCTGACGCTGGACTCCTCCTTCGACAGCCTGTGCAAGCTCTACTGGCGCACCGCCGTCGGCATCGCGCTCGGCGTGCGCCACGTGCTGGAAGCGCTGAACGAGAACGGCTATCTGATCGATACGCTGCACGTCACCGGCGGCCACACCAAGAACCCGCTGTTGATGGAGCTCTATGCCGACGCCACCGGCTGCACGGTGATCGAGCCGCTGGCCGACGAGGCGGTGCTGCTCGGCACCGGCATGATCGCCGCCACCGCGGCCGGGCTGTTTCCCGACCTCAACGCGGCCTGTCTTGCCATGCAGCAAGGCGGCAGGACGCGCGCGTCGAACCCGAAATCATCAGGGCGTTTCGACCGCGACTATAAGGTTTTCCTTGAGATGCACCGCCAGCGGCGGATGCTGGACGCGATCCGCTAGAGCATCGGGGCCGGTCCCTGGCTCAATCCGTTCCCGTCCCTCCTCTCTTGCCTTCATGTCGCGTTTCGTCCAGAAGCTGACGCAAACGCCGCAAAACCGAAGGTTTTGCCGTTTGACATGCGGCTTCCGGCTCTGGCCGACGCGCCGTAGCTGGAAAGAGCGGAACAATGTCTGCGATCGAAGCCGGCGCTCGCGCGCCGGAAAATCTTTGGCGTCAGGAAATCAGGGCGACGCTGGCGCTCGCCTGGCCGATGGTGCTGACCAATCTCGGCCAGACCGCGATGACGGCCACCGACGTCATGATGATGGGTCGGCTGGGGCCGGACACGCTGGCCAGCGGCGCGCTTGGCGCCAACCTCTATTTCATGCCGCTGATCTTCGGCCTCGGCCTGATGCTGGCGACATCGCCGATGATCGCCACCGAGCTTGGCCGCCGCCGCTATTCGGTGCGCGACCTGCGCCGCACCGTGCGCCAGGGCCTGTGGCTGGCGATCCTGATCTCGATCCCGATCTGGCTCGTGCTTTGGCACGGCGAAGGCATTCTGCTGGCCATGGGCCAGGAACCGGCACTGGCGCATCAGGCCGGCATCTATCTGCGCTGGCTCGAATGGGCGGTGCTGCCCTTCTACTTCTATATCGTGCTGCGCTCGTTCATCTCGGCGCTGGAGCGGCCGGGCTGGGCGCTGGTCATCGTCTTTGTTGCCGTCGCCTGCAATGCCTTCTTCAACTGGGTGTTCATGTTCGGCAATCTCGGCGTGCCGTCGATGGGCATTGCCGGGTCGGGCCTTGCCACCTCGCTGTCCTCAACGCTGATGTTCATCGGCCTGGCTGCCGTGGTGATGCTGGAGAAGAAGTTCCGCCGTTACCGTCTGTTCGGACGGTTCTGGCGATCGGACTGGCCACGCTTCAAGGGCCTGTTGCGGCTCGGCCTGCCGATTGCCGGCATTCTCGCCTTCGAGGTGACTATCTTCAATGCGGCCGCCCTGCTGATGGGCCTGATCGACGCGGATTCGCTGGCCGCGCACGCGATCGCCATCCAGATCGCCTCGATCTCCTTCATGGTGCCGCTTGGCCTCAACCAGGCGGTGACGGTGCGCGTCGGCCTTGCGCATGGCGCCGGCAATCCGCAAGGCGTGTCGCGCGCCGGCTGGACCGCCTTCGTCATCGGCGTCTCGTTCATGGCGCTGATGGGGCTGGTGATGATCCTGTGGCCGCATCCGCTGATCAGCGCCTTCATCGATCTGAGCAATCCGGCCAATGCCAGGGTGATCGAACTTGCCGTGTCGTTCCTGGTCTTCGCGGCGCTGTTCCAGGTCTTCGACGGCGCCCAGGCGGTGGCCGCCGGCATGCTGCGCGGCCTGCACGACACCAAGGTGCCGATGATCTATGCCGCGATCGGCTATTGGGGCGTCGGCCTGCCGCTTGGGGTGCTGCTCGCCTTCCATTTCGGCCTGCATGGCGTCGGCATCTGGATCGGCCTGTCGACGGGGCTGGCCGTGGTGGCCGCGCTGCTGCTGGCGCGCTGGCTGCGGCGCGACCGACTGGCCCCGCCGCTCGCGTTCGGGCATTGAAACAGGACGGTTGGGCTCGGCGGCTGTTGTCCTGTGGACGTTGGCTCATTGAACAACGCCTGCAGAACTCCCTCGAAATCCGGCGCCGCGCTGGAGGCGGTCAGAATGTCGGCGGCGTGTTGACCCAGAGGATGCGGACCGTGGTCGAACCGATATTGCGGTAGCCGTGGCCGAGTTCGGAGTTGAAATAGAACGCGTCGCCTGCCTCGAGTGCCACCACGTTCGCCTCGACCAGCAATTCGACGGAACCTTCGAGCACGTAGCCGAACTCTTGTCCCTTGTGGCTGATCAACTCGGGGCTGCCGCCGCCGGCCTCGATCACATGAACGTTGATCTGCAGCAGATATTCCGGACCGGACGGCACCAATTGCTCGAGCACGACATGGTTGCCCGAACGCCGATGTCCCGTCTCCATGTGCGGACGCTCGTTTTGCCGCAAAACGAACACTTCCGAGGCATTGTGCTGCAGCGTGCCGAACATCGCGTTCATGTTGATGCCCAGTGCCTGCACCAGCCGGTGCAGAGCCGCCATGGACGGCGTAGCGCGGTCGTTTTCGATCTTCGAGAGATAACCCTCTGTCAGCCCGATGCGGGCGCCGAGCTCTTCCAGGCTGAGGCCAAGCACCTGTCTGGCATGGCGCAGCTTGACGCCGATCCTCGGGGTTCCGTTTCTGTCGCGCATGTCAGGTCCGCGTCTTCATCCAGTCCGCCAGCTTCGCCAGCAGGAAATCGACTTCCGCCTCGGTGTTGTAATGAGCTAGCCCGATGCGGACGACACCGTTGCGGTCCGCAAGCCCCAGCCGCTTGATTGGCTCCAAACCGTAATTGTGACCGTGCCAGAGATAGATGCCTTCCTCTGCCATCGCCTTGGCGATATCGGCGGGATCGGTTCCGTCAACGGTGATCGACACGGTAGGCACACGGCGCGCCAGCGCCGCCACATCGGATATGCCCTGGATCAAGACGCCATCAATTCTGGACAATCCGGCAATCAGCCGTGCTGTCAGGACACGCTCATAACGGTCGGCGACTTCAATGCCGGCGACGATGCGCTCCCGCCGCGTCGCCTGCGGGTGGACGTTGCCAAAGGACTGTCCGAGCCAGGCATAGTGCTCGACGGCGCCAAGCACCCCGGCAAGCGCCTCGCGGCTTGTCGTTCCCGTCTCGAATTTTCCAGGTGGCGTATTGGAAGCCGCGCGCACCTTATAGGCGGTCAGCGCCTGCAGCAGATCGAAACGGCCCCACAACACCCCGTGATGCGGTCCAAAAAATTTGTAGGCCGAGCAAACCAGGAAATCACAGCCGATCTCCTGGACGTCGATCACCCCATGCGGCGCGAACTGCACCGCGTCGATATAGCTCAGCGCCCCGATCGCGCGGGCGCGCTGCGCGATCCGCTTCACGTCGTTGATCGTGCCGGTAACGTTGCTGGCATAGCCGACGGCGACCAGCTTGACGTCCTCGTCGATAGTCGCCTCCAGCGTCGACAGGTCGAGTTCGAACGTTTTTGGATCGAGGTCGATCCAGCGTACTTCAAGCCCCCGATCCTCCGCCAGCATCAGCCAGGGTGCGACGTTGGCGTCATGATCCATGCGCGTCAGCACGATGGCGTCGCCGGCGTTCAGATCGCGGCCGATGGCGCGCGAGACGGCGAAAGTCAGAGTCGTCATGTTCTGGCCGAACACCACCTCACGCCGGTCGGCGGCATTGAAGAAATCGGCCATCGCCTGATGCGCGTCGTCGACCATCGCCTGGGCCGCGAGTGAGGTTTCGAAATAGCCACCAAGATTGGCGTTGGTTTCGATCATGGCACGCGTCATACGCTCGATCGAACGGCTCGCCATCTGGGTTCCCGCGGGATTGTCGAAGAAAATCCGCTTCTTCGGCTCGGCACCTCTCGCCATCGCCGGAAAAGCATCGCGGACTGTATCTATATCCATGTCTGAATTCCGTATCTGATGATCGTTGTGCGGCGGCCCCTAGACCGTCGCCAGCAGCGGCTTCACGCGTTCAGCCGGCCGCTTCATGGATGGCGACAGCGCGAGCCGGGAAGCCAGATCCGGCCTTTGGCTTTGGCCAGCTTGCCATTATCAAGGCGCCGGCTTCGGGCACCTTGTCGAGATTGGCCAAGAGCTCGATCTGCCAGCAGTCGCGCGACAGCACGTAGTATTCCAGGCTTGCGTCACCTGCGGAAGTGGCACAGCCGGGATCAGTGTCCATGCCCTCGTGCCCGATCGCAGCAACACCGCGGCGTTCCAAAAGTTCCTCCAGCACCGGCTTCGACCAACCCGGCGCATGCGAGATACCGTCGGCCGACTTGTTCCGAAACGCCACGGGGTCTGGCCAGCGCGGCCACCAGCCGGTGCGAAGTGCGACAAAACACTTTTCCGGGATACGACCGTTCCGCGCCTCCCAGGCCGAAATGTCGTCGAGCGTCGGCGTCGCGTCGGGATCGGCGGCGACCCTGTCGCTGATGTCGAGGATGACCAGCGGCAGAAGCATCTCCGCCACCGGCAGTTGGTCGATCGAGCGGCCGCCGTCGATGAAGTGCACCGGCGGATCGACATGGGTGCCCCACTGTCCGACGAAGGCGTAGTGGTGGACCTGAAAGGCATCGCCCTTCGAAAAATCGAGCAACGCACTGCGCTCCTCGTCCGGGAAGGCCGGGAAATGCGGCTGACCCGGATGAAACGCATGCGTCAGGTCGGTGAAGGTCGCGGCAGAGAGCCGCGACCTGTAGATGTCCCAAAGGGAGCCCGGAGTGGACAAGATCACGGCTCCGCGACGAAGGTCGGTGCCGCTTCACTTGCCAGGACAAGCTTGCCGTCCTTGACACCAATGACCGAGACCGACTTGTCCGGCACCGAAATGCCCGGGCGGTAGGTGATCGTGCCGGTCACGCCGTCGAGCCCGGACGTAGCGGCCAGCGCGTCACGGATCTTGGCCGGATCCGGCGCACCGGCACGCTTGATCGCGTCGGCCATCAGCTTGACCGAGTCGTAGCCGAGCGCAGCAAACGCGTTCTCCGGGGCATTGCCGACCGACTTGGTGTAGGCGTCGATAAAGGCCTGCACCTTCGGGGTGGCGCCCTCACCGATATAGGCGTGGGTGGTGAAGTAGGTGTCCTTGGCCGCGTCGCCGCCGACCTGGATCAGCAACGGCGTGTCGTAGCCGTCGCCGCCGACCACCGGCAGGTTGATGCCGGCCTGGCGCATCTGCTTCAAGATCAGGCCGATTTCCTCGGCATTCGACGAGGCATAGACGAAGTCGGGCTGCGGCGACAGCGCCTTCAGTTTGGCGATCTGCGCGGTAAAGGTCTTGTCGCCGATCTTGTAGGTGTCGCGCTCCAAAATCTTGCCCCCGCCATGCTCGTAGGCGGTGACGAAGTAGTCCGACAGCAGCGTTGTGTATTCGGTGCCGATGTCGGTCAGCAGGTAGGCGGTCTTGCCGTTCAGCTTATTCAGCGCAAATTCCGCGCCAACCGCGGCCTGAACGTTGTCGCCGAAGGCGGCGAGGAAGATCTCGTTGCCGAGCTGGCTCGGCAATTTCGGCGAGGTCGCGCCGGGCGTGATGAACGGGATCTGCGCCTTCTGGACCTGCGGTCCGATGGCCAGCACCGAGTCGGAATCGGCGAAGCCGATGATGCCGACGACCTTGTCGCTGTCGATCAACTGGCTGGCGACGGTCGAGATCGTCGTCGAATCGCTCTTGGAGTCGTAGATCACCAGTTCTATCTGCTGGCCGAGCACGCCGCCGGCGGCGTTGATTTCGCCCGCTGCCAGCTTGGCGCCGTTCAGCATCGGACCGTCGAGCGAGGCCTGGATGCCGGTCAGGTTTGCCGGATAGCCGATCTTGATCGTGTCGGCAGCAAGTGCCGTGCTGGCCGAGGCAAGCGCGAAGAATGCGCCCAATCCCAGGCCGATGGTGCCGCGTCGAGTGAGTTTGATCATCGTTTTCGTTCCTCTGTCTGGTTCACCGTTGCCGATCTTTGGGTTAATCCGAACGTAAGTTCCCGGTCCCCCATGATCCCCTTCGGCCGGAAGATCATGACTAGAATGAAGATGAAGCCGAGCACGATCTGGCTGGCGCCAAACAGGGCCGGCACCGCGAAATCGCCGATCGTGAAGCCGCGCTCGACCGAGCGCAGGACCTCCGACAACAGCGAAACGCAGATGACGCCGACCACCGCACCGGTCAGGGAGCCCATGCCGCCCAGCACCAGCATTGTGATCAGGCTCATCGTCAGCGCGAAGTAAAAGGTGTTCGGCGAAAACGAGCCGAGATAATGTGCGTAGAGCGACCCGCCGACGCCTGAGAAGAACGCGCCGACGACGAAGGCGATCAGTCTGGTCCGCAACACGCCGATTCCGACAGCGCTGGCCGCGATCGTGTCGTCGCGCACCGCCTTCATGGCGCGCCCGAAAGGCGAATAAACCAGGCGCGCCAGCACGAACACCGTGATGGCGAGCCAACCCATCACCCAGGGCAACGTCGTATCCAGCGGCACGCCGGTGAAAGTGCGGGCGCCTCGGGTGAAATCCGATGCATTGATCAGCACCACGTTGACGATAATCAAGAATCCCATCGTCGCCACCGAAACGAAATAGCCCGACAGGCGCATCAAGGGATAACCGACGACCACCGCAAGCAGCGCCGTCAGAAGACCTGCCACCAGCGTCGCCGGCAGGAAGGGGAGGCTGAAAGCATGCAGAAACGTCGGCAGATGCGGCAGCAGTGCCATCTTCTGCTGCACCGGGATCGACAGGATTCCCGACATATACGCGCCGGCGCCGATGAAGCCGACATGACCGAGCGAAAACACGCCCGTAAAACCGTTGCTCAGCGACAGCGCCAGCACCAGGATAGCATTCAGCGCGATCAGCAGGATAATCCGGACGAAATAGTCGCTCAGCACGTGCGGTGCACCGAATGCGACAGCTGCCCCCGCCAGCAGGGCGACGAGGACGAGGAGTGTGATCCGCGTTTCCCGGCTCACAGCTTTATCTCCCGGTTTGGCTGGAGCAGCCCGCCCGGGCGCACCAGGAGAAAGGCGATCAGCACGGCGAAGACGATTGCGTCGCGATAGGACGAGACGCTGCTCGGCAGGAATGCGACGATGAAGATCTCCAGCGCGCCCAATATGTAGCCGCCGACCAAGGCGCCCGCGATCGACCCGAAGCCGCCGATGATTGCCGCCACGAAAGCCTTCAGGAGCGGCGTGAAGCCCATCTGCGGCTGCACCACGCCGGCCTGTGCCGCCCACAGAATGCCGGCGAGGCCGGCATAGGCGGATGCGACGATGAAGGCGACGATAATCAGCCGGTTGACGTTCAGACCGACAAGGTGTGCCGCCGACATGTCCTCAGCCGCGGCGCGCATGCCGAGCCCGGTCGTGGTGCGCGTGATGAACCAGCCGAGGAGCAGCAGCGACACGAAGGTCAGCGCGATGGTCAGGAGATTGATGCTGGTGAAGGTGATGGCGCCGTTCGACATTTCCCAGGAGGTGTTGAGAATATCGGGGAGTGGAAAATTTCGCGGCGAGGAGGTGAACACCAGGATGCCGACGTTCTCGATGATGTAGGTGACGGCGAGGCTTGTCAGCAGTCGCGCAACGTCGGGCGCGTCGCGGATCGGACGATAGGCGATGCGTTCGATGAGGAAGCCGGCGACGGCCGCCGCGGCGATGCCGCAGATCACCGCGACCGGGAACGGAACGCCGATGCCGACCAGCAGAGCCACCCCGAATGCGCCTACCATCATGACGTCGCCATGCGCGAAATTGGTGAGCTTGAGGACGCCGAAGACGATCGACAGGCCAACCGCCACCAGTGCGTAGAGGCTGCCGAGGCTCACCGCGTTGACGATCTGCTGCAGGATATAGTCCAGCTGGGTCATGTTGCCGCCCCGAGATATGCCTGCGCCACGCGTTCGCTGTCGCGCAGTTCCGCGGACCGGCCCGACAGCGCCACCTGACCCGTGCGCAGCACATAGGCGCGGTCGGCGAGGTCCAGCGCGAGCGTGATGTTCTGCTCCACCAGCAGCATCGTCATGCCCTGGCGCTTCAGTTCGGCAAGCGCGCTGAAGATATGGCGCACCAGCAGCGGCGCAACGCCGAGCGAAGGCTCGTCGAGCAGCAGCAGGCGCGGCGCCGCCATCAGCGCACGCGCCAGAGCAAGCTGCTGCTGTTCGCCGCCCGACAGCGTGCCGGCCAGTTGCTTCAGCCGCTGCTTGAGAATCGGGAACAGCATGAACATGCGCTCGCTGTCTCTGCCGATGGCCTCCTTGTCGGTGCGGGTGCAGGCGCCGAGCCGCAGATTGTCGGCCACCGTCAGGCCGCCGAACAGGCGCCTGCCCTCCGGGCTCTGCGCGATGCCCAGACTTACGATGCGCGACGGAGCGATACCTCCAATCGGCTTGCCATCGAAGATGATCTTGCCGCCGCGCGGCCGCGACAAGCCGGAAATGGTACGCAAGGTCGTGCTCTTGCCGGCGCCGTTGGCGCCCACCAACGCCACCACCTCGCCGGCATGGACGTCGAGCGAAATGCCCTTCAGCGCACGCACCGCGCCGAAATTGACCTCGAGGTTCTCGACGCTGAGCAGAACGGGGTTAGGCGTGGCCAAGATACGCCTCCCGCACTTTCGGGTGTTCGCGTACCTGCTCCGGTGTTCCGACGCAGATCACCTCCCCCGTCGCCAGCACCTGGATGCGTTCGCACAGCGCCATGATCAGGTCCATGTCGTGCTCGACAACGACGACCGTTACGCCGTAGCGGTCACGGATCGTCCGGATCAGCGCTGCCAACACCTTGGTCTCGTTGGAATCAAGCCCGGCTGCGGGCTCATCGAGCAGCAGCAGTTGCGGGCCGGTCGCCAACGCACGCGCAATCTCCAGCCGCCGCTGATCGCCGTAGGGAAGATCCGCGGCGACCCTGCCGGCCTGATCCGTCAGGCCCATGAGGTCGAGGAGTTCGTCGGCCTTCTGCCGCGTCGCGGCCACCCGCTCGCGATAGCGCCGACCGCGCAGCACGGTGTCGGCGGAGCCGACAGGATGACGCAACTGCGCCGCCGTCAGCACGTTCTGTGCGACGCTGAGGCTGCCGAACAGGCGAGAACCCTGAAAGGTGCGGGCGATGCCCATCGCGACGATCTGCGATGTGCGCAGGCCGACGATCGAACGGCCCTCCATCTCGATGCTACCGGAATTCGGCTGGGAGAAGCCGGTGATCAGGTTGAAAAGCGTGCTCTTGCCCGAGCCATTCGGCCCGATTACCCCAACGATTTCACCTTCGTGGAGCTCGATGGAATGATCCCGCAGGGCAACCAGCCCTCGAAAGGCTTTCGTCAGCCCAACAGTCCTCAACAGCACTCGACTCGACTGTCTATCCACGCGCCGGTTTGCCCCTGTCCGCCCTCGCCGCCCCGTTCGGCCCCGTCAAGCATCAAATGGACAATTCGAACGGCGAGATGTCAAGGCCTATTCCCGAGAGGAAAGCTATATGCCTGCCTCGGCTCGGCGATGCTGCGACATGACGAGGACGATCAGCGCACCGGCCTGTAAACCTGGGCCGGCCTCGGACCGCGCTTCCGCTAGCTTGTTATCTGTTCGGCGACAGCTTCTTCGAGGCCGGCCGCGGCTTGGGCGGCGAGACCGCGCGCCGCCGCCTGTGAATCATAAAATTCCTCGAGCGCATGAACCCTGCCCCACCGCAGCGTGAACACGTGGAGGCCACGGTTGATGTAGGACGTATCGCCGTTGAGCAGGGTTGCGGTGCCATCCCGCTGGGCAAACACGGTGGTATGCCACGGCCAGCCCTTCACCCAGACGTGGTTGACCGTGAGATGGAGAGTGGGCAGAACACGGCCGAGGCGCTCGAACCAGCGGCGCAGGGCTTGCTTGTCGTGGCGCTCCCCACCAAGCGCGTGGGCGCCACCAACCCGGTGATGGACATGCGGCGCGATGGCCTTCACCGCCGCATCCCAGCGATGGTTGTTGACGTCGTCGAAGCTCTGCCGGATCGATTTCTCGACAAAATAGCTGTAAAGCATGTGACCTCTCTCCAGACTTGTTGGTGGCTCGCCCTTCCGGCGCGAGAGCCCCGGCCAGCGTCGCGCGGCCGCGGCCTGCGCGTCAGGTCAGGGCATTGTCGCGTCGGCCCGCTGGGATGTGTCGGCCTCGGTCGAGACCGTCACCTCCTTGCCGGACCTTGAGAACGCGTAGAGCGAGCCCGGGTAGCCCGGTATGGAAAACGCCACGGCGTCACTGTTGGCGAGGCCCATGACAACCCGCAGCGGATCACCCCCGGCCTTCGGTGCGAAAGTGGCGGTGACCTCCAGCAGGTCGCCGTTCGGAACGTAGTAGGCCACCATGTCCAGGTGTCCCTGGTGCAGGCTGCCGCCTTCGATCGGCCGTCCGATGGTGGCTTCCTCGGCAAGAGCCGGGGTTGCAAGAAACAGCGCCGCCAGAAGCGAGGCGCCCAGGGTTTTGCGTGTCATCTCATTTGTCCTTTTTTAGATTGCGTTCACCCTCTATATAGGGTATAGATTACGAATGCAATCTAAAAGAGGAGATGACGATGCGTGTGAGTCGCACTCAGGCCGCGGAAAACCGCGAGACCGTGATAAATGTGGCAAGCCGGCTTTTTCGGGAGCGCGGCTTCGACGGCATCGGACTCAAGGATCTGATGAAGGGGGCCGGGCTGACCCAGGGCGCCTTTTACAAGCAATTCGAGTCGAAGGACGATTTGGCGGCGCTGGCGTCCAGGCGGGCAATGGAAAGCGCTACCCACAAATGGTCGGCCGCGACCGCGGCAAATCCTGGGAACCCGCTCGACGGGGTGATCTCATTCTACCTCAGCATGGATCATCGCGGGGAAAAGATGGACGGCTGCCCGGTCGTTGCGCTCGGTTCGGATGCGGCCAGGCAAGGTGCCGAGGTGAAGGCGTCATTCGAAGCCGGCATCAAGGCGTACCTTGAGATGCTCGGCGGTTGGGTTGGCGAGGGCGACAGCGAAAAGACCGGCAACAAGGCAATGGCCGTTCTCTCGACGATGGTCGGCGCGGTCGTGCTCTCGCGGGTCGTCAACGACCCCGACCTTGCGCAAGCTTTTCTGGATGCGGCGGCCGATCAGGTTCGCGAAGCAGTCGCCGCTTGAACGGCGCGAGCAGCGCCGCCGGCACACCAGGGATAGGAGAGCAGATGCAACGGATTGTCGTCACGGGCATGGGAGCGGTCACGCCCCTGGCCGCTAATGTCGAAGCGTCCTGGTCACGCCTGCTTGCCGGCCGGTCGGGCGTTCGCAGGCTTCCTGACGATGTGGTGGGAGAGCTGCCGGCGAAGATTGGCGGCGTGGTTCCCTCCCTGGGCGAAGACCCCGAGGCTGGTTTCGATGCCGATGCCGTCCTGTCCGCGAAGGATCAACGCAAGGTGGACCGGTTCATCCTCTTTGCGCTGGCTGCGGCGGAAGAGGCGCTCGCGCAGGCGCAATGGAAGCCTGCCCTGGAAACGGAGCGCCTGCGCACGGCCACGATCATCGCTTCAGGGGTCGGCGGGTTCCCCGCCATCACCGAGGCGGTGCGCACGGTGGACCTGCGTGGCGCCCGCCGCCTGTCGCCCTTTACGGTGCCGTCCTTCCTGGTAAATCTCGCGGCGGGCCACATCTCGATCCGTCATGGTTTCAAGGGTCCACTCGGCGCACCGGTGACGGCATGCGCGGCGGGCATCCAGGCGATCGGCGACGCCGCCCGCCTGATCCGGGCCAACGAAGCCGACATCGCCGTGTGTGGCGGGACGGAAGCGTGCATCAACACCGTCAGTCTCGGCGGTTTCGCCGCGGCTCGTTCTCTTTCGACCGGCTTCAATTGGGCGCCGGCCCAAGCCTCGCGCCCTTTCGACACATCGCGGGACGGCTTCGTCATGGGCGAAGGAGCCGGCGTGCTGGTCATCGAGGCATTGGACCACGCGTTGGCGCGCGGCGCAAAGCCGTTGGCTGAGCTCGTCGGCTACGGCACGACCGCGGATGCCCACCACGTCACCTCCGGGCCGGAGGACGGCGACGGCGCGCGCCGGGCCATGCAGATCGCGATTGCCCAGGCAGGGATTTCGCCACGCCAGGTTCGTCATCTCAATGCGCATGCGACCTCCACGTCAGTCGGCGACCTGGGTGAGATCGAAGCGATCAAGAGCGTGTTCGGGCGCGATTTCGCGATAGCTGTCAGTGCCACGAAATCGGCGACCGGGCACCTGCTTGGAGCGGCCGGCGGGCTTGGTGCTATCTTCGCAATCCTGGCGCTCAGGGATCAGGTCGCCCCGCCAACCCTCAACCTGGGCGAGGCCGATCCGGCCGGCGATGGAATCGACTTCGTCGCCAACGCACCCCGGCCCATGGAGATGGAGTACGCGATCTCCAATGGCTTCGGCTTTGGCGGCGTGAATGCCAGCGCCCTGTTCAGACGCTGGAACTAACCGGTAGCCGGACGCAGTCACGACCAACGCCCTTTGCCCCGGCCTCTCATGCTTTTCCCAATCCGATCCAACGCAAAGAAGGATATGATTTCCATGAACAAGACCAATCCTGGCGTCGCCCTGGTCACAGGGGCATCGTCCGGCATCGGGCGCGCTACCGCCGACGCCTTGCTAGGCGCCGGCTTTCGCGTCTTCGGAACCAGCCGTCGCACGGGCTCCCAGCCATCCGCCGGCGTGACCATGCTGACCTGCGACGTGACCGACGACGCGTCCGTCGCGACAATGGTCGATGACGTTCTGGCCAAGGCCGGACGCATCGACCTGCTGGTCAACAATGCCGGCATGGGCCTGTTTGGCGGCGCGGAGGAGTCCTCGACCGCCCAGGCCAAGGCGCTGTTCGACGTGAACGTCTTCGGCGTCCTGCGCGTGACCAACGCGGTGCTGCCGGCAATGCGGCGCCAAGGGAAGGGCAGAATCGTGAATTTGAGTTCGGTGCAAGGGTTCATCCCCGCTCCCTATTTCGCGCTCTACTCGGCGACCAAACATGCCATCGAGGGTTATTCCGAGTCGCTCGATCACGAACTGCGCCCGTTCGGCATTCGCGTTTCGCTGGTGGAGCCCGCCTATACCCGCACATCATTCGAGGACAATCTTGCCACCCCCGACCGGTCGCTCGAAATCTACGACTCCGCGCGTGCCGGCATGACCACATCAGTGCGCAAGGCGATGGAAAAAGGCGATGCGCCCGAAGTGGTCGCCAAGACCGTTTTGGCCGCAGCGACCGATCCTGCGCCCAAGAGACGCTACGCGGCGGGAAAAACGGCGCGCCAGGTCAGTTTCCTGCGCCGTTTCGTCCCCGCGTCCGCATTCGACAAGAGCCTGCGCAAGCAGCTTGGGCTGCCGGCCTGAAGTCGAGCGCTAACCGTAAGGACAGCTACCTTGGCGCGTCAGCGAGCAGCCGCCTGTTTCTCGAGCCTGCGGGCGTATTGCGTCAGCGGAAAGCACATGATGAAGAAGATCAGAGCCACCAGCCCGTAAACCTTGAACGGTTCGAAGGTCGCATTGTTTATAGCATTGGAGGTCCGCACCAGTTCCTCGAAGCCGATGATGGAGGTGAGCGCGGTCGACTTGATCAGCTGCACCAGGAAGCCGACGGTGGGTGCGCGGGTGATCGAAAAGGCCTGCGGCAGGATGATCAGCCTCAGCTCCTGCAGATAGTGCAGGCCAAGGCTGGCGCCGGCGTCCCATTGGCCCAGGGGTAGCGCCGCGACGCCGGAGCGCCAGATCTCGGCGAGATAGGCGCTGGCGAAGAAGGTCAGGCCGAGCGCCGCCGCCGTCCAGGGTTCGATGCGCAGGCCGAGCATCGGCAAACCGAAGAACATCAGGAACAGCTGCATCAAGAGCGGCGTTCCCTGGAACAGGGCGATGTAGCCGGAGGCGATGCGCCGGCTCCATTTGTTTTTGGCGATCCTGAAGAACAGCACGATCAGGCCGACGATGCCACCGCCGATGAAGGCGGCCAGCGATAGCAGCACCGTCCAGCGGGCGGCGAGCAGCAGGTTGCGCACGATGTCCCAGAAGGTGAATTCGATCATGACACGCCGGCTCCGAGCGCACGGCGCCCGCCTGATACCAGCAGCCGGCGCAAGGCCATCGACAGAGCAAGATAGACCATCGTCACGACGAAATAGGTCTCGAAGGAGCGGAAGGTGCGCGCCTGCAGCATGTCGGCCTCGTAGGTCAGCTCACGCACGGCGATCTGCGACACCACGGCCGACTCCAGCATCATGATGACGATCTGGCTGGTGAGCGCGGGATAGATGATCTTGAGTGCCTGCGGCAGCACGATCTTGATGAAGACCTGCCGGGGCCGCAAGCCCAGCGCGAGCGCTGCTTCCGTCTGCCCGCCAGGCACGGCGTCAAGCCCGGCGCCGACGATCTCGATGGTGTAGGCCGCCATGTTGAGCGTCATCGCCAGCATGGCGGCCAGGATCGGGTCGAGCCGGATGCCGAGGCTGGGCAGCCCGAAGAAGATGAAGAACAGCTGCACCAGGAACGGCGTGTTGCGCATCACCTCGACGTAACAGGCGATTGCCCGCTTGAGCAGAACCGGGCCGTTTCGCCGCCCCGCGGCACCCAGGATGCTGAGCAGCGTTCCGGCCAGCGTGGTCACGGCGATCAGCAGGATCGTCGTGGCCGCGCCGTGCGCGATGTCGCCCAGGGCATCCGGGAGCCAGGCAAAGGCCACGGAAACTCAATCCTTGAGGTTTTCGGGATTGAGCGGCGTCTTCAGCCAGGCTTTCGAGCTTTCATTGAGCTTGCCGTCCGCCAGCATCTTGGCGACGGCATCGTTGACCGCCTTCTTCAGGCTGTCCTCGTTCTTGTTGAGGCCGATATGCGAGGGCGAGGTCAGAAGCTGGAACTTCTGCTCCGGCTTCAGTGCGTCCTGCTTGGCCAGCACCTGCGCGCCGACGTCGTTGCCGACGACCATCAGCTGCGTCTGGCCGGAGATGAAGGCCTGGATCACCGAATTGTAGTTGTCGAAGCGCTTGATGTCGGCCGATGCCGGTGCTGCCTCGGTGAGCGAGGTGTCTTCCAGCGTGCCGCGATTGACGGCGATCGACTTGTCGGCGAGGTCTTCCTTGCCTTTGACGGCAAGCGCTGCCGGACCGATCACGGCGATGTAGTAGGGCGCGTAGGCAGCGGCGAAGTCGATGACCTGCTCGCGTTCCTTCGAGTAGCCGACGCTCATCAGGATGTCGACGCGATGATCGTTCAGATACGGGATGCGGTTCTGGCCGGTGACGGCGATGGGATTGAGCTTCACCTTGAGCGTATCGGCGATGTATTGCGCGACATCCATGTCATAGCCCTTGAGGCTCATGTCGGCGCTGGCCGAGGAGAAGGGCGGAAAGTCGGCGAAGACGCCGACATTGATGGTGCCGGCCTTGGTGATGTCCGCCAGCGCATCGGCGCTGGCGGCCTGAACTGCGAGGCCGAAACCGGCCGTGCCGAGCATCAGCACGGCGGCGATGGAGGCAAATGTCTTACGGATTGTCATTGTCATTCCCCTGTCTGGAAGCTTTGTTTGTTCGGGTCGGCCGCCGGCTCCAGCGCGGCGGCTGCCTTTGCTTTTCTAGACGTCAGGCGCCCTTACCTGTTATCGCCGGGCTGAACACCATCAGGCTCAATATCTCGAACAGCACCTGTGCGGCAGCATGCGCGGTGTTGGTGGTGGCGTCGTATTGCGGCGCCACCTCGACGACGTCGCCGCCGACGATGTTGAGACCTTTGAGGCCGCGCAGCAGTTCGAGCACTTCGCGCGTCGTCAGCCCGCCGACCTCCGGCGTGCCGGTGCCCGGCGCGAAGGCCGGATCGACGCTGTCGATGTCGAAGGAGACATAGGTCGGGCCGTCGCCAACGATTTTGCGCGCCTTCTCGATGATCGCCGGAATGCCGAGACCGGTCACCTCCTCGGCATGCACCACGGTCATGCCGGACTCGTAGGTGAACTCCCACAGATATTCGGCCGAGCCGCGGATGCCGATCTGGATCGTGCGCGTCGGGTCGAGCACGCCGTCAAGCACCGCGTTGCGGAACGGGCCGCCATGGTGGAACTTGGTCATGTCGAACAGGCCACTGGTGTCGCAGTGGGCGTCGATATGGATCAACCCGACCGGCGCCTTCTTGCCGACGGCCTTCAGGATCGGATGGCTGATCGAATGGTCGCCGCCGATCGACAGCGGGATGACGCCGGCATCGACGATCTGGTT
Source organism: Mesorhizobium sp. BR1-1-3 (assembly GCF_020165455.1). Lineage (NCBI taxonomy): Bacteria > Pseudomonadati > Pseudomonadota > Alphaproteobacteria > Hyphomicrobiales > Phyllobacteriaceae > Mesorhizobium > Mesorhizobium sp. BR1-1-3. The sequence goes on from NZ_JAIUIC010000011.1 coordinate 253,960, forward strand.
GGTGCGGCGCTCGATATCCTCATGGCTGATCTCCAGCCGGTAGCGGCTGCGGAACGGCGTGTCGCCGATGTCGGCGACCCTGAGCTCGTGCGTCGGCGCGCATTCCAGCACGTGATTGTAGGGACCGATGCGCTCGATGGAGCGCAACGCCCTTGGCCCGAAGCGGGAGCCCGGGCGGTTGGTGACGCCGAGATCCATCGGCACGCCGATCATCGCCACCTGCAAATCGCCGAAATCCGGATTGTCTGCCGATATTTCGCGGTAAGGCGCGGCGAGGAAGGTCGGGATGCCTGAGTAGGGCGCCAGCCGCGTGCCGCTTTTGGAGAAGATCTTGTCGGCAACCTTGCGGAACTTCGGGTCGAACATCTCGCCGCCATGGCTTTCGCCATATTTGCGACGCAACGCGTCGAGCTTGCCGCGATCGTATCCCATGTCCGCTCCTCCTGGGCTGATACAGTGCCGGCGCGGGTGGACGCCTGCGAGCCGACCGTCATCCGGCCGGGCCGCTGTCCCGCTGGCTGCCTGCAGATTTCACGTCTTGATGCTGTTCCAGGCTCAGTGTCTGGCAGCGGCATTGAAAAATCAATTGATATTGTTAGGGTGTTTTCTGTGAGAAAATCTCACAACAAAGTTGATACCCATGACCAAGCGCCTGCCACCTCTGAATCCACTGCGCGCCTTCGAGGCAACGGCCCGGCATGGCTCGCTGACCAAGGCGGCCATTGAGCTGAATGTCACCCATGGCGCCGTCAGCCATCAGATCAAGGCGCTCGAGCAGTCGCTCGGTGTCAAGCTGTTCGAGCGGGTCGGCCAGCGGGTCAAGCTGACACCGCATGGCGCGGAGCTTCTGCCGGCGGTGTCGACCGCGTTCGACGGCATCGCCGCCGCCACCCAGCGCATGACAAGGCCGGCGAGCAGCGGCACACTTTCGGTCTCCTGCGTGCCGGCGCTACTGTTGCTGTGGATGACACCGCGGCTCGGCAGTTTCATGGCGCAATATCCCGACATAAGGCTGACGCTTATTCCTTCCAACGATCCCAAGGATTTGCGGGCGCCCAATATCGATGTCTGCGTGCATTATGGCGACGGCAGCTGGACCGATTGCTGGATGCGCAAATGGTCGGGCCTCGAACTGTTTCCCGTGGTCAGCCCGACCTTGATCAACAACCGGCCGATCCGCAGCGTCAGGGATCTCGCCGATCATGTCTTCCTGCATGGCGATGACGGCCGCGAATGGCACACCTGGCTGGCTGCCGCCGATGCGCTGGACCTGGAGCGGGGCCGCCGCCATCACCTCGGCGATGCGCGTATGGCGACCGAGGCAGCGGTGCACGGCCATGGCGTGGCGCTGGGCGACTCGGTGACGGCAAGCGCGCTGCTGGCCAGGGGCATGCTGGTCGCGCCATTCAGCCTGTCGGTGCCGGCGGTCGACGATTTCTATGTCGTCTGCCGCAACGAGATGCGGGCGACGCCGATCGTGCAGGTGTTCATCGACTGGCTGTTTGCCGAGAAAGCGGCGGACGACGGGCGCGCCGACGCCCCTGTGGCCGGCCGCATCGTCAGCCGCCGCAAGCGTCCGGCGCTCAGGGTGATGGGCGGCAAATCCGCAAGCTGATGCCGGGCTGCGCGCCGCCGCATGCAGGCAGCTCTTTTTGTCGGGCCAGCCTGAAAGCGGGCAGCGTTGCGGCCGATTCGATGCTATGAGGCCTGTCGCAATTGTGGATGGCAGGCAGCGAAGGCGGTGTTGAAACATGGCTAAGACCGATATTGCGCGGCGCGTCTACAACCACACCTGGAAGCTCGACCCGATCGTGCGCAGCCTGCTCGACACGGATTTCTACAAGCTTTTGATGCTGCAGATGATCTGGGGCATGTATCCCAAGGTCGACGCAACCTTCTCGCTGATCAACCGCACGACCTCGGTGCGCCTCGCCGACGAGATCGACGAGGGCGAATTGCGCGAACAACTCGACCATGCCCGCACGCTGCGCTTCTCCAAGAAGGAGATGATCTGGCTCGGCGGTAACAATTTCTACGGACGCAAGCAGATCTTCGAGCCGGAGTTCCTCGCCTGGCTGGAAGGCTTCCGGCTGCCCGAATACGAACTGTCAAAGCGCGACGGCCAGTATGAGCTGACCTTCAGCGGGGCGTGGATGTACACCACGCTGTGGGAAATCCCGGCGCTCGCCATCATCAATGAACTCCGATCTCGCGCGGCCATGCGGGCGTTCGGGCCTTTCGCGCTCGACGTGCTCTATGCCCGCGCCAAATCCAAGATGTGGGCCAAGACCGAGCGGCTGAAGGCGCTGCCCGGCATCCGCATCTCGGATTTCGGCACGCGCCGGCGCCATTCCTTCCTATGGCAGCGCTGGTGTGTCGAAGCGTTGAAGGAAGGCATCGGCGAGGCGTTCACCGGCACCTCCAACGTGCTTCTGGCCATGGACAACGACCTCGAAGCGCTCGGCACCAACGCACATGAGCTGCCGATGGTGTTTGCCGCGCTTGCCGACTCGGAAAAAGAGCTGAGACAGTCGCCTTACAAGGTGCTGCAGGACTGGCAGCGCTACTATGGCGGCAATCTGCTGATCGTGCTGCCCGACGCCTTCGGCACAGCATCGTTCCTGCGCGATGCGCCGGACTGGGTGGCCGACTGGACGGGCTTTCGCCCCGACAGCGCGCCGCCGATCGAAGGCGGCGAAAAAATCCTGTCCTGGTGGCGCGACAAGGGCAAGGACCCCAAGCAGAAACTGCTGATCTTCTCCGACGGGCTCGAGGTCGAGACCATCGAGGAGACCTATCGCCACTTCAAGGGCAAGGTGCGCATGTCCTTCGGCTGGGGCACCAATCTGACCAATGATTTCGAAGGCTGCGCGCCGACGGAAACCAACAGCCTCGACGCCATATCGCTGGTTTGCAAGGTCACCGAGGCCAATGGCATGCCAGCGGTCAAGCTGTCGGACAATCCGGCCAAGGCGACCGGCGATGTGAAAGAGATCGAGCGGTATCTCAGGATTTTTGGCGAGAAGGACCGCGTGGAGCAATTGGTCAAGGTGTGAGGGGTGGGGTGGTGG
>NZ_JAIUIC010000012.1:0-235556 GCF_020165455.1 Mesorhizobium sp. BR1-1-3
ATTCCCCTATTCCCCTATTCCCCTATTCCCCTACCTCGCATTTTCGGGGTTACATCAGTCAAAACTCTTCCCTATAAGGCCCTCCTAGCCTGATACCAGAATCGCGAGCACAACCGGCCGGGTCTTCCCGTCCCGGTTTTTTGTGCAAGCCGCCCGCCGAACGGACCTTTGACATGCCAAGACGCACTGACATCAAGTCGATCCTGATCATCGGGGCCGGCCCCATCGTCATCGGCCAGGCCTGCGAGTTCGACTATTCCGGCACGCAGGCCTGCAAGGCGCTGAAAGAGGAAGGCTTCCGCGTCATCCTGGTCAATTCCAACCCGGCCACCATCATGACCGACCCGGAACTGGCCGACGCCACCTATATCGAGCCGATCACGCCAGAAGTGGTGGCCAAGATCATCGCCAAGGAGCGGCCCGACGCGCTGCTGCCGACCATGGGCGGCCAGACCGCGCTCAACACCGCTCTGTCGCTGCGCCGCATGGGCGTGCTCGAGCGCTACAATGTCGAGATGATCGGCGCCGATGCTACCGCCATCGACAAGGCCGAGGACCGCGCGCTGTTTCGCGAGGCGATGAAGAAGATCGGCCTGGAAACGCCGAAGTCGATGCTGGCCAACGCCACCGACGTCAAGAACACCGACCGCAAGACGCATGAGGCCGAGCGCGCGGCGCTCAAGGCCGAGAAGCCGGCCGATCTCGACGCCGCGCTCGATGCGCTGGAAACCCGCTGGAACCTCGGCGAAGGCGACCGCAAGCAGCGCTATATCAGCCATGGCATGGCGATCGCCGCCCAGGCGCTCGACCATGTCGGCCTGCCGGCCATCATCCGCCCCTCCTTCACCATGGGCGGCACCGGCGGCGGCATCGCCTACAACCGCGCCGAATTCTACGAGATCGTCCAGTCCGGCCTCGACGCCTCGCCGACCACCGAAGTGCTGATCGAGGAGAGCGTGCTCGGCTGGAAGGAGTATGAGATGGAGGTCGTCCGCGACAGAGCGGACAATTGCATCATCGTCTGCTCGATCGAGAACATCGACCCGATGGGCGTGCATACCGGCGACTCGATCACCGTCGCCCCTGCGCTGACGCTGACCGACAAAGAATACCAGATGATGCGCAACGCCTCGATCGCGGTGCTGCGCGAGATCGGCGTCGAGACCGGCGGCTCCAACGTGCAGTTCGCCGTCAATCCGGCCGATGGCCGCCTCGTCGTCATCGAGATGAACCCGCGCGTCTCGCGTTCGTCGGCCCTGGCCTCGAAGGCGACCGGTTTCCCGATCGCCAAGATCGCCGCAAAGCTCGCCGTCGGCTACACGCTGGACGAGCTGGAGAACGACATCACCGGCGGCGCCACGCCGGCCTCCTTCGAGCCGTCGATCGATTACGTCGTCACGAAGATCCCGCGTTTCGCCTTCGAGAAATTCCCCGGCGCCGAGCCGGTGCTGACCACCGCCATGAAGTCGGTCGGCGAGGTCATGGCCATCGGCCGCACGTTCCAGGAATCCTTGCAGAAGGCGTTGCGTGGACTGGAAACCGGCCTGACTGGTCTGGACGAGATCGAAATCCCTGGTCTCAGCCATGGGGGCCTCGGTTCCGCCAACCATGCCGACGACCGCAACGCCATTCGTGCAGCGCTCGGCACGCCGACGCCCGACCGGCTGCGCATGGTGGCGCAGGCGATCCGCATGGGCACCTCGTTGGAAGACGTGCACGCCATGTGCAAGATCGACCCCTGGTTCCTCGAACAGATCGCCGGCATCGTAGCCATGGAAGCCCGCATCCGCGAGCACGGCATTCCCGAGGATGCCGTCAACCTGCGCATGCTGAAGGCCATGGGTTTTTCCGACGCGCGCCTCGCGTCGCTGACGAAGACCGACGCCGAAGTGATTCAGAAAGCTCGCGAAAAGCTCGACGTTCATCCTGTTTATAAACGCATCGACACTTGTGCGGCCGAGTTCGCCTCGCCCACCGCCTACATGTACTCGACCTATGAAGTGCCGTTCGCCGGCGCGCTGGCCAACGAGGCGCAGGTCTCGTCGCGCAAGAAGGTCGTCATCCTCGGCGGCGGCCCCAACCGCATCGGCCAGGGCATCGAGTTCGACTATTGCTGCTGCCACGCGGCCTTCGCGCTGCGCGATGCCGGCTACGAAGCGATCATGATCAACTGTAACCCGGAGACCGTCTCGACCGACTACGACACCTCGGACCGGCTCTATTTCGAGCCGCTGACGGCCGAAGACGTGCTGGAGATCCTGCGCGCCGAACAGGCCTCGGGCGAGCTGGTCGGCGTCATCGTCCAGTTCGGCGGCCAGACGCCGCTGAAGCTGGCGGATGCGCTGGAGAAGGCCGGCATCCCCATCCTCGGCACCTCGCCCGACATGATCGATCTGGCCGAAGACCGCGACCGCTTCCAGAAGCTGCTGCACAAGCTCAACCTCAGCCAGCCGAAGAACGGCATCGCCTATTCGGTCGAGCAGGCCCGCCTGGTTGCCGGCGAGCTTGGCTTCCCGCTGGTGGTGCGCCCATCCTATGTGCTCGGCGGCCGCGCCATGCAGATCATCCATGACGAGGGCATGCTGCAGACCTATCTGCTCGACACCGTGCCCGGCCTGGTGCCGGAGGACATCAAGCAGAAATACCCCAACGACAAGACCGGCCAGATCAACACGCTGCTGGGCAAGAACCCGCTGCTGTTCGACACCTATCTCTCCGGCGCCATCGAGGTCGATGTCGACTGCCTCTGCGACGGCAAGGCGACCTTCGTCTCCGGCATTCTGGAACACATCGAGGAAGCCGGCATCCATTCGGGCGACAGCGCCTGCTCGCTGCCGGTGCATTCGCTGCCTTCCGAACTGGTCGACGAGCTGGAACGCCAGACGGCAGCCCTTGCCCGCGCGCTCAATGTCGGCGGCCTGATGAACGTGCAGTACGCGATCAAGGACGGCACGGTCTATGTGCTGGAGGTCAACCCGCGCGCCTCGCGCACCGTGCCCTTCGTCGCCAAGACCATCGGCCGGCCCATCGCGAAAATCGCCGCCCGCATCATGGCCGGCGAGAGGTTGGAAGACGCCTTCGCCCATTACGGCGCCATGCCCGACCCCAGGAACCCCGGCCACATCGCGGTCAAGGAAGCGGTGTTCCCCTTCGCCCGCTTCCCCGGCGTCGACATCCTGCTCGGACCGGAAATGCGCTCGACCGGCGAGGTCATGGGCCTCGACCGCGATTTCGCGCTCGCCTTCGCCAAGAGCCAGTTGGGCGCCGGCGTCGACCTGCCCCGCTCCGGCACGCTGTTCGTCTCGGTGCGCGACGAGGACAAGAAAGGCATCCTGCCGGCGGTCAAGCGCCTGGCCGGCCTTGGCTTCAAGGTGCTGGCGACCTCAGGCACCGCCCGCTTCCTCGCCGAAAACGGCGTCGACGCCCAGAAGATCAACAAGGTGCTGGAAGGCCGCCCCCACATCGAGGACGCCATCCGCAACCGCCAGGTCCAGATCGTCTTCAACACCACGGATGGCCAGAAGGCGGTGTCGGACTCCAAGTCGCTCCGCCGTGCCACGCTGATGCAGAAGGTGCCGTATTATACGACGCTGTCGGGAGCGGCCGCGGTGGCGGAGGCTATTGCGGCGCTGAAGGCGGGGAGTTTGGAAGTGCGGCCGCTGCAGGAGTATTTTGCGTGAGGAGCTAGCGTGGGCCTGCCATCACCCGAAACCAGTCTTTGATAGTAAGATGAAGACGGTCGACTTCGTCTTCGGCCAAAAAACCACAATGGGCGATCGTACCACGTAACACGTTAAGCTGATGCAGTACCCTTGATAGGGCTGGTTGGTTACTCATGATGCCGGCGAAATTCGCCCAGTTTTTTCTTATTATGTCCCCAAGCTGTCCAAAAGTAGTATAGTCTATTTCCCGCTCGGAGCGGATCGAGAGAGCCAGCTCCAGTTCTCTTTTACGATTCTTATCAACCTCGTCTTTAATCACCTGATCGACACAAGTATCCCACCAGGATCGGCCATAAGATTCCTCTAATGTCTCTTGGATTATTCTTCTAATCTCGTTCTCTACGAGATAGAATAATTCATAGTATGATGCCATCTTCGAAGCACGAGAACGGCTCTCCCTAGAAAATTGCGCCAGGTGCTCGTCGTAAACCGCAGCAGCATCCGTACGATTCATGCCTAAGGGAGAGCCGTCAGCCTGATCAAATTTCTCCACTTCCGCCTGGATTACAGCGCATTTCAGAATGTATAGCTCCAATTTATGAAGGTCTATCATTTTATCAGGTTTTCCCTGATGCTTCGAAATATTGTGTTGTATATTTCTATGTTTGTAGTCGCAGGTAGAACCAAATTAATCTGATATGAGATACCGTTAAGGCTTAGCTGAGGGGCGCTAATGCGATCCGGTGTAGAACTCATCGAATCTGAGTTCGCGGGGGCGTTTACGGCAGCAGCCTTATTCTCATCAGCTCCTTGCGCATACTCTTGGAACGCACTGAAAGTACCGTAAATATAGCCAACAACTTTGTCCGCACGATTTAGCCCAGTGATGCTGACGATTGCGTCGATAATCTTGTCGCGATCGGCCTTGTGCGCGTACTGATTCCGTTTAAAAATTTCGGAAAAGCCCGTCTTCAACGCGTGGAGTGCAGCTGAAGCCCTGCCTCCGTCAGTTTGAAATTCAGAGTAGTAGTTGGTAGGTGTGCCATCACTAGTTAAGAATCCAACCCTTTTCAAAATAGGTATAACTGGTATTGAACTTCCACCAGTTATCTCAAATACAGTGTTCAGGAAGTCTCTATTAAATTTTGGCGGTCTCTCGCTGACAGGTATTTTCTGAATCGCCCTTTTAAACACGCCAACACTAGACGTGTATGGCATGTTTCCGGGTATCTCTCGATTGGGTACTGCCTTCTTTTCGTCTTTCACAGCGGCCACGGCTGCGTTTGAACCAGTTTCTTTTTCTGCCACTTTCCCCTCCTGCCCTATTCGAAATATTATAAACTGACTGGCATTACATGCAATCCTCCGGCCACTCTATCGCTGCGCCCGACACCGGCAGCTCCTTCATCTGTTTTTTGTACATATTGAGTGCCTGCAGCATCTTCTTGGCGAATCGCCCACGCCGTATTGGTGAAGCCCCTCAAGCCACAGCCACACACTCGATCTCGATATCAAACTCCATCGGCCAAGACGCCACAGGCACAAAACTGCGCGCCGGCGGGTTGACGCTAAAGTACCTCGCATAAACCCGGTTGATGGCGTTGTAGAAGCCGGAATTGACGGCGTAGATGCGCACCATCACCACATTGTCGAGCGAGGTGCCGGCCGCTTCCAGGCAATGCTTCAGCGCCTTCAGCGACGCCTCGGTCTGCACCTCGATGTCGCCGCGCACCATCTCGCCGGTCACCATGTCCACCGGCGGCGTCGCCGAGATGAACACGAAGCCGTTGGCCTTGACCGCCGTCGAACAGGGCAGGCCGAGCGCCCGCACCTTGTCCGACATGACCGGCACTTCGATGATTTCTTTCTTCATGGCAAATCTCCCTTGTTTGCAGGGAGCTTATCCCCGCACTGGCGGAACGCCAGCGCCGTTCTTCCCTTCTCCCCTTGTGGGAGAAGGTGGATCGGCGCGTTAGCGCCGGGACGGTTGAGGGGTGTTCCAGCGGAATGAGGCGGCGGCGTTCCCTGGAACACCCCTCATCCGACCTCGCTTCGCGAGGCCACCTTCTCCCACAGGGGGAGAAGGAAGATGCGGCGCTAAAGAAAACCAATGAACCGTCCTGCGAAAAGCACGGAAGTCCACAACAGCATCGAGAGCACGGCCAGGGCGATCCCGCCTGCCGGCGCGTCGCCGCCTGTTGCGCGGCGAAAGCGCATGAAGGCGAGGAAATTGACGCCGGCGAGAAGGATGAGTGCCATCTTGGCGAGGAAAACCGGCATCGCCGCATAGGTGCCCGCCTTGACCGAAAACAGCAGCGAGCCTGTGACGAGCGCACCCGCGAACGCACTTAATGCAATGCGGCGCAGCAGCGCGACGAATGCGGCTTGCGGCAGCGAACGGAAGGCGCCGCAGATCCTGAGGTCCATGAGAACGACGCTGGTCAGCAGCGCACCGATCGACATGATGTGGAGCGCATTGACTATGGGGTAGGCAATGAAGGAAGCCTTCAGCCACCGCGCCAACGCAAGATGCTCAATGCCGGCAAGGAACTCGGCCATTTACGCCGGCGGCACTCGGTCGGGATAGACATCATAGGTTTTCCCGCCGACGATGACGCGGACAGCTTTCATGCGCTTTTCGCTCGCCTCCACCGAGCGGTTGCCGATCGCGGTCACCTCGTCGCCGACCTTGGCCACCTCCTCCGTGAAGCCGGCGGCGATCGTGCGTGATGGCGGCGCCATCTCCACCCGCCAGGCCTCACCCTCCGCGTCGACATCCAGCGTGGCGTGCGGATTGCCGATATAGATGGCCGTGATCTTGCCCTTGAGTTCGAAAAACCCATCCTGTGTCCACGACCAGCCGTGATGGGCATAGGCCGCGGTGCCGGCGGCAAGCATCACGGCCGCCGTCAGCGCGACGCTGCGAATTGCCTTGAACTGCATCGCTCGTCTCCTCGGTTCATCCCGCAGGCACTTGAGAGTAGGACACGGCGCGGCAACGTCAAATCATATCGAGCGAAAGACTGGACCGCCAAGCGCCCGCCCAATCGCCGGCATGACGCCTTGTTAATGACACCCATGCGCGCCACTCTCTCTTTCCTGGCCGTTCTTCCCCTGGGCTGAAGATCGGACTCCCATCGGAAACGAGGCGAACCATGAGCAGCATGAGAGACCGTCAGGAAGGCTTCGAAAAGAAGTTTGCGATGGACGAGGAAACGAAGTTCAGGGCCATGGCGCGCCGCAACAAGCTGCTCGGCCTGTGGGCCGCCGAACAGCTCGGCAAATCCGGTGCTGACGCCGACGCGTATGCCAGGGAGGTCGTGCACGCGGATTTCGAAGAGGCAGGCGACAACGATGTGTTCCGCAAGGTCCGCGCCGACTTCGACGCGGCGGGCATCGCCCAGTCGGATGGCCAGATACGCACCGCCATGGAAGAGCTGCTGGTGACCGCGGTCGAGCAGATCAGGTCGACCTGAGCGCCGCTCAGCCTTGATCGGTAGGGCGTGCCGTCCTTAAGGCACAGGGCCACATTGTGGTGTTGGTTGGCCAAGCGGGCTGGCTTCCATCGTAGCGCTCTACGGCGCCCCCCTCTGTCCTGCCGGGCAGGACAGAGGGGGGCGCCATAGTGAACCGCCCTCACCCCTGATGCGCGGCGGCCAGTTCCTTCACGTGTTTTTCGTGCATCTGCAGCGTCGGCAGGGTTTTCTTGGCGAATTCCTTCATTGCCGGGTCGTCGCCGGATTTCGCATAGCCGCTGAACAGCGCGACGGCTTCCTTATGAGCGTTGGTCTGCATCTCGATGTATTTGGCCTGGAATTGATCGCCGCTGGCGCTCTTCAGCTCATCGAGCATCTTCTGCTCCTTGGGCTGCAGGGCCGGACCGGACGGTGCGGTGGCCGAGGTTGTCTGGCCCTGGGCAAGCGCCGCCTTGAATTCCTCGCCGGCCTTGGTGTGATCGGCGATCATCTGTTTGGCGAACGCCTTGACGTCGGCGTCGGTCGCCTGTTGCTCGGCGAGCTTGCTGGACTGGATCTCGAACTCATTGGCGCTCGGCACCGTCTTGATGAAGGTCGAAGTGTCGACCTTCGTCGTGGCGGCGAGCGGCGTGGTCGTGGCGGTCGTGTTCGACTGGGCAAAGGCCGGCGCGCCGGCAAGCAATGCTGCTGCGGTCAGAATGGTAAGCGTCTTCATGGCATGTCTCCGGTTGGAATTGTCCCTCGGACAATCCAACGTCGCTTGGGCACTCCGGTTGCAGGTCATGAGGAAGAAGCCTGCGCGTGTCGCCTCGATTACCCGAACCGCGGCGGCTGGCCACAACTGCCTTCAGTGGCAGCAAGCTTCGCCATATTGCAGCTGCTCGTTCCAGTTCGGGCGACCTTCCGGCGTGAAATCCATCAGATTCCACAGCGTTTCGCAGGTGCCGAGGCCACGCGGATCCTGACCGGGCTCCGTCGGTGCGAAATCCAGTTCCGAACTCCAGAAATGGCGTATGCCGTCGCCGTCGCGGTGGAACACCGACAGCAGCGGGATCTGTGAGCCGTCGGCCGCCTCCGCATTGTAGTCGCGCTTGAAGCTGTTGGAAGCCGAAGACACCAGCCGCATGTTGCGCCAACCCCGATCGCGGCCGAGCGTGACCAGGTTTTCGAGCGCGGTCTTGCCCACCACCGCGAAATTGAAGCCGGCCGCCTGGAGATGCCCGACCGCGCCGTCGAATTGATCGAGCAATGCCGTGCAGGACGGACATGGCTGGTCCGGTCGGGCGAGCTTCGCCGTGCCGCCGCTGGTCGCCACATCGCGCTTCTCCTGCGGGTGGCGCGGGAACATCATGTTGTAGAGGATCAGGCTGTCCTTGCCGGGCGCGAACAGCTCCGACAGCCTTGTCTTCGCGGGCTTGCCCTGGGCATCCAGTGCGTCGAATTCATAGTCCTGGCGGATCAGCCCGCCCGGCGGCAGCGCGCGCCGGGCCTCGGCGACCTCTTCCATGACCCTGCGCAGCTCGATTTCCTTCTTCAGCAATTTTTCGCGCGCGGTGCGGTATTTCGCGGATTCGTTGGGAAAGGTGATCATGATCGGCTCCTTCAAGTCGCGGCGCCGGCGTCCCGGCGCGGTTGCTCTGCGACCCAAGGACGTTTGGCGGTGATCGGCTCCGACATTTATTGCGCATGGTGAGATGTCGTAATCCCTGTTCGGGCAGCGTGATCCGGGGGACGAAATGCACGACGACGAGATCGATCTGCGCTGCCCGCAAGTGGTGGCCGACAATGCCGCCAAGGGCCTCAGGCTGCGCGGAGAATTCGGCCGCGGCGGCACCGAGATCGGCGTCGCCCGCGCCACCGAACTGAAGAACCGGGAAAAGCTCGCGCCCTCCACCATTCGCCGCATGGTCAGCTATTTCGCCCGCCACGAGGTCGACAAGCGCGGCAGAAATTACGGCAATGAGCAGAACCCTTCGGCCGGCTACATCGCCTGGCTGCTGTGGGGCGGCGATGAAGGCCGCACCTGGGCGCTTGATCTCAAGCAGAAGATAGGCAACGCGCCGGACATCTGACAACGGTCCGAACTACGCTGACCGCTCCTCACCCCTTGACCCCGCCGGCGGTCAGGCCGGAGACGATCTTGCGCTGGAAGATCAGCACCAGCACCACCAGCGGCACCGTGACGATCACCGAGGCGGCCATGATGTTGCCCCACGGGATCTCGAACTGCGAGTTGCCGGAGAGCAGCGCGATCGCCACCGGCACGGTCCGCTGTACGTTGTTGGAGGTGAAGGTCAGGGCAAACAGGAACTCGTTCCACGCACCGATGAAGGCCAGCAGTCCGGTGGTCGCCAGCGCCGGCCACATCAGCGGCAGGAAGACCCGGGTGACGATGATCCACGGCGTTGCGCCGTCGAGGATCGCCGCCTCCTCGACCTCGACCGGCAGGTCCCGGACGAAGGTGGTGAGCACCCAGACGGTGAACGGCAAGGTGAAGATCATGTAGGAGAAGATCAGCGCGAACAGCGAATTGTAGAGGCCGAACATGCGGACCAGTTCGAACAGCCCGGCCAGCAGCGCCACCTGCGGGAACATCGACACCGACAGGATGATGAACAGCAGGGCCGAGCGGCCGCGGAATCGAATGCGCGCCAGCGCGTAGGCTGATGTGACGCCGAGCAACAGCGACAGCGCGACGACTGCGCCGGAGACGAAGAGCGAGTTCGCGAGGTTGCGCACGAAGGCGCCCTCGGTCAGCACATTCCGGTAATTGGCGAAACTGATCGTCGTTGGCCACAGATCAGCCCGGAACAGATCGGTCCCGGATTTCAGGCTGGTGACGATCGCGTAATAGAACGGGAACACCGCGACGAAGACGATTGCCCCGACCAGCAGGTAAAAGGCCGTGCGCTTCACGATCCACATCTCAGCGGTCCCCGTCCAGGCTGATCCGGCCGATCCGGATGGTGACGATGGTAAGCAGAGCGAGAATGAGGAAGAGCAGGGTCGAGGCGGCGGAGCCATAGGCGAATTTGTCGAACTCGAACAGGTTCTCGCGGGCGAACACCGACATCGACTTGGTGTGCACATTGTTGGGCGTCAGCACATAGATCAGGTCGAAGATGCGCAGTGCATCGAGCGCGCGGAAGATCACCGCCACCAACAGCGCGGGGCGGATCAGCGGCAAGGTCACCCGCCAGAAGATCTGCCAGGGGTTGGCGCCGTCGAGCCTGGCGACCTCGATGATCTCCCTCGGCAGCATCTGCAGCGCGGCCAGGATGAGCAGCGTCATGAATGGCGTCGCCTTCCAGATATCGACGATGAGGACCGCCGCCATCGCGGTGTCGGCGTTGGCCGTCCAGGCGATCTTGGTGCTGATCAGGCCAAGATTGAGCAGCACCACATTGATGATGCCGAACTGGTCGTTGAGCATCCATTGCCACATCTTCGCCGAGACGATCGTCGGGATCGCCCAGGGGATCAGGATCGCCGCCCTGACGATGCCGCGGCCTGGGAATTCGGCGTTGAGAACCAGGGCAACGATGGTGCCGAGGATGGTCTCGCAGGTCACCGAAATCACGGTGAAGCGCACTGTGTTCCAGACGGCACGCCACCAGACAGGGTCGACCAGCAACCCGTCATAGAGGGTCCGGCCGCTTGGCATGTGAAGTACCGAAAAGTAATTGGCGAAGCCGACCCATTGGCGCGCGTCGAGATCGGCCAGCGAGGCGTCGGTGAAGCTGAAATAGACCGTGCGGGCAAGCGGCCAGCCGGCCGCCGCGGCGAGCACCAGAAGCATTGGCGCCAGGAAAAGCCACGCCGAGCGAACGCGCTGTGCCCTCAACGGCGCGTGCGCGGCCTTGGCTGTTTCCGGTTTCATCCCTGTCATCTCGCTCCGCTCGCTGCGGTCCCGCCGGCCGGCTGTCCCAGTATCGTCACCAGCCTCGGCCCTTCAGCTTGGTCAGCGTCGCTTCGAGGTCGGCCAGATTGTCGGCGGCAGTGCCGTCGCCCGAGAGCGTGTTGTGAACGGCGTTCCAGAACTGGCTCGACGCCTCGTTGTATTTGATCCCGGTGGCGGCCGAGGGGCGCGGCACCGCATTGAGAAAGATCTGCTTCCAGCGCGGAATAATCGGGTGTTGCCTGGCGATGTCGGCATCGTCATACAGCGCCTGGATGGTCGGCAGGTTGGACGTCTTCAGCGCGCGGTATTTCTGCATCGCGGGCGAGGCAATGAACTTGACCAGCTCGATCGCGGCATCCGGATGCTTCGAATATTTGGAGACCGCGAGGTTCCAGCCACCCAGCGTCGCGACCGGTCGGGCGCCTTCGCCGGTGCCGGCCGGCAGCGGCGCCACGTCGAACTTGCCCTTGATCGGCGAGCCCTCGCCGTTGCCAAGCGCATAGGCATAGGGCCAGTTGCGCATGAACACCGCGTTGCCGGTCTGCCAGACGCCGCGCGATTCCTCTTCCTGGTAGGCGAGCACGCCGGGCGGCGCGATGGTCCCAACCCAGCCCTTGACCATATCGAGCACCGCCGCCGCTTTTGGATTGCTGATGGAGATGGAGCCGTCCGGCTCGATGATCTGGCCGCCGCCATTCGACATCACCCATTCGAGCGCGTCGCAGGTCAGCCCCTCATAGGCGTTGCCCTGAAAGACGAAGCCCCAGATATCCCGATTGCCGGCTGCACGTTCCTTGTCCATGACCAGCCTGGCGGTGTCCGCCAGTTCCTTCCAGGTGGCCGGCACCTTGGCGCCATATTTGTCGAGTAGATCCTTGCGGTAGTAGAGCGCCGGCGCATCGGTGAAGATCGGCAAGGCGACCAGCTTGCCATTGACGGTCTGCGACTGGATGATCGACGGGAAATGCTCGGCCACGATGTCCCTGGTCGCTGCGGTCAAATCGACGAGCTGGCTGGCGAGCTGCGGCGCCCAGATCACGTCCGTCTGGTAGACGTCGATGTCGCTGTTTCCGGCGGCAAGCCACAGCCGGTACTGGCCGAACTGGTCGGTCCCGGACGTCGGCATGACGACGATGTTGACCTTGTTGCCGCTGTCTTTCTCGTAACGGTCGAGGATCTCGCGCAGCACCTTGATGCCGTCGCCGGTATCGCCCGACACCATCGACAGCTCGACGGCCCGCGCCGGCGTACCAACCAGCATGGCGGCGACGCCGAGCGCCAGGAATGCGTGAGAAAACTTCATGGTGATGGACGTCCCTCCGCGGCCGGCCACGGAAAATCCTCCCACGCGCCGGCAGCTTGTCAGGCCC
The DNA here is from genome assembly GCF_020165455.1 of Mesorhizobium sp. BR1-1-3. Taxonomy (NCBI): domain Bacteria; kingdom Pseudomonadati; phylum Pseudomonadota; class Alphaproteobacteria; order Hyphomicrobiales; family Phyllobacteriaceae; genus Mesorhizobium; species Mesorhizobium sp. BR1-1-3. The sequence goes on from NZ_JAIUIC010000012.1 coordinate 12,410, forward strand.
TCACCTCCCACTGAATGCGAAGCGGCGCTTTGGGTTCCCAAATCGCGCCGTTCCTGCGTGAGGCGACACCCATCAGGGGGTGTTGAGATTCAGGTCAGGCCGAGTCGAAAATGGTGGTTTCCGAGAACCGGAGCGGAGCGTACTTTTGGGTACGTGAGCACCGGAAGCGCAGGAAGCCGTCATTTGCAGGCCGGCATCACCTGAATATCAGCACACCCTAGCCTTCCCAGGCGACAGGCATCATACCCAGCCGCTCATAGAGCCGGACGGCGGCGGGATTCTCGACCGTGTTGGTCTTGAGGTCGACATGGTCGGCGCCGCGTTCGCGAAAAACGGCGAAGGCGTGCCACATCAGCGCTTCGGCAACACCCTTGCCGCGCGCCTCGGGATGAACGGCAAGATCCTTGACGAAGGCGCGGGTCCAGCACAGCGCCGCCGCCGCCAGCCGGCCCTTGGCGTCGATGACGAGGAAGCACAGCGCCGGGTCGAATTCGGGATCGTCCGCGATACGCGGCCACCACTCGTCGAACGGACCATCGGCGCCGTCATCGAACACTTCCGTCAAAAGCGCATGCAGGGCGGGCGCGTCACCAGGCTCGAAACTGCGCATGACAAAGCCGTCGGGCCAGTGCGGCGGAACCAGCGTCTCGTCGAGGATCTTGCGCAGCCGGATGTCGTTCAGGGCCGGCGGGCGCGGTTCAGGCATCGCGCTCAGGCGTCGGGTTGCAGGCGACGGCGCTGGCGGTCGCGGCCAAGGCCGGTCGCCTCGAGCAGGCCCTTGCGCTTGGCGTCGTAATAATAGCCGGTCTGATAGAGCCAGTCGGCCTTCTTGGCGTTGCCGCCGGCCACCAGCCAGGCGCCGCGCAGATATTTGACCGCGTATTTCAGATTGGTTTCGGCGTCGAACAGGCCCTTGGCCGGTCCGTCATAGCCCATGCCGCGTGCCGTCGCGTGCTTGATCTGCATCAGTCCCCAATGGCCGTTGTTGTAGGCTTTCGGGTTGAAGGTGCTCTCGCGGTTGACGACATGGCGCACCAGGTCCACCGGCACCTGATAGATCGCCGCATATTTCTCGATCAGCCGCTCAACATCGCCACGCACGCCCGTCGCGTGTTCTTCTTGCACGGGCCCTGCCGGAAACTGGACCAGGGCCGCCGGGTTCTGCGGCACGACATAGGCGACCTGCTGGACGCCGGGCATGCGGTCGCCCTTGGCGGTTGCCGGCACGATCAGCCCCGCGGTCGTATAAGTCTCGGCCGCCTTGACCGGTTCGTTCGCATTTGCCGGCGGCGGCGCCTGCCAGGCATTGGCGGTCATCACCGCGGGCACGGCTGGTGCCGCCGGTGTCGATCCGGCAAAAGCGGCGGTCGCCGCAGCCGGCTGTGCGGCGGAATCGGGCGGCAGCTCGGCCGTCTGAACGGGGGCGATCCCCGATGATTCCGGCAGCACCGAAACCGTCTCCGGCAGAGGCACGGTGAAGCCGGCATCAGCGCCGGCGGCGGTCGCTGTTTCGGTGAGAGCAGGCGCGGACTTCATCTGCGAGGTCGACGTGCAGCCGCTGATGCCGGCGGCGGCCAGGATCACGCCGATCGCGATAAGGTTGAGTTTTGCTGGCAAGCCGCGCTCGGGTCCGGTTTGTCGGGTTGTTAAGAAATCCCTTACACCAGCGATTCAGGCCGGGCAATCGGGGCGATCAGGTGGTTTTCGGGTGACGAGACGCAGGCGGCGATGCCATATTGTTCCGGATATGTACTGGGACGAATCCCGGATTTCGCCACTTTGCGGGAAGGAACGCATCATGGTCACGACAGCTTCGATCACGGCCGGCCACGCAGTGTTAGAAACAGTGATCGGTTTCATGGGCATTGCCTGGAGCGAAAAGGGCCTGATCCGGCTCTGCCTGCCCGAACGCAGCCGCGAAGCGGTGGAACGGCGCCTGCTGCGCCATGGCGGCGTTTCCAGCGCCACGGCGCAGCCGCCATGGGTGGTCGAGCTGATCGCAGCGATCAAGGCCTATGCGGCGGGCGAGGATGTCGACTTCTCCGCCGTGCCGGTCGATCTCGACGGCGTCGACGATTTCCGCCTCGCCATTTACGACGCGGCGCGAAAACTCTCCTTCGGCGAAACCACCACCTATGGCGAGTTGGCCAAGACCGCCGGCCATGCCGGGCTCGCCCGCGAAACCGGGGCCGCCCTTGGCGCCAATCCGGTGCCGCTGGTCATCCCTTGCCATCGCATCCTTGCCGCCGGCGGCAAGATCGGCGGCTTCTCGGCGCCGGGCGGCTCGGTCACCAAGGAGAAGATGCTGGCCATGGAAGGCGTGCGCGTCGGCCCGCCGCCGCCGGCGCAGGTATCGTTCGGGTTTTGAGCGGCGGCCGGCGCTGGCAGAAGGCCTGGATCAGTACATCGGTCGCTTATTGACCGGGTTGGCGGGCACCGGCTGCATCACGTCCCAATGCTCGGCGATCTTGCCGTTTTCAACGCGAAAAATGTCCACGATGACGGTCTCCGGCATGTTGCCTGCCTTCGGTTGAACGACCTGGGTCATGACGAGGTCGCCTTCGGCGATCACCCGCTTGAAGTCGACTTTTTGTTTTGGCCAATTGGCGACACCCATGCTTTCGAGAAGCTTTTTGACCGAGTCTCGGCCATCCGTCATCGTCGGGTTATGCTGAATGTAAGCCTCGGCCCAATAGCGGTCCAGCGCGGTAAGGTCATGGTCGCCGAACAGCGCCTGATAGGCTTTCAGGACAAGCGTCCTGTTTTTTTTGAGTCAATTCATGCTGTTGCAGCACCTGCTTGACCGGCTTGGTGTTTCCCGCATGCGCCGCGGCGGTGAGCGCCGCGACCGCGAAAGCGGCCGCCGCGAAGGATTTAAGTTGCAGCACGGATGTCTCCCTCGGTTGCTTCGGTGTCAGGCCAGTGCGCGCGCAACGAGCACCGTATCGACATACTGCCGCATGCGGATGATCTTGCCGTCCCGCAGTTCGTAGAGATGAGCGAACGGGGCCGTCATGGATTTTCCCGTCGCCTTATATGTACCGGAATACACGCCGAAGGCGGCCACCCGATCGCCATCGGCAATGAAGCTGTGCACGTCGGCATGGTATCCGATCCACTCCGAGCCGAGCCGCTTGAAGACCCCCTGCATCAGGGCCTCGATGCCGACATAGGTGCCGGCATAGGGGAATCCTTCCGCCTCGGTCCATTCGATGTCGGCGGAAAGAACGGCCAGCAGATTGCGGCCGTTCTCCTCGGAAGTTCCCTCGTAGGTTCCACGGATCAAATCGAGGTTCGTCGCCATGTCAGCCCCACTTCATCTCGCCCTTGGCGACCTTGGATCCGACATCGAGGGCGACGCCCATACCGAGGCCGGGGAAGCGGGTCTCCATGGCCGCCTTCAACGCGGCGCTGTCTGCCGCCTTGTCCAGTTCTTCCTCGAAGGTGAGGAGATAGGACTTGGTGAACTCCACCGCCGAAGGACCGATCGCGGCATCGGGGGCCATGTGGCCGGGCACCACGACAGCGGGCTTGCGGGCGGCAATCGCGTCCAGCGTTTTGATCCAGGCGGCACGGCTTTCCCTGGTCTGCGTGTCGGCGGTCCAGACGTGAACGCCCGAGAAGATCATCACCCCGCCGAAAACGGCATTGAGCGACGGCACGAACAGATAGCGGCGGTTGGCCAATCCTTCTTCCGCATTGACGATCTCTACAGTCTCGCCATCGACCGTCAGCGTTGCGCCGTCGACTGCCTCGGGGAGGACGATGTCGGAAAGCGCCTGCGGGCCATTTTCCTTCAGTTGCGGACCCCAGACGGCGAGCTTCTTCTCCACATTGCCCTTGATGGCTTCCAGCGTGGCGGAGGCAGCGATGACTTTTGCCTCCGGGAAGGCGTCCCGCACCGGCTTCAGGCCGAAGTAGTAATCGGGATCGGACTGAGTGACATAGATGGTGGTCAGCTTCTTGCCGGTGGCCTTGATGGCATCGGCGAGCGCCTTGCCGTCCGGATAGGTGAAGCCGCCGTCGATCAACAGGGCTTCGCTCGGCCCCGACAGCAGCACCGGCGCACGGAAGAAACCGTTTGGACCCGCCGGGAAGTGTTTCCAGCCAAGCTTGGCGCCGGCGGCCTGGCCGCTGTCGATGGGCGCGAAAACGGCGGTTGCGCCGAGGGCCAATGAGGTCTTCATGATCTGTCTCCTCGTGAACATGGAATATCTCCGTTGAATGAAAGGGGATCGGGTGCGGCTACGGGCCCGCAGGGCGGACGGTAGACGGCACGGTAAGCCCTCTGGATTAATCAATAAATTGGCCGTAATAATACAAACTGTATGTTGAAAGCTTACAATGAGCCTTCGTGGTGGAATCGATAAACCTCAATCGCCTCGCCTATTTTGCCACCGTGGTCGACGCAGGTTCCTTTACCCGCGCGGCCGAGCGGCTTGGCATCACGAAAACAGTCGTCAGCCAACAAGTCGCTCGCCTCGAGGCTGAGCTGCGGACCACGCTTCTCGTGCGCACGACGCGAAGGGTCGAGCCGACGGAAGCAGGCCGTCTTCTGCATGCACGCTGCGTTCTGATCCTGCGGGATGTCGAAGAAGCGGTCGCCGAGGTTGGCGAGGCCAACGCCGAGGTGGCCGGTGTGCTGCGTGTTTCCGCGTCCAATGACTATGGCGCGATCGTGCTGGCCCCGATCGCCGCCCGCTTTCGCCAGAGATTTCCGGCCTGCGGCGTCGAACTGGTCATTTCCGATGCCATAATTGACTTGATCGGCAACAAGATCGACCTGTCCATCCGGGTTGGCTGGCTGGATGACTCCAGCCAGCAGGCGCGACGCATCGGCACCTTCCGGCAAATCCTGGTCGCGTCGCGGGATTTCGCGGCCGGGATCAGGGTGGACAAGCCGGAAGATCTTTCTTCCTTGCCGCTCGTTGCCAATGCCGTGCTTCGCAAGCCGTTCACCTGGAACTTCACCCGAGGCGATTCCGAGCCGCGCACCATCACCCTGCGCGAGGCGTTCTCCATCAACTCGACGCCCGCCGTACTGGAAGCGACGCTCGCCGGCGGCGGACTGGCAGTTCTGCCGGACTATCTGGTCGTCGACTATCTATCGCAAGGCCGCCTCGTCCACGTGCTCCCCGACTGGGCGCTGCCCTCCGGCGGCATTCACGTGGTCTATCCGGCGGCGCGCTTTCGCCCGCAAAAGGTGACGCAATTCGTATCCATGCTCACGGAGCATATCCGGGATTGAGAGCAATGGCTGCCGGTCGACAAGCGCTAGTTGTTATGGAAGAACCGCCGGCGGAAATGCCGGTCGTTGTCCGGCCGCTTGCAGTTGTAGACCGGGCAGGACTTTGTGTCGGCGCTCGGCACGTAGGCTCGTGTCCTCACCTCGCCCATGCTGCAGAATCGCTGGCTCTGCACATAACGGTCGTAGAGCGGCAGTCCCGGCACCCGCTTCGACTGGTAGCGCAGGATGACCGCCCCCTGCCGGGCGATCGTCGCCTGAACCTTGCCGCAGCTCATACGCGTCGGGTCGTAGCGCGAGATCGCCTGAGCCTGAGCGGCGACAAGCGTCAGGCAGGCGGCAAGCAGAATGGTTTTCATGGTCCTCTCCCTGATCCGCCGCCCAGGGACGTCGCGATCCGTCGTGACGCTCTCACGCGATTGGGGCGGCCATTGGGCAGCGCCCTGATCACGGCTTTCTCACACAGTCTTGTTTTTTGTGCGAAAGCAGCCTATATGCCTTCCATTGATATTTCGGCCGATCGATCCGGGCCTCGCGATAATCGCGTTTGCTGACGTCTATCTCCAAAATCTCGATGCACACCGGCTGGACCTCGGTCCGGTCAATCTAAAGCAAATGTGAAGGACTATCTAAATGGCAACTGGAACGGTCAAGTGGTTCAACGCCACCAAGGGCTTCGGCTTCATTCAGCCTGACGCGGGCGGCGCGGACGTATTCGTCCACATCTCCGCTGTCGAGCGTGCTGGACTGTCGACCCTGGTCGAAGGCCAGAAGATCAACTTCGAGATCGAGCAGGACCGCCGCACTGGCAAGTCGTCCGCTGGATCTCTGAGCAAGGCAGCCTGATTTTGCGATAGCGCGCGCCGGGCGAGAGTTCGGGGCGCGCGGCAAGTCACGGATGTACTGACAGTCGCGCGAGAAGCGCGCTGGAGCGGAAAGACCCGACAAGCTGGATCAGCAGATAGCTGCCAGCCCGGACCGGACGCTCCCGATCAGGCTACCAAGCATGGGAAGGCGGGATTTATCCCGCCTTTTTTGCTGTCTGGGTTAGGTGGCGCAGCCCGCACTATGGTTCCAACTTGTGGTACTTTTAGCCCAGTAGTGGTACCATTCGGCCATGACCAAACTTGAGCAGATCGAACAATCCGTCGCCGAACTGAGCCCCGAGGAACTGAAGGCGTTTGCCGCCTGGTTCGAGGCGCTCCAGGCGGATATGTGGGACCGGCAGATGGAAGCCGACGCGAAGGCGGGCCGTTTGGACAGGCTTGCCGAACAGGCGCTGGCTGACCATCGCGCTGGTCGGACGCGGCCTCTGTGAACCACGTCGCCTCTCCACCGTTCTGGGAGGCTTATGAAAAACTGCCATCGTCAATCAGAGCAAAGGCGGACAGGCGTTTTGCCCGACTGCGTTCGATCCTTTTCATCCCTCACTGCATTTCAAACAGGTCGGTCGCTATTGGTCGGCGCGAGTTGACGAAAACTATCGGGCTGTTGCCATACGCAACAATGAAGATGTGATCTGGTTCTGGGTCGGCACCCACGCCGACTACGACCATTTGTTGAAATAGCCCCTCCTTCAGGAGGAGAAGGCTACCCCACCCACTCGATCGGCACATGCCCCGGATCCGCTTCCACTCGGCCAAGCCATGCCGACACCGCCGGATAGGCGTCGAGCTGGAAACCGCCCTGCTCCGCCGTATGCGTATAGGCATAGAGCGCGATGTCGGCGACGCTGAGCGCGCTGCCGGCGAAGAAGGCATTGTTTTCCAGATGCCTGTTCATCACGCCGAGCGCCTTGTTGCCGCGCTCCAGCGTCACCGCCAGCCGCTCCGGGGTCGCATCCCCAGCACGTTCGGGAAAGGTCAGCAGCGCCTTACGCACGGCGATGTAGGGCTCGTGGCTGTATTGTTCGAAGAACAGCCATTGATACGCGAGCCCACGCTCATACCTGTCCGCCGGCAGGAAGCGTGTGCCTTCGGCGAGATAGAGCAGGATGGCGTTGGATTCGGCCAGCCGCCGGCCATCGTCGAACTCGAGCAGCGGCACCATGGCGTTCGGGTTCTTGGCGACAAAGTCGGCTTTGCGTGTGTCGCCTGTGTGCGAACTCACCTCGACGTTGGTGAAGGCCAGGCCAAGCTTCGCCATCAGCAGGCGCGGCTTGTAACAATTGCCGCTGTCGATCATGCCGTAAAGTATCATGGCTGTTCCCCCGAGCACTCTCTCCGCGCGATTATCGCAGCGGCGGCGGACTCAACCAATGATTTGTTTTGTCGCGACGATCAGCGCCGCTGATGTGTGAATAGTGGCGCCCCTAGCCGAACAGCGGGACGACATTGCCGCCGGTACCCAGCAGCGTGTCGATGTTCAGTGGCTCTTCCTCGAAAACGGTCCCCGCCAAGGCTGGGCGGGCGAGGAGAAAACCCTGCAGCAGGTCGACGCCGCCTTCGAGCGCGACGCGCAGATGGGTGGGCTGCTCGATGCCTTCGACCAGCACCTTGGCGCCGCGGTCATGCAAGCTGGAAACCAGCGGGCGGAAGAACCGTTCAGCGGCAGCGTGGCGACAGAACTCCGCGAACCAGGTGCCATCGATCTTGACGATGTCGGGCTTGAGCAGGCTCACCCGCTCCTCGGTCGAGTGCCCGGTGCCGAAATCATCGATGGCGATGCGGATGCCGTCGCGCCGCATTTCGCGCACCAGCCGCGCGAGAAGCGCGTCGTCCGCCGCCTGTTCGGTGATTTCGCAGACCAGCATGGCCGGCGCCAGGCCGAACTCGCCGAGATGCCTGGTCATCAGGCGAATCTCGGCCAGTGCCCGCCCGGCATGGTCGTTGATCAACGGATTGTAGTTGAAGAACAGGTCGAGCCCGTCGACGCCGATGTTGCGAAAATTCCTGAGATGCAGCGCCCGGCACATGGTTTCCACAAACAGCCGGTCCGAGACGGCAACGCTTTCGAAGAACATCTTTGGCGCGCCGGGGCGGCCCGCACGGTGCGGCTCGATCAGGGCTTCGGCCGCGACCGCGTGAAGGAACCGGCCGCGCGGCGCGAAAATCGGCTGATAGGCGCTGCGCAGCCGGAACTCGCCATACATGCCGTATTCGATGCCGACTTCGTCGACCCGGATCGCATCGCCGACATTGCGCCGCCGATCACCTCTCATGTCGCGACGCGGCGCCCGAAGGCCTTGACCGGCCGCGCCGAAGCCGTTGCCACGGCAGCAGCCGACGTGTCGACGGCAGCAGCGACAGGCGCCTGCCCGGCCTTGTCGAAGACGCCAAAGCTGGTCGGCGCCAATTCGGGTCGCGCCAGCACGAAACCTTGCACCATCGACGCACCCGATTTCTCGGCGAGCTCCAGTTGCCAGCCCTCCTCGATGCCTTCGAACACCGTATGGATGCCTTGCTCCTCGAAGTTCTTCACCATGGTGGTCAGCAACGCGAAGCCGGCGCCGGACTCCATCAGCTGCGTGATCCAGTAGGCATCGAACTTGACGATATCCGGCTTCAACTCCTTGACCCGGTTGATGTCGGAATCGTCGGCGCCATAGTCGTCGACGGCGATGCGGAAACCGTTGGCTCTCAGTGCCGCGACGAAGCCGTGCAAGGCTTCCTGCGACGCCGACCGCTGCTCGGTCACCTCGCAGACGACGCGACGCGGGTCGATGCCGGCCTCGTGCAGCACGAGCCGCATCTCGCGCAAGGCAGCGTCGGCAACAGTGCGTTCGGTGAACACCGACGGGTCGAAATTGACAAAGATCGACGCTTCCCGCGGCAGGCAGGCACCGGCGTTGAGAAGATGCAGCGTCCTGGTCAGCGCCTCGATATGCAGCCGGTCGGCGGCCGGACAGGTCGAGAAGAAATTCATCGGCGATTGTGGCTCGCCGTCGCGGAACGGTCGGATCAGCCCTTCGAACGCGACCACCGACAGCTTGCCTTCCTTGAAGGCGAAGATCGGCTGGAAAGCGCTTTGCAACGTGTAGATGCCCCAGACACCGGTGGAGGTGCCGTCGTCCTGACGGATGATGTGGGCAAGCCCGACGCTGCGCGACACGGTTCCTCGCTCCGCAATTGGTCTGCGATCCTGCCACTCAAGCCTCTACCGCTCGTTAATGAATTTATTGTTGCCGACCCCTGGTCCGATCACAGCTCCTTGAGACCTGGATCAGCCGACAATGCTTGCGTTGCGCGAAATCATGCGACATGAGAAGCGCCGCGGTCGCTCCTGGCCGCGCCGATCTTCCATGGAGACGTCAAGCTCATGGCCTTTCTTGCCGACACCCTTTCGCGCGTGAAGCCTTCCGCCACCATCGCGGTCACGCAGAAAGCGCGCGAGCTGAAAAATGCCGGCCGTGACATTATTGGCCTCGGCGCCGGCGAACCGGATTTCGACACGCCCGACAACATCAAGAATGCGGCAATCGAGGCGATCCGCCGCGGCGAAACCAAGTATCCGCCGGTTTCGGGCATCGTGCCGCTGCGCGAGGCGATCGCAAAAAAGTTTAAGCGCGAGAACAATCTCGACTACAAGCCCGAGCAGACCATCGTCGGTACGGGCGGCAAGCAGATCCTGTTCAACGCCTTCATGGCGACGCTGAACCCCGGCGACGAGGTCATCATTCCTCGCCCCTACTGGGTCAGCTACCCCGAGATGGTGGCGATCTGCGGCGGCACCTCCGTGTTTGCCGACACCTCGATCGACAACGGCTTCAAACTGACCGCTTCCGTGCTGGAAAAGGCGATCACGCCGAAGACCAAATGGCTGCTGATGAACTCGCCGTCGAACCCGTCGGGTGCCGCCTATACCGAGGCCGAACTGCGCGCGCTGGCCGACGTGCTGTTGAAGCATCCGCATGTCTGGACGCTGACCGACGACATGTACGAGCACCTGACCTATGGCGATTTCGTCTTCAGGACCATCGCCGAGGTCGAGCCTAAGCTCTACGAGCGCACGCTGACCATGAACGGCGTGTCGAAAGCCTATGCAATGACCGGCTGGCGCATCGGTTATGCGGCGGGCCCGGTCCAACTGATCAAGGCGATGGACATGATCCAGGGTCAGCAGACATCGGGCGCCTGCACCATCGCGCAATGGGCATCCGTCGAGGCGCTGAATGGCCCGCAGGATTTCATCGCCAAAAACAAGGCGATCTTTCAAGGCCGTCGCGACCTCGTCGTCTCGATGCTCAACCAGGCGCGCGGCATCACCTGTCCGTCGCCGGAAGGGGCCTTCTATGTCTATCCCTCCTGCGCCCAGTTGATCGGCAAGAAGACCAAGGCCGGCAAGCCGATCGACACCGACGAAACCTTCTGCTCGGAATTGCTCGAAGCCGAGGGCGTCGCGGTGGTGTTCGGCTCGGCCTTCGGCCTCGGCCCCAACTTCCGCATCTCCTACGCCACCTCGGAGACGCTTCTGGAGGAAGCCTGCACGCGCATCCAGCGCTTTACGGCTTCGCTGACCTGAGCGGCGCGCTTTGAACGCAGAACCCGGCTTCACTGCCGGTTTTCAATGGGCCGTCAGCCTCACGCCTGGTGCTTGGTCTCTTTGGCCGAGCGCGCCTCGGCCGGCGCCAGCACGGCAACCAGCAGTGCGGCGGTGAGGAACGCGCCGATCGCTGCCGTCAGCATGGCGGCATGGAAGCCGCCGGCATAGGCGGCAGCATAGAGTTCATGCACGCCGCTTTCGCCCATCGCCGCATCGGTTGCGAAATCATGCCGCGAAATTGCAGCACGGGCGACCGCTTCCGCGTTGGCGACACCGGCATCGCCGAGATACCCGGTCAAAAGGTTGGTTGCCCGCATGCTCATCAAGGCGCCGAGCAAGGCGATGCCGATGGCAAGACCGCTCTGGCGGGTGGCATTGATGACCGCCGACACCATGCCCGAGCGTTCGCGCGGCGCATAGGACATGGCGGCAGCGCTGCCGGTCGGGATTGCAAGCGCATTGCCGAGGCCGCCGATGGCGAACAGAAGGCACAGCATCGCGTAGGACGTCGAAGGACCGGCCCAGCACATGCCGAGCATGGACAGGCCGATAGCAACATAGCCGATGGTCATCAGCGCGGAGTGACCATAGCGCGCGCTCAGCCTGCCGATCCACGGCGACACCACGATCTGGACGATGAAGGCCGGCGCCATGCGCAGGCCGGTCTGCGTCGGCGACCAGCCCTGCACCTGCTGCAGGAACATCGAGAAGAAGAAGACGCTGGAATAGGAGGTGAAGCCGAGCGCGAACGAAGCGACATTGGCGACGGCAAAGCGGACGTCACGGAACAGGCCAAGCGGCAGCATCGGCCGTGCCGTGCGCGCCTCGAAGCCGAGGAAAGCAGCCAGGCCGACGACCCCTGCGATGAGCGCCGTGACCGTCCTTGGCTCGCCCCAGCCATTCTCGCCGGCCGAGATCAGGCCAAAGGTCAGCGCCCCCAGCCACAGGATGCTGAGAGCCAGGCCGACGAGATCGAGATGGGCATGTTCGGGATGCGCCGTCTCGTTGATCGAAGCAGCACCGAGCGCGATCGTGATCAGACCAAGCGGCAGGTTGATAAGGAAGATGCTTTGCCAGCCGACGGTCTCGACCAGGATGCCACCGAGGACGGGACCAACGAGCAGAGAGGTGGCGGCGAACGACGCCCAGCCGCCAATGACGCCGGCGCGCTGGCGCGCATCGGGAAAGGCTTGCGTCAGGATCGACAGCGCGCCTGGAATGAGCAGCGAGCCGGCGATGCCCTGTACGACCCGGCCGGCCAGCAGCACCGGCAAATTGGGCGCGACGGCGCAGATCAGCGAGCCGGCCACGAAGATGCCGACGCCGGCCAGCCATGAGCGCTTGCGGCCATAGCGGTCGCCGATCAGGCCGGACGACAGCATGAAGGCCGACAGGCACAGCGTGTAGGCGTCGACCACCCATTGCAGGCCGCCGAAATCGGTTTGCAACGCCTGCTGGATGGTCGGCAGCGCGACATTGACGATGCTGACGTCGAGCAGAGCCACGAACGAACCAAGATAGACAGCGGCGACCAGGGGCAAACGGTGCTTTGACATGGCTATGTCCGGACGTGAGTTTCGCAAATTACTGACCGACGGTCAGTTGAACGGGCGGCATGGCGCTGTCGATCCGGCGTCGCCGCGAGTCGCCCTCTTCTGAAAATGTTGCGGCTGGAATAGAAGCCGGGTTCCTGCGGACTGAGCATTCAGCCGTCATATTGTTCCGATGTCACCGCTTCCAGCCAGTCGGCATGGACATCGTCGAGCGCCTCCTGCATGGCGATATGCGTCATCGCCGATTTCGGCGCCGCGCCATGCCAGTGTTTTTCGTCAGGCGCGAACGAGATGACGTCGCCGGCCCTGATCTCCTGGACCGGGCCGCCCCACGTCTGGGCAAGCCCGGCGCCCACCGTCACGTAGAGCGTCTGGCCAAGCGGATGCGTATGCCAGTGGGTGCGCGCGCCCGGCTCGAAGCTGACCAGCGTGGCTCGCAGCCGCGCCGGCGCCTCTTTCTCGATGATCGGCGTCTGCAGCACCCGGCCGGTGAAGTATTTTTCCGGCGCGATGACGGTCGGCACGCTGCCGCAGGCAATGATCTTCATGGGTCGATGGTCCTTCAAAACAGCGGGCGACGGGTCGCCAGCTTCAGTTTCCGCCGATATCGGTCGACGTGCAACAGCTTCCGGCTGCCAGCCCCCTATATGGCCAGCACGGGTCCACGGCCGAGCAAAGGATTTCTATTTTCCTTGCCCTGCCGGCAAACAAGTGGGACGATGGCTTTGGGCAGGTGGACTTGAAAAGAACCCCGCCCGCGACGGTCGAACAGGCCGGCCGCCGCTCAGGACCGATTGACCACGCCTGAACCATGCATGCCAGTCGGTCCTACGGGAAACGCCTGAGTGGAGGTCAGTCATGGGTACTCGCGCCGGAGGACGACGCACGGGACCGAAATGCATTGCCATAGTCGGTCCCTTCGCAAGCGGTAAGACGACACTTCTCGAAGCCATATTGGCCCGTACGGGCTCAATTCCCCGACAAAATCCCGTTTCATCAGGCAACACCGTTTCAGATCATTCGCCCGAGGCGCGCGCCCACGCCATGAGCGTCGAGGCGACGATCGCCACCACCGAATTCATGGGCGAGCAGATCACCTTCGTCGACTGTCCCGGCTCCATCGAATTCTCTTTCGAAGCCGAACCGGTGCTGGCCGCCTGCGACCTCGCGGTGGTCGTGGCCGAGGCCGATGAAAAGAAGATCCCTGCCCTGCAACTGATCATGCGCAAGCTCGACGATCTCGGCGTGCCGCGCATCCTGTTTCTCAACAAGGTCGACAAGGCAATCACCGGCGTGCGCGACACGCTGAAGATGCTGCAGCCGGCCAGTGCCGTGCCATTGCTGCTGCGCCAGATTCCGCTGCGCAAGGACGGCGTCGTCATTGGTTCGATCGACTTGGCGCTGGAGCGCGCCTACATCTATCGCGAATATGCCGAAAGCGAGGTGGCGCAGATTCCCGGCGACGAGAAGGCGCGCGAGCTCGAAGCGCGTTTCTCGATGCTGGAGACGCTGGCCGACCATGATGACCAGTTGATGGAACAGCTGCTCGAGGAGATCGAACCGCCCAAGGACGCGATCTTCGACGATCTCGCCGCCGACCTGCGCGACGGCGCGGTGACCCCGGTGCTGATCGGCACCGCCGAGAAAGGCAACGGCGTGCTGCGTCTCCTGAAGGCGATCCGCCACGACGCGCCCGACATCGAGGCGACCCGCAAGCGGCTCGGTGCACCCGACGGCGCGGCTACCCTGGTCCAGGTGATGAAGACCATCCACACCTCGCATGGCGGCAAGCTGTCGGTGTCGCGCATCCTCTCCGGCCAGGTCGTCGACGGTTCCGAACTCTGGCTGCCCGGCGGCGACACGGCCAAGGTTTCCGGCATCTACCGGATGCTCGGCAAGGACCAGTCCAAGCTCTCCATCGCCAAGGCCGGCGATACGGTCGCGCTGGGCAAGCTGGACGAGGTCAAGACCGGCCAGACGCTGAGTTCGGCCAAGGGCGGCATCAAGCCGCTCGTCCAGTTCGAGCCGCCGCAGCCGGTCTTCGCCTTCGCGCTCCGTCCCAAGGAGCGCAAGGACGAAGTGAAAATGTCGGCTGCCATCCAGCGGCTGGCCGAGGAGGACCCCTCGCTCAGCCTGCGCCACAACCAGGACTCGGCTGAAACCGTGCTGTCGGGCCATGGCGAGATGCATCTGCGCGTGGTGCGCGAGCGGCTGGAAGGCAAGAACCAGATACCGGTCGAAGGCCATCCGCCGGCGGTGCCCTATCGCGAGACGATCCGCAAATCGGCGCAACAGCGCGGCCGTCACAAGAAACAGTCCGGCGGACATGGCCAGTTCGGTGACGTGGTGATCGAGATCAAGCCGCTGCCGCGCGGCTCCGGCTTCCAGTTCACCGACACCATTACCGGCGGCGTCGTGCCCAAGACCTACATCCAGTCGGTCGAGACCGGGGTGCGCGACTATCTGAAATCCGGGCCGCTGGGCTTTCCGGTCGTGGATGTCGCAGTCAACCTGTCGGACGGCTCCTACCATGCGGTCGATTCCTCCGACATGGCCTTCCAGATGGCGGCCAGGCTGGCAATGAAGGAAGGCATGGCCGCGTGCTTGCCGGTGCTCCTGGAGCCTGTGATGAAGGTCGAGATCGTCACACCCTCCGACGCCACCTCGAAGATCATCGCTCTCATCCCGCAACGGCGCGGCCAGATACTCGGCTACGACGCGCGGCCTGGCTGGCCAGGATGGGATGTCGTCGAGGCAACCATGCCGCAAGCCGAGATCGGCGACCTTATCATCGAGTTGCGCTCGGCGACCGCGGGCGTTGCCAGCTACCGTGCCGTCTTCGACCACATGGCCGAACTCACCGGCCGTCTGGCCGACGAGGCGATGAACACCAACGGCAAGGCTGCCTGATGGCGTAGCGTTCCTCTCGAACCTGATTCGAGGGGACAAAAGAAAACGACGTCCGGCGGGGACCGGACGTCGCTTTGTTCGCGGACCGTTTCCTTGGGAGGTAAAACGGCAGGTCCGCCGCATTTGGTGCCGCCGAGTTCGGCGGAAAAAACGGTTCGGACGCGGTAGCCGCCTGAGCCCGGGCCGTACGAGTGATGCCCCCATCTCCCGTCCGAACCACACCGCGTCCTGTGATCCACATAGCAGGTCGCGGGCGTCCGGGCTATGTTACCAGAGGTTACATGTCACCGTTACGTCGCAATTGTGATGGAATTTTTTGCCGGCCCAGCAGAGCACAGGCAACAAAAAAGCCGGATCAATGAAGATCCGGCTGAGTTTGATTGGAGTGCCTGTTAAGGCTAACCTCCAGAGGGGAACACTCGAGGGCGCTAATGGGAGGAGAACGCGCCCAGGAGATGATCTATATATGTGCTCATCATGCCCAAGAAACAAGCATCTATTTTGCAACACACGCATGCAAAAAGACGCAGGCTGTGGTCTAACCCATTCCAGAAGCCAATAGGACCAGCAGAATCGTCGAAATGGGCCGCCGAATCGGGCAATTGCAACTACAGAATCGCCGATCTCGGCTGGCTTTCGGCTCAAAATGCCAAAACCGGGCAATGATGTGGAAGCAGGCAGCAGGCGTGCATTTCTAAGGCAATCGGGGAGGAAGCAGCCAATGCGGACGTTTTCGGCGATCGCCGGCAGTGCGGCCTTCTTCATCGCGGCGCCCTGCGTGGTTGCCGGGCTGGTGCCCTGGCTGTTGACCGATCGCTGGGGCTTGCCGTGGTCTGGTCTGCCGGGCTTTGTCCCTGTCGGCGGGCTTCTGATCGCCGTCGCGATCGCAGCACTGCTGCATGCCTTCGGTCGATTCGCGCTTGAGGGCCTCGGCACGCCCGCTCCGGTCGCGCCAACCGAGAGGCTGGTGATCGGCGGCATCTACCGTCATGTCCGCAACCCGATGTATGTCGCCGTGCTGTCGATCATCCTCGGCCAGGCATTGCTGTTCTCGAGCTGGACGCTGGCCGCTTATGCGGTCATCGGCGCGATCGCCATGGGCTCTTTCGTGCGGTTCTACGAGGAGCCGACTTTGGCTCATCGGTACGGCGCCGAATACGACGCCTACCGCCGCAACGTACCCGGCTGGTTGCCTCGACTGTCGCCCTGGCGGGGGTAGGTGAAACCGGCAGCGCCGTCTCAGGGCATGTTGAGGCTCAGGTCGGGCCAGGCAATCGACATGTCCTTAGAATGACCAGCTTCTCGCCTTGGCGATGATAAAGTCCCGGAACACGTGCAGCTTGGCCTGGTTCTTCATCGCGTCC
Organism: Mesorhizobium sp. BR1-1-3; assembly: GCF_020165455.1. Classification (NCBI taxonomy): domain Bacteria; kingdom Pseudomonadati; phylum Pseudomonadota; class Alphaproteobacteria; order Hyphomicrobiales; family Phyllobacteriaceae; genus Mesorhizobium; species Mesorhizobium sp. BR1-1-3. Next base: position 28,963 of record NZ_JAIUIC010000012.1, read on the forward strand.
GGATAAGCAAAATAGGTGTCGAAAGACGGCACCTCGGTCTCCGGCAGCAGCTGCACGAGGTCGGAGTCCTTGCTGATCACATAGTCGGGCAGCATGGCGATACCGGCACCGCCCTGCACCGCCCGCTTGATCGACAATATGTCGTTGATCTGCAGCGTCGGCACCCTTTGCCCGCCTTCGAAATCACCGACCGTTTCCAGCCAGTTCAGCTCCGACAGATGCGACGGCACCGGCACGCCGAAGGTGACGATGCGATGGGCCTTCAGCTCGGCGACGGAAGACGGCCTGCCATGCTTGGCGACATAGGATGGGGCCGCGTAGAGGTGGAAATGCACGGTGAACAGGCGGCGCTGGATCAGGTCCGGCTGCTGCGGCTGGCGCAGCCGAATGGCGCAATCGGCCTGGCGCATGGTGAGATCGAGCTCCTCGTTGGCGAGGATCAACTGCAGGCTGATTTCAGGATAGAGTTCGATGAATTCCTGCACCCGCTCGGTTAGCCAGCCGGCGCCCAGCCCCACCGTCGTCGTTACCCGCAGCACGCCCGACGGGCGATCCTTGGTCTCGGTCAGCCGGGACTTGATGGTCTCCAGCTTCATCAGCACGTCATGCGCCGTGCGAAACAGCATCTCACCCTGCTCGGTCAACACCAGCCCGCGGGCGTGGCGGTTGAACAGCGGCACGCCGACATCATGCTCGAGCGCGCTGACCTGCCGCGAGATCGCCGATTGTGACAGATGCAATGTCTCGGCCGCATGGGTAAACGACCCCGCCTCCGCCGCAGCGTGAAACACGCGTAGCTTGTCCCAGTCCAACGCCATGATTCCCCTCGTTCTGTTTTGGCGTCTGAATGAAAAATCAGGCTTTTACACGGCGTTTCTAAGCCGCTCTCTGAACTCTCTACTCGGCCGCTTCGCGATGCACTTCGATGCCGGCCAGATACTTCTCCGCCTCGAGTGCGGCCATGCAGCCAAGCCCCGCTGCTGTCACCGCCTGGCGGTAGATATCGTCGGTCACATCGCCGGCCGCGAACACGCCCGGCACATCGGTGCGGGTCGAATCCGGCGCCGTCCACAGATAGCCGTTCGGCTTCTGCTTGAGCTTGCCGGCGAACAGTTCAACCGCCGGCGCATGGCCGATGGCCACGAACACGCCGTCGATCTTGAGGTGCGACACCTCGCCGGTCACCGCATGCTTGAGCTTCAGCCCCTCGACCGAGGGCGGCAGCGGCGTCTTGCCGGGCCGACCGGTGATCTCGTCGACGATCGTGTCCCAGATGACGCGGACATTGTCCTTTTTCAGAAGCCGCTCGCGCAGGATACGTTCGGCGCGAAAATCGCTGCGCCTGTGGATGACCGTCACGCTCTTGGCGAGATTGGACAGATAGAGCGCCTCTTCCACCGCCGAATTGCCGCCGCCGATCACCGCGACATCCTTACCCCGGTAGAAGAAGCCGTCACAGGTGGCGCAGGCCGAGACTCCAAAACCCATAAAGTCCTGCTCGGTCGGGATGCCCAGCCATTTCGCTTGCGCGCCGGTGGCGATGATCAGCGCGTCGGCGGTGTAGGTGGTGCCGGAATCGCCCTTGGCACGGAACGGTCGCACGTTGAGGTCGACCTCGGTGATGATGTCGTTGATGATGTCGGTGCCGACATGCTCGGCCTGTTTCAGCATCTGCTCCATCAGCCACGGACCCTGGATCGGGTCGGCGAAGCCGGGATAGTTCTCGACATCGGTGGTGATCATCAACTGCCCGCCCTGCTGCAGGCCGGCGACCAGCATCGGCTTCAGCATGGCGCGGGCGGCGTAGACCGCCGCCGTATAGCCGGCCGGGCCGGAACCGATGATGAGAACGGGCGCGTGCTTGGTGGTCATCTAAAGCCTCTGCGGAGGGCTGCCGGCAATTGCGGCATGGAAAACTCGATCATTGTCGCGCGTAATGTAAGTGTTGCCCACGACGCCAGCAAGGCAAGTTGGAGTTCGTCCCCGGAAAGCTTTGTCACACCCCTGTCGCCCGCGGATCCCGCGAAATATTCCGGGCGGAGGATGGAATGGACAGCGAAGTCGTTTAATTACAAAATCACGCAAGATTCTTGCGTGTTGCCCCTCATGATCGAGAGCCCTCATGCCGCTCAAGGCCGACCTCGACGCCATCGACTGGAAGATCCTGCGCGAATTGCAGGGCGACGGCCGCATGACCAATGTCGAACTGTCGAACCGCGTCGGCATTTCGGCACCGCCATGCCTGCGCCGCGTCAAGCGCCTGGAGGAAGCCGGCATCATCCGTGGCTACCGCGCTCTGCTCAACGCACCAGCGCTCGGCCTTGATGTCGTTGCCTTCTGCCTGGTCGGCCTGCATCATCAGGCCGATGCCGAGCTGCGCATCTTTGCCGAGCGCACCCGCGGCTGGCCGATCGTACGCGACGCCTGGATGGTGTCGGGCGAATCCGATTTCCTCCTGCATTGCGTGGCGAGCGACCTCGGCGCCTTCCAGACGTTCGTCATCGAGGAACTGACCTCGACCCCGAATGTCGACACGGTGCGAACCGCGCTCACCATCCGCCGGGTCAAGGACGAAGGGTTGGTCTCGTTCACACAGCCTTGAGCCGGTTGAACCGCAAACGGCTTTCGCCGATGCGGCCTGAGCGCCTCGCCATATCAGCGCCGCTTTGGCGTTCGATAGGCACTTCTGTGAAGCCGGATGTCCTGCCGTAGCCGCCTTGCTGGTTTCCTAGAGCAATTCCAGAAAAAGTGTGTAACGGTTTTCCTGGGAAAAGCGCATAGCGCTTTCGGGATTGCATAATACAGGTGGCGCAGGGCAGCCCAATTCCGAGAACAGTGTGCCGTGGGGTGGGACGATGACTCGATTTTCTAGCCCGGTTTCGGCGCTGGTCATCTGTATGAACGAGGCCGACATGATCGGCGAATGCCTGGAGAGCGTCGACTTCTGCGCCGAGATCATCGTCGTCGATTCAGGCTCGACGGACAGCACTCTGGACGTCGTCAATGCGTTCATCGCCAAGGGCTACCCGATAAGGCTGTTTCACAATGATTGGCCGGGCTTTCCTCGTCAGCGGCAATTCGCGCTCGATCAGGCCACCCAACCGTGGTGCCTTTCGATTGAAGCCGACGAGGCCATCGATGACGTTCTCAGGCAGTCGATCACGAATGTGACGCAGCTTGGGAACGATGCTTTCGACGGATGGTACATCAGGCGCCGCGACAAGCTGAAGGGTTATGGCTATGCGCACCGCTGGGTGCTTCACAACAGGCTGCTGCGTCTTTTCCGGCGCGACAAGGCGACCATGGACCTCAATCTGCGGGTCCATGAGTCGTTCGAGGTGCCGGGCGAAACCGGCACCATAGAAAATGGCGTGCTGCTGCATCGCCGCGAAATGACTATTGCCGAGGATCTGGCGAGAGCCAACACCTACTCCAGCCTCAAGGTCGCCACGCTGGTCGAACGAGCCAAGAAGCCTGGCCTGATAAGACTGGTGCTGTCGCCGCTTGGCAACTTCCTGAAGTTTTACCTGGCCAAGCGCTACTTCCTGTGCGGCCGGCACGGGTTCGTCTATTCGATGCTGGTGATGGTGTATTCGTTCGCCACCGAGGCCAAGCTCTATGAAGCCTGGCGGGACAACGATCGGGTATAAACCGTTAGGGCGCGCCCGAGGCGGCCCCAAGTGCAGCTATTGCGGCGAGCAGGCCGTCGAAGTCCGCGCGGTCGCACCAAGGCCGAATTGTGAAGCCCCGTCGGACAGCCGCTTGCCCGTCTACCAGCCAGCCCTGCGAGAGGCCGGCGCGTTGTCCCGCCTCCATGTCGGCCTCCTTGTCGCCGACGATCAGCGAACGCCGCAGATCGAGCCCGAGGCGCCTGGCCGCCTCCAGCAGCATGCCCGGATTGGGCTTGCGCATCGGATGATCTGCGGCCGCGAGCGGGCCGGAGCCCGCCTCGTGATAGGCGCAGGCAAGGACCATGTCGACGAACGCATTGTCGGCGCGTAGCAGTTCGAGCACGCGGCCATTGACGGCGGCGAAATCGCTCCAGCCGAAATAGTCGCGCGCGATGCCGGACTGGTTGGTGACGACGATGACGGGAATGCCGGCCCCGTTGGCGGCGGCTATCACCGCGGCTATATCCGCGCGCAGCACCATTTCGGCAGGATCATCCGGATAGCCCGTATCGATATTGATGGTGCCGTCGCGATCGAGGAACAGCGCCGGCGAGCCGGCGGCGAACACCTTTGAGCCGACCTGCTCGACCCACAGGCCCGGCTCAGCCAGCGGATAGCGGCCAGAGGTCGTGGGATCAGCCATTGCTGAGGCGCGCTTCGACCACCTCGCACAGATGATGATAAAGGCACAGATGCCCCTGCTGGATGATCGGCGTCGAGGTCGACGGAACGTTGAGCAGGATATCGGACAGAGGCTTCAGCTTGCCGCCGGTATCGCCGGTCATGCCGATCACCGTCATGTCCATCCTCCGTGCCTGTTCGGCGGCGGCGAGGATGCTCGGCGAATTGCCGCTGGTCGAGATTGCCAGAAGCACGCCGCCGGCCGCGCCATGTGCCTCGACCTGGCGCGAAAACACCGTGTCGAAGCCATAGTCGTTGCCCCAGGCGGTCAGCACCGCCGCATTGGCCGGCAGCGCGATGACATTGTAGGCCTTGCGCTCCTTGAGAAAGCGGCCGACCAGTTCGCCGGCAATGTGGATGGCGTCGCTGGCCGAGCCGCCATTGCCGGCGATGAGCAAGGCCTTCCCCGACGAAAGCGCCGTCACCACCGCGCTCGCCGCCCGCTCCATCTCACCGGTCAGGTCCCGTTCGACCATGGCTGATATGGCAGCCGCCGAGCGGACAAGGTAATCGTTCAAGTCGGACATGAAACCCTCAGTTTGTGGTGCCGCCGGCGCGCAATTTGCCAATGGTGTTGGTGGTGCTCTTTCCAGCGACGAGATCGACCAGCACGACGCGTCCGCCGGCCTTCTGCACCACATCGGCGCCGACCACGGTATCGACCGTGTAATCGGCGCCCTTGACCAGTATGTCGGGCAGCAGCGCTTCGATCAGCGCCAGCGGCGTATCTTCCTCGAACACCACGACCGCGTCGACCGAGGCGAGTGCTGCCAGCACGCAGGCGCGGTCGTGCTGGTCGTTGACCGGCCGGCCGGCGCCCTTCAGGCGCCGCACCGAGGCATCGCTGTTGAGGCCGAGCACCAGCCGGTCGCACTGGCTTCGCGCCGCGTGCAGCAAGCTGACATGGCCGGCATGCAGGATGTCGAAGCAACCATTGGTGAAGCCGACGCTCAGGCCCTCTTCCTTCCACGCCGCCACCATGCGGGCGGCCGATGTGGCGTCGAGGATGGCGTCCTTGTGGGCGGTCGGCCCATGTGAACGGAACAGCGCACCGGTGAGTTCCTCGACCGTCAGCCGCGCTGTGCCGCGTTTTCCCACAACGACGCCACCAGCGGCATTGGCGATCGAAGCGGCCATGACCGTATCGGCGCCTACGGCCAGCGCCAGCGCGAAGCTCGCGATCACCGTATCGCCGGCGCCCGAAACGTCGAACACTTCGCGCGCCTGAGTTGCGATGTGGCGCGCCTCGTCGGGGCCGACCACGCTCATGCCCTTTTCGCTGCGCGTCGCAACGACGAAATCGAAACCATGTGCCGAAATCAGCTGGCGCGCGGCAGCCACGATCTCGTCATCGGCGAACACCGCATGGCCGACGGCCTCGCCGAGTTCCTTGCGGTTGGGGGTGATGGCGGTCGCCCCGGCATAGCGCGCGTAATCGCGGCCCTTCGGGTCGACCAGCACCGGCTTTCCAGCCTCGCGGCAGATGGCGATCAAGTCGCCGGCGACGCCGTCGAGCAGGATGCCCTTGCCGTAATCGGACAGGATGACGATGTCGGCGTGCGCCAGCGCGGCGCGGAAATGGCGGATCAGGCCGGCTCGCTCCGCGGCGCCGAGCGGCTTGATCTCCTCTTCATCGAAACGCAGCACCTGCTGGTTGAGCGCGCTGAAGCGGCTTTTGGACGATGTCATGCGACCAGGCTCCTGCGCGAGGCCCGCCGTATCGGCGCCAAGTTCCCGCAGCATCCGCACCAGACTGTCGCCCGCCAGATCGGCGCCGATTACGGAAACGGGGACAGCGGCAGCGCCGAGCGAAACGATGTTGGCCACGACATTGCCGGCGCCGCCCATGGTCGAGGTCTCGCCGCGCCCATGCAGCACCGGGATCGGCGCTTCCGGCGAGATCCGCTCGATGACGCCGTTGACGAAACGATCGAGGATGAAGTCGCCGACCACCAGCACGGTGGCTTGGCCGAACCGCGCAATGGCGCGGTGCAATGGTTCTGGAGAAGGCGGATTGTGCTTGATCATGTCACTGGCAACGCGAGGGTAAGGCAAATCTCAATCGTGATGAAAATTGTCAATTTACGGGCCGGATCGTTCATGCCTGCCGATATACCGCAAATCCACGCAGCGCAACGTCAGGACATGACCCGCGACTGTCCGATGCGTCAGCTCTTCTGCAGGGCAACATGGACGCCCAGCCCGACCAGCACCGCCCCTCCCGCCCGCTGCATCAGCCGCTGGGCGCGGCTCGAACGCCGCAGGCGGCCGATCACGGCGCCCGCCAGGAACACGCAGACGATATCGGCCGAGGAGAACATCAGATTGACTATCGTGCCGAGCACGACGAACTGCAGCCAGACCGGAAACGCCGCCGAGGCGTCGATGAATTGCGGCAGGAACGCCATGAAGAAGATCGCTGTCTTCGGATTGAGCACCTCGACGGTGATGCTCTCGAAAAAGGCGCGCCGCGCCGATTTGCGCTCGATCGCGGGCAGCGCCGCATCGCCGTCCGAGCGCTTGCGAAACAGCGAGATGCCAAGCCAGATCAGATAGAGCGCACCGACCAGCTTGACCGCCAGGTAGAGCGTCGGCACGGCATGAAACAGCACCGACAGCCCGGCGGCCGCGGCGAAAACATGCACATAGCCGCCCAGATGAATGCCCAGCGCCGCCGTCAGGCCGGACCAGCGGCCGCGCGCCATCGTCTGCGCGGCGGCATAGAGCATGGCCGGGCCTGGAATGTAGGCGAAGATCGCCGTGGTGGCGAAAAACGCGATGAGCAGTTCGGTCGATGGCATTTTTGGTCCCTCACGATCGTGCTCTGCCCTGTCGATTCAGTCCGCGCGCGGGATTGCTTTGGACTGACCCGTGCGGACAACCGCAGTAAAAGCGAACATAATTTTCTTGTGAAATGACGGGCTGAACGCGCCAATTCGCGCACCCGGCTCGAAATAGGCCGACGCTTCCAGGATATCATGATTGTACTCGTCGACCATGACCCAAAGGGGCATAGGATCGAGGCCCGCACGGTGGCGTTCAATTTCCGGGATGCTGACTGCAACGCGATCACGACCCGGCTGTGTGGAAGTGATTGCAAGTATGAAGAGGTTGGTACCCCCGGCTTTCCCAGGAAGGACAGCCACAAAGGCCACAGGCCGTGACTTCCGGCCTTCGGTCTCGCCGTCTCCGTGTTGGCGATGCCAAAGACGTCCGCAGCAGCGGGTTTAATCACGGTCCAATTCCGCGGCGTACTCCTCGAGCATCTCGACATGTTCGGTCGGGGCGTCCTTCGCAGCGTAGACGCGGCGGCTGTCGTTGCCGAAGCGCGCTTCGTAGGCCTCGATGCTCATCAGGACGTATCTCGGCTTGTTGTGGCGAGTGATGGAGACCGGCTGCTGGCTGGCAGCTGCAAGCACATCTCCAAGATTCTGTTTCAGATCGGTCGACGGATAGTTTTTCATGGGATACCCTGTTTTGTCCATAATAGACAAAATGGACAAAACAGACAAGCGCATAAAATGGCAGGACAGGCGCATGCACCTGGCTTTGTCGACAGCCCGGCTAGCCTCCCCTATAAGGACCGGAATCGCAAGCAACCAGAGGTCCTTCATGATCATCGTCACGGGCGGCGCCGGCATGATCGGCTCCAACATCGTCGCCGCGCTGAATGCCGAAGGGCATGACGACATCCTCGTCGTCGACGACCTTACCGACGGTCACAAGATCGTCAATCTTGCCGATCTCAAGATCGCCGACTATCTCGACAAGGACGATTTCCTGCCCCGCATGGAGGCCGGCTCGCTCGGCCGCATCGAGGCCGTGTTCCACCAGGGCGCCTGCTCGACCACCACCGAGTGGAACGGCAAATTCATGATGGAGGTGAATTACGCCTTCTCGAAACGGTTGCTGCATGCAAGCCAGACGTTGCGCGTGCCTTTCCTTTATGCCTCCTCGGCTTCCGTCTATGGCGGCGGCTCGGAGTTCCTCGAGGATCCCGCGTTGGAACGGCCGCTCAACGTATACGCCTATTCCAAGAAGCTGTTCGACGACTATGTCAGGCGAACCGTGTTCGCCGGGCAGGCCGACCATTCACAGGTCGTGGGCTTGCGCTACTTCAACGTCTATGGCCCGCGCGAAGCGCACAAGGGCGCCATGGCTTCCGTCGCCTTCCATCTGTTCAACCAGGTCGAGCGAGGCGAGAACCCGAAACTGTTCGGCGCCTATGATGGATTCGGACCCGGCGAACAAAGCCGTGACTTCATCCATGTCGGTGATGTCGCCGACGTCAATCTGTGGCTGTGGAAACGGGGCTCAAGCGGCATCTTCAATTGCGGCACCGGCCGTGCCCAGCCCTTCCGCGCCATCGCCGAAACGGTGATCGACACGTTGGGTAAAGGGGAGATTGAATTCATCCCCTTTCCCGACCATCTCAAGGGCAGCTACCAGAGCTTTACGCAAGCTGATATGTCCCGTTTGCGCGCGGCCGGTTACAATGGCCAATTCCGGACAGTGGAAACCGGTGTCAGAGACTATGTCGAATGGCTGAAAGCCCAACGATCCTCGTGATCGGCCCACGCTGGGTGGGCGACATGGTGATGGCGCAGTGCCTGTTTTCGGCGCTGAAGGAGTTGTATCCCAACGCCGCCATCGATGTGCTGGCGCCTGCCTGGGCAGCACCCCTGGTCAAGCGCATGCCCGAAATCCGCCAGCAGATCGACTTTCCGCTCAAACCCGGCGCGCTCGAATTCACCCATCGCCGCCGCTTCGGCCGCCTGCTGCGCGGCCGCTACGACATGGCCTATATCCTGCCGGGCAGCTGGAAGTCGGCGCTGATTCCGTTCTTTGCCCGCATTCCGCGCCGTGTCGGCAATCTGCGCGAGATGCGCTATGGCCTGCTGACCGACATCGTGCCATTGCCCGACAGCATCAAACGACGCACCGCGCAGGCCTATTTCGGCCTTGCCCAGGGCGGCAGTTTCCGGGCGCCCCGGCTTAGCGTGGACACGAAAAACCAGGTCGACCTGCTCGGCCGTTTCGGGCTGGCGCCGCAGAAATTCGTGGCCCTGATGCCCGGCGCGGAATTCGGCCCTGCCAAGCGCTGGCCCAGCGAAAGCTATGCCGGGCTTGCCAGCGGCTTCATGGGCAAAGGCTTGAAGGTTGCGCTGTTCGGCTCGAAGAACGACCGCGACGTGACGGCGGAGATCGCAGCCCTGGCCCCCGGCGTCGTCGACCTCGCCGGACAGACGCGGCTGGAGGACGCCATCGACCTGATATCCGCCGCCAGGCTGGCTGTGTCCAATGACAGCGGACTGATGCATGTCGCGGCCGCCGTCGGCACGCCGATCGTCGCCGTCTACGGCTCGACCTCGCCCGAAAACACGCCACCGCTGGCGGAGCGCCGCGAGCTGGTCTGGCTCGGCCTGTCGTGCTCGCCCTGCCACGAGAAGGTCTGTCCGCTCGGCCACCTCAACTGCCTGAAGACGCTGGAAGTCGGCCAGGTCGCGGCAGCGGCGGACCGGCTGCTGGAAATTCCGGCCGCGGCATGAAGGTGCTGATCGTCAAGACGTCGTCGATGGGCGATGTCATCCACACCTTTCCGGCGGTCGAGGATGCCCGTCGCCACCGCCCGGACCTGACCTTCGACTGGTGCGTCGAAGAGGCATTCGCCGGAATCGTCGCGCTTCACCCGGCGATCGACAAGATTCATACGGTGGCGATCCGGCGCTGGCGCAAGGCGCTGCTTGACGGCGCCACCTGGCGCGAGGCGGCCGCCCTGCGCCGCACCTTGCGCAATTGCCGCTACGATCTGGTCATCGACGCGCAAGGCCTGCTGAAATCGGCCCTGGTGGCAAGACAGGCGGGCTCCCCCATTGCCGGCTTCGACCGTTCGAGCGCGCGCGAACCCTCGGCCACGTTGTTCTACGATGCCACGTATGCCGTCCCGCGCGATCTCCACGCCATCGAACGGATGCGGCGGTTGTTTGGCCTGGCGCTCGCCTATCAACCCGATCTTTCGACGCTGGACTCCGGCATCGTGCCGCCCGCCGGCACCCTGGCGGGCATTTCTGGAAAAACCGCCTTCCTGCTGCACGGAACCAGCCGCGAAGACAAGAAATGGCCGGCCGAAGACTGGATCGGAACCGCCCGCCTCCTGATTGAGCGGGGGATGACGCCGGTCACGACCTGGTCGAACGAGCGTGAGAAAACCGTGGCCGAGGCAATCGCAGGCGCCGTGCCGTCAACGATCGTGGTACCGAAATCGCCGCTGTCCGACATCGCCGCGACTATCGGCGGCTCGACGCTGGTTATCGGCGCCGACACCGGGCTGACCCATCTTGCCAGTGCCTTTGGCCTGCCGACGGTCGCAATTTTCCTGGCAACAGAGCCGGGTCTGACCGGCCCGCGCGGACGCTACGCATCGACACTGCTGGCCTCGCATGGGGGGCGTGTTGTGCCGGTGGAGGTAGTGGCGGAAGCAGAAAAGCTATTGGCACTTAAACTACAAGCGCCGGCATAGGACCTTTCAGAATTCGCTCTGGCGAGTCGAATAGCGTGGTTCTTCGAGAACCGGAGCGGCGCGTACTTAAAGTACGTGAGCACCGGAAGCGCAGAAAACCGCCCGCGCATGACCCCGAAAATCGTAATTGATTTTCGGAAAGGGATCATGCGCTAACTGAAAATCCAACAGCGTCCTTTGCGCGTCCGAGAGGACGCGCGGCGCTGTAGTCGGCCGCCAGAGTAGAATTATCAAAGGTCCTAGATGAACTGCACCTGGACGATCTCATACCCCCTGGCGCCGCCAGGCGCGTTGACCTCGATGGCGTCGCCGACTTCCTTGCCGATGAGCGCACGCGCGATCGGCGAGGAGATCGAGATGCGGCCGGACTTCACGTCCGCCTCCTGGTCGCCGACGATCCGGTAGGTCTTCTTTTCCTCGGTGTCCTCGTCGACCAGCACCACGGTGGCGCCGAACTTGATCTTGTCGCCGCTGAGCTTGCTGACGTCGATCACCTCGGCGCGCGCAATATAATCTTCAAGCTCGTTGACGCGGCCCTCGTTGAGGCTCTGCGCCTCTTTGGCGGCATGATATTCGGCATTTTCGGACAGGTCGCCATGCGAGCGCGCTTCGGAGATCGCCTCGATGATGCGCGGCCGCTCTTCCTGCTGGCGCCAGCGCAGTTCTTCCTTCAATGACGCGAACCCCTCGCCTGTCATCGGGACCTTGTTCATGATGCCTGCCTTTCCTGCTGCCACCCCCGCGTATCGGGGAAAGCCTTGTCGATGGTACAAAAAGAAAACGGGTCCGGCAGCCTCGAGCTTACGGAACCGTTTCACCGCAATTTCCCTGAATATAGCAATGTCAGCGGGTTTTTCACGCCCAAAAATCGGTTTTGCTAAAATCATCCCCGTTTTCATCAGTCGGGGGCGATGAATGAGACCGGGGGCAACAACAAACGGCCGCGATCGCTCGCGGCCGCTTGGAAGAGCCCTGGGATCTTTTCAGCTTCTCATGAAATGGTCGATCTGCTCGGCCAGCATGCCATATTCACGCGAACCCTTGCCGGTCCGCTTCTCGATTTCCATCAACTGCTGCTGGGCGCCGGCCAGATCGCCGATCTGCAGATGCGCTTCGCCGAGATATTCGCGCACCAGCGTGTAGTTCGGATCGATGCGCAGCGCTTCCTCGTAATAGCCGAGGCCGACGGTGACGCGGCCGGAATGGCGGTGCGAATAGCCGAGATAGTTGAGGATGCGCGGATCCTGCTTGTTGGCGGCGAGGCTGAGCACGGCAATCGCCTCGTCATAGCGCCCGGCCATCGCCAGCGCGTGGCCTGCATCATAGATGCTGTCGTCGTCGAGCATGCCTTCCTGGGGCGCGACGCACTTTTTCTTCTTCTTGTCCCAGACCTGGCCCTTCTTGCACTGGGTGACGGTTTCGTCACCGCCGCTGCCGCCGCTGCCGGCGGCGTACACGGGAATAGCGAGGAACTGCAGCGCGAGAAGCGCGGTCGCAGCCTGGATCAGCATTCTTTTATGCATCGAAACCTCCTGGAGGGGTGAGAATGCAATACTAACGCCGGTCGGCTTGCGTTTCATCCCGGAAAAATGCGGGCGGGAGAACATCAGGTGACGGATGCTGCGAATCCGCTATCATCCGGCAAACGACCTGAGGGAGACGGCCCTTGCAGCGGCGGCTTGAAAAGGACTGGGAGCTTTCGATCGGCCCCGATACGGTGCGCCTGTTCATCCTCAAGGCCAAGGCACTGAGTGCGGCCGTCAATGAAGACTATGCCGATGGCGCCGAGCACGAGGTCGAACTCGACGGCGAGTCCCATGTCAACCATCACCATGACGGCCTTGCCGAGGAAAGCTCCGAGAACCTGACCGAAGAAGAGCTGCGCGAGCTGATCAACGACCTCAATGTCGACGAAGCAGCCGAGCTGATCGCGTTGGCCTGGGTCGGTCGCGGCGACTACGACGCCACCGAATGGGCGGACGCGCTGGCCGCCGCGCGCGAACGCGCCAACAAGCGCACCGCGAAATACCTGCTTGGCATGCCGCTGCTCGCCGACTGGCTGGAGGAAGGGCTGGAAGCGATCGGTGCGTAACGGAGCGGTTACCGTTCGTGATGCGGCCAAGGCAACCACCTTGCGTCGGCGCCGTTGAGGGCGATGGGGTCGATCGTCTTTTCCCGAATATGCAGGATTGCGTTGACCGTGGCCGTCACGGCCTTGCTGGTGATGCCGGTCGAGGCGAGACATCGCCATCGGCATCATAAGCCCCCGACGCCGCGGGTCGAGCAGCCGCTGACACCACGAGCCGACCAGCCCCTGAAACCAAGGGGCGGAAAGCGTTTGAAACCACGGCGCCACCGGCAGGTCACGCCAAAGCAGACACAGCAGAAAACGCAGGCATCGCTGCCCTCGCCTGCCGATGTTCCCGTGCCCGAACCCGGCACTCCGATAACCCAACCCGGCATTCCGGTGCCCGAACCACGCCCGGCGGACGCACCAAAGGCTGAAGCTGCAAAGACCGAGGAGCAAAAGCGCGTAGGGCCGAAAGCCGCGGAAGCGCCCGACCGTTTCAAGGAAGAAAAATCCCACCAGGAAAAGCAGGCACGTCCCGAGCCATTGGCTCCGGAGCCATCAACCGGCGAAAACGAGCCGGAGCCGCCGGACGTCGCGCCAACGCCGACACGAAAGCCTGACATTGCAGAACCCGAGGCCCAGCCGCCAACCGTCGCCCCGCAGCCACCGCAAAAGCCGGCGGACGCGGACGAGGAGAAGATGCTGCCCGATCCGCGCTCGGCCGACGTGCCAGATGAAAAAATGCCGGCCGAGGAAGTCGCATGCCGCGAACGGCTAAAGACGCTCGGCGTCGAATTCGAAGAGCACAAGGCGGAAAGCCAGCCCGAAATCGGCTGTTCGATTCCCTACCCCATCGTGCTGAAGACCCTTGGAAAGTCGATCGCGATTGCCCCAGGCACCGAGCTCAACTGCAAGATGGCCGAGGCGACGGCGCGTTTTGCCGCCGATGTCATCCAGCCGGCGGCAAAGGCCGAATTCGGTGCGGACCTGAAATCGATCGGCCAGGCATCGGCTTTTGTCTGCCGGCCACGCAACGGCACACGAAAACTGTCGGAACACGCGTTCGGCAACGCGCTCGACATCGCCAGCTTCACGCTGTCGGACGGCAAGAAGATCGAGGTCGGCCCGGCGCCGCCGGAGAAAGACGCCAAATTCCTCAACAATGTTCGCAAGGCCGCCTGCGGACCCTTCAAGACAGTGCTCGGCCCAGGCGCCGACGCCGATCATTCCCTGCATTTCCATCTCGATCTCGAACCGCGCCGTCATGGCGGAACGTTCTGCCAGTGATCATGGCTGATCCAGGCCGCGTGCCGCAATTCGGCCGCAGGCATGAACGCGGACGCTGAGTTTTCCTTTACCCTTGATCGTTAAAATGCCGGATATCCATCAACGGGATTCCGCCAATGGCCGGCAAATTTCGGGCCGTGTTTTTCGCCACCGCGCGCCAGTCAAAATATGCAGCAATGCTGACCGCCGGTCTGGCGCTGGCGGCGCTTTCCGCCTGCAACACCGGCAGTGTGCTGTCGCTGCAGCCGGCCGTCGACGTCGGCGCGCAGACGGCTGCCGTGCCGCAATATGCCGGCATGCAGAAGCTTGTCCCTTCCAATCCGTACATGACGCAGGCCGCTTATCCGCGCATGGACGAGCCGATGTCGCCCGTCGAGCAGATGCCGGCCAGCGAAACCGACTGCCGTCAGCAATTGAAGCGCCTCGATGTCGCCTACACCGATCTGGCGCCGATCCATGAAGGCCAGTGCGGCATCGATTATCCGGTCAAGGTCTCGGCCATCGGCAACATCCAGATGAAACCCGCCGCAACCCTGACCTGCGACATGGCAGCTACCTTTGCCGGCTGGACGAAGAACGAACTCGTTCCCTCCGCCCGCTGGCGTTATTTCTCCGGCGTCAGGACCATACACCAGGGCTCCAGCTATTCCTGCCGCCGGATTGCCGGCGAAGGCGTCCTGTCCGAACACGGCAAGGGCAATGCGCTCGACGTCATGAGCATCGAGCTCAACAATGGCGACGACATCGACGTGCGCAAGCCCGGCCTGTTCGCCTTCCGCACCCGTGGCTTCCTCAACAATGTGCGCGCCGACGGCTGCCAGTACTTCACCACCGTGCTCGGCCCCGGCTACAATTACGACCACCGCAACCATTTTCATTTCGACATCAAGAACCGCAAGAACGGTTATCGCGCCTGCCGTTAGATCGGTGCCGGGTATCCTTTGCCTGAATGCCATGACAACGCCTAATGTGATGCCGGAACATTTGAGCGGCATTCATGGGTCAACGAAGCGTTCGGCGACGCATTATGATCTGGGCGGCGACCTTGTTGGCCGCGTATCTGGCGCTCGCCTATTTCGTCGCACCGGAATTCTGGACGTTCCGCGATCGAGGTTTTCGCACGCATCGCTTCGAGATGCTGACGCACACGCCGCAAGGCATTCCGGGCGACCCGATCAATGTCGGCCTTGTCGGCACGCAGAAGGAGGTGGTCCACGCCTTTGCCGTTGCCGGCTGGGACACCGCCGACGCCGTCACCCTGAAGACCGCGATCGAGATCGGTGAAAGCGTGCTGTTCGACCACCCCTATCCCGATGCGCCGGTCAGCAGGCTGCTGTTCGATGGCCGTGCCCAGGATCTCGCCTTCGAAAAGCCGGAGGGCATCAGCGCCGACCGACGGCATCATGTCCGCTTCTGGCAGACCGATGCAAGCGGCGACGATGGCCGGCCGCTGTGGCTGGGCTCGGCCAGCTTCGATCGCGGCGTCGGCTTCAGCCACGACACCGGCGCCGTCACCCACCATATCGGCCCCGACATCGACGCCGAGCGCGATTTCCTGATGCGCGACCTGGCCACTGCCGGCATGCTGCTCTCGACCAGCGACATATCGGGCGTCGGCGCCACCAAGGCGGGACGCAATGGCGGCGGCGATCCCTATTTTACGGACGGCGAGGCAATTGTCGGCGTGTTGAAGCAGTTGCCATGACATCGCAAAAGTCAGGTCGTGGTGATCACGATCTTGCCGAACGGCCCTTTCTCCAGATGTTGCAAGGCCTGCGGCACCTCATCGAAGCCAAAGACCTTGTCGATGACCGGCTTGATCGCCAGCGCCTCGATCGCCTGATTCATACGCTCGAAAGCACGGCGATGGCCGATCGACAGGCCCTGCACGGTGATGCGGTTGCGCATGAAGGGCAGGATGGGGAAGCTGAGCTCCATCGCGCCCAGCAGGCCGATGATCGACAGCCGGCCGTCGGCGGCCAGCGCGTTCAGAGATCGCCTTGCATTGTCGCCGCCGACCATTTCCAGCACGTGGTTCACGCCCAGCCCGTTCGTCAGTTCACGCGCGGCATCGTCCCAGGCCGGTTGCGTGCGGTAGTTGATCCCTTGCCAGGCGCCAAGCTTTCTCGCCCGCTCAAGCTTTTCATCACTGCTTGAGGTGACGATGGCGCGCAGGCCGAACGCAGTGGCGAACTGCAGCGCAAACAGCGACACGCCGCCGGTGCCCTGGATCAGAATGGTCTGACCCGGCACCGGTTTGGTCGCCTCGGCCATGGCGAACCAGGCCGTCAGCGCCGCGATCGGCAATGTCGCGGCCTCGATGTCGCCGAGCGACGGCGGCGCCAGCACCGCGGCGTCCTCGCCGAAGATGACATGATCGGAAAGCATGCCCGACAGCGACGACCCCAGAGTGTGCTTATGCAGCACCGGCGGTGCGTCGCCATCCGGCCAATCGGCGATCACCTGGCCAAGCACGCGCTGGCCGACCTGAAAGCGGCTGACGGCACTGCCGACGGACACCACTTCGCCCACCGCGTCGGATGTCGGCACGAAGGGAAAGGCAAGGTCGGGGATCAGCACGCCGTCCACGATCATCTTGTCCTTGTAGTTGAGCGATACGGCCTTGGTCCGGACCAGCAAATCGTGCGGCCCTGGCTCGGGCACCTTGCCTTCCACCTGGCTTAGCCTCGACAGGCCAAAACCGCTCATCTGCCAGGATCTGTTGATTGGGGTGCTCATGTCGTCTCGCGCTCCGTGCATTGATGCCAGGCGAGACATTTATGCCTTTCGACTATAGAAAATAGTGCTTCCGTGCGGTATAATTTGACACTGATTGCGGACTAAAAGTCGACAATAGGAAATTGCCATGGAAACGGCCGACCTGCAAGGCACCGTTGCGTTTGTTCAGGCGGTGGAGGCCGGCAGCTTCACTAGCGCCGGCGAGCGGCTGCATGTGACGAAGTCGGCGATCGGCAAATCGATCGCGCAGCTGGAGCAGAGGCTCGGCGTTCGCTTGCTGAACCGCACCACCCGCAGTCTCAGCCCGACCAGCGAAGGCATCGGCTACTATGAAGCCTGCGTCCGGGCCCTGGCCGAGATCGAAGCCGCACAGTCGCTGCTCGCCTCGCGTCGGCAGGTCCCGTCTGGCCGGCTTCGGGTCGACGTGCCGCTGGCCTTCGGCCGACGCTGCGTCGCCCCGGTGCTGTTCGAGATTTCGAGGAAATTTCCGGACCTGACGGTTGAAATCTCCTTCAATGACCGCCGCGTCGACCTGATCGAGGAGGGCATCGACCTGGCGATCCGCATGGGCGAACTCGACGACAGCCTGTCGCTAGCGGCCAGGCGCCTCTATGCTCAGCGCTCGGCCATATGCGCGGCTCCCGACTATCTCGACAGGCATGGCCGGCCGCAATCGGTCGAGGATCTCGCCGATCACAGCGTCATTGGCTACGGTCGCGAGGGCATCGTCCGCCCCTGGGTGATCAGACATTCCGACGGCCATCTCGCAACCTTCGTGCCCAAGGCGCGGCTCGTTCTCGGCCATGGCGAACCGATGCTGGATGCGGCGCTCGCCGGCTGCGGCATCGCCTTCCTGCCGACATGGCTGGCCGCCGACAGCCTCAAAAGCGGCGATCTCGAAATGGTGCTGTCGGAATGCCTGGTCGAGAACATCGTCGTGCATGCCGTCTGGCCGGTGACGCGCGCGCTCACGCCAAAGGTGCGGGTTGTCGTCGACGCCCTCGTCGAACATTTTTCGGCGCCGCCCTGGGATGCCGCGTGAGCGAAATACCGGTCATTTCTCAAAAATCACGCCGGACTATTTTCGAAGACCGCGCCACAATGCTATTGACCGCTCATGTTATACGTCGAAATCGCTATCGTGGTCGTCCTCATCTGCGTGAACGGCCTTTTGTCGATGTCCGAGCTCGCCATCGTCTCGTCGCGCCCGGCCAGGCTGAAAGCGATGATCGACCGCGGCACCAATGGCGCCGGCCGCGCCCTTGATCTTGGCTCAAATCCCGGCAAGTTCCTGTCCTCGGTGCAGATCGGCATCACCTTGGTCGGCGTCCTCTCCGGCGCCTTTTCCGGCGCCACGCTCGGCGAACGGCTGGCGCAGTTCCTGGCTTCGACCGGCATCCGCGAGACTGTCGCCGACCCGCTCGGCGTCGGCATCGTCGTTGCTATCATCACCTATTTCTCGCTGATCGTCGGCGAGCTGGTGCCCAAGCAGATCGCGTTGCGTGATCCCGAGCGGGTCGCCGCCAGGGTCGCTCCGGCGATGACCATCCTCGCCACGGTGTCGGCGCCGCTGGTCTTCCTGCTCGACTTCTCCGGCCGCACCATATTGTGGCTGCTCGGTCAGCGCGGCGAAAGCGAGGAAAAGGTCACCGACGAGGAGATCAAGATGCTGGTCGCCGAGGCCGAGCATCACGGCACCATCGAATCCGACGAGCGGCGCATGATCGCCGGCGTCATGCGGCTTGGCGACCGCGCCGTGCGCGCGGTGATGACGCCGCGCACCGAAGTCGACTGGGTCAATCTGCAATCCGACGAGGCGGCCATCCGCAAGCTGCTCATGGAAACCCAGCATTCGCGCCTGCCGGCAGGCGACGGCGGCGTCGACGTCATGGTCGGCGTCGTCCAGACGCGTGATGTGCTGGCCGCACTGCTTGCCGGCCGCGTGCTCGATCCGCGCAGGCATGTGCGCGCAGCCCCCATCGTCTACGACCAGGCCGACGCGCTCGATGTGCTGCAGAAGCTAAAGGAATCCGACGTGCCGATGGCGCTGGTGCATGACGAATACGGCCATTTCGAAGGCATCGTCACCCCGGCCGACATTCTGGAAGCCATCACCGGCGTGTTCCGCGCCGACACCGACGCCGGCGACGAGGAAAACGCGGTCAAGCGCGAGGACGGCTCGTGGCTGCTCGCCGGCTACATGCAGGCCGACGAGATGGCCGACATTCTCGGCATCGACCTGCCGGAAAACCGCGATTACGAAACCGTCGCCGGCTATGTGCTGTCGCATATGCACCATCTGCCGGCGACTGGCGAATGCGTCGACGCGCAGGGCTGGCGCTTCGAGGTGGTCGATCTCGACGGCCGCCGCATCGACAAGCTGATCGCCACCCGCCTGGCCGGCGCCCCGGTGCGCTGACGGTCGACGCAATTGCGGCATTTCGCTCTATCGTTCCCAGAAGGACTTGGCGATCTCTCCCTCGACCTGCAGTATCGTCAGGCCGATATCGTCGATCAGATGCGGATTGTCCTTCGACATTTGCCTGAGCTGCCAGCGAAAGCGTATCCGCTCGCGCCAGGTCCGATCGTGCCAGCTCGCGATGATGCTTCGCAGGGTCTTTAGGAGCCGGCGCGATGCCGGCCGCACGGGCGTTCCCGGCCGCGCTGCACAAGTGAGGGTATTGGTCATGGCAACCTCCATATGGTTTGAGGGCCTGGGGCTCTCGATGAGGTTGAATTCTGCGCGATACGGACGGCGCCGTAATTAAGCCCTCCCAAATAGTTCCCAAAACTTCCAAACGAGCTAGAGCGGCCCTATAGATGCGCCTATGCAGGGATCGCGTTTTGCCTTTGGTCCGTTCGTGCTTGATCCGCATGCGGGAACGCTGCTTCGGAACGATGTCCCCGTTGCCGTCGGCTATCGCGGGCTGAGCCTGCTTGCGGCACTCGTCGGGCGGCCCGGCGAAATCCTCGGAAAAGCCGAACTGATGGACGCCGCGTGGCCGGGCACGGTCGTCGAGGAAGGCAATCTCACCGTCCAGATCGCGCAACTGCGCAAGCTGCTTGGCCCCGTCGGCGACAACGGCGAATGGATATCCACCGTTCCGCGCGTCGGCTACCGTTTCACGGGGGCCGTCGAACAGCTGGGCGAGGCCAGGCGAAAACCCTTGCCGCTGCCCGACAAACCGTCGATAGCCGTGCTGCCCTTCGTCAATTTCAGCAACGATCCCGAGCAGGATCCCTTCGTGGATGGGTTGACGGAAGACCTGATCACCGACCTGTCCAGAATCTCCGGCCTGTTCGTCATCGCCCGCAACTCGACCTTTGCCTACAAGGGAAAAGCGATGGACGTGCGCGAGATCGCCGGGGATCTTGGCGTGCGCTACCTGTTGGAAGGCAGTGCAAGACGCGCCGCGGGGCGCGTGCGCATCAACGCACAGCTGGTCGACGCGATGAGTGGCGATCATCTGTGGGCGGAACGCTTCGATCGCGGCCTGGAGGATATCTTTGCCGTTCAAGACGAGGTGACGGCCAAGATCGTGGAAGCGCTGCTTGGCCGGCTGCGCGCGCCGCCGCCGCGCAATCGGCCGCGAAATCTGGAGGCCTACGACCTCTGCGTGCGGGCGCGAAAGCTGATCGACGACTCGCCGCAGATGGCGCAGGAAGCGCATCTGATGCTGACGCGCGCGGTGTCGCTCGATCCTGATTATGCCGAGCCCTATCGTTGGCTTGCCATGAACCACTGGATGGGACAGGTGCATTGGGGCGGACCAACCGAGGCTGCCCGCAGCGTTGCCCTGGAGCTGGCGCGCAAGGCGGTGGCGATCGATCCCAACGATGCCGGCTGTCGCTGGATCCTGGCTTATCTGCTTGCCTATGAGCGCAGCTTCACTGAAGCGGATGCGGAATTCGCCAAAGCGATCGAGCTCGACCCGAACGAGGCCGACACCTGGGCGGCATTGTCCGACATCGCGGTCCTGGCCGGACGGGTCGAAGAGGGCCTCGAGCACATCGGCAAGGCGTTCCGGCTGAACCCGTTTCCGGCGAGCTGGTACTATCTGACGCTCGGCCAGGCGCAATATGCGGCGCGCGACTACCAAGCCGCGATCGAGACGTTGCGCCGTGACGAGACCTATCGCACAAGCTCACGCCGTTTCCTGGCGGCAAGCATGGCCCAACTCGGCCGGCTCGACGAGGCGCGCGCAGAGGCTGAACTGTTCCTCGTCGGCAACCCGCATTTCACAACCCATCACTGGGCGACGACCGAGCCATTCCGCGACGCCGCTACGCTCGAGCATTTCGTCGATGGTTTTCGCAAGGCCGGTCTTCCGGAGTGACGCGCCGGCATCCGGCCCGCCCGCTGCAAAGGCGACGTGGTGCGCTAACCCAGTCTAGACGTCGGTATGATCTCGGTGGCGCGACACCTTCTCGCGGTTGCCGCAGGTGCGCATGCTGCACCAGCGCCGCTTGCCACCTCGCGACGTATCGAGGAAAAGCCAGCCACAGCGAGGGCAGGAATGCAGCCTGTCGCGCGGCAGGGTGAAGAACGCTTCGATGGACAGCATGGCCAGCAACGCGGTGACGGCGTCCGGATCGCGCCACCGGCCAAGGGCAAGCTCCGGCCTGGTGCCATCCAGCTCGATAGACCCGGCGGCAAGCGAGCTTGCCGTGCGCGAGAACAACACGCCGAGCGGTTCGACCGCAGCCGGTTTGCCCGCGGCGATTGGATCGAAAACCTGAAATGACGCCTCCCGCATTTCGCGGACCCCTTCCACGAACCGCCCATCCGCTATCTCGGCAACGGCCTGCGCCTGACGATCGTCGGCAAGCCCTGAGGCGCTGAACCAGTTCGCAACATCCCGGACGGACTTGAAGAGTTCATTGTCTGCTGCCGGCGCCCGCCGGTCGAACACGGCGTTCGACAGGTCCAAAGCGGGATGCCCGCCTATGAAGTGATCCGGTACCCATTCGGTGTATTCATCGCCCATGGAACATAACCTCATTAACTGGATTATACGGTTACATGATGTAACCACTATCATACGGATACGTGGTGTCAAAGCCAGCGCGTCGCCAGATCGGCGCGGAACCCTGGGAGGGAGAGGATGTGCAGCAATCGTTACAAGACCCGCCACGAAACCATCAATGTCGACGACCTCGACATCTTCTACCGTCATGCCGGCGATCCCGGCAGACCGGCAATCCTGCTGCTGCACGGATATCCGACTTCGTCGCACGTCTATCGCAATGTCATCGAACCGCTGGCGGAGACAGCCTATGTGGTGGCTCCGGATCTGCCCGGTTTCGGCTTTTCGTCCGCCCCTTCCATCGATGCCTATGACTACACGTTCGACAACCTGGCCAGCACGATCGAAGCCTTCATCGAGGCCCTCGGCCTCCAGCGATTCTTCCTCCACATCACTGACTTCGGCACGCCCGTCGGCTATCATCTCGCCACACGGCGGCCGGATCGCATCCTCGGCCTGATCGCCCAGGACAGCAACGCTCATGACGAGGGGCTGGGACCGGAATGGGACGCGCCGAAGGCGTTCTTCGCCGAACCGACTGAAGAAAACCGCGCCAAACTGCCGGACTGGATGAATTTCGAGGGGACCCGAAACCAATATATCGGCGGTCTCCCCGAGCGTCTGAAAGTGTTGTTTCCGCCCGAGGGTTGGTATCTCGATGCGGAGCGCCTGGCGAGGCCCGGCAACACCGACATTCAGTTCGAACTCTTCACCGATTATGGCTCGCACATCGCGCGCTTCCCGGCCATCCAGGCCTATCTCCGCGACCAACAGCCAGCATGCCTGGTGCTGTGGGGGCGCCACGACGCCTTCTTCGCGCTGGACGAGATCATGGCCTACAGCCGCGATCTCGACGCCGTCGAAATCCATGTCTTTGAGAGCGGGCACATGCTTCTCGAAACGCATCATCGCCAATGCGCGGCTCTCATCGCTCACTTTATGCACGAGGTGGAGACTGGGGTATTTCGCGATCCTGCGGGGCGTTGAACGTCGACGTTCAAACCGCCACTTCGATGGGCTCGGCAAGCCTGGGATTGGCCCGCGCGGCGATCAGGCAGCCGGCGACGATCAGGCACGCTCCCGTCAGCGTGGTCCAGGTCGCCTCCTCGCCGAAGAAGAACCAGCCAAGCGCGACCGCCCAGATGAAGGCCGAGTATTCCGTCGGGATCAGATATTGCGCTTCGGCGCGGGCGTAGGACCAGCTCATCAGGAATTGCCCGGCGAGCGACAGCACCGTCACCCCTGCCAAAGGAAGCCAAAGATCGCTCGGCAGGGCGACGGCAAGCCAGGGTGCCGCGAGGCCGAGCAGGATGGCAACGCAAAGGTTCTGGAACAGCATGATCTCGATCGGCTTGGCCAACTGCGCCTGTTGCCGGGCGAGGATCAGATTGTATCCGTAGAACACGGTTGATACGAGCACCGCTGCCGTGCCGAGCATGGCGTCCTGCGAATAGTCTGCCTGCCCGAACTGGCCGGCCATGATGATGGCGACGCCGGCGATGCCGGCCAACGATGCCCAGACAGCCTGGCGTCGGATCCGTTCGCCCAGCAGCAGCGCGGCGAGAAACAGCGCAAACAAGGGCGCCACGAAGCTGAGCCCGATCGCCTCCGCGAGCGGCAGCCTGGCCAAGCCCCAGAAGAAGGATATCAGCACGACGCCGACAATTGCGGCACGCAGCGCATGCAGCCTCAGCACCGGAATGGTCGGCTTTAAGCGTGGTCCCGCCAACCAGGCTGCGCCCGCGACCACGGCCGCGACCATGCTGCGCCACAGCAAAGTGTTGTAGACCCCGACCGCGATGACCAGGATCTTCATCGCCGCATCCATCCCGGACAGCAGGAAGATCGCAAGCGCGCATACGAGCACCGGGATCATCGGGGAAACGGCGCCGGTCGGGCTGGATGTCTTCACGGCTTCACTCATGTGACGGATCGCAGCCGGATATATCAGGGCAAAGGGCGCGACCAGATGGCAGCCCGGTCGATGTAGCAGTCCAACCCCGATTGGGCCGAGGCTATCGCGACATCAGGGTATCAGCACCATGCCGGCGAGTTGAACGAAACTGACCGCCTCGCCGACTGCATCATCCGGCCACGGCAGGCGACGCACGCACACATGGCACAGATCGAATTGAGGGGGCGGGTTGCCGACGCAGCTGGCCCGTCGCATGTTGCCGGTTGTCTGCAGAACGGATCGGAAAAAATGCACCGCATAGCTTCGGGCGACCTTTATCAGACCTACGATCTTGGTGACTTGCGCATCACCTCCTTGCGCGATGGCTATGTCGACATGCCGATCGGACGGCTTCGGCAACCCGGCGACAAGCCATTTGGCGATGAATTGCCGCAACAAGTCGCATTGGTTGATGGTCAACTCAGACTGTCCGTCAATGCCTTCGCGATTGACGATGGAGACGGAATCATCCTGATCGATACCGGTGCCTCGAACGCCTGGCATCCCACCATGGGCCGACTTCCCGAGGCGCTGGACGAAGCTGGCATCGATGCCGGACGAGTTCGTGCCGTCTGTTTCACCCACACCCATCTCGACCACATCCACGGTCTTGTGCTTGCCGACGGCCGCGACGCTTTCCCGCGCCTGGCGCGCTTGCTCGTTCCCGGGGAAGAACTCGGCTTTTTTCGCGCCGAAGCGCGGCTCGAACGATTTCACGGCATGGCGGAACCCTTCGAAGCCGGAGACCGTATCGGGACACATGTCGACATTGTCGAAGCCCATGGCCATGAAGCGGGACACAGCTGCTTTCGTGTTTCGAGCGGTGGCGAACGCATTCTGATTTGGGGTGACACCGTTCACGTCCCATCGCTTCAGTTCGATCGACCTGAGGTGACGTGGGAATTCGATGCCGATCAGGACCAGGCGCGCGAAAGCCGGTTGCGGTTGCTGGCGCTTGCTGCCGACGATCATTGTTTCGTTGCCGGCGCGCATCTGGATTCGCCCGGTGTCGGCCGCGTCGTCCGATCCGGTGCCAGCTTTCGGTTTGAGCCGCTATAATTGAAAAAGGGCGGCGCAAGCGCCGCCCCGGATCCTTGGGAGGATAATTCGAACCGGCGGTCAGGCCGCCTTTACTTCCTCGGCGACGGCGTCGGCCTGACGCGCTGCCTTGAGCACCTTGGCCCACCAGGCAACGTCGTTGACCAGAGCCGTGGCGGCCTGGTTCAGATGCTCGAGGTCTTCCAGCTTCTTCTCGCCCTGGCGGACGGCGAGGAAATCGCCCCAGGCGATATGGACGGCCGACTTGACCGGCGCCATCTGCAATTCGACGGCATGAAGGCGGAGCTGTTCGACGGCGCGAGCGCCACCGACGCTGCCATAGCCGACGAAGCCGGCCGGCTTCTTGTTCCATTCATTGGCGGCGTAGTCGATGGCATTCTTCAGCACGGCGGTCGGGCCATGATTGTATTCGGCGGCGGTGAAGATGAAGCCGTCGAATTCGGCGACCTTCTTCTGCCAGCGCTGTGCCACTTCGTTCTGCGACGGCGCCCATGCGGAGGATGCGACTTCGTCGAAGAACGGCAGCGGGAAGTCGCGAAGGTCGACGATCTCGACATCGATGTCGGCATGCGACTTGGCGATCTTGGCGATCCACTGGGTTGGCACATCGGCGAAACGAGCGGCGCGCGTCGATCCGACGACGATGGCAATTTTGGGTTTGGACATAAGGGCTCTCCTTGCACGAAGTACTGGTATCATTTGGATACCTGCGCTATATGAGATACTGCAAACGCGATGCACAAGAAGGCACTTTTTTGTTACCGAGGCACCCACACCGCTCCGAAGACTGCCGCGCCATCTCGGAAATCCTGCAGCGCGTCGGCGACAAATGGACCGTTCTGGTCGTCGGCAAGCTGGGCGACGGACCGCTGCGTTTCAACGAATTGCGCGCAGCCGTCGGCGGCATCTCGCAGAAGATGCTGACCACCACCTTGCGCGGGCTGGAGCGTGACGGCTTCGTCACCCGCACCGTGTTTCCAACCATTCCGCCGCGCGTCGATTATGAGCTGACCGAGCTCGGCCACGAGCTGCTGATCCCCGTCAGCGCACTGAGCGAATGGGCGCGCGCCAACACCATGCGCGTCAAGGCGGCGCGCGAGAAATTCGACGGCGCCCGCGTCTGAAACCCTTGCGCGGCAAGGGATTCAGCCCCGCACGCAACATCCGGCTTGTCTGATCGGAAATTCTATCTCGGCTGCGCGGATCGTTGAACCGAATGCACGCGCCGGTTTGGCTGGCGGATTGCCGCTCATGCGGTCCCCTGACGGCTGCCGCTCAGGCTCCTGATGCGCGCACATCGCATCGCGCGGCGGCACAGGTATCACACCGTGCGCCCCGCTCGCCAGGAGCCTGTCCTCCACGCGTGCAGGCGACGCGCGAGATGTCTTCCTTCACCTCCGCGTAAGCGGTCACGCCGAGCAGGCAGGTCGTCGCGACCAGGGCCGCCACGAGCCAACCGTTCAGCAGATGTTGACGCATTGTCTCTCCTCCGATTGCAGCAGGATCGGGCATGGAGGCAACCGTTGGATGTCACGAAAAGCGCCTCCCGCACGGGCGCTGTTACAAATGACCAAGCCTGGGAGAAACGGCTTGC
Source organism: Mesorhizobium sp. BR1-1-3 (assembly GCF_020165455.1). Classification (NCBI taxonomy): domain Bacteria; kingdom Pseudomonadati; phylum Pseudomonadota; class Alphaproteobacteria; order Hyphomicrobiales; family Phyllobacteriaceae; genus Mesorhizobium; species Mesorhizobium sp. BR1-1-3. The sequence continues at coordinate 55,566 of NZ_JAIUIC010000012.1, forward strand.
GTCAGCCTTCGGCGGGAACCGCTTTCGGTTTGCCCTCGCCATCCAGCGCCACCATGACGAAATCGGCATGGGTGACCTTCTCCATCAGGTCGGAGAGGTAGCGCTGCGCCCAGGCCTCGACCTTGAGCGTCATCGAGGTGCGGCCGACGCGCTCGACATGGGTGTAGATGCACAGCGTGTCGCCGATCTTCATCGCCTTGGCGAACGACATCTCCTTCACCGCCGCCGTCACCACGCGGCCCTTGGCGCGCTCGGCGGCGCGGATGCCGCAGGCCAGGTCCATCTGCGCCATCACCCAGCCGCCGAAAATGTCGCCGGCCGCATTGGCGTCCGAAGGCATGGCCAGGGTGCGCAGCGTCAGATCGCCAAGCGGCCGTCCTTCAGCGTAGTGCACCATGCGAGAAATCCTTCGAGACCGGCTGCCCTCGATCCCGTATCGTCACGGCGCCCGAAGGTCAACGCGCCACGGCATGGCCACGAGGCCCCGGAGCTTCTCCCGATAGGAATTTTTTCTTGACTCGGTGACCTCAGCTATGGTACATTTTTGCCTATGGTGCTGATTTGCGCCAGTGACCCGCCGCACAGGCGGGTTTTTCGTTTGATGCACCGTCAGCCAACGCCCGGCAAAGGTTGATCAGAAATAGCGCCTGAGATTCGTGCGAATGCGATCGAGCACGCTGTCTCCGGAAAGATCCGGCGAGAATTCCTTGCCCGTGATCGCCTCATAGGCCTGCGCGTAAACCCGCGAGGCCTGTTCGACGATCTCGTCGGGTATTTTGGGGATCGGGTCGCTATAGGGATCGCAGCGCACCGAGACCCACGAGCGGATGAAATCCTTGTCGAAACTCTCCGGCCGGCTGCCGCTGGCGAGCGCCTGTTCGTAACTCGATGCGATCCAATACCGGCTGCTGTCCGGGGTGTGGATTTCATCGGCAAGAATGATGGTCCCATCCTTGTCGGTGCCGAATTCGTACTTCGTGTCGGCGAGGATCAGGCCGCGTTCCGCGGCGCGCTGCTGGCCGCAGCCGAACAGCCGCAAGGCGTAGTCCGACACGGTGTCCCACTGCGCTGGCGTAAGCAGGCCCTGCTCGATAATCTCCGCTTTGGACAGCGGTTCGTCATGGCCGCCATGCGCGGCCTTGCTGGTCGGCGTGATGATCGGCTCCGCCAGTCTTTCATTGTCGCGCAGGCCATCCGCCAGGCGGATGCCGTACATGTCACGGTCACCGCGCTTGTAGCGAGTCAGGATCGAGGTGCTGGTGGTTCCCGCCAGATAGCCGCGCACGACGATCTCGACCGGCAGGATGTCGAGCCTTGTGCCGACGACGACGTTCGGGTCGGGGTATTCGAGAACATGGTTGGGGCAGATGTCGGCGGTTTCCTCGAACCAGTAGCGCGCCGTCTGGGTCAGTATCTCTCCCTTATAGGGGATCGAGGTCAGGATGATGTCGAAGGCACTGAGCCGGTCGGTGGCGATGATGATGCGCCGGCCATCCGCCAGATCGTAGTTTTCGCGGACCTTGCCGCTGTAGTGGCCCGGCAGTTCGGGGATGAACGCGTCAGGGAGGGTCCGCATATGATTTCCTGCCTTCCGCAGAGTGGGCCAGAGCATAATTCCGAAAAGTTATGCGCCAAGATAGTGCCATCGCATAGGCTGTCGGGACGATAGATATCAAGCGCGATTGTCGGGAATCCCCGCAAACCTGATCGGTTCGACGGTCGCTTTTTTCACAACTGATGCCGGATGGCGCGGCGACTTCGGAATGCCGTCGCGTCTAGGCTGCAGCCAATCTTTCGGAGCCTCCCATTTCCATCATGCAGACCTATGATTTCATCATCGTCGGCTCCGGCTCGGCCGGCTCGGTCCTGGCCGAAAAACTCTCGGCCTCGGGGCGCTTCTCGGTGCTGGTGCTGGAGGCCGGCGGCACCGACCGCCGCTTCTACGTGCAGATGCCGCTCGGCTACGGCAAGACCTTCTTCGATCCCGCGGTCAACTGGAACTACAAGGCAGAGCCGGATCCCGGCCTCGCCGGCAATGCCGACCACTGGCCGCGCGGCAAGCTGCTTGGCGGCTCAAGCTCAATCAACGCCATGGTCTGGATCCGGGGTGCGCGCGAGGATTTCGATGCCTGGGCCGCCGCCGGCAATCCAGGCTGGGGCTATGACGACCTCTTGCCCGCCTTCAAGGCGCTCGAGGACAACCAGGCCGGCGCCGATGCATGGCGCGGCACGGGGGGCCCGCTGCATGTCACCGACTGTTCGAACGCCGTCCATCCGCTGACCCAGCGCTATCTCGCCGCCGGCCAGCAGGCCGGCCTGCCGCTCAACCCGGATTTCAACGGCGCCGCCCAGGAAGGCGTCGGCATCTACCAGATCTCGACCCGCAACGGCCGCCGCATGTCGGCGGCGCGCGCTTTCCTGCGTCCGGCGATGAAGCGCGGGAATGTCCGCGTCGAGATGAAGGCGCTGGCGACCAGGGTGCTGTTCGAGGGGAAGCGTGCCATCGGCGTCGAATACCAGCAGAACGGCGAGACGAAGTCGGCGCGTGCCGGTCGCGAAGTCATCCTGTCGGGCGGCTCGGTCAACTCGCCGCAATTGCTGCAGCTGTCCGGCGTCGGGCCTTCCGCGCTGCTGAAAGGCCTGGGCATCCGGATGGTCCACGCCAACGAGAATGTCGGCGCGCATCTGCAGGATCATGTCGGCATCAACTACACCTTCAAGGGCAAGCTGCCGACGCTCAACCAGACGCTGCGTCCCTGGTGGGGCAAGCTGCTGGTCGGCATGCAATATATCCTGACCCGTTCGGGCCCGCTGTCGCTGTCGATGAACAATGCCGGTGGCTTCTTCCGCACCGACCCGGCGGCGACGCGGCCCAACATGCAGCTCTATTTCCAGGCGTTCTCGACCGTCATTCCCAAAAGCGGCGAGCGCCCGATCCTGACGCCGGACCCATGGCCGGGCTTTTCCATCGGCCTGTCCAACTGCCGCCCGTCGAGCCGTGGCGAGATCATGATCCGCTCGGCCAACCCGCGCGAGTACCCCAGGATAACGGCCAATGCCTACTCCACCAATGCCGATGTCGAGGAGATGCTGGCGGCGGTGAAATTCGTCCGCAAGATCGCCTCGATGCCTGCCATGGCCGAGATCATCGAGGAAGAGGTTTTGCCAGGCCCGTCAATCACTTCCGATGCAGACCTGATTCAGGATTTCAGGAAGCGCTCGGGCACCGTCTATCATCCGGTCTCGACCTGCCGCATGGGGCCCGATCCGGCGCGCGCCGTCGTCGACCCGCGTCTCAAGGTGCACGGCATCGACGGCCTGCGCGTCATCGACGCCTCGATCTTCCCCGACAACATCACCGGCAACACCAACGCCGCCTCGATCATGACCGGTTGGAAGGGCGCCGAACTGGTTCTGGAGGACCAAAAATGAAGATCACCGACGTCAAGACCTGGGTTGTCGACAATCCGCCGCCCGGCATCGGCGGCAAGTATTTCATCTTCGTCAAGTTGACCACCGATGGCGGCGTCGTCGGCTATGGCGAGGCCTACAACGCCACCTTCTCCGCCCATGTTACCGCCCGGATGGTCGAGGACATGGCCGAGCGCTATCTCGTCGGCCGCGATCCGCACGACATCGAGAACTTCTTCCGCCGCGCCTATTCGTCCGGCTTCACCCAGCGGCCCGACGTGTCAGGCATGGGCTGCTTCTCGGCGCTGGAAATGGCCTGCTGGGACATCATCGGCAAGGAGGCCGACAAGCCGGTCTACAAACTGCTCGGCGGCCAGGTGCACGAAACGCTGCGTTCCTACACCTATCTTTATCCGCACACCGGCAGCGTCCACTCCGAGGATGCGCACGGCAAGAACGTCTACAACGACCCCGATCTCGCCGCCGCCTGCGCGCTCGAATATGTCGAACAGGGGTTCAACGCCGTCAAACTGGACCCGGCCGGCCCCTACACCGCCTTCGACGGCCACCAGCCGCGTCTTGTCGATATCGACCTGTCCACCCGCATGATCAAGGCGATCCGCGAGGCGGTCGGCACCCGCGCCGACATCCTGTTTGGCACGCACGGCCAGTTCACAGCGTCCGGCGCGCTGCGCATGGCGCGCGCCATCGAGCCCTATGATCCCTTGTGGTTCGAGGAGCCGGTGCCGCCTGACATGCCTGAGGTCATGGCGCAAGTGGCCCGCGCGACCTCGATCCCGATCGCCACCGGCGAACGGCTGACCACCAAATTCGAGTTCGCCCGCGTCATCGAGAACCGCGCCGCGACCATCCTGCAGCCGGACCTTGGCCGCTCCGGCGGCATTCTCGAAACCAAGAAGATCGCGGCGATGGCCGAGGCCTACCACATCCAGGTCGCCCCTCACTGCTATTGCGGGCCGATCGTCGGTGCGGCCAACATCCAGCTGGCGGTGACACTGCCCAACTTCCTCATCCTGGAATCGCTGAAGCAGTGGGACGGTTTCCATGCCACGCTCTTGAAGAAGAAGATCGAGTGGCAGGACGGCAATGTCATCCCCTCGAGGGAGCCCGGCCTCGGCGTCGAATTGAACGAAGCGGTCTGCGACGCGCATCCCTATACGGGCAAGGACCTGCATCTGCAGATGATGCAGACCCCGCTGATGCCGTGAGCGAGAGCTACGCCTTCATCGGCCTTGGCCATCTCGGCGGCAACCTTGCCGCCAGCCTGATCCGCAACGGCTTTGCCGTCACCGTCTTCGACCGCGATCCCGCCGCCGTCGAGCGCCTGGTGGCGCTCGGCGCCACTGCCGCGAGCAGCCCGGCCGAGGCCGCCGCCCGGGCCGGCAAGGCCATCACGTGCCTGCCTTCGCCCAAGGTCAGCGAAGCGGTGCTGGCCGGACCCGGCGGATTGCTTGAGGGCCTTCCCAAGGGCGGCACCTGGATCGAGATGTCGACCAACGGCCGCGACGAGATTCTTCGCCTTGCGGCCCTCGCCTCGGCCAGGGGCGTCGAGACGCTGGAATGCCCGGTCACCGGTGGCGTGCATCTGGCGGCGGCTGGCAAGATCACCGCGCTGGTCGGCGGCGATCCAGCGCTCTACGAACGTCATCGGCCGGCCATCGAGGCGATGTGCGCAAAGTCGTTCCTGATGGGTCCGGTCGGCTCGGCGGCGGTGATCAAGGTGATCACCAACATGCTCGCCTTCATCCATCTCGTCGCCGCCGGCGAGGCGCTGATGTTGGCCAAACAAGGCGGGCTCGACCTCGCCCAGTCCTACCATGCCATCTCAGCCTCCTCCGGCAACAGCTTCGTCCATGAGACCGAAAGCCAGCTCATCTTGAACGGCTCCTACGACATCGGCTTCACCATGGATCTGGCGCTGAAGGACCTCGGCTTCGCGCTGGCGATGGGCAGGGAATTCAGACTGCCGCTCCAACTGGCGCCGCTTGTGAGTGAGATTTTCCAGATGGGCAAACAGGAATATGGCGGCAGCGCCTGGTCCACCCAGATCGTCAAACTGCTCGAGGATGCCGTCGATGCCGACCTGCGCGCACCCGGTTTTCCGGCCAAGCTGGAACTCTGACATCAGCCAGTTATCAAGCGATTTCAGGACGTTGGATTGATGGGCGGATTCATCTGAATCAATCTGTCAACGGCTTGATTCAGTATCTGAGCGTCAATGCACCCGGCAGGATCTCGAAGGTCGCGGGTATGCGTCCCGGCGACTCGCCGTCTATATCGACCAGCGCGCCATTCTCTGACGCATCGCCGAGCGGCTCGACCACCACTTTCCTGCCGCGCAGGATGGTGATCGCCGGATGGTTGCGGTGCCGGCCGCCATAGAGCAGCCGGATGTCCCAGATCAGCTTCAGCTTGCCGGCGGCGCGCAGGATGACGATGTCGAACTGCCCGTCGGTCAGGTCGGCATCCGGCGCGATCATCATGCCGCCGCCGAAGAACTTTCCATTGGCGACCGCCACCAGCGCCATGCGCGCTTCGACGGGTGCGCCGCCGTCGACCGTGATCCTGACGTCCTGAAAACGGTAGCGGATGAACTCCACCACGGTGCGCCACAGGAACAGTGCCTTGGCCGACATCCTGCCCTTGCGCTTGTCGGCATTGACGGCGCGGTCGGTGGCGCCGGAAAGTCCCAGACTGGCGATGTTGATGAAGTGCCGGCTGGCCAGCGCGCCGTGATCGTCGATGTAGCCGATGCGCCCGGCATCGACCTTGCGACCCTTGGCTTCGGCCAACCGCTTCAGCACGGCATCCACCTCTTTCGGCAGGCCGAGCCCGCGCGCGAAATCGATGCCGGTGCCGCACGGCAACAGGCCAAGTTCAGTGATCCGGCCGCTCTCCTGGGCCGCCTGCAGAAGCCCGTCGGCCACTTCGCTGGCGGTGCCGTCACCGCCGGCCGCAATCACCAGATCGAAGCCAATCATTGCGAGATCGATTGCCAGCCTTTCGGCATCGCCTTCGGCCTGCGTTTCGCGCAGCTCGAATTCGCCGAAATGCTTTTTCAGCGACACGGCGACATCAGGCCAATGCCGTTTCAGCCGGCCGCCACCGGCAATCGGGTTGAGAACCACTCCGACTTTCAAAATACCCGCCCTCCCCGGCGCCGGACATGCAGGTCCGATCCTTTGCCGGCATTGAAGCCCGCGACCACCGGCGGAGCAAGGGGCGCTGTCGGCTCGTACGCAAAAAAGCGGGCGGGCTGTCTAAAGCAGCCGGCGCTCGAATTCCCCGGTTTGTGGCTAACGATCCCCGGTAATCCCGCTATCCACAGGGCAGCGGCCATTCCCCAGGACTCTTACCCGGCGTACATTAAACCCATCTCAGGCGGCTACCGATCATCAAGCCGAAAGGCGAAGTGAAAGGCGGATTTCCTGAGGCCCGTACGGCCCGAAGCGAGAGCAGGCTTGCCTGTTTCGAGGGACGGAGCCGAGACCTACGGGGCCGCGGAAAGCGTGCCAACGCCGACGGCGGACCGATGCTGCCATGAAGGACGGCAAAAACCTTCGATGGTGCGCAGGGCAAAGCTCGCAAGGGTGGAGACCGGCGTGGTCCCGAACGGACGCTGCTCTCGGGCGGCGGACTGGCAGGACCGTCAAAATCAAGGCCGGCAAGGCGCGACGACTTTACGGAAGTTGCTGCCGCGACCGTGTCCTGATCTGACAGGGAGGCGCTGGGAGAAATCCCGGCGCCGACTGTCTTTTTGGCCCCCCGATGCCCTTTGGCGGCGATCTTGCGAGCGCCGCTTCTCCACGCGCTAAAATCGGTTAGTATCGCCTGGTCAGAGCCCGTTTGAAAACGCGCTCTGCCGAGTCGGATGGCGTGGTTTTCGAGAACCGAAGCGCAGCGGACCTTTGAGTCCGTGAGCATCGGAAGCGCAGAAAACCGCGTCAGGCGGCCGGCAGAGTAGCGTTTACAAATGGGCTTGTAGAAGGGGGATACTTCATGACGCTCGTCCAGAAGCTTGCCGTTGCCTATGCCTTCCTGTTCTTCGGCGTCGTCGCCATCGGCTACATACCGGCCTTCAACGATGCCGACGGCAATCTGTTCGGCCTGTTCTCGCTGCAATGGTACGACGACCTGCTGCACGCCTTCTCCGGCGTCTGGGCGCTGGCCGCCGCCTTCATCTCGCACCGCCAGGCAGTGTTCTATTTCAAGCTGTTCGGCTCGGTCTACCTTTTCGACGGCGTGCTCGGGCTGGTCACCGGTTCCGGCTGCCTCGATGCCGGTATCTTCATCAACGGCTTCCGCTCTCTCAACGATATCGAATTCCCGGCCCGCTTCTTCGCCAACCTGCCGCACATCGTCATTGGCGGCTTCGCCGTCTATGTCGGCTTCCGGCTGGCCAGGCGCGTACACGACCACTTCGCCACGGCCTGATCGGGCATGTTCCTGTTCCGCTGGCTGAAGCGCCTCATCAAGACGATCCTCTGGCTGATCGTCGTCGTCATCCTCATCCCGATCGCCGGGCTGAGCTACGGCTTCCTGACGACGTCGTCGCTCGACAAGACGCCGCTGCCCGGCATTGCCGACGGCGCCCCGCCTAAGGCGCTGGCCGACAAGGTCCGCGCCGAGATCCCCGGCTACCAGCGGCCGGAGGAATCGACCTTCCTCACCTATCCGGAATGGGCGATCGTCTACGCCGCACGCGAATATGCCGGCTTCGTCGACAAGGACCAGCCGAGCGGCTTCCCCTACTGGTCCTATATCGGCCGCTTCTGGCAGGACTACGCCATGGTGATCCGCGCCAGCGCTCCCTACAAATTCAACTATGCCAACCACCAGATGCTGGTTATCATCGGCACCAGCCACTCGATCGAGCATATATTGCAGTGGGCCTATGAGAACACGGTCGGCCGCATCACCGAGGCGACAACGGCCAAGCGCACCGCCGCCGACATTTATCAGGCCAAGGTCGCGGCGGACTATGCCGCGTTTCTCGACCAGGTGCCCTGGTATCAGTTCCCGTATGCCGACAAGCGTGCCGGCCTGTTTGCCGTGCAGCCGGCGCCGGGCGACAGCTCGATCCGCACCAGCGAACGCAAGCTGGCGTTCGGCCTCGCCGACACCATCAAGCAGGGCTATGCCGACCTGATAAAAAAGGCCCTCGCTGCCACGATGGACCCCGCCTTGCTCGACATCCATGTCTGGGCCAAGGGGCCCGTCGGCGAAGCCACGCGCAACGAGCCCGACACCTTGCTCGAACGCGACATGGGCGCTGACGGCACCATCTTCGTCACCAGGCGCTATCAGGTCTTCACCGAAATGATCCTGCGCCTGATCGACAAGGGCGTCTCCTTCGTCGAGATCGGCGGCAATGACGAGATCATGGCCACGGTGCTCTCCACCGATACGATCGCCATTCCCGAAGGCATGCGCATCCTGTTCAGCTATCCGCTGCCGGCCGATCAATCCACGCGCCGCACCGGCATGATCGTTGCCGTGCGCAAGCTGCATCTCGTGTTGCCGGCGCTGATCAAGTCCGGCGCCAGGCTCGAACACGTCTACGATTACTGAGGCCTTTCGGTCACGCCCGGCCAAGATTACGCATTTCCTGGCCTCCGTCACGCCCATTCCACAATCGCGGCCAAATCCCGCCTTGTTCGCGCGCGAAGGAATGGGAAGAAATGGAAGGGCTGCCGGGGGGCATCTCGAAGGGACAAGACCGTGATCAAGACCGCCCTTGTCGCCATGACCATTGTCGGCTGCGACTGTGACGCCAAGCTTTGCGAATATATCGGCGAGACGCCGGCCAAATGGTCGACCGTCGCCGAGTGCGAAGCCGCGATGAAGAGCCAGATGCTGCACGAGCGCAATTTCAACTATCCGCTCGTCTCCGGCATTTGCCGCACGAAGGGTTCGTCGTCCTCCTCGCAACTGGCCGCGACCGCATCGCGCCCGGAACTGAAGCCCGCCAGCCGCGTCGTCAGAACCGAAAGCCCGCTGCCGCCGGAACTCAGCCACCGGCCGAGCGTCTCGGTCGGTTCGCCGACGACCGCCATGGAAGCCGACGCCGCCCGGCCCGTTGCCTATGAACAGGTGGTCGATGGCGGAACCGGTGTGCTCTATCGCACCAAGAACGGCTACGCCGTGGTCAAGACCGATCTCGGCCGCGCCGCCTCGGCAACCGCCGACGCCGCGAAGCGCTCTGTGAACTGGCTGGCTGGCCTGATGCCGAAGGGGCTGTAGGCCCGCTGGCGTCTCAGTTCGACGATCGCGTGATCAGGCAGGCACATAGGTCAACCTGATCACGTCGTCGCCAATCAAATCGCTGGCCACAAAGCGAAGCGGCGGCCGGGGGCCGGCGAAGAATGGCTTGCCATGACCAAGCACGAACGGATGGAGGTAGAGTTGGTACGCATCGACAAGACCAAGGTCGGTCAGGCTTCGCGCCAGGCCTGGTCCAGAAACTGAAATCTCCCCGACGAGCTCAGCCTTAAGCCCGCGTATCACCGCCTCGACGTCATCCGCGACAAGTGTTGCGTTGGGGCCGACCGACTTCAGCGAGCGCGACACAACCCACTTCGGTTGGCTCCGCCACGCCGCCGCGAATTCATGCGCCTCCGCACTCCACTCAGCATGGTCTTCGTCCCAATAGCGCATGACCTCGTACATGCCGCGCCCGTACACACTGCCGCTCAAATTGCGCACTTGCTCTATCCAGTGACGAAAGATCGTCGGGCCCGACGGCATTTTCTGGTGGTCGACATAGCCGTCGAGTGACTGGTTCATTCTGAAAATGAGCTTCGCCATGCTGCAGGATCTCCAACCCGGGGTCTTCAGAATAACTTGAGCCGCCGTTACGCAAAACCCCAGCCGAAATCCAAACTGAGACACGATCCTAGTCCGGCCTGAACCTGATTTTCAGGCTCTGCCAGAACTTGTCGACAAGCGGCTTTTCGGTCGCTGCATCCTCGCCGGCAATGCGGGTGATGAACAGCAGCCCCCGATCGGCAGGCCGAAGCCGACGATCTCGAAATCGGCGGTGTCGGTGCGTGTCTTCACCTCGGCCCGGATCCCGGTCAATTCCTTGCCGTCGGCGAGTTTGCGCGTGGTCGGCCCCTGCGTCAGCTTGGCGCCGGCCTGCACCGATTGCCTGGTCATCTCCTGCAGCATCAATTGGTTGAGCGACACCGGATTCATGGCGCCATACTCCTGCACGACGACGATCGTGCCCAGCGCCGAGGCCATCAGATACTGCGTGATGTCATCGCCGAGATCGGTCTTGGTCACCGAAATGCCGCTGGGGTGGACGAAGGAAAAATCGCTGCCGGAAAAGGTAGCGAAGTCGTTGCGCTCGAGCATCACCTTGCTCTGCTTGCCGCCGGGCAGCGTCACATCGGCGCTCTCGCCGGGATCGATATCGACCGTCACGCCGTCGATGGTCAGCTTGAAGGCCTTGAGATCCTCGCCTCCGGCAGGGCCAGCGCACAGCGCGATGAGGATGAGTGCCGCCGCCGATACCATCCGCATGGCTGTTCTCCTGCTTCTTACGACACCCCGCTCAGCGCCTTGATGGCACGGTAGAAGGTCGAGGAAAACAGTTCCGTCGGGTCATACTGCCGCTTCGCCGCCAGGAAGGCCGGCAGTTCGGGATAGGAGGCCAGCAATTCCCTGGCCGTATAATGCAGCTGGTAAGGCAGGAAGAAGCGCCCGCCATGCTTGATCGTCACGTCGATCAGCGCCCGCGTCAGCGCCCGCATCCTGGCATTGCCGTCGGCATCGGTCGGCTGGTTGACGTAGAGCACCAGCGAATAGGCCGGCTCCGGCGCGTAGGTCAGCGCCACATCCTCCCTGTGGACGATGCGCACCGAAGCATTGAGCACCGGCAGCGTCTGCTTGCGCAGGATCTCGCGCGCTTCCGCGATGAATTCGACATAGGCGGCACGCGGAATAAAATATTCGTGCAGGATGTCGGTCTCTTCCATCTGATCGTTGAACAGATAGGGCACCGAATCGTGCATCGGGTTGTTGCGGGTAACGAGACAGGCCTCGCCCTCGGCCATGGCCGAGGTGCGCGCCACCGTGCAGCTTTCGAATTTCGGCTCCAGTGTCTTTTCGGTGAACCACTTCAATTCCTGGAACAGGCTGCCCCATTTCGCCAGGTTGATGATCACCCGCTTCAACCCGACCGATCCCGGTTCGCCGATCTCGGGCTGATCGGCCGGCGGCCGCTCGGCCACCTTGTCGTAACGGTAGACGATCATGTCCTCGAGGAAGTTGCCGGGCGCCGTCGACAGATGGCCGTAGAACAGGCCGATATCCTTGTTCGGCTCCAGCACCTTGGCGAAGAATTCCGGAAAATCGTCCGATTTGATGATTTCGCGCGAGGTGCGGTAGACGGCGTTGTCGACGATATCGAGCGTCGCCTCCAGCACCACGCCGAACAGGCCGTAACCGCCGACGACGTGGCGGAACAGATCGATGTTCTCGGTCGGCGAGCAGGTCGTCACCGAACCGTCGGCCAGCATCACCCGCATCGAGCGGATCGAGCCCGCCACCGAACCCGCCTGGTGGTCCATGCCATGCGCATTGACCGACAGCGAACCGCCGACCGAGAAGATGTCGGTCGACTGCATCGCCTTCACCGCGAAGTGCGGATGCAGAAGGTTCTGGATGTCATGCCAGCGCGCGCCCGGCTGCAAGGTCATGGTCCTGGCCGCCGCATCGACGGTGACCCTGTTGAACTTTCTGAGGTCGAGCACCAGCGCGTTGTCGTCGAAGGCATGCCCGCCCATGGAATGGCGGATGGCGGCCAGCGATATTTTCAGCCCATTGGCACGCGCGAAGGCCAGGGCCTTGGCGATGTGCTCGTCCCCGCTGACCTCGACCACGCCGTAGACCGGCGTCATCGACAGGCCGCTGGCATCGTTGATGTCACCACCCTTTGCCGACCAGGGCAGTGACGCATCGAAGGCCGGCGCATTGTCCAGCGGCTTCAGAGGCAGCGCGAAGCCGTCTATATCGGCTATCCGTCCTGCGTTCTTCGGCCCCGAAGGTCCGCGTGCCAGCCGCGCCACCGTGTTGCCGCCCCACAGCACCGCGCCGCCGACGACAGCCGCACCCAGCAGCAATCGCCGCGACAGGCGAAACCCTTTTTGCTCGTCGGCCATGACTATCCCCCGCTGGCCAAGGGATAGCGCGGCTCTTTGGCAAAAACCATAGCGGCGCCGCCGGGACGGCGTTTTGCCTGGCGTCGAGGGTGGAGGGCACGAAATGGCCGGTCCCCTGAGGACCGGCCAGAATGGAACAGGGTCTGAAATTGCGTCAGCAGGCTTGCCGACGAACGACGCTGACGCCTTACGAGGCCTTCTTGATCGACGTCACGATGCCGGTCTTGTCATCGACGGTCACCGCCACCTTGGCGCCGACCTTCAGTTTCCCGATCGTCGCTTCGGGCGACAGCTGGTAGATCTTGCCGTCGTCGAGGGTGATCGACTTGGTCGTCGGATCGACGGCCAGAATGGTGCCCTGAACGGTCGCGGCATAAGCGGTGCCGAGGAAGGCGAGCAGAGCAGCGGTGGTTGCGAGGGTCTTCTTCATTGGTAAGCACTCCGTGCTGTTTCACTTTTCCGGACCGCCGCCTTGGGAAACGACAGCACCGGACGGCCTGAAACTGGACGGAAAGCGCACCCTCCGCAAATCACATTGGGTGAATTTTCGCAAATAATATCATAGGCTTAATTCCGACACATTATCTGCGACCTAGATCATTTCAGGCCGCTTCGGCTCCCCCAATGAACGCACTTCTGTCCGCGAAAAGAGTCACTTGGCCGATTGTGACGGGCGGCTTTCGATCACCACGCAGCCGCCGCAATCCATCTCGGGCAGCATCACGAAACAGAGCGCTGACCGATCGTCGATACACATTTTGTTTCGCGGATCAGTTCAAAAACCGCCACGCCAACGCTGATCAAACTCGCGCTACGGTTGCAAACCGACGTCGAATGCGGGATGGTGTCGACCGTTGACATGAAGGGGGGCCTTCCATGAAGCTTGCAGTCCGGACTGCGATGTCCCTGATGCTGGCGCTTGCTCCAGGATTGGCCGGCGCACAAGCCACGGATCCGGGCGACGACAAAACAATTATCTTCACTCCCGGCGACCCAGAGATGGCAGCGGCGACCGCGCAGGCGCTCGCCAGCCTGGACGACTTCCTGGCACTGTCCGAGGCGCCTCCCGCCGACACAGAGAGGTTCAAATTGAAGGTCAAGGTACGGGACGGCAACGTCACCGAACACTTCTGGGTCATACCGTTCCGCCGCACCGAAACCGGATTTGTCGGCATATTGGCAAACCAGCCGGAGGAAGTGCACAACGTCGTCCTCGGCCAGAACATAGAATTCACCAGGGACGATATTTCCGACTGGGGATACACACGCGGCGGACGTCAGGTCGGCAGCTTCACCGTGTGCGTCATGTTCAACAAAATGTCGAAAGAAGAGGCGGACTACATGCGTGACAAATACGGCTTCGAGTGCTGAAAGCGCAGCCCGATCAACCCGCTTCGTCCTTCGCGCCGATCTTGCGCACAAGTGCCGCCGTCGCCAGCATCGCGCCCATGTCCGATATCATCGGCGCGACATGCCTGCTGTAGTCGAGCGGCACCGAAATATCCGGCAGCTCGAAGAAGTTCTTCGTCTGCGGCAACAGCAGGAAACCATCGCTGCCGTTGAGCGCGACGCGGGCTGGGTCGTCCGGCCAGGTTTCGCCAAGCCATTTCAGCGCCTGCGCCAGCCGGCCGCTCACCAATGGCTGTGCCGCCCCGAGATTGTCGGTGCGGAACTCGTAGGCGGCATCGAGCAAAGCATCGCCGCTGGACAGCTCTTGCAGCTTGCTGGCAAATATGCCTCGAAAGAAGCTGATCACCGCGTTGGTCCGCCGCGTCGCCACCAATATGCCGGGAAACGGCGCGATGGTCTCGAAAGCGACGATGACGCCCTGGAAGGCGGTCGAGGAGCCCTTGCCCGACCCTTCCCGCAGATGCGCCTCGTACAGTTCGAACGGAAACCCCTCATAGCGGCCCGCCACGATGTCGTCGAACGCCTGCCGGTTGAACGGACCAACCGCCGTGCGCGGCAACCGGTCGAAGGAATTCGGCGTCACGCCATGCTGGTAGCGCATGTCGGCGATGAAGCCGAATATGATCGGCAGCAGCGTCTCGCGGAACGATTGCTGCAGCCGCGTCGCCGGTTTCCTGGCCTGGAAATAGAGCAGGATCGAAGCCGCGAAGCCGATCACATAGAGAAATACATGCGGCGTCGAGACCCATTGCTCGTTGGGGTCGGCGACCTTGTTGAACAGCCAGGCGACCAGCACCACGGCCACCAGCACCAGCCCCACGAACACCGGCACCCGCCAGCGCACCTGCCGGACCGCCGAAGCCCTCGCCGCTTCATAGGCCTCGATGTCTTTTCGGATGCCGGCGATGACCGTTTCGCTCGGCATGAAATCCGCTGATTCCACCGCTACCCCCGCAATCCTGCCTCTGCGGGAGCATGATAGTTGGTTTTGCAAGGGCCGCCAGATGGTTAAGCGGGAACGCCTTCATCGGTTGGTGGAGAAGGAAAGATCGCTTTCAGTCGCTCCGCGACCTTGTCACGCATTCGGCCCTCCAAAGCCTCCACCAACACCAGCCGCTCGTGGTCGCCAGCGCGCAGGCGCATGAAGGGATGCATCCGGTAAGACGCGATCCTGCCGCGCGTCCCGGCATCGGCACTGACATCGACAACGAGGATAGAGCCGATGCGGCCCGGCCATGGCTGCCGGGCAAAGGCGGTACCGAGGAAATCGCCGAGCCCATAGGCGACGATCGTCCCGTCAATCTTTTCCACCGGCTGCACGACATGGGCATGATGGCCGGCGATCAGCCTGACGCCCTGCCCGGCCAGCCGCCTGGCCAGCGCTCGCGTCCCGTCGCGCGGAAAATGTCGGAACTCCCAGTCCCAATGCGGCACGGCGCAGAGAAGGTCCAAGCCAGCGGGTGGCCAGCTCGCCGGATCGCTGTCCATCGAAACGCGCCCGGCAAACAGTTTTTCATCGGCGTTCCGCCACAGCGTGAAGGCGGCGAAGCCGATATCAACCGATCCAACCTGGATCGGCACAACCGGACCGTCGGCCAGGCCGATCGTGCGGATGCCGAGCCGCAGCAACGCCGCGATTGTCCCGTCGAAACCGGCGATGCCCTGATCCAGCACATGGTTGTTGGCCAGCGACAGCACGAGTTTTTCGCGCGCAACACCAACCGCCGTCAGCGCCTCGGCCAGGAACGGCTCGCTCATCGCATGATGCGTGCCGAGCCTTGTGCCCAGCACCGCGCTTGGCCTGTCCACAACAGGGCTTTCGCAATTGCCGATCACCAGATCGGCAGCGCCGAGCAGCGCCTTGATCGCCGGATCGCAATCCGGCGCGCTGCGGTTGGCCACTGCCGAGATGTCGCCGACAAAGGCAAGCCGCACCGCTTGCTTCGGCGGTGGATCCATCAGCGTCCCGGCCATCGGCGCAAAGTCTTGAGCGTCGCCGGCCAGTGACGGCTTCAGGAAACGCGGCAGCCAGGACAGCTTGTAGGAAAACGGATAATTCGACACGCGATGCCCAATTGTTTGCCCTGTGTAGACCGTCCGCGGGGCGGGTTGAAGCGCGACGCTGCAAATGGTGTATGTTTGCACTGCGCGACAAACATTTGGGGGAAAAGATGACACGACTGGCAGGCCTGCTGACATCCGCTTTCATTCTGCTCCTGCCGCTGTCTTCCGCGTCGGCGGCAATGCCAGAAGCGGCAACCACACTGTTCAAGGCGAAGACCGTGGCCGCGCGCGACACCGCTCTCTCGACGCTGGAGGCTGCCGCGCCAAAAGACCCGGCATCCGCCTATGCGGCCGGGGCGGGCGAGTTCTTTACCGCACTGGAGATCCTGGCCACCGGCCTGCACCGTCATGGTTTCGAAAGCCCGCAATCCTTCATGCTGCCGCTGATGCGGTTGCCGGTGCCCGACAATCCCAATCCCGAGCCGCTCACTTACGAGCAGTTCCGCGCCATCCTGGTCGGCTTCCGTGACCGGCTGGAGAAATCCGCAGCCACGTTTGCCTCGGTGCCGCCCGATGCCGATATCGGCATGGTCATCGATCTCACCCATGCCGGCATCGACCTCAACGAGGACGGCAACATCGCGCCGGACGAGAGCATGGCGGCGATCATCGCCTCACTCTCGCGCGGCGGTATCTCGTCGGACGCCGCCGCCCCCACGCTCACCTTCCGCTTCGACCGCGCCGACGGCTACTGGCTGCAGGGCTATGCCGAGTTCCTGATGGCGCAGGCCGATTTCTGGCTGGCGCATGATTTCAGGAGCACCTTCGACGGCTCGTTTCACATGCTGTTCCCGCGCGCCAAATTGCCGCTGCAGGATATTCTGGTGCCGCCGGCCGGCGACATGGGCTCGAGCATCTTCTCCTCGGAATGGCGCATCGCCGATTTCATCTCGATGGTGCATCTCGTCAACTGGCCGGTGATCGAACCGGAGCGCCGGCAAGCGGCGCGCCGCCACCTGCTGGAAATGATCCGGCTGTCGCGCGAGGACTGGAAGGCGATCCGCGCCGAGACCGACAATGACCGCGAATGGCTGCCTGGACCGCAGCAGAAGGGCGAGAACCCGCTCACCGGCCTCGAAGTCGGCGAGGAGCAGGTCCAGGCCTGGCTCGCCGCCTTGACCATGGCCGAGGATCTCCTGGAAGGCCGCAAGCTGCTGCCGCATTTCCGCGTCACCGCCAGTACTGGGCTTGGCATCAACATGAAGCGCTTCTTCGACGAGCCAAAAAACTTCGATCTCGTGCTGTCGATCACCGGCCCGGCCATCGCGCCCTACCTCGAAAGCGGCGAGCTCGCGACCAGCGACGATTTCGACCAGATCCAGCGCCAGTTCGGCGGCGGCGGGTTTTTGACGTTTGCGCTTTGGTTCAACTGAGGGTGGGCCGTTTGAGGCCGCCTTCCCGCGAGAAATCTAGCATGGCAGGCGACAGTTTTACCGGAAACACGCGCGCCTTTTGTAGGCAGGTCTGCCGGCAGTCGGTTCGCTGCATACACCGCGCGGAGGCGCTGCGTAAAAATTAGCAGTGGCTGTTTTGCTTGACTCGGCCGCCAAAAACAGGCAGCAAAACCAGGTCGGAAGGGCGACAACACCACTTTCCTGGCCGTGGACGAAGGCTGATTTGGCCAAAATCCACATCTCGTCGTTGGTTTTGAGAGGAATTGATTAACCAACTTTGTCCATATTTTGAAGCAATCGGCAACCAACTACAGACGCGGCAAACGCGTCGGGGACCACCTGGGATCACTCACAGAATGGTCGTCGCGGCTCTCAAGGCCACGTACGGGGAAACCGATTGAAGCGAGATTGGTTGCATGGCGTTGTTGAGTACACACAAAAAAAACCGGGGACAGCGTGAGGGCGGCGAGTTCGTCGATGCTCCACGTTCCCCTTCCTTCAACGCTGGCCGGGTGGCCCGCTGGGTCGCGCTGCCTTGCGTCAGCACCGCCATCGGCCTTTGGTTGATCGGCACCATGGCTGGCCTCAGTTCCGTCGGCGCCTCTCTATCGGCAACTTCGGTTGGCCTGCCCCAGACACTGTCGACACCGGGATCGCTCGCACTTGCCGATCCGCTGAAACAGCACTTTTTGAAAGCACCCTTCGTGCTGGCCAACGCCAATGGCGGCACTCAGGCCCTGCATGATCATTCGGTGCAGTGCGGCGCCAGCTGTTTCAAGCTGGCCAGGGTAAGCGCTGGGGCGGAAAAATCCGGACGCCTTGTAGCGCAGGCAAAGCCGATGCCCGCCGCCGTGAAGTCGAAGGCGCAGGAGCGCTTCGAACGCATGGAAGCGTCGCTTTCGCCGATGAAGCTGGCCGCTGCCTTTGCCGACGCCGGAAAGCCTGCCGCCAATGCCAACACCCGCCCGGTGATCTCCACAGTCGCACCGCGAATTGCCGAGGCGTCGTTGGTGCCCTCCGTCCAGCTCACAGCCAGCCTGTCCGATAACATGCCAGTTCCGGCGGCCGAACGTTTCGCCCGGCTGGATACCGACTCGGTGGTCGTTCAGACCGCACCGCCTCCGATGGGCTTTGCCCAATCCGGTACGCCGGACAATTCGCAGTTGGCGCTTGCTCTGGTGCAGTCCCTGCCGGCCGATGACGAGGCGTTCGCCTCACCACTGCCGATCGAGGAATCGTCAGCCGATGTCGTGGTTTCACCCGTCGAAACCCAGCAGGATCAACCCGGCGATGCCGCCTCCCTGCCGGACGCTCTGACCGACGACGTGCCGTTGCCGACCCGGCGTCCGCAATTCGACGCGCCGCAGCCCAAAGTGGTCCAGCAGGAGCCTAAGTCCGTCCAGGAGCCTAAGTCCGTCCAGCAGCCGAAATCCGTTCAGCAGCCGAAGCCGGCACGCGAGACGGTCCAGCAGGTCCAGCCGGCAAAACCGACGCGGCAAGGCCGGCCGGCCGATGGCGGCGATGTGCTGGCCTATGCCAAGCCCGACACGCCCTCGGGCGGCCTTGGCAAGGCGTTCAGGAACCTCTTCAACTCGCCAGCCGCCAGGAGCGGAGCCGGCAATGGCGTCGCCGTGTACGACATCAGCAGCGCGACCGTCTACATGCCTGACGGCTCGAGGCTGGAGGCGCATTCAGGCATCGGCGCCATGGCGGACCAGCCGCGTTATGCCGACCAGAAGAATCGCGGACCCACGCCGCCCAACACCTACAATCTGTCGATGCGCGAGTCGCGCTTCCACGGAGTGGAGGCCTTGCGCCTGACACCGGTCGATGGCCGCAACAAATACAATCGCAACGGCCTGCTGGCCCATACCTACCTGCTCCGGGGCCGCTACGCCCAGTCGAGCGGCTGCGTCGCCTTCAAGGACTATGCGCGCTTCCTCGCCGCTTTCAAGAAGGGCAAAATCAAACGCCTCGTCGTGGTGCCGCGCCTGAACGGGTCGGCGACGCAGGTCGCATCAGCCGCCAGGGGCGTGTAACGACAAGAGGCTTTCGGGCGCCTTCCCGCTGCTCCTGACAGCCTGCTGTCAGGAGCAGCGCTGTCCGGCACGCCTCTCCCCACCGCGCTCTTTCCATTTTGGCCAGGAAATCCCATATTCGGGACATGGCCAAATCTCCCGATCAGAAAACGCCGCCGACGGCGAATGACGACCGCGCCGCGCCGAAGCGGCGCAGCCCGCTGACCGATTTCCTCGACGCCTCCGAGCCGCTGCACAAAGGCGGCTTCGCCGAGATGCCGCAGCCGGAGCTCTCCGGCACGCCGCTGACCGGTTCGATCGCGGATTGGGCCGAGCAGATCGAGCAGGAAGCCGAAAACGAAGGACGTCTTGTCGCCAAGGGTGACGGCGGCAAATCGCCGAAGCCGTCGAAGAAGATACCCGAGCGCTCAAGCTCGCCGGGGCGCAGTTCGCGCGGCACCTCGATGGGTGGCGCGGCGTCAGCCAGGGAGCGCACGGCAGCCGGGCTCAATCCGGTCGCCGGCCTCGACATTTCGCTGGAGGACGCCGAGACCATGGCCTCGGGCAGCGTCACCGCGACGGTGGCGGCATTGTCGGCGCTAATCGAATCCGGCAATCCGCTGCACAAGGACGGCGTGCTGTGGACGCCGCACCGCCCTGCCCGCCCCGAAAAATCCGAAGGCGGCATCGCCATCAAGATGGTGTCGGAGTTCGAGCCGGCCGGCGACCAGCCGACCGCGATCAAGGATCTGGTCGAAGGCGTCGATAACCACGACCGCACCCAGGTGCTGCTCGGCGTCACCGGCTCAGGAAAAACCTTCACCATGGCCAAGGTGATCGAGGAGACGCAGCGGCCTGCCTTGATCTTGGCGCCGAACAAGACGCTTGCCGCGCAGCTCTATTCCGAGTTCAAGAAATTCTTCCCGGAAAACGCCGTCGAGTATTTCGTCTCCTACTACGATTATTACCAGCCGGAAGCCTACGTCCCGCGCACCGACACTTTCATCGAGAAGGAATCCTCGATCAACGAGCAGATCGACCGCATGCGCCACTCGGCGACGCGTTCGCTGCTTGAGCGCGACGACGTCATCATCGTCGCCTCTGTGTCCTGCATCTACGGTATCGGCTCGGTCGAAACCTATACGGCGATGACCTTCCAGATGCAGATCGGCGACCGGCTCGACCAGCGCGCGCTGCTCGCCGATCTCGTCGCCCAGCAGTACAAGCGGCAGGACATCAACTTTGTCCGCGGCTCGTTCCGCGTGCGCGGCGACACCATCGAAATCTTCCCGGCCCACCTGGAAGACCGCGCCTGGCGCATCTCGATGTTCGGCGACGAGATCGAGCAGATCACCGAATTCGACCCGCTGACCGGCCAGAAGACCGGCGAGCTGAAAAGCGTCAAGATCTACGCCAATTCGCACTATGTGACGCCGCGCCCGACGCTGAACCAGGCGATCAAGTCGATCAAGGAAGAGCTCAAGCACCGGCTGGTCGAACTCGAACGCGCCGGCCGCCTGCTTGAGGCACAGCGGCTGGAACAGCGCTGCCGCTTCGACCTCGAAATGCTGGAAGCCACCGGCTCGTGCGCCGGCATCGAGAACTATTCGCGCTATCTCACCGGCCGCCAGCCGGGCGATCCGCCGCCGACGCTGTTTGAGTACATCCCCGACAACGCACTGGTCTTCATCGACGAAAGCCATGTCACCGTGCCGCAGATCGGCGGCATGTATCGCGGCGACTTTCGCCGCAAGGCGACGCTGGCCGAATACGGCTTCCGTCTGCCGTCCTGCATGGACAACCGGCCGCTGCGCTTCGAGGAGTGGGATGCCATGCGTCCGCTTTCGGTCGCGGTCTCGGCGACCCCTGGCGCCTGGGAGATGGAACAGGCCGGCGGCGTCTTCGCCGAGCAGGTCATCCGTCCGACCGGCCTGATCGATCCGCCGGTCGAGGTCCGCCCGGCCAAGAGCCAGGTCGACGATGTCGTCGGCGAGATTCGCGATACCACCAAGGCCGGCTACCGCACCTTGGTCACCGTGCTGACCAAGCGCATGGCCGAGGATTTGACCGAGTATCTGCATGAGCAGGGCATCCGCGTCCGCTACATGCACTCCGACATCGATACGCTGGAGCGCATCGAGATCCTGCGCGATCTGCGCCTCGGCGCCTTCGACGTGCTGGTCGGGATCAATCTTCTGCGCGAAGGCCTCGACATTCCCGAATGCGGCTTCGTCGCCATTCTCGACGCCGACAAGGAAGGTTTCCTGCGATCGGAAACCTCGCTGATCCAGACCATCGGGCGCGCCGCCAGAAACGTCGACGGCAAGGTCATCCTCTATGCCGACCAGGTGACCGGCTCGATGGAACGGGCGATGGCCGAAACCAACCGTCGCCGCGAAAAGCAGATGGAGTGGAACGCGGCCAACGGCATCACACCGGAATCGGTCAAGTCGCGCATCTCCGACATTCTCGATTCGGTCTACGAGAAGGACCACGTCCGCGCCGATATCTCGCAGTTCACCGACGGTGCCGGCGCCATGATGGGCAACAACCTCAAGGCCCATCTCGACGCGATGGAAAAGCAGATGCGCGATGCCGCGGCCAATCTCGACTTCGAGAAGGCGGCCCGCATCCGCGACGAAATCAAGCGCCTGCGTGAGATGGAACTGTCCATCTCCGAAGACCCGCTGGCCAAATACGCCGACATGGAAAGCCCGGCCTCCGGCCGCGAAAAGGGCAAGCACAACAAGGGCGTGGCCAAACATCGTACAGCAGAGGAACAGGAGCGTTTTCGCAAGCTCGACGCAGCGCGTGCCGCCGAAGAGGCAGCCAAGGCTGCCCGGCCCAACCTCTTCCGCAAGCCTGATCTCGACGAGATGGGCGCCGATGGCACTGTGCCGGTGAAAAAGCCGCTGTTTTCGAAACCCTCGATCGACGACATGGGTCCAGGTACCGACATGCCGACGCCGGCCGGCGCGGTGTCACGCTCGCTGTTCAAGAAACAGTCGGCATCCGAGGCACATGGTTCCGATTTCGGCATTCCCGGGGACGCCACAAAGCCGCTGTTCAAGAAGAACTCGCTGGACGAGATGACGGTGCGGCGGACGGAAAAACCGATCGAAGGAAAAGTGCCGGCCAAGCCGCAGCCAATCTCCCCCCTCGTGGGGGACGAATCCGCCAAGCCAGTTGTTCGCAAGCGAACAGGCATTGGCTCCTACGAAGACCCCGCCGACGCCCGTCGGGAAAAGCGCCGGCCGGGTAAGACGGGTAGGCCGGGAAAGTAGCGCCTTCCCCTTCTCCCAGAAGGGGAAGGGAAGCGCTCCGCCGCCGCCGCATTCCGCCGACCCACTTGCCACCAGCCCCGCCTTTGGTGTAATCGCTCCGACACACTCGAACGTCTTGAAAGGAGGGCTCACGTGTTTGATTTTTCTCGTCACCATCGTCAGCGTGGCCCGATTTCTGCCCTGCGAGCTAGCTTGCAGGGCTGACCAGGGACGGTCCGGGTTTTTCCCGCTTCGATTTTTTGGTCTGCCCTTCGTGGTGCGTAATGCCGAGCCTGATGGCCGGAAAGCGCACCGTCAAAGTGGACCGGAGTAGTCTCCGGCAAGACCAGAGAAATCAAAATGGCCCTGATCAGCCTCAAATCCCTCGGCGTCACCATGAGTGCGTCGCTGTTTGCCAATCTCGACCTCACCATCGGCACCGGCGACCGGCTCGGCATTGTCGCCGCCAATGGCCGCGGCAAGTCGACTTTGCTGAAATGTCTGACCGGCGAGATTGAGCCGACCTCCGGTGACATCACCCGCACGCGCGGCCTGCGCGTCGGTCATGTCGAACAGTCGGTTGCCCAGGCCCTTCTCACCCGCAGCTTCCATCAGGTGGTGGCGGATGCCTTGCCGTCCGAGCAGGCCGAAAGCGAGATGTGGCGTGTCGACGTGGTTCTGGATTCACTCGACGTGCCCGAGCCGATGCGCGAGCGGCCAATGCAGGCGCTGAGTGGCGGCTGGCAGAGGCTTGCGCTAATCGCACGCGTCTGGGTCACCGATCCGGACGTGCTGTTGCTCGACGAGCCGACCAACCATCTCGACCTTGTCCGCATCAGCCAGCTCGAAACCTGGCTGAACACGCTGCCGCGCGAGGTGCCCGTCGTCATCGCCAGCCACGACCGCGCCTTCCTCGACGCCACCACCAACCGGACGCTGTTCCTGCGCCCGGAACAGTCGCCGGTGTTTGCCCTGCCCTACTCCCGCGCAAGACAGGCGCTCGACGACGTCGACGCCTCGACCGAGCGCAAGTTCCAGCGCGACATGAAGGCGGCGCAGCAATTGCGCCGGCAGGCGGCCAAGCTCAACAACATCGGCATCAATTCGGGCAGCGACCTTTTGACGGTGAAGACCAAGCAGCTCAACCTGCGGGCCGAAAAACTGGAAGAAGCGGCCGCACCGGCGCACCGCGAAAAGTCGGCGGGTGCCATAAAACTGGCCAATCGAGGCACCCACGCCAAGGTGCTGATCACGCTCGACGACGCGGCTGTGGAAACACCCGACGGCACCCCGCTGTTTCGAACCGGCAAGCGCCATATCTGCCAGGGCGACCGCATCGTGCTGCTCGGCCGCAACGGCGTCGGCAAGTCGCGCTTCGTCACCCTGATCCGCAATGCCATTGTCGAACCGGACACGGTGCCGAATGTGAAGGTGACGCCGTCGACGGTGCTAGGCTACAGCGACCAGGCGCTGTCGGGCATCAGCGGCGACGACACGCCGCTGATGCTGGTCTCGCGCCGCTACGATGTCGGCGAGCAGCGTGCCCGCTCGCTGCTGGCAGGCGCCGGCGTGGTCATCGAGATGCAGGAGAAAAAGATCGGTGCGCTGTCCGGCGGCCAGAAGGCGCGGCTGATGATGCTGGCGCTGAGGCTCGCCAATCCCAACTTCTATCTGCTGGACGAGCCGACCAACCATCTCGACATCGACGGCCAGGAAGCCCTGGAAGCGGAACTGCTGGCACATCAGGCAAGCTGTGTGCTCGCCTCGCACGACCGCTCCTTCATCCGCGCCATCGGCAACCGCTTCTGGCTGATCGAGAAACGGCGGCTGACCGAAGTCGAAGACCCAGAGGATTTCTTCCGCTCGGTGGCGGAGGGCGCTGGCTAATCGGTGAACAAAACTGCCGATGAAGTTCCGGCCTGTCGAGCGCAGGCCGGAGTTTCGTATCATGTTACGAGACGTCTTCTTGACTTCCGAAGCGTATCATGCCATGGTACGCCACTCGGGTCGGCAAGATGATACGCTCCTTCAAAGACAAGACCAGCGAAGCCGTTTCGAACGGCAAGGCTCCGAAGGGCTTCCCATCGGACCTTTGTCCGCTCAGCCCAGCGGAAGCTGTTCATGATCGACAACGCCGCCGAACTGTCGGATCTGAAGACCTCCCGGCAACAGGCTTGAGCCGCTGAAAGGTAACCGTGCGGGCCAGCATTCGATCCGCATCAACGATCAATTCCGCGTCTGCTTTCGGTGGGTGGAAGGGCAAGCGGAGGATGTTGAAATCACCGACTATCATTGAAGAGGGTTCAAAATGCTGAACATCAACCCACCTATCCATCCCGGAGAAATTCTCCGTGAGGAATATCTCGTGCCGCTCAATCTGAAGCCTTACACGCTGGCCAAAAAGCTGCATGTGCCCCGCACACGCATCGAGCGCCTGGCCAGCGAGACGACACCGGTAACGCCCGACACCGCTTTGCGCCTTGCGAAGTTCTTCGGAACCACGCCGCAGTTCTGGATGAATATGCAGGCGAGCTACGACCTCGCCGTAGAGGGAGAGGCGAAGAAGGCCGATCTTGAAACAATCGAACGTCTACAAACCGCGGCCTGAAGTAATCGCGTTAGCAACAACCCGCTTCAAGCAGGCTGCGGAGCTAGCGTTAAAAAATCTCGACGATCTGTCGGATAGCCTCAGCCCGTCGCGTCCTTGGGATGCCGACACGATGATGCCGGCCCAACCCAGGAGAATTATCATGTCGGTTCTTTCGTCCATCGGTCGCATCGCAACCCGGTATGCGGCAGCGCACGCTCGTCACCGCAGCGAACGCGTCCTGCGTTCACTGCCTGCCTCGCTGCGCAAGGATATCGGGTTTCCGGACGTCTTCGATGCGCAAAACGGCCGCCGCCCCTGACCTCGCGGGGCGCCAGTCAGTCATGCGTATCGCCCGAAAGCGGCGTCGCCTGCATCGATACGCGTTTTTCGAAAGCCTCGAACCAGCGCGTCAGCAGTGCCCGTGAGCGAAAAGGCGGAAGGTGACGGAACGCCATCCAGGACAGCGTGGTGGCCAAGGCGATGTGGCCGATATGGAGCGGCGCCTCGTCGTCCAGCGTGCTCTCGATCCAGTCGTAGCTCGCCTCGATCTTTTCCCGGTATCCGTCGGCGAGAGCACCATAGCGCAACTTTTCGGGTCTCCTTTCCGTCTCCCAGCGCAAGGCTATACCCGTCTGCGCCAGGCCCTGGGCGACCGCCTGCAACCGCAATGCCTGCCAGCGCGCCTCGCCGTCCTGCGGCAGCAGCTTGCGACCGTCATGCAGCGTGTCGAGATAGGCGCAGATGACATCGGAATCGAAGATCGGCGACGCGTCGGGCCGCAACAGCACCGGCACTTTGCCGAGCGGGTTTTCGGCGTAGACGCGGGCATTGCGCAAGGTCGGACTGGTCTCGTGATGAATGACCTCCAGCCGATCGGCAATGCCAACCTCGTGGGCGAAGACGAGCGCCTTGCGCGCGAAGGGTGAGTGGGTCTGATAGTAGAGGATCATTGTCGTCCCAGGATTTGAAGAGGCGTTCGCCTGATCCATCTGTTCTAGCCTGCGAGCCGAGAGAATTGCGCTCTGATTGGGCGCGGTCGACGCAAGTTCGTTTCACGCCTCTCGTCCAACTGCGGCTGCGTGGACTGTCCAGGGCCGGTCGGCCAAAAAAATCTGCCGGCCATGTAGGAACGCCGGCACCTCATCCGTCCTTTGGCTCGCAAGGCCAAACGCAAAGAGGAACAACAGATGACCGATCAGACCCCCGTTCAGCCCGCGGCCAAAGTGCTCGGCGGATTGACCCCCTATCTGCAGCTGGATGGCGCCTTCAAGGCTGCCGAATTCTACAAGAAGGCCTTTGGTGCCGAGCAGGTCTTTGCCTATCCGGCGGACGAAAAAGGCCGCACCATGCACATCCACCTCCACATCAACGGCTCGACGCTGATGCTCTCCGACTTCTATCCCGAAAACGGCATGCCTGCCGTCAAGCCGCAGGGTTACACCATGCAGCTTCACCTCGGCAGCGACGACATCGAAGCCTGGTGGAAGCGCGCCGTCGATGCCGGCTGCGAAGTCGCCGTGCCGCTCCAGATCATGTTCTGGGGTGACCAGTGGGGCAATATGCGCGACCCGTTCGGCGTCGAATGGGCGATGAACGCGCCGGTCAAGAAAGCCTGATCTATCGCAAATGGCGAAGTCCCTCACCGGCTGGCGTCGGTGAGGGATTGTGAATTTCCAGGAGGAGACCCACAATGTCCTATGTCGATGGCTTCGTGCTTGCCGTGCCCAAGGTAAATCTCGATGACTACAAGAGGCTGGCCAACCTCGCAGGCCCTATATGGATGGAACACGGCGCGCTCGGCTATGTCGAATGCATCGGCGACGACGTGCCCTATGGCGAGGTCACTTCGTTCCCGCGCGCCGTGCAGGCCAAGGACGACGAGATCGTCGTCTTCGCCTGGGCCGTCTATGAGTCGCGGGAGAGCCGCGATGCCGTCATGGCCAAAGTGATGGCAGATCCGCGCCTGAAGGCCGATTGGGCGGACATGCCGTTCGACGGGAAGCGCATGATCTTCGGCGGCTTCAAGCCATTCATAGAGCTTTGAGCAGCCGGTAGCAGATTGGCAGAAGCCCCTCAGCTTCGTCATCCTAGGGCGAAGCAGGAGCGAAGCTCCGTCGCGAAGACCCTAGGATGACGACGCGGGTGCTTAGGCCAATCTCTAAGGCCACGATCAGCTAGAGAGCGTTGCGCTAATCCAGCCTGTCCAGAAGCGGCTTCAGCCGGTCACCATAGCGCTTCCATAGATCGACTGACCCCTGATACATCGGCTGGCGCACCTGTGCGGCTGAAGCCGTGCGCACCGGTCGGTCGGTCTCGTGGAACGATAGTGCCGCGTCGTCCCAGGGCAGGCCGAGATGGGCGATCAATGCCCGCGTCTGGCCTTCCTGGTCGGCGACAAAATCCTCGTAGCGTACATCGTGCACGACGCCTGGCAGCACCGTGTGCCAATGCTTCATGATGTCGGTGTAGAGATTGTGGAAGTCGGCGAGCTCGCCGAGATCGTAGCCATAGCGATGGCTGTCGCCGCGGAAATGCACCTTGTAGATCGACAGGCAGGTGGCCGCCGCATCGCGCGCGCAGTGGATGATCCTGGCCTTCGGCATCATCATGTGGATGAAGCCGACAAGCAGGAAGTTGCCCGGCATTTTGTCGGTGACGTGGCGCATGTTCGGATAGCGGGCATGGAGCATGTCGAGATAGGCTTGGCCTGCCTCGGCAAAATCCGAATCGCCCGTATCCGATACGCCCCATGGGAAGCCACCCGGCATGGTCGCCGGGAACTGCCTGCCGACCGCCTTCTTCAAGATGCTGAGCTCGCCTGCGCCATAGACCTGCGGATGGCTGGCGATGATCTGCTCGACCAGCGTCGTGCCCGAACGCGGCATGCCGACAATGAAGATCGGCGTGTCGTCGCTGATTGAGCTGGGCCTGTGCTTCTCGAAGAAGCCGGCATCGAAGGTGGCCTTCATCGCCTCGAACTCGGCCCGCGTCCTGGCCTGGTCGTAGTCGATGCCTTTGCGGCGGATCGCATTGCCCTCGGCGAAATAGTCGAAGGCCCGGCCATAATCCTTGAGATCGTCATTCGCCTTGCCGAGTCCGAAGGACAGCTGCATGCGCGCCAGGCTGTCCTGCGGCGCCTTGGCATGCTGGGCTTCCATGCCCCCAAGTTCGCTGTCGCGCTCCTTCTGGCGCTTGACCTGCGTCAGCATCAGCCAGGCTGTGGCCATGGCGGGGTTGATCGCCAACGCCTGCCGGAACAGGTCGGCCGCCTCGTCGAGCTTGCCCTTTTCCATCAACCCGACGCCGAGCCCGTGCAGCAGGTCGGCATCCTTGGGTCGGATCGCCAGCGCTTCGCGGAAGGCAGCCAGCGCCTCATCCAGCCGCCCGGCTTCCTGCAGGGTTTCGGCAAGCCCGATGCGGGCGCGCACATGAAATGGGTTGCGTGCAACCGTGCCGCGATAAATCTCTTCGGCCTCTTCGAACTGGCCGACCTGTTTCAGCGATGAGCCGAGATTGTCGCGCGCCGCGAGTTGGTCCGGCCGCAGATCTACTGCGCCGCGGAAGAAATCGATGGCCGCAGCAGGGCGGCCGAGGTCGCGCATCACCGTACCGAAATTGTTGAGGAAATCGGGATTCGTCGGCTGCAGGCTCACCGACCGTTCGATGAGATCCAGCCCTTCTTCGCTGCGCCCGGTCTGGTGAAGCAGCAGTCCCAGGAAATGCGCCGCGGCCGCGTGCTTGGGCTGACGCGCCAGCACCTGCCGGTAGATCGTCTCAGCCTCTTGCCGGCGCCCGGCCTGATGCAGTTGCAACGCCTGCTGCACATACTGGTCGAGGCCCAGCGGCGGCTGTCCGCCTGCGCCAGACCTGGCTCCCGCACCCGCCGCTCGTCTTTGATCTCTGTTGATGGGAAACCTGCCGTGTTTTATCCGCCTGTGGCGATCTAGGCCATCGGCGCCGTAGGTTCAAGGCTTCGCTTGCTGTCTCATCCTTTCGTCGGTGCGGAAAGATCAAATCAGCACACCGCGATCCGGCCCCAGCAAATCTGGCTCGAGGCCACGGAGCGCGCGTTCATCGATATCAACTCGGCCCGCTCAACGCTCGTTCGTGCCCGCGAACTTGGCCACGCAGTGGCAATCGACGACTTCGGCACCGGCTACTCCAGCCTGTCCTATCTCGAGGGGCTGCCGCTCGATGCGCTCATAATCGACAAATCGTTCATCGATACGATCAGCACGAATTCCGCCACCAGTTCCGTCACCGCGCATATCATCGACATGGCCAAGACACTAAAGCTGAAGATCGTTGCCGAAGGCGGGGAAACGCAGGCGCTGGCCGACTACCTCGCGGCACGCGACGTCGACTACGGCCAGGGCCGGCTGTTTGCCAGACCCATGCCCGCGTCCGAGTTCATCGCCGACTGTGTTCATCGCCGACTGTCGCCAGGTGAGCCGACGGCTTGATGCTTGTCGTCCTCAACGAGGCGCAGCGTTCTCAGCACGGCCCGTCGCCAACGACGCGATAGTCCGCGGCACGGGCTTCGCAGGAATTGGGGAAGGTGCGCATCTCGCCATGCCGACGCGCGCACACCGGCGCATATTCGCGGGTGCAGAACGTCTGCTCTTCACCACCGCCCCCACCGCCACCGCCACCTCCGCCACCGTCGCGGCACGGACCGTCGCGCACGATGCGGTAGCCGGCCCGGTCGGCAAGACAGGCATTGGCGAAGGTCTGGCGATCGCCGCCGCGCCGGGCACAGACCGGCTCGTACTGCTTGCTGCAATATTGCGGTTCCGGCCGGGGCGGACGCGGACGCGGCCCTGGTCCGTCATCGACGACGACGGTGCAGGCGGCAAGAAGTGCCGACAGCAACAGGATGACAAAACCCTGCCGCGAAAAGATTGCCGCCAGATATTTCATGATGATCTCCCACGATCGCGTCCCCGGTTGCCGATCCTCGCCATTCCCTTGCCAAATGCAACCCCCGTTTGCAGCCCTTTCAGTCGGAAACGCGCTGGGGCTGTAGGCGGCGTCGACCTCCTCGGCCACCTCGACGTCTGGCCCATTCGTGGCCCGGTTCTGGCCGATGACCCGGCCGGCAAGCAAGCCTATGCCGAGCCCATCGATGCTCAGGTCAGTCGATTGATGCGTCGGGATGCGCCAGTACGGCGGCCCGCGGCGGTATCTTGCAACCATCACGTTTCCGTGCGATAAATTCCGTGTTCGGGCATTTGCGACCCGGAGAGCGGAACGTTTTGGACGACCTTTCCCCGATACTGTGAATCTCTGACGGCCCCGTTTTCGGCGGGGGGTTTGACCATGCGCCAATGCATGACTGCCGAAGCAACCACCGGGAACTGCCCTTTGCGCCAGGCGGCGGGCGGGACCACCAAAGACTGAACGGGTGAAGGAGTTTCCCCAATGGCCCAGACCGGCACCGTTAAATTCTTCAACGCGACCAAAGGCTTCGGTTTCATCACGCCCGATGGTGGCGCCAAGGATGTGTTCGTCCATATCTCCGCGATCGAAGCTTCCGGCTTGCGCACGCTCGTTGACGGCCAGAAGGTCACCTTCGACGTCGAGCCGGACCGCATGGGCAAGGGCCCCAAGGCCGTCAACCTCCGCGCAGCCTGAGCCATCGGCGCGCCGCATGTCACTTAGACGTGCGACGGAGGCTCCATGCCTGCACCTGGCCTGGAGAGGGATCTGAATTTTGAAAGGCGCGGCGATCTTCTTCGCGCCTTTTCCTTATCGAAGGCGCGGGCCAGTGATGTCGCCCAAGCGGCCGGGTTCTGGGCAACGACTTGCATAAAAACAAAGACCCGAAGCATGCCGCAACGTGCTTTAGACGCCCGCAAAACTTTCTCTTGCCGATGACGCTAAAATAAAGGACAAATTTCCACTCGGGCATTTGCCGGCCCGAGACTGGAGTTTATGGGACAAAGGAGCTTCCCATGCCGCAGACCGGCACCGTCAAATTCTTCAATCATGCCAAGGGCTTCGGCTTCATCACGCCCGATGATGGCGCGAAGGATGTTTTCGTCCATATTTCAGCTGTGCAGGCGTCCGGTCTTCCCGGCCTCGAGGATGGGCAGAAAGTGTCGTTCGATACCGAGCCGGATAAGCGCGGCAAGGGTCCCAAGGCCGTCAACCTGTCGGTCGGCTGAGCCGGCTTCGAACCGGCGCTCCCGGGCAGATCGCTCCCTTGAGAGCCTGTGATTTTTGACGTCCGTTTTGAATAAACACGTTAAAATCCGTTCAGCCCCCGTTCAGCCACGGTCGCATATTAGTCTTCGGTAAAGCCGGACCGCATCCCCGAAACTGCACGGGCCGGAACGAAGGAGACCGACATGAACCGAATTTTCAAAACCGCCGTCCTGGCCGCTGCCGTGGCCGCCACCACGCTCACGGCCTTGCCCGCCGCCAATGCGCGCGACTGGCGCCGTCATCATGGCCATCATGGCAATGGCGATGCCATTGCCGCCGGCGTGCTCGGCCTCGCGGCCGGGGCGCTGATCGGTGGCGCATTGGCCAATGACCGCCCGCCGCCCGACGCTGACCGCTACTACGATGACGGTTACTACGATCGTGACGTCGTGGTGCGCCCGGCCCCGGTCCGCCGCTATTATGCGGAGCCGCGGGTGGTCTACGCCAATCGTTATGCCGAACCGTGGACGCGTGACTGGTACGAATATTGCTCGGACCGCTACCGCAGCTTCAATTCCCGTACCGGCACGTTCACCGGCAATGACGGCGAACAGCATTTCTGCACTGC
The DNA here is from genome assembly GCF_020165455.1 of Mesorhizobium sp. BR1-1-3. Classification (NCBI taxonomy): domain Bacteria; kingdom Pseudomonadati; phylum Pseudomonadota; class Alphaproteobacteria; order Hyphomicrobiales; family Phyllobacteriaceae; genus Mesorhizobium; species Mesorhizobium sp. BR1-1-3. Next base: position 87,679 of record NZ_JAIUIC010000012.1, read on the forward strand.
CAACTAACCAAGGGCTTCCCTGCCCCAAAACAGAAAAGCGCTGACCGCAAGGCCAGCGCTTTTTTGTTGTGGTCTCTACAATGTCAACGGTCTGCTTGAGGCTGATGAAAAACAGCTACGGTTCCGAGCCTGGTTCAAGTCAAAAAAGGATTGGTCCGCCTCTCCTCGCCAAAACGTCCGCCGGCACCGTGGCCACAGATGAAGCCGATGTCGTCGCCGAGCGGCAGGAGCTTGTCCTTGATCGAAGCGATCAGCGCCGTGTGGTCGCCGCCCGGCAGGTCGGTGCGGCCGACCGAGCCGCGGAACAGCACGTCGCCGACATGGGCGAACTTGGCTGCGCGGTTGTAGTAGACGACGTGACCGGGCGCATGGCCGGGGCAGTGCAGCACCTCGAACACATGGCCGCCGAACGACACGGTCTCGCCTTCGGCCAGGAACCGGTCGGGCACGCAGTTGCGCGCTCCGGCGATGCCGTAGCGCTTGCCCTGGTTTTCCAGATTGTCGAGCAGCGACTTGTCGGCCTCATGCGGACCGATGATCTCGACGCCGAGCGCCTCCTTCAACTCCATTGCACCGCCGGCATGGTCGATGTGGCCATGCGTTATCCAGATAGCTCCGGCTGAGATCGCATTGTCCTTCAGCACCGCCAGTACCTTGTCGATATCGCCGCCCGGATCGACGACGACGCCATGCTTGTCATCCATGTCGAACAGGATGGTGCAATTCTGCTGGAACGGTGTGACCGGCACGATGCCGGCATTGAGCTGACCCATGATCGTCCTTTCGATGTTCACGGGTGATGTAGAGGCGCGGACAAAGGGCGTCCACCCTCGAAAGACGAACAGTCAGTAGCCCCAAAACGGAAATGGGCGGCCGAAGCCGCCCATTTGAAAAGACCGAAACGGCCTGCTTACTTCTTCATGGCGCCCATGACCGCGCCGAGAATGGCGGTCAGGATCGCGCCGCCGCCGGCGCCGCCGACGATGTTCTGCAGGTTCAGCGCGCTGCCGAGACCGCTCGTTGCTGCTGCCGCAGCCGCCGGATCGACCGCACCGCCACCCAGCAGGCTGCCGAGGATCGCCGCACCACCGACGCCGCCAATGGCTCCGCCCAGGATTTTGGGAAGCTGACCCATCGCCGCCGTCTTGAGCGCCGCACCGACCGCCTGACCACCGATGATGCCAGTAATCACCTGTATGATGATCGGAAGAAGCGTGTTCATGTCCATATGATTAGTCCCTCCATAGCTGTCAGCCTCCCGGGCCGACACCATCATGAGACGCCGAATTGGACGAAAGTCAAATGCAGAAACGCTGAAATAAAAGGGGCGGCCCGAAAACCGCCCCTACTTCCTAAAAAAGCTGTGACTTTCGTTATTCTGCGGCGATCGCGTGCTTGGGCTGAACGGCCGCAGAATAGTCATTCATAAGATTCTTGGCTATTTCGCCGACCTCGAATCGGTAAGGCCCGATCTCCGAAACCGGCGTCACTTCCGCTGCCGTCCCGGTCAGGAAGCACTGCTCGAAGCTTTCCAGCTCTTCCGGCAGGATGGCGCGTTCAATTACCTCCAGGCCGCGATCCTTGGCCAACCCGATGACCGTGCGGCGGGTGATGCCGTCGAGGAAGCAGTCGGGCTTGGGTGTGTGGATCTTGCCGTCCTTGACGAAGAAGATGTTGGCTCCGGTCGCTTCGGCGACCTGGCCACGCCAGTCGAGCATCATGGCGTCGGCATAGCCCTTGGCCTCGGCGGCGTGCTTGGACATGGTGCAGATCATGTAGAGCCCGGCGGCCTTCGACTTGGAAGGCGCGGTGCGCGGGTCGGGCCGGCGCCATTCCGCCACATCGAGACGGATGCCTTTCAGCTTCTGCGCAGGATCGAAATAGCTTGGCCATTGCCAGATGGCGATGGCGCAGTTGATGCGGTTGTTCTGCGCCGAGACGCCCATCTGCTCACTGCCGCGCCAGGCGATCGGCCGGACATAGGCGTCCTGGAAACCCTGCTTCTTGAGAAGCGTGGAAGAGGCGTCGTTGAGCTCGGCCACCGAATACGGGATCTTGAAACCGAGCAGGCGTGCCGATTCATGCAGGCGCTCGGTGTGTTCGTTGAGCTTGAAGATCTCGCCGCCATAGGCGCGCTCTCCCTCGAAAACAGCGCTGGCGTAATGCAGCCCGTGCGTCAGCACATGGATCTTGGCGTCACCCCATTGGACGAATTCGCCGTTCATCCAGATGAAGCCATCGAGTTGATCGAAGGGAACGGATGCCATGGTAACCTCCCACGGGCGGCAGCCCGGATAGTTGTATCGTTGTGTGTTTCGTGTCGGCCGCCCAAAGCGGCTTTTATGGTGGAGCGTAGGCGGATAATTGCGCTCTGGCAAACTTAGGAAATTCCGGAAAAACCGGCTTCCCTTGCCTTTTCGTTCGCAATCCGCCCAAAAGCTTGTCAAAAATTACCATTGCAGGGAAATTACGTCAATAGTACTGACATAATCTCTCTTTCCCACGGAGAAATAATGACGGATCGAAGCCCAGCCGCCGGAAAACCGATCAGGACCGCAATGTCGGTCGAGGACGGCATCGACTTCGCCATCATCGAGCTGCTCTTCTTTGCCTATCGCGACTTCACCTCCGATCCGGACCAGATCCTGGCCGATTACGGCTTCGGCCGGGCCCACCACCGGGTGCTGCATTTCGTCAACCGCAGGCCGGGCCTGACGGTCGCCGAACTGCTCGACGTGCTGAAGATCACCAAGCAGAGCCTGGCCCGTGTGCTCAAGCAACTGATCGACACCGACCATATCGTGCAGTTGCAAGGTCCGCGCGACCGCCGCCAGCGCGAACTTTATCCGACAGCCAAGGGCCGTGCGCTGGCGCTGGCGCTGGCGCGGCCACAGTCGCGCCGCATCCATGCTGCATTGGGGGATTCCGGAGTAACCGAACGGACCTTGGTGGAACGGTTCCTCGAAGCGATGGTCAATCCGGAACTGAGGGCGCAGATCGACGTTGGGTCCGCAAAAATGTCAGGGAAAAGCCATGGAGAGCACTGAACGGGTCGATCACGCGGCCGCGCCGGACGACGACGCGCCGCATCTGCTTGTCGTCGACGACGACACCCGCATCCGCAATCTTCTCAAGCAGTATCTGACCGAAAATGGCTTTCGCGTCACCGTTGCCGGCAATGCCGGCGAAGCCAGGCGCAAGCTTGCCGGCCTCGACTTCGACCTTCTGGTGCTGGACGTCATGATGCCCGGCGAGACGGGCGTCGACCTGACCAAGTCGCTGCGGGCCGAAAAGAACGTACCGATCCTGATGCTCACAGCGCTGTCGGAGACCGACAGCCGCATCTCAGGGCTGGAGGCTGGCGCCGACGACTATCTGCCAAAGCCGTTCGATCCGCGCGAGCTGATCCTGCGCATCAACAACATCCTGCGCCGCGGTGGCCCGGCGACCACGCCCAAGGTCGAGCAGTTGGTCTTCGGCCCCTACACGTTCCAGATCGCCCGGCGCGAATTGAAGCGTGGCGGCGAGGCGTTGAAGCTGACCGATCGCGAGCAGGAGATCCTGGCGATCTTCGCCGCGCGGGCGGGCGAGACGATACCCCGCCACGAGCTTGTCGGCGACGATTCGGAAGTCGGCGAGCGCACCATCGACGTCCAGATCAACCGGCTGCGCCGCAAGATCGAGCGCGATCCGTCCAATCCGGTCTGGCTCCAGACCGTACGCGGTATTGGGTATCGGCTCAGCGTGGAATAGAATGCCGCCTGCGGCCGGCTGAACGGCTGCGGGCAAGCGAAAAGAGCGAATGGCAACCACGGAACTGGAACAGCCGGGCAATGGCGGCTTGAGCGCACGCGCCGCGCGGACGCTGAAGGCGGTGCCGCGCGCCTGGAACCGCTTCTGGCGCCTCGTCTCGCTCTATATGCCCAAGCGGCTCTATGCCCGCTCGCTGATCATCGTCATCGCGCCGATGATCCTGCTGCAATCGGTCGTCGCCTTCGTCTTCATGGAACGTCACTGGGCAACCGTGACGCAACGCCTGTCCCAGGCCACCGTGCGCGACATCGCCGCCATCATCGACCTGATCGAGACCTATCCGCGCGATGCCGACTACACCAACATCATCCGCATCGCCCAGGACCGCATGCAGCTGAAGGTCGACCTCTTGCCGCCCGACCCACTCCCCGCGCCCGGTCCAAAGCCGTTTTTCTCGATTTTGGATGATGTTCTCTCGTCCGAGATCACCCGCCAGATCAACCGCCCGTTCTGGATCGACACGGTCGGCAACTCCAACATCGTCGAGGTGCGCGTGCAGCTCGAGGGCAAGGTGCTGCGCGTCTTCGTGCGCCGCAGCCAGGCCTATGCCTCGAACACCCACATCTTCCTGATCTGGATGGTCGGCACCTCGCTGGTGCTGCTGATGATCGCCATTCCCTTCCTGCGCAACCAGATCCGGCCGATCCTGATGCTTGCCGAAGCCGCCGAAAGCTTTGGCAAGGGCCGGCCGATGCCGCGCGATTTCCGGCCGCGCGGCGCCGAGGAGGTTCGCCGCGCCGGCTTTGCCTTCATGCAGATGCGCGAGCGCATCGAACGCCAGATCGAACAGCGCACCGCCATGCTGACCGGCGTCAGCCATGACCTCAGAACCATCCTCACTCGCTTCAAGCTGCAGCTGGCGCTTTCCGGCGGCAAGGCCGAGACCAAGGCAGCGCTCGACCAGGACATCGACGACATGCAGTCGATGCTCGAAGGCTATCTGTCCTTTGCCCGCGGCGAAGCTTCGGAAGACGCCGGACGGTTCGATCTCGAGGCCTATTTCGAAAAGCTCGACGAGGAAGCCAGGCTGCGCAAGCGTAAGCTGTCGACGACGCTTGCCGGCGATCACGATGTGCATGTGCGGCCCAATGCCTTTGCCCGGCTGATGTCCAACGTCATCGGCAACGCCTTCCGCTATGCCAAGACGGTGGAGGTCAACGCCACCCATGGCCGCGGCTCGCTGCTGGTCACCATCGATGACGATGGTCCGGGCATTCCCGCCGATCGACGCGAAGACGTGTTCAAGCCTTTCGTGCGGCTCGACGAGGCCCGCAACCTCGATGCCAGCGGCACCGGGCTCGGCCTGTCGATCGCCCGCGACATCGCCCGCTCCCATGGCGGAGACATCACTCTTGAAGACAGCCCGCTCGGCGGACTGCGCGCCATCATCAAGGTTCCGGCATAACCGGGCACGATTCCGAAAAGTGGAAACCGCTTCATCCGCCCGTCATGAAACCATGATCAAGAGCGCGCATGAAGCGCGCGACCTCAATTGATTCGGCCTTGCCGCCTATCTTCGACCCCGTACCTGTCCGGGTGCGCTGGAGCGAAGCGAGAGCAGCAGGCTGGTCGCCGTTCCGGCATCGTCTCAAGGCAACCGTCGACCTTTCAAGCAAAGGGCCGCCATGCGCATACTGATGGTCACCGATGCCTGGCGCCCGCAGGTCAACGGCGTCGTCCACACGTTGGAGCGGCTCACCGAGACGCTGAAATCCTTCGACGTTGCGGTGGATTTCCTGACGCCCAATATCTTTCGCACCCTGCCCTTGCCGACCTATCCCGACATCAGGCTGGCGCTGACCACGCCCGGCCATGTCGCGCGCCTGATCGACGCCGGCAAGGCCGACCACATCCACATCGTCACCGAAGGACCGCTGGGCATCATGGCGCGGCGCTATTGCCGCAATGCCGGCCGTCCATTCACCACCAGCTATCACACGCGCTTTCCCGAATATCTCAGCGCCCGCCTGCCGGTGCCGGAAAGCTGGGCCTATCGCTGGCTGCGCGATTTCCATAATTCCGGCCAAGGCACGCTGGTCGCCACCCAGTCGCTCGCCGACGACCTTTCCGCGCGCGGCTTCACCAAGCTGCGGCCATGGACGCGCGGCGTCGACACCGACCATTTCCGCCCGGACAGGAAGAAGGACCTCGGCTTCCCCGGCCCGATCTTCCTCTGCGTCGGGCGCGTCGCCATCGAAAAGAACCTGGGTGCTTTCCTCGACCTCGACCTGCCCGGCAGCAAGGTGATCGTCGGCGAAGGCCCCGAGCTTGCCAGACTGAAGGCGAAATATCCGCAAGCGCATTTCCTCGGCCATCGCCCCAACGACGAACTGGCCGAGATCTATGCCTCGGCCGACGTCTTCGTCTTCCCGAGCCGCACCGACACGTTCGGCAACGTCATCATCGAGGCACTGGCCAGCGGCACGCCGGTTGCCGCCTATCCGGTGACCGGGCCGATCGACATTGTCGGCGATGGTTTTGGCGGCGCGGTCTCCAACGATTTGCGCGAGGCCTCACTCGCCGCGCTCAACGTCGACCGTGCCGAAGCCCGCGAACGCGCCATGCGCTATAGCTGGAAGGCCTGTGCGGAAATGTTCCTCGATACGGTCGAGGAAGCACTGGGCACACCGCGAAAGCTGGCGGCCTGATCGTGCTTTTCGTTATCCAAGGGCGAAGCTGACACACCGCCACGAATGACAAAGCGCGGCGACGCACAATCAACCGTTAGTCTGCCACGGCACCTTGTTTCAAAGGGTTGGTTCGGCGTGACGTATTGTGCGACTTCGGAGCCATGACCAAGTCAGATTGATAATTGTCGGCGACTCAAAATTTACCATTTCTACCTACATTGCGGCATGCTCGAAGCAACAGTCAGCAACAAAATCAACAGTTACACGAGCCATTTCATCAGGCCCGAAGGTATCTTGCTGATAGTTCTGCTGGTGGTGGCTTTCTTGTCCGTACTGCTCGTCGACATACCCGCTATGGCAGACTATCCAAATCATCTCGCAAGAATGTCGATCCTGATGCGCGCCGGTACGCCCGAAGCCCATCCCTACTATGAAGCCGCGTGGGCACCCTACCCTAATCTAGCCATGGATCTCATCGTCCCGTTCGCTGGGCGCTTGATCGGGATCGAGCTGGCATCAAAGCTTTTCTATCTAGTCTCGCAAATGCTGGTCGTCAGCGGGGCAATGGCCGTCGGAGCGGCCGCACAGGGGCGCGTGATCCTCAGCGGCTTCGTCGCTTCGCTCTTCCTCTACGCCATGCCTTTCGCTTTCGGATTCGTGAATTTTGAATTTGGACTGGGGATCGTTCTTTGGTCCATCGCGGTTTGGATTTGGCTTGCGGAAAGACCTTTGCCGCTGCGTCTTGCGATCCACGCCGTCTTCGTCCTGGTTCTGTATATCTCTCACCTATTTGCCCTCGGCCTCTATGGCATTGTGGTGGGGCTGTACGAACTCTCCCGCTGGCCAGACCATATTGAGAATTGGAAACGCACGATCTTGCTGGTTGCCGGAATGGCTGCTCCGGTCGTCGCAGTTGGCGCCCTGGCGCTCGCCTACGGCGGCAAAGTGGGTGGCGAAGGAACCGAATGGGCCCTGTCGGCGAAATTGTTGGCGCTGGTTCAAGTCAACGGCTTCAGCAGATACACTTCCTCAGCCGTGACCGTGGTGCTGGTCATTCTCAGTTACCTTGCGGTGAAGCACAGGATGGTGGCGGTCTCTCGCGTCGGCTGCTGGATAGGCTTTGGGCTCTTGTGCCTGTTCATTGTCATGCCGTTTCGCGTTGTGGACACGGCCTTTGTCGACGGGCGCGTCCTTCTGGCGCTTATTCTGATCCTGCCAGCCTTCGTCACGATCAAGCGTCCGCAAGACTCGCGTGGAACACTTCTCGTCGCGCTGGCGTTTGGCGCCGGGCTTGCAAACAGTGGCATCGCGATCTGGGCCCAATTGTCGTGCCGCAGCGAATATCGTGCCCTTATGACCGCGTTCGACGCCATTCCAATGGGTTCGCGAATCCTTACCGGCCAGAATGGCCTTCCAGACGACCCGCCAACGAATCTGCTCCTTTATCCAATGTACAATGCTGCCGCGTTGGCTGTAGTCACACGCAATGCACTGATGCCAACGCTGTTCACCTATCCGGGAAAACAGCCGGTGAGGCCCCGGCCGGAAGTGGCAAACCTGACCGTACCGCAAGGCGGGCCTATCCCGATGTCTGAGCTGGAGGCCTACGCCGCCGGTGCTTTACCACCGGTCGAGGCAGCGTATGCAGCGCATTGGACCCGTGACTTTGACTATCTGCTGGTAATCGCGCCGGAGCGCAGCCCGCCACAACACGGCAATCTTGAATTAATCGCCGAAGGCAAACAGTTCAAATTTTACAGAATAAGGAAATTGGTCGACGCGGACAGGAAAAGCGGATGATGTCCACGCGCGACACTCCTGTCACGACATGGCATGAATTCATGCTGAAGCATCTGCCGAAAGGATTATCAATCCGTCCCGGTTCGCGGGGGATTCCGATCCCCAGTTGAGACCCTAAAACAACCGCCCGCCATCCGGCACCTTACGCTCGATCGCGCCGAGCACCACGGCGCCCTCTTCGTCGGGAAAGCCGAGAGTGAGCACTTCCGACATGAATGGACCGATCTGGCGCGGCGGGAAATTGACCACCGCGAACACCTGCCGGCCGATCAGCGTCTCCGGTGTATAGTATTTGGTGATCTGCGCCGACGATTTCTTGATACCGATGCCGGCGCCGAAATCGATCTTCAGCTTGAACGCGGGCTTGCGCGCCTCGGGAAACGGCTCGGCCTCGACGATCGTGCCGGCGCGGATGTCGACACGATCGAAATCGGCAAAACTGATCTCGGGCTTGCGCTCGGTGTTCGAACTCATCTTGGTCTTGTCTGCCTTAACGGGGACTCAGGCGTTGCCGTAGGTCTCGAACAGCACACCGGCCAGGGCGTCCTTGGCCGAGGTTCCCGACCAGACGACGAACTGGAACGCCTGGAAATAGCATTCGCAGGCTTCCAGCGCCGACGACAGCAACACTTCGACCTGCTGGCTCGACGGCTCGACCCCGCCGGCCAGCAGCAGCGACTGGCGGAACATGATCGCGCCCTCCTGCTCCCAGAGGTCGAAATGGCCAAACAGCATCTGCTCGTTGATCAGCGACAAGAGCCGCATCACTTCCAGCGTGCGGGTCTCCGGCACCTTGATATCGAAGGCGCAGGCCAGGTGCAGCGCCTCGAAATCCTCCATCCACGAAAAGGAGACGTGATAGTCGGTCCAGCTTCCGGCAACCGAGATCGAAATCTCGTCGTCGCCGGCCCGCTCGAAGGACCAGTCGTTGTTGTGGGCCACCTGCTCGATAACATCCACCGGATGGATTTCGCGGGAGAATTCGAGTTCGAGAAGTTCCATGGAATGCTTCCTGTCGTTCTGTACGAGCGCCGCCACACGCTCCGCGGGAGGGCACACACAACGAACAATCTTGTCTAGAACTCGGACGGCCAGGACTTTCTTCGCGCAAAGACGACTTCTCGACGCAAAGACCCCAGACCGGACCCCACCGCCCGGTCGCATGATCCTGCTCCGAATCATGCAACAAATTCAGTCTATTGATCGGGAGTCGCGTGAACAGCCCAATTTTTCGCACTGCGTCATTCGCATGTGGAAAGCCGCTGTCACAAAGATTCATGCAATGCCGTTAAGCGATTCACGGCAAAGCGCTTTTCAGGATCGGGCTATGTGGAAAAGTTTAACGATTATTTTTTTGTGCGCGGCTTGGCGGCCGTCGCTGGTGTGGCGTCACCGGCCAGTTCGGCAAGCTTCGCCTCGAGCGCCTCGATGCGGGCGGCAAGGCGGGTGTTTTCTTCCCGCGCCTTGGCGGCCATCTCGCGCGCGGCTTCGAACTCTTCGCGCTGCACCACGTCCATCGTGTTGAGAATGCGCTCGGCCTGCCCCTTGAAGGCGGTCTCCACCTCACGGCGCACGCCCTGGGCGGCGCCGGCGGCGTCGGTCATCAGCTTGGCGAATTCATCGAGAATGCGGTTCGGTCCGGTCGACATGGCAAATCCTCGCGCTTGCACAAAATTGACGTAGTGGCGCCGCGCGTCGAATGCAAGCTTGTTGCACCTTGCTGCGGCATCAAGTCGAGTGCGCCCACCTTGCCTTGACCCTGCCAAAACCCTGCCGCATGGTCCGCGCCCAAACACGTTCGCAACCGAGAGTTCCCCGTTGAACGAATATTTCCTGCTGCCGCTGGCCTCCCTGCCCTTCCCCAACATCAACCCGATCCTCATCCAGATCGGGCCGCTGGCGGTGCACTGGTATGGCGTCGGCTATATCGTCGGCATCCTGTTCGCCTGGTGGTATGCCAAGCGGCTCGCCGCCAATGCCAGGCTGTGGCCGAACGGCGTCCTGCCGATGAAGCCGGAGGATCTCGACGACTTCATCGTCTGGGCGGCCATCGGCGTCGTGCTCGGAGGCCGCACCGGCTATGTGCTCTTCTATGATCTGGCGCGCTACATCGCGCACCCGCTCGACATCTTCGCCGTCTGGCAGGGCGGCATGTCGTTCCATGGCGGCCTGCTCGGCGTCATCCTCGCCATGACGCTGTTTTCCATCAAGCGCGGCATCCGCACATGGTCGCTGTTCGATGTCGTGGCGGCCGGCGTGCCGGTCGGCCTTGGCCTGGTGCGCGTCGCCAACTTCATCAATTCCGAACTGTGGGGCCGACCAACCGACGTGCTCTGGGCGTTCGAGTTTCCCAATGGCGGGCCGTTTGCCCGTCATCCGAGCCAGCTTTACGAGGCGCTGCTCGAGGGTGTGGTGCTGTTCCTCGTGCTGCGCATTCTCACCCATTCGCGCCTTAAGCTGAAGACGCCGCGCTTCGTCGGCGGCGCCTTCATCTGCGGCTATGGCCTGTCGCGCATCTTCGTCGAGTTCTTCCGCGAGCCTGACCAGCAGCTCGGCTATCTCCTCGGCACCAACTGGCTGACCATGGGCATGATCCTTTCTACCCCGATGGTGCTGGCCGGCATCTGGGCGATGCTGACCGCCAAGCCGGTGGCACAGCCGCAGCCGGCATGACACGGCTGAAGACCCGCATCGTCGACCTGATCGAGGCCCTGGGGCCGCTTCCCGTCAACGAGTACATGGCGCTCTGCCTGTTCGACCCGGCGGACGGCTACTACACGACGCGCGAGCCCTTTGGTGCGGGCGGCGACTTCATCACCGCGCCGGAAATCAGCCAGATGTTCGGCGAACTGGCCGCCGTGTGGCTTTATCAAGCCTGGCTGGCGGGCGGCCGGCCGCGGTCGGCCACCATCGCCGAGATCGGACCCGGCCGCGGCACGCTGATGAAGGACATGCTGCGCACGCTGTCGCGGCTCGATCCTGACCTGGCCAACGGCGCCACCTTCGCCATGATCGAGACAAGCCCGCGCCTGACCGAGGTGCAAAAAAAGACGCTTGGCGTCACACCCTTCGCGGTTGGCTGGCACGAAACCATCGAGACCTTGCCGCAACAATCGCTGTTCATCGTCGGCAACGAACTGTTCGACGCCGTTCCCATCCGCCAGTTCATCCGCGCCGGCGCCGGCTGGCGCGAGCGCATGGTCGGCCTCGACGAGACCAACGACCTTTGCTTCTTCGCCGGCGCCGGCTCGGTCGACCCGACGCTGCTGCCCGCCGATGCCGCTCACGCGCCGCAAGGCGCGATCGCCGAAGTGGCACCTGCCCGCACCGCGCTCATGGCAACAATCGCCGAGCGCATATCCAGGCATGGCGGCGCCGGCCTGTTTCTCGATTACGGCCATTTCCAGCCGGGTGTCGGGGACACGCTGCAGGCCTTGCGCAGCCACGATCACGAAGATGTGCTGGCCAATCCCGGTGAGGCCGACCTCACGTCCCACGTCGATTTCGCCGCCCTTGCCGCGATCGCGCGTGCACATGGCCTCGAAGCCCATCTGACGACACAGGGCGACTTCCTGCTCGGCATGGGCATCCTCGAGCGCGCCGGCCGCCTTGGCGCCGATGCCGGTCAGGCGGCGCGCGAAAGGATCGCCGGCGACGTCGAGCGCCTCGCCGGGCCGCAAGCCATGGGCGAGCTGTTCAAGGTGCTTGCGGTGCTGCCTCGCGGCGTGGCGGTTCGGCCCTTTGCCGAGGCGGATTGACTTTTTACCGCCGCCCCTCCCAATCTCCCGTCCGCGCTTTGCAGCCTGTTCTCGAGCAAGCACCTTCTTCTTGACGAAACCGCCCACACGGACAACAACGCCCGCATGCTGAATCAGACCAAACCGGATCCCGTTCGGTCGCCGCTGCTGGACGAGGCGCAGGCACAAGGCATCCGCCACGGCTATTTCACCCGCGTCGGCGGTGTTTCCGGCGGCATCTATCAGGGCCTCAACATCGGCACCGGATCGAATGACGACCAGACGCTGGTTGCCGAGAACCGCGCCCGTGTCGCTGCCTGGATGGGCGTGCCGGCAAGCCATCTGTTGACCGCCTGGCAAATCCATTCGCCCGATGTCGTCATTGCCAGGGAGCCCTTTGCCGGCGAGCGCCCCAAGGCGGACGCCATCGTCACCGATCGGCCGGGCATCGCCATCGGCGCCTCGACCGCCGATTGCGGTCCCGTGCTGTTCGCTGATGCGCAGGCGCGCATCATCGGCGCTGCGCATGCCGGCTGGAAAGGCGCGTTCACCGGCGTGCTCGAAAACACCATCCTGGCGATGGAAAGCCTCGGCGCCCGGCGCCAAAACATCGTCGCCGTGCTAGGCCCCTCCATCGGCCCGCGAAACTACGAGGTCGGCCCGGAATTCGTCGCCCGCTTTGTCGAATCCGACGCCGAAAACATCCTCTATTTCGCTCCGTCCGCCAATGCCGGCCATGCGATGTTCGACCTCAACCGCTACACGGTTGACCGGCTGGCCAAGGCAGGCGTGACGGCTGAGGGCCTCGACCGCTGCACTTACGCTGAGGAAGGCCTGTTCTACTCCTATCGGCGCACCACGCATCGCAAGGAGCCCGATTACGGCCGGCAGGTTTCGGCAATTGTCTTGGAGAGGGAATAATGGCGCTGCATTTTGAACGATCTGAATTTGACGCGCGGCGCGACCGGCTGATCATCGAGATGGCCGAAAAGAAGCTCGACGCCATCCTGCTGTTCGCGCAGGAAAGCATGTATTGGCTGACCGGCTACGACACGTTCGGCTTCTGCTTCTTCCAGTGCCTGGTGGTCAAGGCCGACGGTTCGATGGTGCTTCTGACCCGCTCGGCCGACCTGCGCCAGGCACGTCAGACCTCGATTATCGACAACATCGTCTTGTGGACCGACCGCAACGGCGCCAATCCCGCGGTCGACCTGCGCAATCTGCTCAACGAACTCGACCTGCTCGGCGCCCGCATCGGTGTCGAATATGACACCCACGGCCTGACCGCCTTCAACGGCCGCCGCCTGGACGAGCAGTTGCAGACCTTCGGCCAGATCGCCGATGCGTCCGGCATTGTCGGCCGGCTGCGCCTGTTCAAGAGCCCGGCCGAGATCGCCAAGGCCGAGAAGGCCGCCAATCTCTCCGACGATGCGCTCGACGCGGCACTGCCGCTGATCAAGCAAGGCGGCGACGAAGCTCTGATCCTGGCCGCCATGCAGGGCGCGATCTTCGCCGGCGGCGGCGACTATCCGGCCAACGAGTTCATCATCGGCTCCGGCGTCGATGCGCTGCTGTGCCGCTACAAGGCCGGCCGCCGCAAGCTCACCAAGAACGACCAGCTGACGCTCGAATGGGCCGGCGTCTTCAACCACTACCATGCGCCGATGATGCGCACGGTGCTGACCGGCAAGGTGTCGAAGCGCCATCAGGAACTGTTCGACGCCGCCCGCGCAGCACTCCTGGCTGTCGAGAAGGCGATGATGCCGGGCAACAGCTTCGGCGACGTCTTCGATGCGCATGCCCGCACCATGGAGGCACACGGCCTGACCAAGCACCGGCTGAACGCCTGCGGCTATTCGGTCGGCGCCCGCTTCACCCCGTCCTGGATGGACATGCCGATGTTCTACCAGGGCAATCCCGAACCGATCGCGCCCAACATGACGCTGTTCGCCCATATGATCATCATGGACTCCGACACCGAGACGGCGATGACGCTTGGCCGCACCTACCTGACCACCGAATCCCAGCCCAGGCCGCTGTCCCGCCATGATCTCGACTTGATCGTAAAGTGAATCCACAGTGGGAGGCGTTCTTCGCCAAGGAGTTAGAAGGCAAATGAGACGATCGCATGTGACGACCGTGTCATTGCTTGTGGCATTGGCTCTTGCCGCCTGCACCAACGCAAAGGACGTGCTCGAACCGTCGGCGATCACCCCGCCGGCGACGTCGACCCAGACGCTGCCCGCAACGTCAGGCAACACGGCGGCAACGGTTCCGGCCGGGCCCGCCACCAGCACGTCTGGCGCTCCCGCAACCGCCGCCGCACCGGTCACATCAGCCCAAAGCGCTGCCATCCTGTCGAAGACCCGCTTGCAGATCGCGCCGATCGTCGGCGCTTCGGTGGAAGCTGCGACACCTCTGACGGCGGAGTTGCAGACCCGTGCCAGGCAGCGCGGCATCACTCTCGCCGGCAGCGCCGACCAGACCGTGACACATGTGCTGAAAGGCTATTTCTCGACGATGTCGGAAGGCGCCGACACCACCGTCATCTATGTCTGGGACGTCTATGACCCCGCTGGCAACCGGCTGCACCGCATCAATGGCCAGCAGAAGGCTCCGTCGGTCAATTCCGGCGGCAGCGCGGGCGGCGACAGCTGGAAGGGGATCTCGCCGGCCACCATGCAGGCGATCGCCGACCAGACCATCGACCAGTTCGCCGCCTGGCTCGGCGGCAAGGCGGGCTAGAGGCATCGGACCCCAAAGTGGAGACGGTTTTGGGAAAATCCGATGCCCAATGAGAAGAAGGACCAGCACAAGTCCCGTGTTCCCTGTTGCAGTCCGGCGATGGCGCGGAGCTTTCTTGAGTTTAGCCGGCGGATTCCCGATCTCGGCGCTTGCAATACCAGCGCGGGCCGCTAAAAGCCCGGTTAAAGGGCGCAAGCGAGTCCGTCAGGCCTCATCATCCTCCACCAGGAACCGTGCATGAAACTCTTCGCGGGCAATTCCAACAGGGTGCTGGCCGAAGCAGTCGCCCGGTACCTCAATGTCCCGCTGGGCAAAGCCACGGTCAGGCGCTTCGCCGACCAGGAAATCTTCGTCGAAATCCAGGAAAACGTGCGCGGCGAAGATGTCTTCATCCTGCAGTCGACCTCGTTTCCGACCAACGATCATTTGATGGAACTGCTCATCATGATCGATGCCTTCATGCGCTCCTCGGCCAAGCGCATCACGGCGGTCATCCCTTATTTCGGCTACGCCAGGCAGGACCGCCGCGCCTCCGGCCGCACGCCGATCTCGGCCAAGCTGGTTGCCAACATGATCACCCGCGCCGGCGTCGACCGCGTTCTGACGCTCGACCTGCATGCCGGCCAGATCCAGGGCTTCTTCGACATCCCGACCGACAATCTGTTTTCCGTGCCGGTCATGGCCCGCGACGTGAAGGCCAAATACAAGCAACTCGGCAACGTCGTGGTGGTTTCGCCCGACATTGGCGGCGTGGTCCGCGCTCGTGCGCTGGCCAAGCGCTTCGATGCGCAACTGGCCATCGTCGACAAGCGCCGCGAACGGCCGGGCGAATCGGAAGTCATGAACATCATCGGCGCGGTCGCCGGCAAGGATTGCCTCCTGATCGACGACATCGTCGATTCCGGCGGCACGCTGTGCAACGCCGCCGATGCACTGCTGGCCAACGGCGCCACCAGCGTCACCGCCTACATCACCCACGGCGTGCTGTCGGGCGGTGCCGTTGCCCGCATCAGCGGCTCGAAGCTGCAGGAACTGGTGATCACCGATTCCATCCAGCCGACCCAGGGCGTGCTCGACGCGCCCAACATCCGCGTCATCTCGATCGCCGACCTGATGGGCGAAGCCATCTCGCGCACGGCGACTGAGGAATCGGTGTCCAGCCTGTTCGACTAAACCCGCCTGCCCTTAAGGCGCGGAGCTTTCCAACCGAACCGGGCCGATCAGGCGACGAGCGACCTCGACGTTCTCGCGTGCGCCGCGCATATAGCCGCGCGGCGAGGTCCCCAGCATGCGCTTGAACATGGTGATGAAGGCCGGCACGCTGTCATAGCCGAGATCAAGCGCCACCCTGGTGATCGGCTCGCCGTCCGCCAGCCTGGGCAGCGCCGCGAACAGGCAGGCCTGCTGGCGCCATGTCGACAGCGACAGGCCGGTCTGGCGCTGGAAGGCGCGCGTGAAGGAACGGCGGCTCATGCCGGCTGCATCGGCCCACTCGTCGATGGTCGCATGCGGCGACGGTGCTGCGACGAAGCGTCGGCACAGCGCCGACAATCTTGGATCGGACGGAAATGGCAGCCCGAGAGGCCGTTCCGGCAAGGTCGGGATTTCGTGCAGCAAAAGGTTCATGATCAGCCCACCGCGTCCTTCCAGAACGCCGCCTTGCGGGAGCTTCTCCGATTCCACGATCAGGCTGTGCATCAGGTCGGTGACGCCCACAACGCGCAAGCCTTCGGGCAGCCCGGGGATCGCCTGTGGCATGACATAAACCGAACGCATCGAGACGTCGCCCAGCATCTCGACGGAATGCTCGGTGCCGGCTGGAATCCACATCGCGTGGTCGGGCGGCACCATCCAGCGCCCGTAGCGTGTCGTCACCAGCACCACACCGACAAGCGCATGCAAGAGCTGGCTGCGGCTGTGGCGGTGCTGTGGCACGCGGTAGCCGTCAGGATATTCGGTCGGCAATGCCACCGCCGGCCCGGCCACTTGCTCAAGCCACTGCCAGCGGCTCTCGTGCAACTGGCCGAGATTGGCATTGCCAGCGTGAAAGACTTCTTTGCCGTGCGGCATCTAGTTATGGCCCACTTGCGAAACTATTGGACCAAACCACGAAAGAAGTCGTCTCGCAAGCGGCTTATAAGGCACCGTCCCTAGGATGGCCGCAAGGAGCGTCCGCCAGTTGCCTGCGGGCGTGCCCGCCAAAAAGACCACGGAGCCTACCTTGACCGATACGACAGCAGCCAGCGTCGCCCCACCGGCGAGCGCCAGTCACGCCTCAGCCCAGGCGACGGCCTTCACCGTCATCCTGGCGGTGAGCTTCTGCCACTGCATCAACGACATCATGCAGTCGCTGCTATCGGCCATTTACCCGCTCCTGAAAGAGAATTATGGCCTCGATTTCTGGCAGATCGGCTTGTTGACCTTCACTTTCCAGGTGACCGCATCCTTGCTGCAGCCGCTGATCGGCATGATCACCGACAAGCGGCCGATGCCCTATTCGCTGCCCTACGGCATGGCGTCGTCGCTGATCGGCTTGATCGTGCTCGCCTATGCCGGGCATTATTCGCTGCTGCTGATCGGCGCCTCGCTGATCGGCATCGGCTCGGCGATCTTCCACCCGGAATCCTCGCGCATCGCCCGCTTCGCTTCCGGCGGCCGCTTCGGCCTGGCGCAGTCGCTGTTCCAGGTGGGCGGCAATTTCGGCCAGTCCATGGGGCCGCTGCTGGCGGCCTTCATCGTCGTGCCGTTCGGCCAGACCAGCATTTCCTGGTTCGCCGTCGGCTCGCTGATCGGCATCATCGTTTTGTGGCAGGTCGGCGGCTGGTACAGCCGGCTGCGTGCCGCGCAGGGCACCCGCAAGGCGGCGAGCTTCGTTTCGCCCTTCCCGCGCCGCAAGGTGATGAATGCATTGATCGTGCTGACACTGCTGGTGCTGAGCAAGAATGCCTACATCGCCAGCCTCGCCAGCTACTACACCTTCTATTCCATGCATAAGTTCGGCGTTTCTGTGCAGATGAGCCAGGTCATGCTGTTCCTGTTCCTCGGTGCCTCGGCGCTGGGCATCCTGCTCGGCGGCCCGTTCGGCGACCGCTATGGGCAAAAGGCGATGATCTGGTTCTCCATCGTCGGCGTGCTGCCCTTCACGCTCGCCCTGCCCTACGCCAATCTGGAATGGACGATGGTGCTGACGGTGCTGATCGGCCTGATCCTCTCCTCGGCGTTCTCCAACATTGTCGTCTTTGCGCAGGAGCTCGTGCCGGGTCGCGTCGGCATGATCGCCGGCATCTTCTTCGGCTTCGCCTTCGGCATGGGCGGCATCGCGGCGGCCGTGCTCGGCGTCGTCGCCGACATGAAGGGCATCGATTTCGTCTTCCAGATCTGCTCCTATTTGCCGTTCCTTGGATTGCTGACCGTGTTCCTGCCCAACATGAAGGAAGCGCGCAAGGCGCAGGCGGCCGCCTAGATCAGGCCTGAAACCCACGCAAGGAAAAGCACCCGCCGGACGGCGGGTGCTTTTTTCGTTCCAACGGCCTATGCTTTGAAGAAGGCCAGCAGGTCGGCGTTGACGATGTCTGCATGGGTCGTGGCCATGCCGTGCGGGAAGCCCTTGTAGACCTTGAGCTCGCCCTTCTTGAGCAGCTTGATCGTCAGCAGCGCCGAGTCCGCGATGGGAACGATCTGGTCGTCGTCGCCGTGCATGACCAGCACAGGCACGTCGATCGCCTTCAGATCCTCGGTGAAGTCGGTTTCCGAAAAGGCCTTGATGCAATCATAATGCGCCTTGGTGCCGCCCATCATGCCCTGGCGCCACCAATTGTCGATGACGCCCTGCGATACCTCTGCGCCCGGGCGGTTGAAGCCGTAGAACGGACCTGATGGAACGTCGCGGAAGAACTGGGCGCGATTGGCTGCCTGCGCGGAGCGGAAGCCGTCGAACACTTCGATCGGCAGGCCGCCGGGATTGGCGGCAGTCTTGAGCATGATTGGCGGCACCGCGCCGATCAGCACCGCCTTGGCGACACGGCCGCCGGCGCCATACTTGGCGACATAACGCGCCACTTCGCCGCCGCCGGTCGAATGGCCGACATGGATGGCGTTCTTGAGGTCCAGATGGGCTGCGAGTTCCGCGACGTCGGCGGCATAGGTGTCCATCTCGTTGCCGATATCCGTCTGGGTCGAGCGGCCATGGCCTCGGCGATCATGGGCAATGACACGGTAGCCCTGTGACACGAAGAACAGCATCTGGGCGTCCCAATCGTCGCTGCTCAACGGCCAGCCGTGATGAAAGACGACAGGCTGCCCGGTCCCCCAGTCCTTGTAGTAAATCTGCGTTCCGTCCCTGGTGGTGATCATGCCGCTGCCGGAGCTGGGTTTGGTTTGCGAGGTCATCTCAATCTCCTTCTGGTTATTTTCGCGATAAACAATATCGCGATAACGACATAGCTAACGCGGCCTAAAACCCTTGTCCACAAAAATATGTATCGCGATATCATTTTTCGTGGTATCGAAATGATGCCCACATTGGCAAAAGGAATGCGCCGTGCCTCTCCCGTTGGACAATCAGCTCTGTTTCACGCTCTATGCCACCAGCATGGCGATCAACCGCACCTACAAGCCGATGCTGGACGAGATGGGCATCACCTATCCCCAGTACCTGGTGTTGAACGCGCTTGGAGAGGCCGACGGCATGTCGGTCGGCACCATCGCCCATCGGCTCGCTTTGGAATCGAGCACCGTCACGCCGCTGGTGAAGCGAATGGAGCAGGCCGGGCTGGTGACCCGCCAGCGCAGCCAGACCGACGAACGCCAGGTGCAGGTCGATCTGACATCAGCCGGGCGCGCACTGCTTGTCCAATGCAACTGCCTGAACGAAGCCTTGGTCGAACGCTCGGGCATGACGCTGACTGAGCTCGATGCGCTGAACCGGCAGATCCAGGCGTTACGCGCCGCGTTGACCGGCGACCGCTAGCACGGCTTGACGACGGCTAAGCCAAACGTCGGAAGAGGCCACCATCATGCGGACTTAAGCACGGCAAATGGCCGTTTGCGCATGGCTCGCTTTGCCTGGAAACTGACGGCGGGAGCGGGACGGCCGACATGGAAGCCCTGGATCTTGTCTATGCCGAATTCGCGCATAAGGGCCATCTGCTCGTCTGTCTCCACCCCTTCGACCAGGATTTTGTGGCCGCGATTTCGAACCAGGGTGATAATGTCCTGCAGCATCGCCTTGCCGCTCGGGGAGCTGCAGTCATGCAGAAACGAGCGATCGATCTTCACCGTATCGAAATCAATCAGGCGAAGCCACGAAAGACCCGCGAAGCCGGTCCCGAAATCATCAAGCCAGATCTTGATCCCGAGCAGCTTCAGGTCGCTGATGCAGCGCAGGATGTCGGAGTGCATCTCCATCTCCAGCCCTTCGGTGATCTCGAAGGCCAGCCTGTTGCCTGCGACACCCGTCTCGCCCAGAATTGTCGCGACCGACGTCGCGAAGCCCGGTGTCTTGAGCTGGATCGGGGAGACGTTGACACTGACGACACGGACGTGGTCGTCCGCCAGCAGTTCGGCGCACACTGTCCTTATCGCCCAGCGCCCGAGTTCCAGGATCGCGCCGGTCCGTTCGGCGACCGGAATGAACAGGCTCGGCGGAACCGATGTGCCGTCGAGCATCTTGAGGCGCATCAGAGCCTCCACCGCTTCAACCCGGTCCGATTTGACATCCTGGATAGGCTGGTAAACGAGTGAAACGAGATTCTGGCCGATCGCGATCTTCAGCAAAGCCGCAATGTTCTCGCTCTCGTCACTGCTTTGCGGGTCGGTTGGATCGAACAGCCGGGCACAGTTTCGGCCGCCGGCTTTCGCCAGATAGAGAGCGCGATCGGCCTCGTGAATGATTTTCTCCAGCTTGGCCCCGGTCTGCGTCCGGGTGAATGCGGCGCCAACGCTTACCGTTACGATAGAGACGCCGTCGCGCCGCAGTTCGTGCGTCAGAGCCAGGTTCTCCACCGTTCTGCAAATGGCTTCCGCAATGTCCAGGATCTGCTCCTTTTTCTCCATGCGAGCCAGGACGATGAACTCTTCGCCGCCATAGCGGCCGATGGAGCCATTATACTGTTTGATCATATCGCTAAGGGCATTGGCGACATGGATCAGGCAGCGGTCGCCTTCCTGATGGCCGTAGCAGTCATTGAACTTCTTGAAGAAGTCCACGTCGATGAGGATCGCCCCAAAGCTGGTGCCGACCTTTTGCCAATCGTTCCAGTAGTCTCGCAGCTTCTCGTCGATCGCGCGCCGGTTCTCCAGACCCGTGAGCGGATCGGTCCGCGACAACCTCAGCAGGGCCTTGCCGCGTTCGGTCGCCTCATTGTGCTGGATCTTGGCTTCCAGGGCGTTCAGGAAGACGTTGTAGCGTTCCTCATTCAGTTTCCAGTTCACATATGAGGTGAACGTGAAACAAGAAACATAGAAAGCCCCAAATACCATTTTGTATATGAGAGTTGATGGAACAAAGTAATTTACGATATAAAGTATACATAGGATTATTGTCGAGGTTACGATAGAAAGCTTGAAATTGAATGTAAAGAAAAGATTGGCGCTCATCATGAATATGGTCCCAAAGACCATATAGTAAGAGACGCTTTCCTTGTCCGCGCCCATAATCGCCGGGCACAGCCAACCAACATAGCCAAAGATGATGGCCCCGGCGCAGGTCACGTCGAGCCATTCCGTCCCGACGCCGTGGCGAAGCTGCGCTTCCAGGATCAAAAGCGCGCTCAAGCCGACCGCGAAGCGCGCCGTGATCGTATAGGCGGCCACATCCGGGATCAGCAGCAGATCCGTTGCCGAAAACAAGAGATAGATCGCAACTGCGATCCAAAGCCCTGGCCTGGCTTCCCCTCTTCGCGTCGCCCGGGCTTCAGTGCGGTAGAGGGCGCGAAGTTCGTCGGCCCCCAATTCGTAGCGCGGCTCGTACGGCTCCGCATCAACCGTATCGGCCAATGCGGATGACACGTGTTCGTTCATCACAATCGACCCCTTTTGAAAGGGATTTTGTTTTCCGAACTCATTTCCAGCTTCTGCCCCCACGCGGGCCGGCTCCTTGGGACGCGACGGCGATTGCGAACGCCGGGCAAACAAATGCAATCGCGCAAGACAAGTTTCCGTTAACTCGAACCCGGAATCCGGCTCGGAAGCTGATTAACCAACGAACATGGTTGGCGGGAAATTAATCATAAACCTAAAATGCCGTCGGCCCGACATTGGCAAAGGGAGCATTCTACGCAATAAGTTAACCGACTGTTAACTATGGAGTGATGGCGTGCAGACCGTTCTTGATGGCAAAAGCTTGATTACTGCCGAGATGCTCGCCGGCACGCTGCCTCGGGGAAAGATCGAGCATCATGGCGAAGCGTTCGAAACCGCGCGCGCGGAGCTTGCCCTCATTCTCCACGCGACACAGCAGCAGGTCGAACAGGACAAGAACCCGGCCGAGATCGTCGGCCGCTTGCTGTCCTTCCTCAATGGCCTGCATTCCAAGGTTCATCCCGACGTCTGGCATGCGTTGATACCGGTCGCGCAGAACCATCCGATCCTGAAGTATTTTCTCGAGGATCCACTGACGCACTGGTCCTTCACCAAACCCAGGGGCTATTCCGGCGACGCGCAGTTGCTCGACTACATCTATTGTGATCCGCACGTGGCAGAGAGCGTGGCGAACGCCTCGGAGGTCGGCAAAGCACTCTATAGCCATACCCAGAACGTACCGTCATGCGTCGCGGCCCGGGAACGACGCGACCTCCTGACCCGATATGTCGACGAGATCGCGGCCAAGAACGGACCGGAAACCGAGGTTCTGGCGATCGCGGCCGGCCATTTGCGGGAAGCCAATCGTTCGGTCGCCCTGACGGAGGGCCGTCTCAAGCGCTGGGTTGCGCTCGACCAGGATCCCCAGAGCGTTGGGCTGATCTCGCGCGACTTCCAGGGCACCGCCGTCGAAGCCATCGACGGCTCGGTGCGAACCGTGCTCACGCGGGGCCACAAGCTCGGCAAATTCGACTTCATCTACGCCTCCGGCCTTTACGACTACCTCGCCCACAACGTCGCGGTGAAACTCACGAAGACCTGCCTGCAGATGTTGAAGCCGAACGGAACATTCCTGTTCGCCAACTACGCCGAGGGCACCCCCGACGCGGGGTATCGGGAGACGTTCATGGACTGGGTGTTGCTGCTGCGATCGGAGGTCGATATGTGGAACATCGTCAATGCCAGCGTCGACCGCAACACCGTCGAGGCGCAGGTATTCTTCGGCGAGAACCGCAACGTGCTCTATGCCGTCATCGAAAAGCGCGGATAGCGGCCGTCTGGGCTGCACCAGGCCGGTCGTGCCTTTGGCTTGCACCTCCGGCCGCCTTCCGCTATAGAGCCGCCACCCGCGTAGACACCCTTGGAGGCAACGCGGCGGAAGGCCGCCTTCCCGCATGATCCCGAAAAGTGGATTCCGGTTTTCGGACCAGATCATGCATGGGTATGTCGGCTTTCGACGTTTACGGTCCAGGCACTCTGCCCACCGTGAGCGCTCCAGAACAACCGAAAGGAAATGCCATGAGCCACGACACTTACGAGCTCAAGGCCGAAGCACGCGAACAGGTCGGTAAGGGGTCCGCCCGTGCAGTTCGCCGCAACGGTAAAGTGCCTGCAGTAATTTATGGTGACAAGCAGCCTCCCCTGGCTATCGCGCTCACCTACAAGGACATCTACTACAAGATCCATGGCGGCGGGTTCCTGACCACGATCGCCACAATCGATGTCGACGGCAAGAAGATCCAGGTCCTGCCGAAGGACTTCCAGCTCGACCCGGTCAAGGATTTCCCTGTCCATGTCGACTTCCTGCGCATCGGCAAGGACACCGAAGTCAATGTCGACGTGCCTGTCCACTTCATCAACGAGGACAAGTCGCCCGGTATCAAGCGCGGCGGCGTGCTCAACATCGTGCGTCACGAAGTCGAGTTCCACTGCCCGGCCAATGCGATCCCGGAATTCATCACCGTCGATCTCACCGGCGCCAACATTGGCGATTCGATCCACATCTCGGCGGTCAAGCTGCCGGCTGGGGTCAAGCCTGTGATCTCCGACCGCGACTTCACCATCGCGACCATTGCCGGTTCGTCGGCGATGAAGCCGGAGACGGAAGAGACGGCTGAAGCGGCTGCACCTGAAGCGGCTCCTGCCGCCGAAGAGAAGTAACTCTTTCACGCCCGGAGCAGGCGATGCTGCTGTTTGCAGGTCTCGGCAATCCGGGCGCGAAATACGCCGGCAATCGGCACAATGTCGGTTTCATGGCGGCGGACGCAATCGCCCGCCGCCATTCCTTTTCGCCCTGGTCGAAGAAATTTCAGGGCCTGATCGCCGAGGGCTCGCTCGGCGGCGAAAAAGTCGTCCTGATCAAGCCGCAGACCTTCATGAACCTGTCCGGCCAGTCGGTCGGCGAAGCGCTGCGCTTCTACAAGCTCGAGCTTTCCGCGCTCACCGTCTTCTATGACGAGATCGATCTTGCCGAAGGCAAGCTGCGCATAAAGACCGGCGGCGGCGCCGGCGGCCATAACGGCATCCGTTCGATCGATGGCCATGTCGGCAACGCCTATCGCCGCGTACGCATCGGCGTCGGCCATCCAGGCGTCAAGGAAATGGTCCAGCACCATGTGCTCGGCGATTTCGACAAGGCCGACCGGGAATGGCTTGACCCGCTGCTCGACGCGATCGCCAACAACGCCGCCATGATCGCCAAAGGCGACGAATCCGGCTTCATGAACAAAGCCAGTCTCGCCGTCCAGGGCAAGGCCGGGCCGGAGCCCGAAAAATCGGCACCTAAGCAGCCGGCGCAGAAGCAGCAAAGTCACGTCCGCCAGGCACGGCCCCAACAGCCCCTGGCCAAGCTGCCGGAAAGCGGTCCAATGGCCGCCATGCTGAAGAAGCTGTTCGGCGGCAAGGACTGAGCATCAAGGGGACCGAAGGGCTTGACGTTGATCACCCCTATCGCCCATAGCCCTGATCAAATTTCTATTTCCCGATAGGACCGGACAAAATGGGTTTCAAATGCGGCATCGTTGGCTTGCCCAACGTCGGCAAGTCGACGCTTTTCAACGCGTTGACCAGAACAGCTGCGGCGCAGGCCGCCAACTATCCGTTCTGCACCATCGAACCGAATACCGGCGAGGTCGCGGTGCCCGATCCGCGCCTGCAGAAGATCGCGGCGATTGGCAAGTCAAAGGAGATCATCCCGACCCGCATCTCCTTCGTCGACATTGCCGGTCTGGTGCGCGGCGCCTCGAAGGGCGAAGGGCTGGGCAACCAGTTCCTCGCCAACATCCGCGAGGTCGACGCCATCGTGCATGTGCTGCGCTGCTTCGAGGATGACGACATTACCCATGTCGAGGGCCGCATCGACCCGGTGGCCGATGCCGAGACGGTCGAAACCGAGCTGATGCTCGCCGACCTCGACAGCCTCGAGCGCCGCATCGTGCAATTCCGCAAGCGCGCCGGCAGCAAGGACAAGGAAGCGACGTCAGTGCTGCCGATGATGGAGGCAGCGCTCGAACTGCTGCAGGCCGGCAAGCCGACCCGCATCCTGCTCAAGGATATTTCGGCCGAAGATTTGCGCATCCTGCAGGGCCTGAACCTTCTGACCTCGCATCCCGTGCTCTATGTCTGCAACGTCGCCGAGGCCGACGCAGCCACCGGCAACGAGCACACCAGGGCCGTGGAAAAGATGGCGACCGCCCAGGGCGCCGGCACCGTGGTGATCTCGGCCGCCATCGAAGCCGAGGTCGCACAGCTCTCCGATGAGGAAGAGATGGAATTCCTGTCCTCGCTCGGCCTCGACGAGCCCGGCCTCAACAAGGTCATCCGCGCCGGCTACGATCTGTTGCACCTCATCACCTACTTCACCGTCGGGCCGAAGGAGACGCGCGCCTGGACCATCCATAAGGGCGACAAGGCCCCCCAGGCCGCCGGCGTCATCCACACCGATTTCGAGCGCGGCTTCATCCGCGCCCAGACCATCGCCTACAATGACTTCGTCACACTGGGCGGCGAAGTGGCGGCCAAGGAAGCCGGCAAGGCCCGCGACGAAGGCAAGGAATATGTCGTCCAGGACGGCGACATCCTGCTGTTCAAGTTCAACACCTGAGGCTGGTCTATCGAGCATCCAGACGTCCGACGGGGTAACCGACGAAACTTTTCAGGCGTGATTTTCCGACTCGGCCGGCGGCCATCCGCCGGGCCGCCCGGGACAGCCACTTGTCTTGATTTTGTCACGTCACAGGTCTAAGCGGCAGACGCACGGTCGGCGCTGGCGCCGGGAACCGTGCAATCCAACACGACGCGTCAATCCGAACGCACCCTTTGGCCCCAGCAAGGGAATCAGGCGATGATCAAGGCCTTCGTCGTGGACAATGATCGCCTGCGCGTCGTCGACGATCTCCTGGCAAACAGCGAGACCATCGTCTGGGCGGACCTCTTCAACCCGACAAAGGAAGAGGAAGCGACGATCGAGAGCTGGCTCGGCGTTGCCATTCCGACGCGCGAGGAGATGGAGGAGATCGAGATTTCGAGCCGCCTCTATGTCGAGGACGGCGCCTACTTCATGACCGCAACCCTGCCCGCGCAGACCGAGGTCGACGATCCCTTGATGTCGCCGGTCACCTTCGTGCTCGCCGGCACAAGGTTGATCACTGTGCGCTACCATGAGCCGAAGGCCTTCAAGACCTTTCCGCAGCGCGCCGAGAAGGTGGCGACCGGCTGCACCAGCGGCGACACCATCCTGATCGGCTTGCTGGAGGCGATCGTCGACCGTCTCGCCGACATTCTGGAGCGTGCCGGCCGTGACATCGAGGCGATCTCGCGCGATATCTTCGAGGCGCGATCGACCAAGGTTTCCAAGCGCAATCGCGACTTCCAGGAATTGTTGAAAGCCATCGGCCGCAAGGAGGACATCGCGTCTTCGATCCGCGACAGCCTGATCTCGCTGCAGCGCCTGGCGGGCTTTTTCGCCCATGCCTCGACCCGCACCAAGATGAGCAAGGACACCAAGGCGCGCATCAAGACGCTGTCTCGCGACGTGCTGTCACTCGCCGACCACGCCACCTTCCTGTCGCAGAAGATCTCCTTCCTGCTCGACGCAACGCTCGGCATGATCTCGATCGAGCAGAACGCCATCATCAAGATCTTTTCGGTCGCCGCCGTCATCTTCCTGCCGCCGACTTTGGTCGCCTCGATCTACGGCATGAATTTCGACGTCATCCCCGAGTTGAAATGGGAACTTGGCTATCCCTTCGCCATCGCCATGATGGTGCTGTCGGCGATCCTGCCCTTCTGGTATTCCGCCGCCGCGGCTGGCTCTGAGTGGGCCTGTCGATCGGCTGCCACAGGCTGGCGCAGTAGAAATCGCTTGACCAAATGAACGCCGGCCTGCATCCGGAAACCCCGATCCTGAGGATCGTGGGCCGACAAGCCGGATTCCAGACCATGACCGCAGAGATAAAAACATGGGCCTATGAGGACTTCATCGAGGGTGCATCGATCGACCTCGGCTCGAAGCTCGTGAGTGCCGCCGAGATCGTCGAATTCGCCGGAGAATTCGACCCGCAGCCGATGCATCTCGACGAGGAAGCCGGCAAGGCCAGCATCCTCGGTGGGCTGGCGGCGTCGGGCTGGCACACCTGCGCCATGTTCATGCGCATGCTGTGCGATGCCTTCCTGTTGGACTCGACCTGCCAGGGCGCGCCCGGCGTCGATCAGGTCAAATGGAAGAAGCCGGTCCTGGCCGGCGATCAACTGACCGGCACCCTGGTGGTCGTTGCCAAGCGCCTGTCCAAATCGAAGCCGCAACTCGGCTTCGTTACAATGCGCAGCGAACTGTTCAACCAGCGCGGCGAAAGCGTCTTCGAGCTCGAGAACTCCGTCATGTTCCTCACGCGCGATGCCGCAGGGAGCCAAGCATGACACTGGACGAGTTCTTTCGTATCGGCACCACGGTAACGCTCGGCTCGCACACATTCGAGCCCGAGGCGATCAAGGCCTTCGCCCGCAAATACGACCCGCAGATCTTCCATACCGACGAGGAGGCCGCGAAGAAAAGCGTGCTCGGCGGGCTCTGCGCATCCGGCTGGCACACCGCCGCCACCTGGATGAAACTCAATCTGGAAAACAGTATGGACGCCGAGGTAGCAGCCTGGAGCGGCCCCGGTCCGGTGCCGGAATTCGGCCCCTCGCCTGGCTTCAAGAACCTGAAATGGCTCAAGCCGGTCTATGCCGGGCAAACCATCACCTTTACGCGCACCGCGCTGTCGCATCGCCCGATTGCCTCACGCCCCGGCTGGCGGCTGCTGGCGCTGCGTTCGGAAGCTTTCGATTCGACCGGCGCCAAGGTGCTCGAGTTCGAAAGCGCCGTGCTGGTGAAGGCCGAGTAGAGGCGGCGCTTCTTCCTTCTCCCATGTGGGAGAAGGGAAGAACGCTCAATGCCCCTCGAACCCAATCAGCGTCCGCACCGGCACGCCAAGCGCCTCCAGCTTGGCACGGCCGCCGAGGTCCGGCAGGTCGATGACGAAACAGGCGGCGAGGATGTCGGCACCTATCTGGCGCAGCAGCTTGACCGCCGCTTCAGCCGTGCCGCCGGTGGCGATCAGATCGTCGACCAGGATCACTTTCTCGCCCGGAGCAACACCGTCCTTGTGCATCTCCATTTCGTCCAGCCCGTATTCCAGGCTGTAGGCGACGCGCACCGTCTCGTAGGGCAGCTTGCCCTTCTTGCGGATCGGCACGAAACCGGCCGAGAGCTGATGGGCGACGGCGCCGCCAAGGATAAAGCCGCGCGCCTCGATGCCGGCGATCTTGTCGATCTTCTGGCCGGCATAGGGATGCACCAGTTCGTCGATGGCGCGGCGGAAGGCGCGCGCATTGCCAAGCAGCGTGGTGATGTCGCGAAACAGGATGCCGGGCTTGGGATAGTCCGGAATGGTGCGGATCGCGGCAAGCAGCGTGTCTTCGAGCGAGGATTTCATGGGTCGAGATTACCTGAAACGGAGATTGTTGCGCGACAATTGTTCGATCGAGCTGCAGCCCATCAGCTTCATGCCGCGTTCGATCTCGACCCGCATCTGTTCGAGCGCCCGTTCCACGCCGGGCTGGCCGGCCGCCGCGAGCGGAAACAGATAGTAGCGTCCGACGCCGACGGCCTTGGCGCCGAGCGACAGCGCTTTCAGCACGTGTGTGCCGCGCTGCACGCCGCCATCCATGATGACGTCGATCCTGTCGCCAACGGCATCGACGATCTCGGCAAGCTGGTCGAACGCCGCCCGTGAGCCATCCAACTGCCGCCCGCCATGGTTCGACAGCACGATGCCGCTGCAGCCGATGTCGACAGCGCGTTTGGCATCCTCCACCGACATGACGCCCTTGAGGCAGAACGGACCGGACCAGAGCTTGACCATCTCGGCGACATCGTCCCATGTCATCGACGGATCGAGCATCTCGGTGAAGTAACGGCTGATCGACATCGTGCCGCCGCCCATGTCGACATGCTCGTCGAGCTGCGGCAGCTTGAAGCCCTCATGGGTGAAATAGTTGATCGCCCAGGCCGGCTTGAGCGCGAACTGCGCCATTCCGGTAAGGTTGAGCTTGAAGGGAATGGCAAAGCCGGTTCGTTTGTCGCGCTCGCGGTTTCCCCCGGTGATGCTGTCGACGGTCAGCATCATCACCTCGACCCCGACCGCCTTTGCCCGCTGCATCATCGCCCGGTTAAGACCGCGATCCCGGTGGAAATAGAACTGGTAGACTTGCGGGCCGCTGCTGATGCTGCGCGCCTCCTCGAGGCTGACAGTGCCCAGCGACGACACGCCGAACATCGTGCCGTATTTGGCGGCGGCCTTGGCGACCGCGCGCTCGCCCTGGTGATGGAACAGGCGCTGCAAGGCGGTCGGCGAGCAATAGAACGGCATCGCCAGCTTCTGGCCCATGACCGTCACCGACATGTCGACCTCGCTCACCCCGCGCAGCACGTTGGGAACGAGGTCGCAGGTCTCGAAGCTTTCGGTGTTGCGGCGATAGGTGACCTCGTCGTCCGCCGCGCCGTCGATGTAGTTGAAGATCGGTCCCGGCAGCCGCTGCTGCGCCATGCGGCGGAAATCGGAAAAGTTGTGACAGTCGCTGAGCCGCATCATCGAATTCCAAAGGCCATGGCGGGACAAGTTTCTCGCCACCGTTCGATGCATCGAATATCAACCTGTTGTCGGCGTGCCAACGGACTATTTTTCGAACCGCCCTTCGGACATGGCCATGAGCAAAAAAGGGACGCCGAAGCGCCCCTTTCTGGTCTGATCCGATTGACGAAGATTACATGCCGAGATCCGAACGAAGCTCGGCCCTGGCCACTTCATATTCGGCCTTGAAGTCGTCCCGGTTGAGCAGGACCGCGGCGATGACGCTGCCGGAAATCCTGCCCATCTCGACGTCGGACGCATAGTGGATGCCGCCGACCTCGCGGTTGTGGGCGTATTCGGCCGCACGCGCCAGGATCTCTGCGCGCTTTTCAGGAACCATATCGGACAGGATAATGCCCATCATGGTGCCGACGGTGGCGTGGCCGGACGGCCAGGAACCGGAGCTCGACAACTTGACCGCCGGCTTGACGAGGTCGCTGAGCTGGTGCGGACGCGGGCGCTTCCAGATATCCTTGGCCGGATCGACGACGGCGCCTTCGGTGGCCACGACGCGATCGAAGAAGGCGCTGAATTTGGGCAGCGTTTCCTTGTTGAATTTCGGCCCCATGACGTTGGCGAAGCGCCAGACATTCTCCTCGGCATCGGCAACGGCGCTGGCCACCATCTCGGGCGTGCGTGTCACCTGCAGCATCAGCACCTCGCCGAGTTCGGCCTTGGTCTGTGCCGAATCATTTGCCGGCGGCGGCGGCAGGATCATCGTCAGGTCGACATCCTTGTTGGTGACGAAAGGCTGGGCGTCTTCCGCTTGCGCGGCCGAGCCGACGATGAGCAGCAACAGGCCTGCCGCGAGCGATGCGTATCTTTTCATGGGTGCGATCCTTTGATGAGATCAGCACAGGATCGCCGGATGCGGTGACGGCCATGTGACATGGCCGGCTTCTGGAAATGCAAAAGGGCGCCTCTCGGCGCCCTTCGTGATCACTTGATCGTGTGGCTTAATGCGCCACGCCTTCCCACACCTTGCGCTTGGTGAGATAGACCAGCGCGCCGAACAAAAGCAGGAACACCAGAACGCGAAAACCGGTCTTCTTGCGGTCTTCCATATGCGGCTCGGCCGCCCATGCCAGGAAGGCGGAGACGTCGCGGGAATACTGGTCGATGGTCTGCGGCGCACCGTCATCATAGGTCACCTGACCATCGGAGAGCGGCTTGGGCATCTTCAGCGACACGCCGGACATGAAGTACGGATTGTAGTGGGTGCCTTCCGGGATGACCATGCCGGCCGGCGGCGTCTGATCGTAGCCCGTCAGCAGCGAGTGGATATAGTCGGGGCCGCCCGCGTCGTACTGGGTGAAGATATCGAAGACGAACTGCGGAAAACCGCGTTCGACCCCGCGAGCCTTGGCCAGCAGGGACATGTCTGGCGGAGCAGCACCGCCATTGGAGGCAGCGGCGGCTTCCTCATTGGCGAAGGGCGGCGGGAAGTGGTCGGACGGCTTGCCCGGACGGTCGAACATGTCGCCGGCATCGTTGGGACCGTCGTGGATGGTGTACTCGGCCGACAGCGTCTTGATCTGCGCATCGGAATAGCCGAGGTCCGACAGCGTGCGGAACGCCACCAGGTTCATCGAATGGCAGGCCGAGCAGACTTCCTTGTAGACCTTGAGGCCGCGCTGCAGCTGCGCCTT
Source organism: Mesorhizobium sp. BR1-1-3 (assembly GCF_020165455.1). Classification (NCBI taxonomy): domain Bacteria; kingdom Pseudomonadati; phylum Pseudomonadota; class Alphaproteobacteria; order Hyphomicrobiales; family Phyllobacteriaceae; genus Mesorhizobium; species Mesorhizobium sp. BR1-1-3. The sequence continues at coordinate 119,304 of NZ_JAIUIC010000012.1, forward strand.
GTCATAGGTGCCGAATGGGCCAGTGAAACTCCAGTCCATTTCCTTCGGCTCGTCGATCGGGAAATGCGTCGGATTGGCCACATTGTGTGCCTCTTCGGCGGCGATCGCCCGAGTGCCCGCGGCCCCAGCGGCGACGGCCACAAGGCCGATCAGCGCCAGCGAGGTGAGAATCTTTTTCATGCCAAATCCCCTTAGATTCTCTACCCGCTCAGCCTTTGGTTTCCGGAGCCGCCGTAGCGCCCGCCGGATGTCCGCTGCCGCCCTTGTTCTTCTCGAGCACCGCCTCGGTGATCGAGTTCGGCAACCGTCGCGGCGTCTCAATCAGGCCGAGCACCGGCAGCGCGATCAGGAAGAAGGCGAAGTAGAACAATGTCGCCATCTGCGCCATGAACACATAGCTGCCTTCTGCCGGCTGCGAGCCCAGCCAGCCAAGCAGGATGGCATCGGCCACGAACAGCCAGAAGAACAGCTTGTACCAGGGCCGGTAAACCGCCGAGCGCACCTTCGAAGTGTCGAGCCACGGCACCAGGAACAACATGACGATGGCGCCGAACATGCATAGCACGCCGCCGAGCTTGGAGTTGATCGGCCCGACATTGAAGGTGATGGCGCGCAGGATCGCGTAGAACGGCAGGAAGTACCATTCGGGCACGATGTGGGCCGGCGTCTTCAGCGGGTTGGCGACGATGTAGTTGTCGGGATGGCCGAGATAGTTCGGCAGGTAGAAGACGAAATAGGCGAAGAAGAACAGGAACACGATCATGCCGAACGCGTCCTTGATGGTCGCGTAGGGGGTGAAGGCCACGGTGTCGGTCTTCGACTTGACCTCGATGCCCGTCGGGTTCGACTGGCCGACGACATGCAGCGCCCAGATGTGCAAAACGACGACGCCGGCAATCATGAACGGCAGCAGGTAGTGCAGTGCAAAGAAACGGTTCAGCGTCGGGTTGTCGACGGCAAAGCCGCCGAGCAGCAGCTGCTGGATCCAGTCGCCGACCAGCGGAATGGCGCTGAAGAAGCCGGTGATGACGGTGGCGCCCCAGAAGCTCATCTGGCCCCATGGCAGCACGTAGCCCATGAAGCCGGTCGCCATCATCAGGAGATAGATGATGCAGCCGAGGATCCACAGCAGTTCGCGCGGCGCCTTGTAGGAGCCGTAATAGAGGCCACGGAAGATGTGGATGTAGACGGCGACGAAGAAAAACGAGGCGCCGTTCGAATGCATGTAGCGCAGCAGCCAGCCCGAATTCACGTCGCGCATGATCTTCTCGACCGAGCCGAAGGCCAGATTGGTGTCGGCCGTGTAATGCATGGCCAGCACGATGCCGGTCAGGATCTGCGCCACCAGCATGATCGACAGGATGCCGCCAAAGGTCCATGCATAGTTGAGGTTGCGCGGCACCGGATAGGCAACGAAGCTGTCATAGACCAGCCGCGGCAGCGGCATGCGGGCGTCGAACCAGCGTCCGAGACCGGTTTTGGGCGTATAGGTCGAGTGTCCCTCGCTCATCGAAATATCCCCCTGCCTCAACCGATAAGGATCTTGGTATCGGAAATGAACTTGAATACCGGAACCGCCATGTTCTCCGGCGCCGGGCCTTTGCGGATGCGGCCGGCGGTGTCGTATTGCGAACCGTGGCACGGGCAGAACCAGCCGCCGAAATCGCCTTCCTGGCCAAGCGGAATGCAGCCGAGATGCGTGCAGACCTGAACCATCACCATCCAGGCTTCCTTGCCGGGCGTGGTGCGATTGGCGTCGGTCGCCGGTGCGTCGGCCGGCAGATTGGCGTTGCGGGCGATCGGATCCTTGAGATCGGCCAGCTTGACCGCCTCGCCGTCCTTCATTTCCTGTTCGGTGCGGTTGCGGACCACGACCGGCTTGCCGCGCCATTTGACGATCAGCGACATGCCCGGCGTCAGCGAGGCGACGTCGACTTCGACCGAGGCGAGCGCCAGCGTCGAGGCGTCAGGGCGCATCTGGTCGATGAACGGCCACGCGAAAGCACCCGCGCCGACCACTGCGGCCATGCCGGTGGCGACGTAGAGAAAATCACGACGGTTGGGATCCTGGGTGTCGGTTGCGCTCACGGGTGCCTGATCCTTTCGCCTCTTCCGTGCCGGTGGTTGAGCCTTGTTCCCCGCTCAATTACGCCAACCCGACAGCGCATGGCGAACAGGCTTGCGAATTCCTCCGGCATTTGGACTTCGGTTTATGCGTGAAGCCCGTTTTTGTCCAGACGGGTGAAGGCACAAGGGCAGATTGTCGCGGGGACAAAATCCGCCGCCGGTCAACACGACGCCGGATAGCCGCCAACCATCACTAAACAACCGGGAAACACCCGCAAATCCGACGCCCTTGTTCGGCTCGACACAAGGCCCCAGCCGGGTCTATCCTTGTCATCATGGCACACGTCATAGACCGCGACACCTGGGCCGTTCGCTCGGACCATTGGAAGGGCGAGTTGCAATGTGGCGCCTACGGCTCCAACTCCTGCCTGATCTTCAACTATCTGCCTGATGTCGGCGGCGGCCCGCGCCTGCACACACATCCCTACGCGGAGATCTTCATCATCCGCCAGGGCACCGGCCTGTTCACTGTCGGCGACCAGGAAATCGAGGCATCCGCCGGCCAGATCCTGATCGTGCCACCCAATACGCCGCACAAATTCACCAATCTCGGCCCAGGCCCGCTGGAAACGACCGACATCCACGAGAATGGCAGCTTCATCACCGAATGGCTGGAGTGATCCCTATTTCGCGCCGAGCCTGGCCAGCACCGCTTTCGGGATGTTGTATTCACGAATGACGGCATCGTGCTTGCGCAAGCCGCACAGCTCGCGCTGGATGAAATAGCCATGCACCGCCTCGGCGGCATCCTTGAGCAGAAGGGGGCGCAGTTGCTCGTCGGCATTGTCGCGCAGCCTGGCCAGCGTTTCCTCTACCCGCTGGCCGGCGCGGCCGAGTGCTGCCGCCTTTTCCGCCAATATTTCATGGCCGAGCGCGTCGAAGGCGGCTTCGGCGGCCGAGGCGCCGGCAAGATGAGATGGCGGACGCAAGGACATTTCAGCCTCCTTTCCCGAAAACCATGCGGTGTGTGACGAACTCTTCGCCCGCCACGCGCTGAAAGCCAAGCCGTTCATAGAAACGGAAAGCTTCTTGCGGCGCGCGGGTGTTCAGCATGGCGAAATGGTGACGTGCCCTGTCGACAACGGTTTCGACCAGCATCCGGCCAAGGCCGGCGCGACGGTGGCGCGCGCTCACAAACAGGTGCCGGACCCGGCCGTGGCCCCTGCCCTCGAAATAGGGATCGATGTTCAACCCGCACACGCCGGCGAGTTCCCTTCCATACCATGCTCCGTACAGCGCCTCCCCCCGTTTCAGGAACTTGTTGCGGCCACTTGCCCAGCCATCCGCAAGGCGTACCAGCATCCAGTAGCCTTCCAGCCGGCTCTCTTCCTTCAGCGTGTCGAAGGCCGGCATGGTCGGCCGGAGCCGCTTGAGCACGTAGCCGACCTCTGGGATGGCGCCTGTCGATCCACCCATGGAGCTACTCCGCCGGGCGCGTCTCTTCGAGCACGCTGTCCTCGTGATAGAGAAAACCGCCGGACTGCCGCTTCCACAGCCGCGCATAGAGCCCGTCGAGCGCCACCAATTGGTCATGCGTGCCTTGCTCGACAATGCGGCCGCCGTCGAGCACCACCAGACGATCGAGTGCTGCGATCGTCGACAGCCGGTGGGCGATGGCGATGACCGTCTTGTTTTCCATCAGCCGTGTCAGATTCTCCTGGATCGCCGCCTCGATGTCGGAATCGAGTGCCGAGGTCGCCTCATCGAGAATCAGGATCGGCGCATCCTTGAGGAAGACGCGGGCGATCGCCACGCGCTGGCGCTGGCCTCCCGACAGCTTGACGCCGCGCTCGCCGACAAACGCCTCGTAGCCGGCGCGGTCCCTGTTGTCGCGCAAGGTCAGGATGAACTCGTGCGCCTCAGCCTTTTTCGCCGCCGCGATCACCTCCGCATCGGTCGCGTCAGGCATGCCGAGCTTGATGTTGTCGCGCAGCGAACGGTGGAACAGCGCCGTGTCCTGGCTGACGACGCCGATATTGGCGCGCAGCGAATTCTGCGTAACTTTGGCGACATCCTGGCCATCGATGGTGATCGACCCGCTCTCGAGATCGTAGAGGCGCAGGATCAGATTGGCGAGGGTCGTCTTGCCGGCGCCGGACGGTCCGACCAGCCCTACCTTCTCGCCTGGCCTGACGACAAGGTCGATGCCGTTCAGCACGCCGAAACCTTTGCCGTAGTGGAACTCGACGTTCTTCACCGCGATACGGCCACCCGCAACGACGAGTTCCTTGGCGTCGGGCGCATCGGTGAGGCCGAGCGGCTGCGAGATCAGCGCCTTGGAATTCTCCAGCACGCCGAGGTTTCGCAAGATGCTGTTGAGCTGCATCATCAGCCGGCCGAGCAGCATGTTGAGCCGCAGCACCAGCGACAGGGTGAAGGCGACCGCGCCGACGGTGATCGAGCCCTCGACCCAGAGATAGACGGCAAAGCAGCCGATCGCCGTGATCATGATGCCCGACAGCGTGGTCAGCGCCATGCGCACGCCGGTCAGCCGGCGGGTGAACGGGCGCAATGCGTCGAGATAGATGTCGAAACCGTTCCTGATGTAGCGGTCGTCGCCATCGGCCGAGAACAGTTTCAGCGTCTGCACGTTGGAATAGGAATCGACGATGCGGCCGGTGATCATCGAGCCGGCCTCGGCTGTTTCCTCGGCATGCTTGCGGATTGCCGGCAAATAGAGCTTGGCCAGCCAGCCGAAGGCGGAAATCCAGATCACCACCAGAACCGCCAGCCTGAGATCGAGGCCTGCGACCAGCGCCAGCGTCGTCACCGTGTAGACGATCATAAACCAGACGACCTCGATGAAGCTTTCCATCAAGTCGCCGGTCGCCTGGCCCGCCTGCCAGACCTTCGTCGCGATGCGGCCGGCGAAATCGTTCTGGAAAAAGGCGTAGGACTGGCGCGAGACATGCCGGTGCGCCTGCCAGCGCACCAGATTGTAGAAGCCCGGCGTGATCGTCTGTTCGTCGACCAGCGCCGACAGGCCGACGACGACGGTGCGGATGACCAGCACCACCACGGCCATGAAAACCAGTTCAGGGCCGGCGGCGGCCCACAGTGCGTGCCAGCTGCGCTCGGCGGGAAGCTGGTCGAGAATATCGACCAGCCGCCCGACGAAGTAGAACAGGCCGGCCTCGACCAGCGGCGCGATGCCGCCGATGACCAGCATGGCGAAGAAGGCGAACTTCGCCTGGCCGACATAGTGCCAGAGAAAGCCGCCGACACTGATCGGTGGCCGAAGATTCGCCGGCTCCCTGAACGGATAGACCCAGTTCTCGAACCAGCGATAGACGGCTGTCATCATGCGGCGGCCATCATTCTGCGGCTTGCCTCTTTGCAAGTGCATCGTTGGCGGGACCGTCCTCAAGCAGGAACCCGCCCGACTGGCGCTGCCAGAGCTGCGCGTAGAGCCCGCCCTTGGCGACGAGTTCTTCGTGCGAACCTTCCTCGATGACACGGCCCTTGTCCATCACCACCAGCCTGTCCATCGCCGCGATGGTCGACAGCCGGTGCGCGATGGCGATGACGGTCTTGCCTTGCATGAGCTTGTAGAGATTCTCCTGGATCGCCGCCTCGGCTTCGGAATCAAGCGCCGAGGTCGCTTCGTCAAGGATAAGTATAGGTGCGTCCTTCAACATAACGCGAGCAATGGCGACGCGTTGCCGCTGGCCACCGGACAATTTGACGCCGCGGTCACCGACATAGGCGTCGAAGCCCTTGCGGCCGCTGGCATCCGAAAGCCCCGATATGAAGTCCAGCGCCTCGGCGCGCCGCGCCGCCTCGACAAGCATCTCGTCGGTTGCATCGGGCCGGCCATAAAGGATGTTCTCGCGCACCGAACGATGCAGCAGCGAGGTGTCCTGCGTGACCATGCCGATCTGCGCACGAAGCGAATCCTGCTTCACAGCGGCGATTTCCTGGCCATCGACCAATATCTGCCCGGCTTCGAGGTCGTAGAAGCGCAGCAACAGGTTGACCAGCGTGGACTTGCCGGCGCCGGAACGGCCGACGATGCCGACCTTCTCGCCCGGCTTCACCGCCAGCGACAGGCCCTCGATCACACCCTTCTGCTTGCCGTAGTGGAAGCGAATGTCCTCGAAGCGGATCTCACCCCTGGAAACGCTGATCTCCTTCGCGTCCGGCCGGTCCTCGACAAGGCGCGGCAGCGAGATCGAGGCGATACCGTCCTGCACCGTGCCGATGTTCTCGAACAGGCCCGACATTTCCCACATGATCCATTGCGACATGCCCCACAACCTGAGCACAAGGCCGATGACCACGGCGACCGCGCCGATCGTCACTGCTTGCCCCAGCCACAGCCACAGCGCCATCGCGGTCACCGAGAACAAGAGCAGCGCGTTCAGTATGTAGAGCGAGCCGAAAAGCACTGTCACCAGGCGCATCGACCGGTAGACCGTTTCGAGAAAGCCGGACATACCGTCTTTGGCGAATGACGCTTCGCGGCGTGCATGGCTGAACAGCTTGACCGTCTGGATGTTTGAGTAGCTGTCGACGACCCGGCCCGTCATGATCGAGCGCGCATTGGCCTGTTCCTCGCCGACCTTGCCCAGCCGGGGAATGAAAAACCGCAGCAAAAGGATATAGCCGACCAGCCAGACGCCGAGCGGCGCGGCCAGCCGCCAGTCGGCCGAGCCGACGATGAGCAGCATGCCGAGGAAGTAGACGATAACGTAATTCAGGACGTCGATCACCTTGATGACGCATTCGCGCACGGCGAGAGCCGTCTGCATCAGCTTGGTCGCGATGCGGCCGGCGAACTCGTCCTGGTAGAAACTCATCGACTGCTTGAGCAGATAGCGGTGCACCTGCCAGCGGATGCGCATGGGATAGTTGCCCATCAGCGTTTGCTGGTTGAGGAGCGAATGCAGCCATACGGTGCCCGGCAGTGCGAACAGCACGATGAAGGCCATGCCGGCAAGCTTCCAGGCTTCCGTCTGCAGGAAGGTTTCGCGATTCTGCCCCGACAGCCAGTCGACGATGCGGCCGAGGAAGCCGAACATCCACACTTCCGCGATCGCGATGGCCGTCACCAGCACTGCGTCGAAAAGGATATAGGGCCAGGCGCCGCGCGTATAATGCACGCAGAAGGCAACCAGCGTCTTGGGCGGCTCGACCGGTTCCGCCGCGGGGAACGGATCGAGCCTTTTTTCAAACCAGCTAAACAACAACATAGGTCATGCCTGTGAAATGTGTTTGCCGCTTACGCGGCACGTGAGCGTACGAAGTCCCCGGAACCCATGGCGTCGAGTGCCGACGGTCCGGAATCACCCGGACCGTCGGCAATGCTTCGCGCAATATAGGGGCTCGCGGGCTTTTCGCCGACAGCTGCGCCAGACGATCCTGACGACACGGTGCCGCCAGCCCGGTTTTTCGGGCCAGGCCGGATCAGCCGGATGATCCGGCGCACCAGCGACGGCCGCCCGGGATCGGGAACCGCGCGCGAAAAATCGACATCCGGCAGCATGCCGCGATGCGGCCGGCGGCGAACCTCGGCGTGAACCGCCGACGAATAGGTGTCGCCGATCAGCAGCGCCCAGGTCGGCAGTCGGTGGATATGCAGGCTCCTCGAGCCCGGTATTCTGTAGGGATCGAACATCGGTCCGTCCTCCGTGTGAAAATCGAGATAAAAAGGCGAAGCAATATCGTCCGCCGGCATTCGCCCGGAGACACGCATTGCATCGGTCCGGACATGACGAGTGTCGGTCCGGACAGCTTCAGTTGGGGCGTTCAGCCCTTTTGACTTTTTGAAAAACATCGCAGGATTCCTTCGGAAGCCGAAAAATCGTTTCGGCGGGAATCGGTGCGATCAAGTCTTAGAGAGTCAGGAGAATCGTCGTACCGAAACCGCCGGCAGGCAGGTAAGCCCACGAGAGGGGCGCTGGATGTGCATGGTCATCATGAATTACCCCTCCATCGGTTCGGGTTGACAATGCTGGTTGTATACCCGACTTCGCAGAAAATGGCCACCCGCAGGTCCAGCAATTTCCAAAACCGCCAAGCCGCTGTGGCCGATCCGCCACTTATTAGAAGGACGCGGAAATGAACCGTCGTCTCCGCATCGCGCTCTACCAGCCTGACATTGCCGGCAACACCGGAACAATCCTGCGCTTCGCCGCGTGCCTCGGACTTGGCGTCGACATCATCGAACCGGCCGGATTTCCGCTCTCCGACAAGGCGCTCAAGCGAGCCGGCATGGACTACCTCGAAATGGCTGCCCTGACCCGGCATGTCGACTGGCACGCCTTCGAGGAATGGCGCAAGGCTGATTCGCACCGGCTGGTGCTGCTGTCGACCAAAGCCACGACGGCCTACACCAGCTTCAGCTTCGCGGACGGTGACGTCCTCCTGTTCGGCCGCGAATCCGCAGGCGTGCCGGATCCTGTCCATCAGGCGGCGGATGCGCGCCTGACCATCCCCATGCAGGGTACGGCGCGCAGCATCAACGTGGCGCTCTCCGTCGCCATGGTAGTGGGCGAAGCCATCCGGCAACTCGGATAACGGCACTCCGTCTCCCGACATCTTGACCCAGGCGCACATCGCCTTCTCCTTCGTTTGCACATCCAGGGTTTCTTCGCTACAAGCTCAACTTAACTTGAGGTCAAGCAGAAAAATCGGGACGGAAAATCAGACATGGCGCCTGTAACGGAATTAACGGTTGGCCAGGTGGCCATGCGCAGCGGGGTGGCGGTGTCGGCGCTGCATTTCTACGAGGCCCGCGGCTTGATCCGCAGCCACCGCACGTCGGGCAACCAGCGCCGCTACGGCCGCGACGTGCTGCGGCGCGTGGCGATCATCAAGGTTGCACAGGAGGTCGGCATCTCGCTGGCCGAAATCGGTGCCGCACTTGAATCACTGCCCGAAAGCCGCACGCCGACGCGCGACGACTGGAACCTTTTGTCGACCGCCTGGCGCGACGGGCTCGATCACAAGATCGCCCAGTTGAAGAAACTGCGCGAAGGGCTGACCGACTGCATCGGCTGCGGCTGCATGTCGATCGACAAATGCCCGCTGCGCAACAAGGGTGACCGGCTGGCACGCGAGGGAACGGGGGCAAGGAGGCTGGTCGCTCTTCCTTCTCCCCGTTCACGGGGAGAAGGTGCCTGAACGCAGTGAAGGCAGATGAGGGGCGGCGCCAGCATTGAGAGGTTCGTGCCGCTCCTCAACCTGCCTGCCGGCACCCTCTCCCCGTAAACGGGGCGACGAAATCCTAGTCGGCCGCAGGCAACCGCCTGATGGTGAACTCGATCAGGTCGCCCGGCCGCTCGAACCAGCTTTCGATCTCGGTCCAGTAGGCCTGCTTGGGAAAGCGCTCGAACCATTCCTTGGCCTTGAGCCGGGCATCGGAGCGTGGCAGCACGAAGGTCTCGCGCAGGAAACCGTCGCGCGGCATACGCACGCGCTCGGCACGGCTTTGGTCGAGCCTTTTCTTTAGGCCATCCAGCGGCGGTCTTGCCGGGGTGCGCACGAAACAACTCCTTGCACCGTAATGACACTTGACCCTGTCCCCTAAGAGATTAGGGATCGCGCCGGCAAAAGACGAGTCATTTGTGGGACTCGCCGCCCCAACCGGAGACGGCATTTGGAACGACCAGAAATACCGGCGGGCCTGCCCGCCGACATCGAACAGAAGAAGATGAAGGCGCGCCTCTGGTTCGAGGCGCTGCGCGAACGCATCTGCGCCACCTTCGAGCAGATCGAGCAGGATCTTGGCGGGCCGCTGGCCTCGTGGTCGCCCGGCCGCTTCGAAAAGACGCCATGGGAACGTGACGAGGGGCGCGGCGGCGGCGGCACCATGTCGATGATGCACGGTCGCGTCTTCGAAAAGGTCGGCGTCCACACATCGACCGTCCATGGCGAGTTCTCACCCGAATTCAGGAAGCAGATGCCCGGTGCCGAGGAAGACCCGCGCTTCTGGGCATCCGGCATTTCGCTGATCGCGCACCCATGGAATCCCAACGTTCCGGCCGTGCACATGAACACGCGCATGGTGGTCACATCCAGCCAATGGTTCGGCGGCGGTGCCGATCTGACACCGGTGCTCGATCGCCGCCGCACCCAGGACGACCCCGACACGGTCGCCTTCCACCGCGCCATGCAATTCGCTTGCGAGAAGAATGTCGCGGTGGCCGATTACCCAAAATTCAAGGCCTGGTGCGACGAGTACTTCTATCTGTCGCACCGCAACGAGCCGCGCGGCACCGGTGGCATCTTCTTCGACTGGCTGCATTCGGGTGAGGACAAGGGCGGCTGGAATGCCGATTTCAACTTCGTCCAGGATGTCGGCCGCGCTTTTCTCGTCGTCTACGGCCACCTTGTGCGCGCCAACTTCAACGAGAACTGGACCGATGGCGACCGTGACGAACAGCTCATCCGCCGCGGCCGCTACGTCGAATTCAATCTGCTTCACGATCGCGGCACCATATTCGGACTGAAGACCGGCGGCAATGTCGCCGCCATCCTCTCCAGCCTGCCGCCCGAGGTCCGCTGGCCGTAACAAAATGGTGAGCCCGGCGTGAGCCGCATTGATGTCCCATTCGCTCGAATTGGGCATGGAATGTGGCACACGGTGCGGCGAAAAATTTCTTTTTCGTCTAATAGGCTCTTGAAAAGACTGGTCTATTTGTGGCGCGGGGTCGGGAAGCGCCGGCGGTTCGCCTGCGCGCAATTTCAGGAAAGTGCGAAACGGCTTTCCGACCGGAATTGCGTCAAGACAAAGCGAGCCGCGACCCGACGCGACCGGACGGCCCAAGACGACGCGGGACATCTTCGTCAAAAAGATACCCGCCTTTCCAGGAGTACTTCGCAATGCGCAAGATCATTGTTTCGGCGGCCGCCGCTGCCCTTCTCGCTTCCGGTTCGGTGGCGTTCGCCGCCGTCAAGCACACCACCGGGACGATCAAGACCTTTGACACGACGGCCATGAGCCTGGTCCTCGACGATGGATCGTCTTTTACGCTTCCCAAGACCTTCAAGGATCCTGGCCTGCAGGTCGGTGAAAAGGTCCGTGTCTCATGGGACATGAGCGGCAAGAAAAAGATTGCCGAGGCTGTCAAGATCGCCAAGTGAAGGCCTGCCCGCCAAAACGGGACGAGACGATGTCTGGCCCTGTTTCGGGGTAGTGTTTAGAGGGCGGAGCGATGCTGCTCCGCCCTTTTGCCGTTGACGGCAACCAATACCACCCCATCTGTGTTATGCTTCTCACCCGTTCGCGGTCCGCGGTTTCAACCCTGGAACCGGACATGAGCCAAAAAAAGTGCCGGAGCCTCGACCAGGCTCCACGGAGGAAAAGGAGAAATCTCATGAAGGAATTTCACTGCGGGTCGCTCGTGCCCGGCTGTGACTGGCACACACGTGCCGACGAGGAAGCCGAGGTCATGCGCCGTGCCGTCGAGCACATGCGCGAGACACATGGCGAGACGGTCATCCGCGAGACGATGATCGAGGCGATCCGTTCGCGCATCGAAAAGACCCGCGACGCGGCCTGATCTACCCGGCCTGCAAGGCTTCGGCGGCGCGCTTGAGGAGCGCGTCGCGATCAGGGGCAAACCCGGCTTCGACCCATTCCGCTTCGAGATTCCTCAGGATTTCGCCGAGTTTCGGGCCTGGAGTTGCGCCGAGCGCCGTCAGATCGGCACCTTTCAGCGGAAACAACGGCTTTTCCCATTTGGTGGCGAAGCCAAGCAGGCGCGAAAAGCCACCGGCTTCGAGCAGCGCCTCATTGTCCTCGACGGCGCGCATCCTGGCTGCCGCAAGCGACAGCCGCAGACGGTCGACAAACCCCTGCCGGTCGCCGCGATAGAGCCTTTTTGCCAGTTCGCCCTCGGTCGTCTTCGGCTCGACGGCGGTGGCGAGCGCCCAGTGGCGCAGGCGATCCGCTTCGGCGGTCGAGAGTTTGAGCCGCTCGGCGAGCGTCTTCATGCGAGCGGCATCGGGCGGCACGATCGCTTCCAGTCTGAGCAGCGGGTCGGGTGCCCAGCCCAGATCCTTGCCGGCCTTGGCCAACCCATGGATGGCATCGATGCCCCATTTCTCGCTTTCCGGCAGCGCCGCGGTCAAGACACCTGCCTGCCGCATCCAAAGCAGCGCCCGTGACGGATCGGGCGCCGACAAAAGTTTCTTCAGTTCCGACCAGATTCGCTCGGACGAAAGCTGGGCCAGCCCTTCCTTCAGACGGGCGCAGGCTTTCAGCCCCTCGGCGTCCGGCCGTCCGTCGCCGTACCAGGCGAAGAAGCGGAAGAAGCGCAGGATGCGCAGGTAGTCTTCGCGAATGCGCGCTTCCGGGTCGCCGATGAATCGCAGCCGGCGCGCCTCGATGTCGGCAATGCCGCCGACCAGGTCGACCACCTTGCCATCGGCCTCGGCATAGAGCGCGTTGATGGTGAAGTCGCGCCGCTCGGCATCGAGCTTCCAGTCGCGCCCGAACGACACTTTCGCGCGCCGCCCGTCGGTTTCGATATCGGCGCGCAAGGTGGTGATTTCATAGGGCTTTCCGCCGGCAACCACGGTGATCGTCCCATGCTCGATGCCGGTTGGCACCGCCTTGAACCCTTCCGCTTCGGCGCGGCGGAGGGTTTGCTGCGGCAAGCAGGTGGTGGCGATGTCGATGTCGGCGACCGGCTGGCCCATCAGCGTGTTGCGCACCGCGCCGCCGGCGACTCGCGCCTCTTCACCGCCTTCGGCCAATGCGAACAGCAGGCGCTGTAGATGCTTGTCGGTGAGCCAATCGGCCCTGCCCGCGATCGAGACACTCACGCATAGAGCCTTTCATAGAGAGTACGAAGGATGCCGGCGGTGACGCCCCAGATGCGCCGGTCGCCGTAAGGCATGTCGTAGAAGAACCATTCGAGATCGTTCCACATACGGCTGTCGCGCTTGTGGTTGGCCGGGTCCATCAGGAAGCGCAGCGGCACTTCGAAAGCGGCATCGACCTCGTCTGCGTTGAGCGTCAGTTGGAAACCGGGCCGCACGATGCCAAGCACCGGGGCGATGCGGTAGCCGCTGCCGGCGACATAGTCGGGCATGCGGCCGATGATCTCGATGCTGTCTCGGCCAAGCCCGATCTCCTCGAAGGTCTCGCGCAGCGCCGCCGCCTCAGGGCTCGGATCGGTCGGATCGATAGTGCCGCCGGGAAAGGCCACCTGCCCCGAATGGCTGCGCAGCTTTTCGGCCCGTTTGGTCAGAAGAACCGTCGCATCGCCCTCATGATCGACCACCGGGATCAGCACCGCGGCATTGCGCAGCGCCTTGCCCTGGTTGAGGCGCGGATGGCCGGGGTTGAAGCGATGGTCGCCATAGTCGTCGTCGCCTGCATGTGCATCGGGCTGCACGGCAAAGCGCGCGCGAAAATCCGCGGATGAAAACGGCGCCGGCGTCGCCTGGTCCATCACGCGCTCAGCCGCTTCAACTGGTCCGCCGGCATGATCGGGAACACGGCGCCCTTGGAGCGCACCGCGAACATCGTCTCGCCGTCGATTTCGATCTCCTCGCCATGCCCGACCAGTTCATACATCACCGGCCGCGCCACCAGCGCCTCCAGACGGCCACGCACCAGCACATAGGGCTTCAACCCGCCGGTCTCGTTCTCGTCGACAAACCGCAGCGGCCGTTCCGGCCCGGCTTCGACGACGTCGCCGACATTGGTGCGGAAGGTGATTGTCTGCGCCTCGCCGCTGCCCGAAACGTCCATTTCGACGGCGATGAACGGCGCATCGGCGACGCGGATGCCGACCTTTTCTACCGGTGTCACCAGATAGGTCCTGCCATCGGCGTCCTTGCGCAGCACCGAGGAAAAAAGCTGCACCAGCGGCATGCGCCCGATCGGCGTGCCCAGATAGAACCAGGTGCCGTCGGACTTGATCTCCATGTCCAGATCGCCGCAGAAGTCGGGATTCCAGCGTTCGACAGGTGCCGCGCCCTTGCCGGCACGGGCGGCGCGCGAGATCAGCGCCTCGAGACCACGCGCCTCGGTGGCATCAGTCAGGCTTTCTTCACGATGTCCCAAGGGTCCCGTCATGGTCACGAAATAGTCACTGTTGTTCCGCTTGTCAGCCTAAGTCTGTGATTTAAGTTTCGATGTAGGCGCCACGCGAGGCCGAATCGCGGCAACTTATGGTATGGTGCAGCCGTTGTTCCAGCCATGGTATTCCAACCACAAGGATCGATGCGGCATGAGCGTGATGGTCAAGGAAAGCCCGATCAGCGAAAAGGACATGATCGCCGAGGCCGAAAAGGCGCTTGCCGACATCTCCCGGATCCGCGACGGGGTCGGCCGGGTCATCTTCGGACAGGAAAGCGTCGTCGAGCGCACGCTGGTGGCGCTGCTGGCCGGTGGCCATGCGCTTTTGGTCGGCGTGCCGGGTCTCGCCAAAACCAAGCTGGTCGAAACACTTGGCATCGTGCTCGGCCTCGATTCGCGTCGCATCCAGTTCACGCCGGATCTGATGCCGTCCGATATCCTCGGCTCCGAAGTGATGGAGCAGGACGAGACCGGAAAACGCTCCTTCCGCTTCATCTCCGGGCCGATCTTCGCCCAGCTGCTGATGGCCGACGAGATCAACCGCGCGTCGCCGCGCACTCAGTCGGCGCTGCTGCAGGCCATGCAGGAATACCACGTCACCATTGCCGGCGCCCGCCATGACCTGCCGGCGCCCTTCCACGTGCTGGCAACCCAGAACCCGCTGGAGCAGGAGGGCACCTATCCGCTGCCCGAGGCACAGCTTGACCGCTTCCTGATGCAGGTGGACATCCTCTATCCCGAAATCGAGGCGGAGCGCCGCATCCTTCTGGAAACCACCGGCATCGAGGACGCGAAAGCGCAAAACGTGCTGCAGCCGGTGCGGCTGAAGGAGATTCAAACGCTGATCCGCCGCATGCCGGTGCCTGAAAGCGTCGTCGAGGCGATCCTGACGCTGGTGCGCTCGGCGCGTCCCGGCCAAGGCAATGCCGAGACCGATAAGAACGTCGCCTGGGGTCCCGGCCCGCGCGCCAGTCAGGCGCTGATGCTGTGCACAAGGGCGCGCGCGCTTTACGACGGACGGCTGGCGCCCTCGGTCGACGACGTCCGTGCGCTGGCCGAGCCGGTGCTGCAGCATCGTATGGCGCTGACCTTCGCCGCCCGCGCCGAAGGCACCAGCGTGCGTGACGTGGTGGCGAAACTCGTGAAAGGGATTTGATGCCGCGCATCGGCGAGGTCCAGGCTCCGGCAGCGACGCGCGACGCGCTCGCCCGTGGCCGGTTGCGGGCCTCGCTTGTGCCAGACCTGCTGGTCGAGGCGCGGCGCATCGTCAACACCGTGATCGCCGGCTGGCACGGCCGCCGCAAGCGCGGCATCGGCGAGAATTTCTGGCAGTTCCGCCCCTACGTCGAGGGTGATTCCTCGCGCATCGACTGGCGCCGCTCGGCCCGCGACGACCACACCTATGTGCGCGACCGCGAATGGGAAGCCGCCCATACCGTCTGGCTGTGGGCCGACCCCTCGCCGTCGATGCTCTACAAATCGACAGGCGCCAGCGTTTCCAAGCAATCGCGCGCGCTGGTGCTGGCGCTGGCCATGGCCGAGCTGTTGTCGCGCAGCGGCGAACGCATCGCCTGGCCGGGCCTCACCGACCCGTTCACCGCCCGCAACGGCGCCGAACGCATTGCCGCCCAGTTGATGCATGCCGGCGAGCTGCCGGCAAAACCCGACCTGTCCGACATCAGGCGCTTCTGCGACATCGTCATCGTCAGCGACTTCCTCGATCCCGTCGAGGAGACGATGGCTTGGCTCGACGTGCTGGCCCGCCACGGCGTGCGCGCCCACCTGATCGAGGTCGCCGACCCGGCCGAGGAGACCTTCCCCTATGCCGGCCGCACCGAATTCACCGATCCCGAGACCGGCGACAAGCTGACCGCCGGCCGCGCCGAAATGCTGGGTGATGAGTATCGCCTGCTCTACACCGCCCGCCGCCACGAACTGGCCGCCTGGTGCAAGCGGCTTGGCTGGAGCTTTACCGTCAACCACACCGATCGGCTCGCCTCCGACGCGCTGGTGCGGCTGCACATGGCGATGACCACTGATGGCCCCTCGGTCAGGCCGACCGCTGGCGGTCGTGCAGGCATCGCTGGTGGCGATCGGCCAGGAAAGGCTGTCGCATGAGTTGGCTGCCGCTCTCCTTTGGCGCCCCCATGGTGCTGTGGGGCCTGCTGGCACTGCCGGTGATCTGGTGGCTGCTCAGGCTGACGCCGCCCAAGCCGCAGACCGAGATCTTCCCGCCGCTGAAGATCCTGGCGCGCGTACTGAAGCGCGAGGAGACGCCGCAGCAGAGTCCGTGGTGGCTGACGCTGCTCAGGCTCTTGATGGCGGCCCTCATCGTCGCGGCATTGGCCGACCCGGTCTTCAATCCGCGTGAAAAGCTGCCGGCCGAAGGAGCCGCCCTTGCCCTGGTCATCGACAATGACTGGGCAAGTGCCGCCGACTGGGGCAAACGCGTCGCCACCGCCGAGCGGCTGATCAACGACGCCGGCTCCAACGGCGTGCCGGTCGTCATCGCCTTCACCGCCGAAAAAGCCAATGCCGAGATCGGCCCGTTCGATGCCGCCACCGCCCTTGACCGGCTGCGCGCCGCCAAGCCGCGGCCGATCCCGACCGACCGGCCCGCCGTCTATGCCCGCGTCGCCGGCGTGCTGGAGACCTTGCCCGGGGCCAGTGTCGCCGTGCTTGCCGACGGCCTGGCGGCAAAAGGCGATGAAGCCGCCTTCAACACGCTTTTGTCGAAAAATGCCGCCCGTGTCGTCTGGGCAACCGCCGACAGGCTGTCGCTGACGGGCCTGACCGCCGCCGACAACCAGGTCGACGGCTTTGCGCTGACCGCCATCCGCGCGCCGGGCGACCCTGCCCCGGCGCAGGTCACCGCCGGCGCCTTCGACGACAAGGGCCGCCGCATCGCCGATGCGACGCTGACCTTTTCGCCTGGCGAAACCACCGCCACCGGCACCATGGCGGTGCCGTTCGAGCTGCGCAACGACTTCGCTTCGATCGCGCTCGACGGCGAGCGGCAGGCCGGTGCGGTGCGCGTGCTCGACGAAAGCTCCAAGCGCCGCCGCGTCGGGCTGCTGTCGCAGGCCGAGGCCGACCAGGCGCAGCCGCTTTTGTCGCCGCTCTACTACATCAGGCGGGCGCTGCAGCCCTTCGCCGATCTGGTCGAACCCTCCAGCGCCGACCTCGCCGACGCCATCCCGCAGATCCTCGACCAGAAGCCCGCGATGATTGTCATGGCCGATATCGGCACCATTCCCGGACAGGTCCGGCAGAGACTTGTCGATTGGGTCGACAATGGCGGCACGCTGGTGCGTTTCGCCGGTTCGCGGCTGGCCACGGCGGGCGATGACGACGATTTGCTGCCGGTCCGCCTGCGCACCGGCGAGCGTTCGCTCGGCGGCGCGCTGTCATGGACGTCGCCGCAGCCTGTCACCGAATTCCCCAAGGCCGGCCCGTTCGCCGATCTGGCGCCGCCGGCCGAGGTCACTGTCAGCAGACAGGTGCTGGCCGAGCCGACACCCGATATCGTCGAGCGCACCTGGGCGGCCCTTGCCGACGGCACGCCGCTGGTCACCGGATTGAAGAAAGGCAAGGGCACGCTGGTGCTGTTCCACGTCACCCCTGAGGCAACCTGGTCGAACCTGCCGATCTCCGGCAGCTTCGTCGAGATGCTGCGCCGCATCGTGCAGCTGTCGCGCAACCAGGGCGCGGCCATCGCCAATGCCGAAGCCGCCGCGGCGTCGCTGGCGCCCTATCGCATGATTGCAGCCGACGGCTCGCTGGTGCCGCCGACGCCGGATGCACGGCCGCTTGTACCGGGCGCCGGCGCGCTGCCGGTGACTTTTGAAAACCCGCCCGGCCTCTATGGTTCCGAGACGGGTGTGTTTGCCCATAATCTGCTTGAAGCCGACAGCACGCTGGCCCCGCTGGCGCGCCCGCAAATCACTGTTCCCGTCACCTCGATCCAGTATGCCTTTGACGAATCGCGCAATTTGAAGGGCGCGCTGGTCGCGGCCGCCCTGGTGCTGATGCTGCTCGATACGCTGGCAGTGTTCTGGATGGGCGGCCTGTTCTCACGCCGACCGCGCCGCGCCGGTGCCATGGCAACCACCGCCGCGGTCCTGATTGCGCTGGGTAGCTTGTTCGGTCATGCCGACCTTGCCCGCGCAGACGACGCCAAGCCGGGTGACGAAATTGCCATCGAGGCGATTTCGAAGACCCGCATCGCCTATGTGCTGACCGGCGTGCCGGGCGACGATTCGATCAGCCGTGCCGGGCTCGAGGGCCTGACCCGTTTCCTGGTCGAAAAGACGGCCCTTGAACCGGGCGCGCCAGCCGGCGTCGACATCTCGAAGGACGAGCTGTCGTTCTATCCGCTGATCTACTGGCCGATCGATCCGGCCGCCCCGATGCCGAGCCAGGCCGCCATCGCCCGCATCGACGCCTATATGCAGCAGGGCGGCACGGTGCTGTTCGACACCCGCGACCAGTTCGCCAACGGCATCGGCGCCGATTCGACCAGCCCGGCGACGGAGCGGCTGCGCGACATCCTCGGCAACCTCAACGTGCCGCCGCTGGAGCCGGTGCCGTCCGACCACGTGCTGACCAAATCCTTCTTCATCCTGCCCGAATTCCCCGGCCGCTTCGCCGGCAGCCCACTGTGGGTCGAGGCGTCGCTCGACGCCAGCAATGCCGAGAACCGGCCGGTGCGCACCGGCGACGGCGTCTCGCCTATCATGATCACCGCCAATGATTTTGCCGGCGCCTGGGCGGTCGACGAGAATGGCGATCCGCTGCTGCCGACCGTACCGGCGGACCCGATGCAGCGCGTCTACGCGCTGCGCGCCGGCGTCAACATCATGATGTACATGCTGACCGGCAACTACAAATCCGACCAGGTGCACGTGCCCATACTGCTCGAACGGCTGGGGCAGTAAGATGAGTTTGTTTGGTTCCCTCCGGTCGCGGATAAACCCTCCCCAAAAAGAGGAGGGTAAGGGATGAACTGGTCGATTTCCTTCGAACCGCTGATCTCCTGGCCCCTGTTGGCCTTGGCGCTGGTGCCGCTGGCGCTGCTGGCGCTTGTCGGCCTGTGGTTTCGCCAGCGCGGCTCGGTCTTCCGCTTCATCGCCCTTTTGGCGCTCGCCGCCGCTTTGTTCAACCCGGTGTTCCTCAACGAGGAGCGCGAGCCGCTGAAAAGCGTTGTCGCCCTCGTCGTCGACCGCAGCCAGAGCCAGGATATCGGCGATCGCACCAAGCAGACCGACGAGGCGCTGGCCGGGCTGCAGCAGCGGCTTGGCCGCTTCAAGCAGTTCGACGTGCGGGTCGTCGAGGCCGGCAAATCCGAGGCCGCCGAAGAGCGCACCGAGACACGGCTGTTCGGCGCGCTTGAAGGCGCCTTCCGCGACGTGCCGCCGTCACGCATCGGCGGCGCGATCATGATCACCGATGGCGAGGTCCATGACGCGCCGCCGGGCGCGCCCGATTTCAACGCCCCGCTGCATGCGCTGATCACCGGCAATGACCACGAAAAGGACCGCCGCATCCGCTTCGAGAACGCGCCGCGCTTCGGTCTTGTTGGCAAGCCGCTCGACATGACCTACCGCGTCATCTCGACCGAAAACGAGACTGGCCCGGTCGATGTGCGCGTCTCGGTCAATGGCGAGCAGGTCGCCGTCGAGCACGCCACCGTTGGCCAGGCCATGCCGCTGCAGGTCACCATTCCGGGCGCCGGCCGCAACATCGTCGAACTCGCCATCGATCGCGAGCCGGGCGAACTGACCGACACCAACAACCGCGCCATCGCACTGATCGACGGCATTCGCGAGAATCTGCGTGTGCTGCTCGTCTCCGGCGAGCCGCATGCCGGCGAGCGCACCTGGCGCAACCTGCTGAAATCCGACGCCTCGGTCGATCTTGTCCATTTCACCATCCTGCGGCCGCCGGAAAAGCAGGATGGCACGCCGATCAACGAATTGTCGCTTATCGCCTTCCCGACCCGCGAACTGTTCGTCGAGAAGATCAAGGATTTCGACCTCATCATCTTCGACCGCTACCAGCACCGCGACGTGCTGCCGATCCTCTATTACGACTACATCTCCGAATATGTCGAAAAGGGCGGCGCGCTGCTGATCGCGGCCGGCCCCGAATATGCCGGCGAAAGCTCGATCGCGCGCACGCCGCTGATGGCCGCCCTGCCGGCGATGCCGACCGGCGAAGTTGTCGACAAGGCCTTCTATCCGCGCCTCACCGAACTCGGCCAGCGCCACCCGGTGACGCGTGGGCTCGATGGCTCGGCCACCGAGCCGCCGCACTGGAGCCGCTGGTTCCGCACCATAGGCGTGCAGAACCCGGAAGGCGAAGTGGTCATGAAGGGCGCCGACAACCGGCCGCTGCTGCTGCTCGACCGCAAGGGAGAAGGCCGCGTCGGCATGCTGCTGTCCGATCAGGGCTGGCTGTGGGCGCGCGGCTTCGAGGGCGGCGGCCCGCATGTCCAGCTTTATCGGCGCATCGCGCACTGGCTGATGAAGGAGCCGGAGCTCGAGGAGGAGCGGCTGACCGCCGATGGTCGTGGCATGGTGCTGGAAATCCGCCGCCAGACGATGGCCGACGATCCCGGCGCCGCGCAGATCATCACTCCGTCCGGCAAAACCTTGACGGTCAAGCTCGACAAAGCCGAGCCCGGGGTCTTCCTCGGCAGCGTCGAGACCAGCGAGATCGGGCTCTACCAGGTCGCCAATGGCGACCTCACCGCGCTCGCCCATGTCGGGCCGGTCAACGCACCGGAATTCGCCGACGTCATTTCCACCGAAAACCGGCTGAAGGCGCCGGCCGAAGCCACCGGCGGCAGCGTGCGCCGGCTGGCGTCTTCCACAGCCCTTGGCAGCGACGTGACGCTGCCTTCCATCGTGCCGGTGCGCTCGGCTGGTGCCGCATCCGGCAGCGACTGGATCGGCCTGCGCACGACAGACGACAGCGTGCTCAAAGCCGTCTCGCGCGTGCCGCTGTTCGGCGGCTTCCTCGGCCTCGGCCTGCTGCTTCTGGCAATGGGTTCGATGTGGTACCGCGAGGGACGGTAGCGCGGCGCTCTTTTTCCTTCTCCCTTGTTGTGGGAGAAGGGAAAGCCCCCTGCTCTACTCCTCCGGCTCCGTCGTGAACATCAGCGGATAGCCCTTGGCCTTGCCGGCTTCGGTGGCGCGCGTCGCCTTGGTCTCGGCGACATCCTTGGTGAACACGGCGACGACGCAGACGCCACGCCGATGCGCAGTGATCATCACCCGGTGCGCTTGGTCCTCGCTGAGTTTGAACTCGCCCTTCAGCACCGTCACCACGAATTCGCGCGGCGTGAAATCGTCGTTGATGAGGATGACCTTGTAGAGTTTTGGCCGTTCGACTTGCGGCTTGATCTGGGTACGCGGTTTTGTGGTGATTTCAGGCATCGGAACCGACAGTTTTGCGTAAGCGATGTGACCGCCATTCTGGCACCGGTGAAAACGGTCGTCCATTTTGATCGACGCGCGAAACCGGTGTCCGCCGACGCGGCCATTCACAATCATGTGGGAAAGTGTCGGTTGCCGTTCAACGGCCTTGGCGGCCGAACATGCGACGGCCGGGAATCTGCCGCACGGCCGCAGCGGGCGGTATATCGGACCGAAAACGGTTTCCGCCGGCATCCGCTCGGCGTTCCAGCCAGGTCGCGATCAGCCACGCGGCGACGCAGATCAACGTCGCGCCGGTCAGCACGACCAGCAGCCAGGTCTGTGCCGGCGTTATGTAGTCCCAGTTGGTGGAAATCGCCGGCGCGAACAGCGAAGGCTCGGTGCGTCCGCTGGCGGGATCGGGAACCGGGCTGGCGGTGAACAGGATAAGCACTCTGGCGAGGCCGGTGGCAACCAGACCGCCGATCACCATCGAGCGCAAAATGGACGAAAGCCGCTTCTTCATGCGGATTGTCCTACACGGCCGGCGTTGCAAACGGGTTAAGTGTCAGTCGAGGCGGAAGCTGCCGGTGCCAGACTTCGCCAAAGATCAGTTGAACCCATCGACCGCTTCATCGCCAATGTCAGGGCTTCAGCGGCTCGGATAGGAAGAAGGCCGCTCCAACCGAAACCAGCTGGAGCGGCCTTGGTCAACAGGCCGGCATTTTATGCCGGACCTTATCAGGTCTTCGGGGCGTCCTTCTTGACGGCCTTCTCAGCAGCCTTCTTGTGCTTCTTGACGGTCTTCTTGACGACCTTCTTCGGAGCAGCCTTGGCCGGAGCGGCAGTCGCCGGAGCGGTGGTCGTCGAAGCAGCCGGAGCAGCGGTCGTGGTGGCGGCGGCGTTGCCGAGAGCCGGCATCGCGAAAGCGAGAGCGACGGCGAGACCGGTTGCGGAGAGGATGGACTTTTTCATGGCTTCGTTTCCTTTTTATGCGGGTCAAGTTTCGGAGCGTTACTGAACCGGGTCGTTCGGCGTCACTCCAAGCAGCTTCAAAGCATTGGCGAGCATCCGGATGCCCTGTGCCTGTTTCTTGGCGGCGCAGTACCGGTTGCCCTTTCTCTGAAGTGCCTTTGCCGCGGTGACCTGCGTTGCCGTGGCATGGGTTTCGAGGGCTTCATCAAATTGGTGGCTGAGATTGGCGCACCGTTCGCTCCGGGTTGTGAGCGTCGCCTTTGCGTCCGATTGTCCGACAGCGGCAGTGACCAGGCAGAAGCCCAGCAACGCACCCAACAAACTGATCGACAACCTTGGCATCGGTTTATCCGTAAACCCGGAGACTAGCGTCGCAGCCGATGACCTGACCGCCACGAGATCAGTTATGCCTTTGAAATTTTTCAGGAGTTTTTCTGAACTGTAGAATTTTGTTTCTGGAGTGTGTCTGAGAAAGCCGGTGTGAACTCCATCATAGCCACTGGCCAACATATGGCCTGAATTCTATCGTGTGGGTTGCGACCGAAGGGCTTGGCAATCAAAGACAGAAGGGGCTTGGCAACAATGACAGGGCTGCTGTGAAATCCGATGCACACATACTGATCGTCGACGACGATAAGGGCATCCGCGACCTGCTGCAGGAATTCTTCCAGAAGCGGGGCCTGCACACCTCGGTTGCCGCCGACGGCATCGAGATGGAGACCATCCTGCGGCGCGTCCAGGTGGACCTCATCGTCCTCGACGTGATGCTGCCCGGCAAGAGCGGGCTGGAGCTGTGCCGCGACCTGCGCGCCCAGTATTCGACGCCGATCATCATGCTGACCGCCGTCACCGAGACGACCGACCGCGTCGTCGGCCTGGAAATGGGCGCCGACGACTATGTGCCCAAGCCCTTCGACCCGCGCGAGCTTTTGGCGCGCATCCGGGCCGTGCTCAGGCGCAATGGCGCCGCCGAGCCGAAGCGCGCCACCACCAAGCAGATCTACCGCTTCGCTGGCTGGACGATGGACTGTGCCCGGCGCCGGCTGATCGCACCCGACGATGTCAGGGTCGAGCTGACCATGGCCGAATTCAACCTGCTGCAGACCTTCGTCAAGAGTGCGCAGCGTGTGCTGACCCGCGACCAGCTCATCGAATTGTCCGGCGGCGACAGCGACTATTCCTTCGACCGCAGCATCGACATCCTGGTCAGCCGGTTGCGGCGCAAGATGGAGGACGACCCGAAGACGCCCAAGCTGATCCTGACCGTACGCAGCGGCGGCTACCAGTTCCTGCCCGAGACGACCTCCGAATGAGACGTTTCCTGCCGCAGACCTTGCCTGTCTGGGTGCTGCTGATCGTCATTGCCGGCCTGCTGATCAGCCAGGTCGCGACCCTCTACATCGTCTCGCGCGACCGCGCTGCCGCCAACGACGTCGTCGACCTCTACCGGCTCAACGACCGTGCCTTCTCGCTGGTGCAGCTCATGCATGACGCCAGTCCGGACGAGCGCAAGGCGACGGCGACCGGCCTGTTCAACTCCACCTACGCGCTCACCGTTTCGGACACGCCGGCGGTCACTTCGTCGATCGCCGGCGATGACGAACTGGCCGAACTCGAAGACATCCTCGTCGGCCGGCTGTCCAAATTCGGCATCACCGATGCACGCGTGCGCCGCGATCCGGCGACGCGCGAGGCCGACGACGCGGACGGCACGACGCCAGGACCCGACATCGGCCAGGTCGAGCGCGACCTTCTGGTGCTGGCCGCCGACTTCGCCCAGAGCGATAAGCTGACGGCATCGCTGCGCTTCGCCGACGGCCAATGGCTGAATTTCACCGAACCGATCACGCCCGTCGGCCCGATCCTGAGCTTCGACAGCCTGCCGCTCTATTCGCTGATCGCAGGGCTGGTGGTGATCATGTCGATCTGGTCGCTGCGCCGGCTGACGGCGCCGTACCGGATGATGGAAACCGCCGTGAACCGGATCGGCAAGGATCTGAAGAGCCCGCCGATCGCCGAGGGCGGCAGCCGCGAGGTGCGTGCCGCCGCCAAGGCGATCAACGCCATGCAGGCGAGGTTGCGCGAATATGTCGAGGACCGCGAACATCTGGCGGCGGCACTGGCGCATGATCTGCGCACGCCGATGACCAGGATGCGCCTGCGCCTGGAGCTGTTGCGCAAATCGGCGGTCCGCGAGGCGCTGGCGCACGACCTCGCCGATGTCGAGAGCATCGCCAGCTCGGTGATCGACTTCGCCACCTTCGAAGTGACCGAGGAAAAGAACGAACGCATCGACTTCTGGTCGCTCGTGGAATCGATCGCCGACGGCTATGACGACGTCTCGTTCGACGACGAGACCCGTTCGCGCGGGCTGATCTGCATGGCGCGGCCGGTCGCGCTCAAGCGCTGCGTCACCAATCTGGTGCAGAACGCGGTCACCTACGGCAAGAAGGCGCATCTTTCGCTGCGCCGGTCGGAGGACATGATCCTGCTCACCATCCGCGATGAAGGGCCTGGCATACCGCAGGCGCAGATCGACGCCGTGTTCGGCTCGTTCGTGCGCCTCGAACAATCGCGCAACCGCCAGACCGGCGGTCTTGGTCTCGGCCTGACCATTGCCCGCAACATCGCGCGCGCCGCAGGTGGCGAGATCCGCCTGTCCAACAATCCCGGCGGCGGCCTGCTGACGCAACTGCGCCTGCCGCTGGCGGCATAAAAACAAGGCGCGCCCGGTCGCCGCGCCTCGCCGCCGTTGGATTCCGGAGAAACTACCGCCGCAACACCGCGCTCAGCACGTCGCGAATGCCGATGGCGCCGACGAAGCGCGACTGGTCGTCAAACAGCGCTACCGGAGCGGTCTGCGAACGGTGCATGGCCAGCATGACGGTTTTCAGCGAGGTGCCCGGGTTGGCCCAGAACACTTGCGCGGCTTCCTCGGATTGGCCTTCGACGTCGGCGCACGACACCCAGACCGCCGGCTTGCCGTCGCGTTCGGCCGCCGCCACCAGCCCGTGGTCGTCGATCTTGAAGCGCGTCGTCTTGCGGCGGTCGAGCCAGACCCAGCCGTCCTTGCCGTGCTCCAGATCGCGACGGTCGCGCATCACGTTCCAGGCGGTCAGCACCGACAGCGGGTTCACATTGGCGATGAAGTCTCGGACATAGTCGTTGGCGGGCCGCAGCACGATGTCTTCGGGCGCGCCGGTTTGCACGATGCGCCCACCCTCCATGATGGTGATGTGGGAGCCGATCTTCAGCGCCTCCTCGAGGTCGTGGCTGACGAAGATGATGGTCTTCTTCAATTCAGTCTGCAGCTGCAGCAATTCGTCCTGCAGCTTGGTGCGGATGAGCGGGTCGAGCGCCGAGAACGGCTCATCCATCAACAGGATCGGCGCCTCGGTGGCGAAGGCCCGCGCCAGGCCGACGCGCTGCTGCATGCCGCCCGAAAGCTCATGCGCATATTTCTTCGACCACTGGTCGAGATTGACCAGCTTGAGCTGGCGTTGGACGCGCTCCTTGCGTTCGGCTTCCGGGACGCCGGCGAGTTCGAGGCCGAGACCGACATTCTCCTCCACCGTGCGCCAGGGCAAAAGGCCGAACTGCTGGAACACCATCGCCACCTGTTTCTGGCGCAGGCGCCGCAAGGTCGCCTCGTCGCAGGTGACGACATCGACGGTCTTGTCGCCATCCTTGACCAGCACCTGGCCGCGCGACACCACGTTGAGCCGGTTGACCGCCCGCAGCAATGTCGACTTGCCCGAACCGGAGAGGCCCATCAGAACGGAGATCTCGCCCTCGTTCACGGTCAGGCTGGCGCCGGCGCAGCCCAGTACATTGCCGGTCTTTTCGAGGATCTCGGCGCGGCTGGCGCCGGCGTCGATCATCTTCAGCGATCCGGCCTGGTCGGCGCCGAAGACGATATCGACGTTCCTGAAATCGACGGCGACGGTCATTTCTTGCCTCCAACGGCGATGCGGGTCATCCGGTCGAGCACGATGGCCAAAACGACGATGGCAAGCCCCGCCTCAAGCCCGAGGTCGATGCGGCGCGAGCCGAGCGCCCGGTTGATCTCGGTGCCGAGCCCGCCGGCGCCGATCAGTGCGGCAAACACCACCATCGACAGCGACAGCATGATCGATTGCGTCAGGCCGGCCATGATGGTGGGCAGCGCCGACGGCAGTTCCACCTTCCACAGCAGCTGGCTCTTGGTGGCGCCGAAAGCCTCGCCGGCCTCGACGATCGACTTCGGCACCGAGACGACGCCCAGATGCGTGAGCCGGACCGCGGTCGGAATGACGAAGATGATGGTGACGATGAGGCCGGGCGCGTTGCCGAGGCCGAACAGCGTCAGCACCGGGATCAGGTAGACGAAGGTCGGCAGCGTCTGCATCAGGTCGAGCACCGGCAGCATGACGCGGTAGACCTTCGGCTTGTGCGCTGCCCAGATGCCGAGCGGCACGCCGATGGCCATGGCCATGGCAGCGGCCGCGACGACCAGCACCAGCGTCTGCACCGTCTGCTTCCAAAGGTTCTGGTTGATGATGAAGATCAGGCCGAGAAAGACGCCGATGGCAAGCGGTCGCGAGCGTTGCAGCAGCCAGGCGATAACAGCGATGATCAGCGCCAGCAGCACCGGCGGCACCATCAAGAGGATGCCGACCAGCCCATCCAGCAGGAAATTGAGGCCATTCGAAAAGGCCCTGAACACAGTGTCGAAATTGTCGGTGAGGAAACCGAAGAAGGCCTTTCCCCAGGCGCCGATCGGAATCTTGTGATCGACCATGAATTTCGAAATCGGATCCATATCGCCCCTCTCGTGCAGGAGACCGCCCTGCCCCTCGGCCTCGACCGTCGTCATCTTGTCACAGGATATGAAAAAGGGCAGCCTTTTCTAAGATGGCTGCCCTTCCTGGTTCGGCTTTGCCGAATTCAGTCGGCTCAGCTTCCGAGCGCGGTCTTGATGGCGGCGGCAGCGTCACCGCCGTCGAAGGTAGTCACGCCGGCAATCCACGGGGCAACGGCATCCGGGTGCTTCTTCAGCCAGTCGGTTGCAACCGTATTGGCGTCGCCGCCCTTGAGGATCGCGTCCATCATCTCGCCTTCCATGTCCAGGTTGAACTTCAGGTTGGCGATGAACTTGCCGGCGTTCGGGCATTCGGTGGTGTAGCCCTTGCGCACATTGGTGTAGACGGTGGCGGCGCCGAAGCCGCTGTCGCCCATGCCGTCGAGATAGGTGATCTTCATGGCGCCCATCACCGGATGCGGCGTCCAGCCGAGGAAGGCGATCCATTCATTGTTCTTCATCGACTGCTCGGCCTGCGTCAGCATGCCGGCTTCCGAGGATTCGACCAGCTCGAAGCCTTCGAGATTGTCCTTCGGGTTCTTGATCATGTCGAGGATGATGCGGTTGCCGTCATTGCCGGCCTCGATGCCATAGATCTTGCCGTTGAACTTGTCCTTGAACTTGCCGATATCGGTCAGCGATTTGACGCCGGCGTCGGCGACATAGGTCGGCACGACGATGCCGTAGCCGGCGCCGGTCAGGTTGGTGCTGATCGTCTCGACCGAACCGTCGGCGGTATAGTCCTTGATGTCGTTGGTCATCGACGGCATCCAGTTGCCGAGGAACACGTCGAGATCCTTGTTCTTCAGCGACGCCATGGTCACCGGCACCGACAGCTGGATCGTTTGCGGCTCATAGCCGAGCGCGGTCAGCAGCACGGAGGCGACGCCGGTCGTCGCCTGGATGTCGGTCCAGCCGACATCGGAAAGGCGCACCGCCTTGCAGCTTGCCGGATCACCGGCGTAGGCAGCGCTGGTTGACAAAAAAGCCGCCAGGCCGAGGCCGGCGACGAAAGAGTTCATACGCGACATAGACAGTCTCCCATTGTGATTCTTTGGCGAAGCGTAGCTACGGTTTCTGTGCCCGCCTTGTTTCGTCAGCCAAACACCATTCTGGTGTGGTTTCAAGCATTAAGACAATCACGATCAACGGCGCGGGCTGGCCAATCAGCGACACATCAGGCGCTTTTGTCTGGCCAGCCGGCTTTTTCAGGGGAATGCCGCTCTGGCCCCTCCCCGTGTCAGGCCAAGTCGGCTTAAAAGAGCGGCATGGCCAAGCTTTACTTCCACTACGCGACGATGAACGCCGGCAAGACGACGATGCTCTTGCAGGCCTCTTACAATTACCGCGAGCGCGGCATGGGCACGATGCTGTTCGTCGCCGGCCACTACCGCAAGGGCGATACAGGCCTGATCTCGTCGCGCATAGGCCTGGAGACGGAAGCCGAGATGTTTCGCGACGGCGACGATCTGTTCGCCCGCGTCGCCGCTCATCACGCGCATACGTCGGTGCATTGCGTCTTCGTCGACGAGGCGCAGTTCCTCGAGGAAGAGCAGGTCTGGCAGCTCGCCCGCATCGCCGACCGGCTGAACATCCCGGTCATGTGCTACGGCCTGCGCACCGATTTCCAGGGCAAGCTGTTTTCCGGCTCGCGCGCGCTGCTGGCCATCGCCGACGATTTGCGCGAAGTGCGCACCATCTGCCGATGCGGCCGCAAGGCGACGATGGTCGTGCGCCTCGGCCCCGATGGCAAGGTGGCGCGCCAGGGCGAGCAGGTGGCGATCGGCAAGGATGTCTATGTGTCGCTCTGCCGCCGCCACTGGGAGGAAGAGATGGGCCGCGCCGCGCCAGACGACTTCATCGGCTTTATCAAGGGCTGACGGTCACGGCGGCCTTGACCCCGGCCCGATGCAGCGTTTCTTAAGGCCTCGGTACTATAACGCAGCCAGCCAGAGCTCCCCGGGGTCAGCCATGCTTCGAGCCGCTTCGTTCGCCAGTATCCTTCTCCTTGCCAGCTCGCTCGTAGCCCATGCCGGCGGCGATCCTGCCCTGGGCAAGAAGGTCTTCAACCGATGCATGGCCTGCCATGACGCAGCCACCGACCGCGACAAGGTCGGTCCGCATCTGTTGGGCGTCGTTGGCCGCACCGCCGGCAGCGCCGAGAGCTTTCTTGGCCACTATTCCGAGGCGATGAAGAGTGCCGGCGCCGCCGGCCTGGTCTGGGATGAAGCCAATCTCGCCGAGTATCTCAAGGCCCCAAAGCTGAAGGTGCCGAGCAACAGGATGGCGTTCGGCGGCCTGACCAATGACGACGACATCGCCAATGTCATCGCCTATCTGAAGGCCGATCCCAAGCCCTGATCCGCTGTTCGTCAGCTCTGTAAAACCGGCTTTCCCCTCGCATATCGCGGCCGCGATTGCTTCAGTGATTTGCCGAATACAAAGGCATCCGTGCGCCATCGGCTTGCCGCATGAAAGTTCAATGACAGCTGAACTACGGCTGGCAGGCAAGCTAATCACGCCAGGCCCCCGCCTTCACTGGTTTTCAAGACCCTGATGGATTCTTTTGTTTTCACGCCGCCCTTGTCTTCACGTCTTTCAATCCCCCGATGCCCCACATATATTCGCCGCTGTTCGCGACCAGCGACGTCATGCCGAAGCGGGAGGCCCCAATGGCGACATTGCAGAATTTCGACGCCGAAATTGCCAAGACCAAGCAGGTCGTGCAGGACATGCGCTCCAAGATCGAGCAGTCCGGCACCATGCTTGATACGCTCGCCACATCGGACAAGAAGATCGGCGACGCCAATTTCGACCTC
The DNA here is from genome assembly GCF_020165455.1 of Mesorhizobium sp. BR1-1-3. Lineage (NCBI taxonomy): Bacteria > Pseudomonadati > Pseudomonadota > Alphaproteobacteria > Hyphomicrobiales > Phyllobacteriaceae > Mesorhizobium > Mesorhizobium sp. BR1-1-3. The sequence goes on from NZ_JAIUIC010000012.1 coordinate 149,520, forward strand.
GAGAACGCCCGCATCGAGGATGTGCTGAAGCAGCAAAAGGTGATGGAAGGCAACATTGCCGACCTGATCATCGGCCTGGAGGACGCCACCAACGTCTTCGGCTCCGAGTTCGAGAGCATGAAGAACTACACCGGCTGGGAAAAATTCATCGGTATCTTCTCCAGCCAGAGCAAGCAGCGCATGCGCACCGACCGCGTCCGCAACATGTCGCTGGCGGGCAATCTGCAGGAATTGCTGGTCAAATCCGACACCATCGTCGGCATATTGAAGGCGCAGAAAGAGGTCCTCGACCAGCGCTACAAGACCTCGGAAACCAGCCTGTCGCAGGTGATCGAGCGCCGCAAGACCACCATGACCAACCTCGAAGCCGTGCAGAAGCGCATCGAGGAGCTCAACCCGATGCTGCTCGACATCGAAAACAAGATCGCCGCTTCGACCAGCCAGAAGGACCGCACGCAGCTCGAAGGCGAACGCTCCAAGCTGGCGACGGAATACAACGAAAAGCAGGCCAAGGAGCAGGAGCTGCTGGCCGAGAGCCAGACGCTCGAGCGCTACACCTCGATGTTCCAGACCTTCGTCGATTCGCTCAACAACCAGATCGCCGCGCAATCGACGCTGATCAACAAGCTGACCATCGATACCGAGCAGCGCATCGTGCTCTACAAGGCGCTGGAAGATTCGCTGAAGACCGCCGCCCAGCAGGACGTCGCCCACAAGATCAACACGCTGGGCAGCCAGGTCGACAACACCGCCGAGGAAACCATGGCCGGCATCGGTGCTGCCTCGCAAAAACACATCGGCGACCTACTTGAGATGCACGAGAAGAACATGGTCGCCACCGCCGACATCCAGCGCCGCAAGAAGCTGGCCGACGATGCCTTTGCCCGCCGCTTCGACGAGGTGCTGAAGAAGCACAATTCGGCAAACTACGTGCAGTCTTAGGGGTGATAGGACTGCCCGCGAGCGCACAGGCATGACCCCCGAAAACGAAGCGGCGGCACGATATTTCTCCGCCATCACGGCCGCGCTGAGCGGCCTTGAAGTGTTCATGCGCGACGATCGCTCGCCGCTTTACCGGCACGGCATCGTCGCCAAGATCGTCGCCGAATACATCGCCCGGCTCGACAAGTCGTTTTCCTGCTGGCGCAACCGGCTGGGCTTCATGGACACGTTCCGCATTTCGCGGGCCGAAAGCGGATTCCCGGTGTTCCAGAACCTGCTCGAACTGGAAAACGACCGCCGCCAGGCCGACGCGCGGCTTGCCAACATCCCGCTCGCCGGCGAATTGCGCGAGGAAATGGCCGACTTCATCCTGCGCCACAAGGAATTCCCCGAGGCGCTGCAGAAGTCGATGGCCGAGCGGCTCTATCTCGAGGACGTGAAAAGCGAGAACACGTTCGGTCCCTTCACGCTGGCGCAAACCGCCAAGGTCTCGGTCAATCCGAAGACGGGACGGCCCTATTATCTCGTCCATTGGGCGACGTTCGACGGCAGCGCCAACCTGCCTCTGGTCTACATGGTGACGGTGGAGGATTCTTCCGACGCGATGATCCGCCAGCTTGTCGACAGGAACGGCAAACTCAACGAGACGGTCGACATTCCGCTGCCGGTCGACGGCCTGCTCAATCCCGAGCTTGCCCATCGTTTCGACGATTTCACCGAGAAGAACTCCGCCTATACGCTGTCGCCGGCGACCATCGCGGTCAACCTCGACAAGGATTTCGAACCGTTGCACCCCAAGCAGCTGCGCCGCGTCGTGCTCGGCCCGTTCTATTCGGTGGGGATTACCGACAACAATTCGACGGTGACCGAGGTTCTGGCCAAGGTGCGCAAGCCGCAAAATGCCTGGCTTTTGACCTGGACGATCCAGGAGGTCTATTCCAAGAGCGAGAAACCCGGCCGCAAGGGCCTGTTTTCGAGTGAGAAGACAACGCAGGAATTCTTCATCAACACTGATGATCTGGAAGCCGCGCGTCAGGGCGTATCGAGCTATGAAAACCATGCGCTGATTCCGCACGAGGCCTATCAGGCACTCTACGCCGCCGGCGAAGCACAGAAGATTTTTGCCGGCTACAAGGTTCATATCCTGTCCAACGGACAGGTCATCTCAGACGTCTGACCGTCACACCACGGAGCACCCTTCATGGATACCGGCCTGACCACCATTCCGGAAGCCGCCATCGAGAAGCACCGCGCCACCGCGCAGAGCTTCATCACCCGCATCGTCGTGCTGGAGGACCCGTCACGGGAGTCCGGCACCGCGCTTGCCGGCACCAACCGCCGCTTCGTCTCGACCGTCTCGGTCGGCTCGGTGCGTCGCACGCGCGAGGTCGAGCTGGCCAAGACCGTCGGCGCCGTTCATCCCGACGACCAGCTGCTGACCATCCCGCAGCACACGCTCCTGTTTCGCGCCCGGCGCGGCACGGCGATCGCACTGGCCATATCGGACGTCTTTGCCGAAGGCTCCGACCTCGAAAGCCTGCAGGCCAGGAATACCCGCGCGCCGCTCGAAGGCGACGAAGCGGCCACCTTCAAGAAGCTTCTGTCGGCCTCGGCTTACATCTCCGCCTTCAGCCTCGCCTCCTACCTGTTCCAGCTGATCGACAGCGACGGCGAGGCACCCAACGACATCCCCGAGCCGGACTTCCTGTTCGACACGCCGCAGGATGCGGTGAAGTCGATCCTCGCTGGCCTCGACAAGGCGATCTCGGGATCGTCCGATGATGCCGATTTGATGACAAGGGCACGCGCCTTCGCCCGCGTCGCCATCGACGGGCTTCTGGCCCGCAAGGGCCGCTTCGACGGCATCGGCCCGTTCGAGAACGCCCATATCCGCATCGATGCCGACGATTTCACTCTCGATGGTTTCGACGTCGCGCCGGGCAAGCGCTCAAAACCGCTGGTGATGACCTTCAAGAAGCCGGAAGAGGTCGTCGGCAACCACATCGCCAAATACCAGTCGGTCAAGCTCGCCAAGATGCTGATGGCCTATGATTTCGAGCGCGAACTCAATCCGTTCGTCGAGCTCGGCGGCTTCCTGTTCACCTTCATCGGCGACGGCGCCCCCGGCACTGGCAAGACGACGCTGATCCAGATGATCGCCGGCCTCGTCAACGGCTATTGCCAGGTCGCCGGCTATCCCTTCGCCTACGAGAATTTCGGCGTCGACCAGATCTCGTCCTATCAGGGCAAGTCGGGCCAGAACTGCCGCCAGTTCATCAACAATGTCTTGAACCCGCGCGTCATCGGCTTCGGCACCATCGACGACATCGACCAGGTGGCGGCGCGCCGCTCCGACGACCGCGCCTCGGCCGGCCAGCAGGAGATAACAGGCGTCTTGATGGACGCCTTCGCCGGTGCCGCCACCGTGGTGCGCGGCAACTGCTCGTTCGGCATGTTCTCCAACTACCCCGAAAATGTCGACGACGCGCTGCGTCAGCGCGCCGGCGCCCGCTGGCTGGTCGACGGGCCGCAGAGCCGCGACGACTACATCGATATTTTTGTCCTGCTGGCGGGGAAAAACCACAAGATCCCGCTCGGCGAACACGACCTCTACGCCGCGCAGGAAATCCAGCGCGCCGTGACCGAAGCCTATGAGGAGCACGAGAAGCCGCAGGAAGATGGGCTGATGAAGGTCTACGAGCGCTACATGAAGGAGAACGGCGCGCCGAAATCGATGGCCGATATCGGCACCTATCTGCACCTGATCAAGGATGCCGAGCCCCGCTTCACCGGTCGCGCCATCAAGAATGTCACCGACGCCATCAAGATGCGCGCCATGGACATCGAGCTTCCCGACGACTGGTTCGAGAAGCCGGAAGTCTTCATGCACAAGGGCTACGACGAGAAGAAAGCGATGATCGAGGAACTGCGCGGGCCGTTCTCGATGGACATGGTCATGCAGGAGATCAACCGCTACGCCGACTCGGAGTTCCGCTATTCCGACAAGTCCGACGACTCCGCCGTGGAAAAACTGCTGCGCGACGCCCGCCTGCGCGAACGGGCTGCGCGCGAGATGGAGGAGATGAAGAAGAAGGGGCTATGGAATGCGTGAGCTGCGCCGGCCTTCCCTTCACCCCTTGTGGGAGAAGGCAAGATGAGCCCCGCCAAGAAACCCGATCTCCTGCGCGACAATGAGCTGATCTATGGCCGGCTGCTGACGGTCGACGAGCCGCATCTGATCCAGCGCTACAACAAGGCGCTCGCCGCATTCGGCTTGAAGCCGACCAAGCTGAAGACCTTCCAGATCGATCGCACCGGCTTTTCGCCCGAAGTGGCCGAGGAATGCGACGATTACGACTATCTCGATCCCAACGAGGTCAACCGCCGTTTCATCATCCTGACGCCGTCGCAGATCGACCTGCCGGTGGTGCACACCGCCTTCTCCAACACCTCGCAGCTGATGTTCGAGTTCATGTCCAAGAACCAGCGCGCCATCGATGCGCTGACGATCAAGGATGTCATCTACGGCGAGATCGAGGATTCCGTTCCCAAGGTCAACGATATCGAGGACCTGCTGTCGATCAGCCAGGTCGAGTTCAAGGTGCTGTCGGCTGAGGATGTGCTGGGCAAGGCCGCCGAGCTCGGCAAGCTCGTCGACCGGTTGAAGCAGGAGCCCGACGCCTGGCGCGACAGCGCCATGCTGAACCGCATGGTCGAGCTCGCCAAGATCTGCGGCGACATCCGCGAGAACGCGCTGGTGCCCGACCAGGTGATCTTCCGCCACAACGCCTACTGGACCAGCCATTTCGGTGGCCTTTACGTCTTCGTCGACCCGGATGTGACGACGGTGATCAGCGATCCTGCGGCGCCAGGCTTCCGCCGTTCGCGGCCGTGGCAGGTCAGCTATCTCTCCATTAACGACGCCGACAAGGTATTCAAGTTCCTCGCCACCACCGGCCGCATCGAGTTGCCGCGCGCCTCCTGGGTCGAGGCCTCGGGCTATCTCGAGCACCGCGCCGAGATGGTGGTGCGCGCGCTGATCCGCGATGCCGAGCCGAACCGCAACTTGACCAATGTCGACAAGGTCTGGCTGCAGACCTGGATCCAGAGCCATGCCGACCTGATCACCAGGGACGGCAATTTCCCTTTCCTCAACGCCGCCAAGCGCGAGATCGCCCAGCTCGGCCACCTGAAGATCGAGGATGTCTTCCCGCAGCAGCGCTTCCTGGTGATCCGCGCCAAGCCTGACCATCCTGACGCCTGGCTGACCAACCGGCTGATCTCGGATTTCGTGCCGTCGGACTTCGTCTCGCGCTACATCTTCAACAAGGACGGCTTCTACAAGGACTATGGCGGCTTCAGCGACGCCTGGCGATCGCATGTTGTGGACGTTCTCAAAACCACATATTTGAAGGACAAGGTGGCGTTTCGCACGCGCCTCTACGGCCTGACTGACTAGAACGAAATGAACCGTTATTTCGTTCTAACTTCTTGTTTTGGCGCATAATGTTATCCAAAAAGTCTGCAACTTTTTGGCATCATGCTTGAGGGGGTGACACAGCCATGCTCGATCCGATCGTGAACTTCTTCACCCGCATTTTCCAGTGGATCGGCCGCGGTATCGGGCTTTTGATCGGCGTCATCCTGTGGCCGTTCCTGTGGGCCGGACGCTGGTACACGCAACGCGGCTGGATCCTCAAGGCGGCGGTCGGCCTTGCTCTGCTGGTGCTGATCGGCCTCTATGCCAATTTCTTCTACGCCACCCAGTGGTGGAACAATTTCAACCCGAACTATCCAGACACCTACACGTTCGAGAAGCGCAATGTCTCCGCTGGCGAACAGGTCTCCGCCGGCGCCGGCACCGACACGGCCAAGACCTGCGGCAACTCCGGCATTGCCCAGATCGCCGCCGACCTGACCGACTTCAACGTCAACCAGAATGCCTGGATCTCGTCGATGATCCTCTACAAGCTCGGCCTGTTCGGCATCGACTGGGACAACACGCCGTGGATGGACAACAAGGCCTCCTTCCAGCGCGGCATCAACCAGGCGGTGCGGCGCACGGCGACTGAACTCGCCGACAATCTCGGCCGCGTCCGCACCACCTCGCAGATCGACAGCGATCTGCAGAATGCCCGCGGCAACCTGCAGTTCGACGAGGAGACCTGGTATTTCGGCCTGAACCCGTTCGGCCCCAAGACACCGACGCCGAGCTACTATCGCGACGCCGTGCGCATGCTGCGTTCCTTCAACGCTCGCCTTGCCACCTGCCAGGCGACATTCGACGCCCGCGCCGACAATCTGAAACAGTATATCGACCGCATCTCGTCCGACATCGGCTCGACCTCGGCGATCCTCAAGGAACGCGCCGAGAACCACAACAATGGCTGGTTCGACTTCCGCGCCGACGACCGCTACTGGTTCGCCTATGGCCAGCTCTATGGCTATTACGGCCTGATGAAGGGCGCCCAGGCCGACTTCGAGGACGTCATCAAGGAAAAGCATCTGCAGAACCTGTGGGACACGATGGACTCGCAGTTCGTTTCGGCACTGAAGATCCAGCCTTTCATCATCGCCAATGGCCGCGAGGATGGCTGGCTGTTGCCGACGCATCTGACGACGATGGGCTTCTATGTGCTCAGGGTGCGCTCCAACATGGTCGAAATCAGCAACGTTCTGACGCAGTAGCGCTGTTCCATTAGGGACCAGGCGATGGTGAATTTGCGCCGTCGCCTCTGTCGCATTCCGTGCATTGTGCGGCTGTTTTGAGACGGCGGAACGACGCGTCCTCTGGCTTCTATACGGCGCGGCAACGGAGCCAGGAAGAACCGACGACAGGTCGGCCGGTCCGCAGAAGAATTTTCTCAAGAGGAAACATAGTTGCATACAAGTTGACGCCGCGGCAGCGACAGGGTTAGAACATGCCCGCGCCCGGTTCCAACCTGCTTGCCAGTAAGACCAAACCCGTCCCCTCCACCGTCCAATCCAGAGGAAAGCCGTCATGGCCGAAGTGAAGTCCGACATCGAGATCGCGCGCGGCGCCAGGAAAAAGCAGATCCAGGAGATCGGCCAGAAGATCGGCATCCCGACCGAACACCTGCTGCCCTACGGCCACGACAAGGCCAAGATATCAGCCGAATTCATCAAATCGGTGAAGGGCAACAAGGACGGCAAGCTGATCCTCGTAACCGCCATCAACCCGACGCCGGCCGGCGAAGGCAAGACCACGACCACGGTTGGTCTCGGCGACGGCCTGAACCGCATCGGCAAGAAGGCGATCGTCTGCATCCGCGAGGCTTCGCTCGGCCCGAACTTCGGCGTCAAGGGCGGTGCCGCCGGCGGCGGCTATGCGCAGGTCGTGCCGATGGAGGACATGAACCTCCACTTCACCGGCGACTTCCACGCCATCACCACCGCACACAACCTGCTTTCGGCGCTGATCGACAACCACATCTACTGGGGCAATGAGCTCGGCATCGACACCCGCCGGGTCGTCTGGCGCCGCGTCATGGACATGAACGACCGCGCGCTGCGCGAGATCATCTGCTCGCTCGGCGGCGTAGCCAACGGCTTCCCGCGCGAGGGCGGTTTCGACATCACCGTCGCCTCGGAAGTCATGGCGATCCTCTGCCTGTCGACCGACCTGAAGGACCTGGAAAAGCGCCTCGGCGATATCATCGTCGCCTATCGCCGCGACAAGTCAGCCGTCTATGCCCGCGACCTCAAGGCCGACGGCGCCATGGCTGTGCTGCTGAAGGACGCCATGCAGCCGAACCTGGTGCAGACGCTGGAGAACAACCCGGCCTTCGTGCATGGCGGGCCGTTCGCCAACATCGCGCATGGCTGCAACTCGGTCGTCGCCACCACGACGGCGCTCAAGCTCGCCGACTATGTCGTCACCGAAGCCGGCTTCGGCGCCGATTTGGGTGCTGAAAAGTTCTTCGACATCAAGTGCCGCAAGGCGGGCCTGAAGCCGGCAGCGGCGGTCATCGTCGCCACCGTGCGCGCCATGAAGATGAATGGCGGCGTCAAGAAGGAAGACCTCGGCAAGGAAAACGTCGAAGCGGTGAAGAAGGGCTGCGCCAATCTTGGCCGCCACATCGAGAACATCAGGCAGTTCGGCGTGCCGGCGGTGGTTGCCATCAACCATTTCTATTCCGACACCGACGCCGAGATCCAGGCGATGAAGGACTATGTCGCCTCGATGGGCGAAGAAGCGATCCTGTGCAAGCACTGGGCACACGGCTCGGCCGGGATCGAGGATCTCGCCAACAAGGTGGTGGCACTGGCCGAATCCGGCGCCTCGCAGTTCGCGCCGCTCTATCCCGATGCCATGCCGCTGTTCGAGAAGATCAACACCATCGTCCAGCGCATCTATCGCGGCTCGGAAGCGATCGCCGACAAGTCGGTGCGCGACCAGCTCAAGGCGTGGGAAGACGCCGGCTACGGCCATTTGCCGGTGTGCATGGCCAAGACCCAGTATTCCTTCTCGACCGACCCGAACCTGCGCGGCGCGCCGACCGGCCACACCGTGCCGGTGCGCGAGGTCAGGCTTTCGGCCGGTGCCGGCTTCGTCGTCATCATCTGCGGCGAGGTCATGACCATGCCGGGCCTGCCGAGGGCGCCGTCCTCGGAAAAGATCTTCCTCAATGAGGCCGGCAATATCGAAGGCCTGTTCTAAAATCCTTCAATTCAAACAGAAAGGGCGCCGCAGCGATGCGGCCCCCTTTCTGTTTTTTCGGATAGCCCTAAGCAGCGCTGCGCGACAGCGCCCGCTGGTTGGAGCCGAAGATCGTGTCGCGCTCCGGCAGCGCGCCGGTCTGCAGGCACTCGACCCATTCGGCGGTCTTGAGCACGGCGGCGAAGCGCGACTGCAGGATGATCGTGACCACGCGATGGATCTCCTCGGCCGAGGCGTAGCCGGCGCTGTTGGCGTAAGGCACCGAGCCGGTCGCATCCGACAGGAACTCGACGGCAAAGCCCATATGCACGGCGTGGATAATGGTCGACAGGTCACAATTATGCGTCATGTAGCCGACCACCGTGATCGTATCGATGGCATTGGCGCGAAGCCAGTCTTCCAGATCAGTGCCGGTGAAGGCGGAGGGCAGGTTCTTTTCGACATAATGGTCGCGCTCGCGCCTGGCGATTTCGGGATGCAGTTCGCCGCCGTGACTGCCCTTGGCAAAGATCGGCGAGGTCTCGGGCGCCATCTGCTTGACGACCACCACCTTGATGCCGGCAGCAGTCGCTGCATCCATGGCGCGTGCCACATTGACGACGCTGTCGCGGAACGGCGGATGCTGGATGGCGAGATTGCCGCCGTCGTAATCGTTCTGCACATCGACGACGATCAGCGCCCGGCGCGGCGCGGTGTTGGCTGGGTCAGACATGGTGTTTCCTTTCCGGCTTGAATTCGATGGATGGAAGATAGGCGGGCTGCCAGACAGCCGAAAGTGTCCCGATTGACATCATTCGAAAGAATTGGGACAGTCCGCATTCAACCGCTGGAAGCACCCATGAACGACCCGATCATTGCCGTCCTCGCCTTCGACGGCATCAGCCCGTTCCATCTTTCCGTACCGTGCCTGGTCTTCGGCGAGGACAGGACGGCGCTTGGCCTGCCGCGCTTCGACTTCCGCATCTGCGCGGTCAAGGCCGGGCCGATCCATACCGAAGCCGGGCTGACAATTGCCGCGCCGCATGGGCTCGAAGGGCTCGACGGCGCCGATATCGTCATCATCCCGAGCTGGCATCATCTGAGCGAACCGGTATCGCCGCTGCTGATGGAAGCGCTGCGCCATGCGCACCAACGCGGCGCCTTGATTGTCGGCCTGTGCCTCGGCACCTTCGCCATTGCAGCGGCCGGGCTGCTTTCGGGCCGACGTGCCGCGACGCACTGGGCCTATTGCGAACAATTGCAAACACTCCATCCCGACATCGCTGTCGATGCCGCGGTGCTCTACGTCGACAATGGCGATGTCGTGACCTCGGCCGGCGTCGCCGCCGGCCTCGACTGCTGTCTCCACATCGTGCGCGCCCGCTATGGCGCGGAAGCAGCACTGCGGCTTGCTCGCCAGATCGTGCTTTCCCCGCATCGCCAGGGCGGCCAGGCGCAATTCATCGAGCATCCGGTGGCAAGAAGCGCGGACGCCGACCGCTTCACCCAGGCCCTCGACGCGGTTCGCGCGACGCTTGGCGAAGCGCATAGCCTGGACCGCGTGGCCGAGGCCGCCGGCCTGACCCGCCGCACCTTTACCCGTCGCTTTCAGAAATCGATCGGTGTCAGCTTTGGCGATTGGCTGACCAGCCAGCGGATCGAACTGGCGCAGCGTTTGCTGGAAGCGACGGAGAAATCGATGGACATGATCGCCTTCGAAGCCGGCTTCGGCAGCGCCACCTCGCTGCGCCAGCATTTTTCGGCACGGCTCAAGACATCGCCGGCGCAGTATCGGCGCGAGTTCTCCAGGCGGGTCGATCAGGAAGAGCGCATGACGTATGTCCTGTCGTCCTGACCTGTTCAGCCCCGCTTGACCGGCCGCGCCGGATTGCCGATCACCGTGGCGTTCGCCGCCACGTCGCGCGTCACCACCGCACCGGCGCCGACGATGGCGCCTTCACCGATGCTGACGCCGCCACGGATGACGGCTGAGCCGCCGATCCAGGCATTGGCGCCGATCTCGATCGGTCGGGCGATCTCCAGTCCGGCCTGCCGCCCACTGGCCTCCTTGTGGTGCTCGGCGCAGTAGATCTGCACGTTCGGGCCGAGCAGCGTTGCCTTGCCGATGCGCACGCTCGCCGTGTCGAGGATGGTGCAGCCGGCATTGAGGAAGACGCCGTCGCCGAGAAAGATGTTGAAGCCATAGGCGCAGTGGAACGGCGCCTCGATACGGGCGCCCTCGCCGGCTCTTCCCAGCAGTGCCTTCAGACCCGGCCCGAGATTGCCGCGTTGACGAGGCGGCAGCAAGTTGTGCTCGAACACCGCATCGCGCGCTATCATCCGCAACGACTCCAGTTCGTCATCGAGGCAGGTATACCATTCGCCGGCCACCATCTTCACGCGCTCGCTCTCAGCCATGATGCGGTCTCCAGTTCACGTCCTTGCAAAGCACAAGTGCAGCCAAAAGCGCCGATGCCAGTACTGGTCAAATATTGGACCTATGGTAGCCTGTGACTCAAGGCCGTCTTGGCCCGTGATCGAGGGGGATCGACCATGCTCTACATTCTGGCACTTCTGATCGGCGTCATTGCCGGTCTTCGCGCCATGACGGCGCCGGCCGCCATTGCCTGGGGCGCTTATCTCGGCTGGCTGACGGTTGCCGGCACCTGGGCGAGCTTCATGAGCCACTGGGCGGCTGTCGGCATCTTCACCATCCTGGCCATTGTCGAGTTGGTCACCGACCAATTGCCGTCGACGCCGAGCCGTAAAGTACCCCAGCAATTCGGCGCCCGCATCGTCATGGGCGCCTTCACAGGCGCGGTGATCGGCGCGACAGGCGGCGCCACCATCGGCGGCCTGATCGCGGGGGCCATCGGCGCTGTCATCGGCACGCTGGGCGGCGCCGAAGCTCGGGGCCGGCTCGCGGCCGCCTTCGGCAAGGATCCGCCCGCCGCCTTTATCGAGGACGCGGTGGCGATCATCGGCGGCCTGCTGATCGTAGCGGCGGTGGCATGACGACGAAAATCTTCGACGCCATCATCATCGGTGCCGGACAGGCTGGCTCTCCGCTGGCCGGGCGGCTGACGGCCGCCGGCATGAGCGTCGCGCTGATCGAGCGCAAGCTGGTCGGCGGCACCTGCGTCAACACCGGCTGCATGCCGACCAAGACCATGGTCGCCAGCGCCTATGCCGCGCATCTGGCGCGCCGCGCCGCCGACTATGGCGTGACGCTCTCCGGGCCGGTCGGCGTGGATTACAAGGTGATCAAGGCGCGCAAGGACAAGGTCACAAACGACGCTCGCGGCAATCTGGAAACCTGGATTGCCGGCATGGACAAGTGCACCCTCTATCGCGGCCATGCGCGTTTCGAATCCGCCAACACGGTGCGCGTCGGCGACGATCTGCTGACCGCCGAAAAGATCTTCCTCAACACCGGCGGCCGCGCCTCGGTGCCCGACCTTCCCGGCATCCACGACATCGACTATCTGACCAACTCGTCGATGATGGATCTCGACGTGCTGCCGCGCCATCTCGTCGTCGTCGGCGGCAGCTACATCTCGCTCGAATTCGCTCAGATGTTCCGCCGCTTCGGCGCGGAAGTCACCGTCGTCGAGAAGAGCCCGCGCCTGACCGGCCGCGAGGACGAGGATGTCTCCGCCGCCATCCTGTCGATCCTCGAAAACGAAGGCATCGCGGTCCATGTCGGCGCCGACGACATTGCCTTCGCCAGACAGGGTGACGACATCGCCGTGACCTTCTCCGCCGGCAAGCCACCGGCGGTCGGCTCGCATGTGCTGCTGGCGCTGGGGCGCACGCCCAACACCGACGATCTCGGCCTGGAAAGGGCCGGCGTCGAGGTCGACAAGCGCGGTTTTGTCACCGTCGACGACCAGCTGCGCACCAGCGTGCCCGGCATCTGGGCGATGGGCGACTGCAACGGCAGGGGCGCCTTCACCCACACCTCCTACAACGACTACGAGATCGTCGCCGCGAATTTGCTCGACAACGATCCGCGGAGGGTCAGCGACCGGATCGAAGCCTATGCGCTCTACATCGACCCGCCGCTTGGCCGCTGCGGCATGACGGAGGCCGCAGTGAAGAAATCCGGCCGTCGCGCGCTGGTCGGCCAGCGGCCGATGACCCGCGTCGGCCGCGCTATCGAAAAGGGCGAGACGCAGGGTTTCATGAAAATCCTGGTCGATGCCGACACCAGGGAGATCCTCGGCTGCTCGGTGCTCGGCCCCGGCGGCGACGAGGCTATCCATTGTGTGCTCGACCTGATGTACGCCAAGGCGCCCGTCGACACGCTGGCGCGTGCCGTGCACATCCATCCCAATGTTTCGGAGTTGCTGCCCACCATTGCCCAGGAGCTGAAGCCGCTGGCGTGACAGCCCGTTGAAGACCCATTTTAAAGCTCTTCCTTTTCTGCATCGCTGCAATGCAGCAATGCAGCTTGCGCACGGTGGCGTGCTTCGCGCAGTCTGGAATTGAACCGATTCAGTCTGGACGCACCATGCCCTTGCCGATCCTTGCGCTTGCCATTGCGTCCTTCTGCATCGGCACCACCGAATTCGTCATCATGGGCTTGCTGCCTGAGGTCGCCGCCGACCTCGGCGTGTCGATCCCCGCGGCGGGCCTGCTGGTTACCGGATATGCGCTGGGCGTCGTCTTCGGCGCCCCGATCGTCGCCATGGCCACTACGCATTTGCCGCGCAAGCCGGTGCTGGTCGGGCTGGCCGTGCTGTTCGTCGTCGGCAATCTGTTTTGCGCCATCTCGCCCAACTACTGGACGCTGATGGCCGCGCGTGTCTTCACCGCTTTCGGCCACGGCGCCTTCTTCGGCATTGGCTCGGTCGTTGCCGCCAGCCTGGTGCCGCGCAACAAGCGCGCCAGCGCTATCGCGCTGATGTTCGCCGGGCTGACGCTGTCCAACATCCTGGGTGTTCCCGCCGGAACCGCACTTGGCGAAGCGTTCGGCTGGCGCTCCACCTTCGTTGCCGTGGTCGGTATCGGCCTGATCTCGGTGGCAGCGATCGCCTGGTTGGTGCCGTCCGATGTCGCCGAGCCAAGCGGTGGCGGGCTGCGCGGCGAGCTGCGCGTGCTGGGCAAGCTGCAGGTCTGGCTGGCCATGCTGATCGCGGCGCTGACCTCCGCAAGCCTGTTCACCGTCTTCACCTACATCAAACCCTACCTCACCGAGGTATCGGGCTTGTCGACCTCGGCAGTCACGTGGGTTCTGCTGCTGTTCGGCGCGGGCATGACCATCGGCAACATCATCGGCGGCAGACTGGCCGACTGGAAACTGATGCCGACAGTGATCGGCACCCTGCTGCTGATGGCCCTGCTTTTCGTTGGATTCAGGCAGTTCGGCGCAATCGCCAGCGTTGCCGTCGGCATCGTCTTCCTGTGGGGCCTGCTCATCTTCGTCGTCGTGCCGCCGTTGCAGATCCGGGTCGTCGAGGCGGCCTCCAAGGGACCGAACCTTGCCGCCACGCTGAACCAGGGCGCCTTCAATATCGGCAATGCCAGCGGCGCCTGGATAGGCGGCGTGGCCCTGTCCGCCGGTGTCTCCTATGCCAATTTGCCGCTGGTCGGCGCAGCACTCGCTGTTTTGGCGGTCACCGTCGCTGTGCTGTCGCAGGCGCTGGACCGGCGCGCGCCGGTCATCCCGCTTCCGGCTGAATAGTCTCTTGCGCCCATAGCGCGGCAGGCTGGACCAATCGACATCGGCGCCTTCAAATCGCATGTCTCTCGCTCCTGATGGAGGAAGTCATGCAGAAATCGATCGAACGCATCGCCGGCGAAAGCGAAGGGGTTTCCTACGAATTCCCGCTGTTCCGCTTCACTGGTTCCGACAAGGCTGCTCCTTCAGCCTATCTGCAGGCGGCACTCCATGCCGGCGAGTTGCCGGGTGTCGTCGCCATCGACGCGCTGATGCCGATGCTTGCCAGGGCGGAGGCCGAAGGCCGCATCAAGGGCAACCTCACCATCGTGCCCTGGGCCAACCCGATCGGCCGGGCGCAATATCATTTCGGCGAGCATCAGGGCCGCTTTCATCTCGGCACGCGCACCAATTTCAACCGCGGCTTTCCGCTGCTAACGGCGCCCGACACAGCGCTCCTGCCCGACACCACCCTTGGCAGCGTCGACCAGCGGCTGAAGTCGCGGCTGGTGCAGCTGTCGCTCGGCCACGACATCGTGCTCGACCTGCACTGCGATGACGAGGGCCTCGCCTATCTCTACGTCCACACCAGCCTGTGGCCTGATATGGCCGATTGCGCCGCGGCCATGGGCGTCGACGCGGTCGTGCTGTGGAGCGAAGACACTGACGGCACCTTCGAGGGCGCCTCGATCATGCCCTATCAGAACGTCCCCGCCGATGTGGCCAAGCTCGACCGTCGCGTCGCCACCACCGTCGAATATCGCGGCATCCTCGATGTCGATGGTGCCTTGGCCGCCGCCGACGCCGACGGCCTCTACCGGCTGCTGGTGGCGCGCGGCGTGATCGCCGACAGCGCCCTGCCCGCGCCGGGTCCTTTCACCGGCTTCGTGGCGCCATTGGAAAACATCGACATGATGCCGGCGCCACGGGCCGGTGCCGTGCTCTACGACGTGAAGCCCGGCGACCGCGTCGCCAAGGGCGCGCGCCTCGCCACCATCGTCCATGCACCGGGTGAAACCGATGGCCGCACCGAAGTGTTCGCGCCGCAGGACGGCATCATCCTGACCCGCCGCTCGCGCCGCATCATCCGCGCCGGCGAAGATCTTCTGAAGCTGGTCGGCGACAGGAAGAGCACTGATGCCCGGTCGGGAACGCTGGAGGACTGACTTAGCCCGAAATAGCCAGTCGCGCCTTCGCCTCCAGCCATTCCGCCATCTGCCGGTAAGGCACCGGGCCGTGACTGATGCGGGCGACACCCAGTTCCGCCAGCCGCTGGCGCGGCGGCACATGCGCCAGCGCAATGATGTTGACCGGCAACGCAATTGCCTTGCAGAGCGTCTCGATCAGGCCTTCGTCGCCAAGGCCCGGCGCAAAGAAGCCGTGCGCGCCGGCTTTTTCGAAGGCCTGTGCGCGCTCGATGGCCTGGTCGAGCAGAACGTCATCATGCGCATCCGGTTTCGCCTTGAGGAAGATGTCGGTTCGAGCGTTGATGAATGCCGGTATGCCGGAAGCCTTGACGGCCGCCGCCGCGGCTTCGATGCGCTTTGCCTGCACGGAAATGTCATGCAGGCCGCTGCCACCGACAATCTGATCCTCGAAATTGAAACCGATAGCGCCGGCCCGCAGCGCCAACGTCACCGTGCGAGCGACGATTTCCGGGTCAACGCCGTAGCCGCCCTCGAGGTCCATGGTCACCGGCAGGTCGACCGACCCGACGATGCGCTTGATGTTGTCGAGCGCCAGTTCCAGCGGGATTTTCTCGCCATCGGCGTAGCCGAACGCGGCCGCGACCGGCCAGCTTCCGGTGGCGATCGCCTTGGCACCCGCTTTCTCGATGATCTTGGCCGAACCCGGATCCCAGGCATTGTAGAGGACGACCGGGTTGCCCTTGACGTGGAGGGAATGAAACGTCCGCGCGCGCTCGATCTGCTCGGTCATGGTTATTTTCCCGTCTTCCTGCTGTTGGATGAGCACTCTAAGCGGCACTGTCGGCTCTGGCGATGTGCCATGAGCCTGAGAAGCGGCGGCCAACGAACAGACTTTCAAACCTGTTGCGCATCCTTCTTTTCGCAGCTATGGATTTCGCCATGAATATGCGTTCGATCAAGACCATTTGGTGGTGGGCCTGCTGACAGCGGCCTGTTCGAACACGTGCGCGTGAATAGAGAGGGTGGCCGCAACGGAAAGTCCGGGCGGCCATTTGTTTTTTCCAAGCCATTCCCGGGTCCGTTGCCCCAAGAAGCTGATGGAGACGGCAATGACGATGAAGGTTCTGGAAAACGGCGCGGAAAGTTTCGTGACCGCGGGTGGCATCACCATCACCCGCGCGCGCCACGACCGGCCGTATGCGGGCGCGATCGACGCTTACGTCGACGGCCTGAATTCGCGCCGCGGCGCGGTGTTTTCCTCCAACTATGAATATCCCGGCCGCTACACGCGCTGGGACACCGCCATCATCGACCCGCCTCTGGTTGTCTCCGCGCGCGGCCGCGCCATGCGTATCGAGGCGCTCAACGGCCGTGGCGAGGTGTTGTTGCCGGTCATCGGCAAAGCGCTGGATAGCTTGGCCGATATCACCATCGCCGAGACATCGAAAAGGCTCATCCGTCTCGACGTCGCCAAGCCCGGCCGTGTCTTCACGGAAGAAGAGCGCAGCCGCGTTCCTTCGGTGTTCACGGTGCTGCGCGCCATCACCGCTCTGTTCAAGACCGAGGAAGACGCCAATCTAGGTCTCTACGGCGCTTTCGGCTACGATCTCGCCTTCCAGTTCGACCCGGTAGACTACAAGCTCGAACGCAAGCCAAGCCAGCGCGACCTGGTGCTGTTCCTGCCTGACGAGATCCTGGTCGTCGACCATTATTCGGCCAAGGCATGGACCGACCGCTACGACTATGCCGGCGAGGGTTTTTCGACCGAAGGGCTGCCGCGCGACGAAATCTCCGAGCCGTTCAAGAGCCCCGACCGCATCCCGCCGCGCGGCGACCATGAACCCGGCGAATACGCCGACCTGGTGCGCAAGGCGATGGATTCGTTCAAGCGCGGCGACCTGTTCGAGGTCGTGCCGGGCCAGATGTTCTACGAGCGCTGCGAGACGCAGCCGTCCGAGATTTCGCGCAAGCTGAAGGCCATCAATCCGTCGCCCTATTCCTTCTTCATCAATCTGGGCGAAGGTGAATATCTGATCGGCGCCTCGCCCGAAATGTTCGTGCGCGTCAACGGCCGCCGCGTCGAGACCTGCCCGATCTCGGGCACCATCAAGCGCGGCGACGACGCAATTTCCGACTCAGAGCAGATCCTGAAACTGCTCAACTCGAAGAAAGACGAATCCGAGCTGACCATGTGCTCGGACGTCGACCGCAACGACAAGTCGCGGGTCTGCGAGCCGGGTTCGGTGCGCGTTATCGGCCGGCGCCAGATCGAGATGTATTCGCGCCTGATCCATACGGTCGACCACATCGAAGGCAGGCTGCGCGAAGGCATGGATGCCTTCGATGCCTTCCTGTCGCATGCCTGGGCGGTCACCGTCACCGGCGCGCCGAAGCTATGGGCCATGCGCTTTATCGAGCAGAACGAGAAGAGCCCGCGCGCCTGGTATGGCGGCGCGATCGGCATGGTCAATTTCAACGGCGACATGAACACCGGCCTGACGCTCCGCACCATCCGTATCAAGGACGGCATTGCCGAAGTGCGCGCCGGCGCCACATTGCTGTTCGACAGCATTCCCGAGGAAGAAGAAGCCGAAACCGAACTGAAGGCATCCGCCATGCTCTCCGCCATCCGCGACGCCAAGACAGGCAATTCCGCCAGCACCGAGCGCACCACCGCGCGCGTCGGCGACGGCGTCAACATCCTGCTGGTCGACCACGAGGACAGTTTCGTCCACACGCTGGCCAATTATTTTCGCCAGACCGGCGCCAACGTCTCGACCGTTCGCTCGCCGGTGCCTGAGGAAGTCTTCGACCGGCTGAAACCCGACCTCGTCGTGCTGTCGCCCGGCCCCGGCACGCCGAAGGACTTCGATTGCGCCGCAACCATCAAGAAGGCGCGCGCCCGCGAACTGCCGATCTTCGGCGTCTGCCTTGGCCTACAGGCATTGGCCGAGGCCTATGGCGGCGAACTGCGGCAGCTGCACATACCGATGCACGGCAAGCCGTCGCGCATCCGCGTCTCCAAGCCCGGCATCATCTTCTCGGGCCTGCCCAAGGAAGTCACCGTCGGCCGCTACCACTCGATCTTTGCCGATCCGGTGCGGCTGCCCGACGATTTCATCGTCACGGCCGAGACCGAGGACGGCGTCATCATGGCCTTCGAGCACCGCAAGGAGCCGATCGCCGCAGTGCAATTCCACCCGGAATCGATCATGACGCTCGGGCACAATGCCGGCATGCGCATCATCGAGAACATCGTCGCCCACCTGCCGCGCAAGGCCAAGGAAAAGGCCGCCTGACGATCATGGCCGAAGCCGAGAACACGATGGCGATCGCGGCCAAGGCGGCCGCGAAGCGCAAGGTCGCGAACCTCGCCTTCTGGTCGATTATCGTCGCCTTTGTCGTGCTCGCGCTGAAAGCTGCCGCCTGGTACGTCACCGGCTCAGTCGCACTCTATTCGGACGCACTGGAATCGATCGTCAACGTCATCGCCTCGGTCGCCGCCTTCTGGGCGATCCAAATCAGCCACAAGCCGGCCGACCAGGATCATCCCTTCGGCCATCACAAGGCCGAGTATTTCTCGGCAGTGCTGGAAGGCGTGTTGATCGTGCTTGCCGCGCTATTGATCCTCAACGAGGTCTGGCGCTCCTGGCAGACTCCGTCACCCTTGGAACAGCCTTGGGAAGGTCTTGCGGTCAACGGCGTTGCCACGATTATCAACGCCTTCTGGGCCTGGACGCTGATCCGCGCCGGCAGGGCGGAGAAATCACCGGCACTGGTCGCCGACGGCAACCACATCATGACCGACGTGGTGACCTCGATCGGGGTCTTCGGCGGCCTGGTCGGGGCGATCCTGACCGGTTGGCAGATCCTTGACCCCGCACTTGCCGTCCTCGTGGCTTTGAACATCCTGTGGCAGGGCTGGCATGTCATAGGCTCGTCGATGAACGGCCTGATGGACCGCGCCGTCGACACCCAGGAACACATGCGCATCCGTGACGTCATCTCGGCCAATTGCAAGGGCGCGCTCGAGGTGCACGACCTCAAGACGCGCATCGCCGGCCGCGCCACCTTCATCGAGTTTCATCTGGTCGTCGACGCAGACATGTCGGTCGGCGCCAGCCATGTCATCTGCGACCGCATCGAGGACGCGCTGAAAGCCGAAATCCCCTCGGTGCGCGTCACCATCCATGTCGAGCCCGACGACGAGGCCAAGCTGCCCAAGGGCACGACGGCCGTGCCGTTCGCATGAGGCGGTTCACCAGGTCTCGATTGAGAGATCTTTGATCCGCTCGAATTCCCGGACATTACGGGTCGTCAGCGTAAGGTTCCGAGCGCGCGCTTGCCCACCGATCAACGCATCGTAGGGACCGATCGGAGTTCCTAACGTCGCAAGCGTTGCCCGAATCTCCCCAGCATGTCTTGCGTCTTCTCGGTCGAATTCGAGCACCGGGAACTGCAGAGCTTCGATGCGCGCCAAATTTTCAGCCCTTCGCTGGCTCTTTTCAGCACCATAGTGCAGTTCGTGCGCGACGATCGCAGAGAGGGCAAAGTCCTGCGGCCTGTGCCGTTTTAGCAGCGCCAACAGACCCGCGTCGCCCTGGATGACCGCGATGACGGCATTGGTGTCGAGCAGGTAGATCACTTGAAAACGTCATCCAAGGCAGGTCGATCCTGCCCGTCTTGACGTTCGAGCGCCGCCTCGGCGAAATCGTTATCAAGCGGTCCGATCACTTGGTCTAGCCACGCCCAGTCCTGCGCAAGCGGTTCCAGAATGACGGTTTGCCCGTGACGGCGGATCGAAACCTCATCTGTTTCGAAACGGAACTCCTTGGGCAGACGCACAGCTTGTGACCGGCCCGACCAGAACACTTTCGCCTTGTCCATCATGCTATCCTCAAATGAGAATATAGCAAAGATATATCCCTTCATGGCGACGTAGACAAGTCCGAGCTCAGGGCGAGCAGGCCGATTGCGGCATTGGCTTCAGCCGATAGACCTTGTCGTCGGATTTCGTCTTTCCGGCGTCCGCCTTCGAACACAGGTCGACGATTGCAAGCGCGCTGTTTGGGTTGGCCAGCATCATCGTGCCGTTGGCGCCACGCTTGAGGAAAATCTCCTTCTGCGCGATGTCGCAGGAGAAATTGCTCATCTTCGTGCTGGCCGCGCAGCGCCACTGGTCGGCTTCGCCCTGGCAGGAATAGGTCTGCGTCACCTTGGCCGATTTCTGCCGTGTGGTGACGGTAACGGCAATGTCGGCGCCGTCTGGCCAATTGGCGGTGTCACCGCCCGAGGCGAAGGACGCCAGTTCTACCTTGCCGCGGAAAACCCGGATCGACTGGGTGAGTTGATCGGGGTGCGAGCCGAGATGCGCTGCATCGTAGTCGCGCCCATAGCAGAACGCCTGGTCCGGCTTCAGCCGCTCGCGTAGCGGAGCTCCGAGCGCAGCGGCGACTGGGTCGATGCGCGCGAACTCCGCCTGGCAGGTCGCTGCCGGCATCGGGTCGAGGCGGAAATTGTCATCCTCCGAGCCGAGCGCCCGCCTGTCATATTCCGCTGCGCCAAGCTCCTCTTCTGATCCGGCATCGAGATAGATGTCGGGCTGCAGATCCGAGAGGAACAGCCGACCCTTGTCATCGACCTTCAGCGACGCAAGCGTCCGGTCGCATTCCATGCCGCAATGGACCGGGCCCGTCTTGCCGTCCTCGGAAGCATGATTGCACCAGCCGCCGGCCCATTCAGGCGACTTGGCGCCGCGCACGGTGGTGGCGATGAAGGCATTGTAGGACGTGTCGGAATTCGCGGTCGGTTCCTCGTTCGGCCGGCTGACCGGATCATGGCCGTAGTAGAAGAAGATCCGCCCCACCTTCTGCTTCGGGTGCGCCTTGAGATGCCCCGCATCATAGACGCGGCCGAAACAGGCGTCAGCGCCGTTCGGACTGAGTTCGGTAAGCTTCAGCGCATCGTCGGCGGAGGCCGATCCGGCAAGCGCGCCGAGCAGCACGGCGCCAAACCCGGCGCCGGCAACCGTCTTCCATTCCCCCAACCCAAACGCCCATTCCTTCAACGCCATGTGACCTCTCCTCCGCATCGAAAGGACGCAACGGCAATTTATGCTAGTATTGCGGCTGGAGTCACGCAATTCGCGGTCAGCCGCCAAGCGGAGGAGGATGCCATGCGCAGGCGCGATATGTTCCGCACGGTTCTTGCCGGAACCGGAACGCTTCTCGGTCTGCGGGCAGCACAGGCAGCCGCCACCGAGCCCACAAGGCAAAAAGTCGCCTACCACTTGAGCGACACCGACAAGGTCAATTTCGTGCTCGGCAACATCAAGAACCATTATGAAGGCACCGGCGGCAAGGTCGACATCGTGCTGGTCGTGCATGGTCCCGCGCTCGCGGCCTTCAAGTCGAAAGGCATATCGGCCGCGATTTCCGGGCGCTTCGCCGGCCTGGTGCAGCAGGGACTGGAACCCCACGCCTGCGCCAACACCATGCACGGCATGGACATCACACTCCCCGACCTGCTCGCCGGATTTCATGCCGCCGACAAGGGCGGCGTCGTCAAACTCGCCGAACTGCAAGGCCAGGGTTACGCCTATCTGCGTCCGTAGAGCGGTTTGTTTGACGCAAATCCCCCGGGGAAAGCGCTCACACTTTTCCTTGAATTGCTCCAAGGCTTGAACACCGGGGTGGCAAGGGCCTACGAAGGGCAGGCAGACATCCCGGAGGAAGAACCGTGCCAGCCACCACACTCAGCATACCCGATCTTGCCGGCAAGGCAGTGCTGGTTACCGGTGCATCGACCGGCATCGGGGCGGCGCTCGCGCTGGCCTATGCAGCGCAGAAATGCAAGGTGGCGCTGCATTATAACTCGAGCCGCGACGCCGCCGAGAAGCTCGGTCTGACGATTGCCGACAAGGGCGGCGAGGTGTTTCTCGTCCAGGGCGATTTCTCCGTTGCCGCCGATGTCGAGCGCGTCGTCGAGGACAGTGCGCAATATTTCGGCCGCCTCGACGGGCTGGTCAACAATGCCGGCGGCATGCTCGGCCGCATCCCCTATGCCGAGCAGACCGAGGCGCATTACGACGCGGTGATGGACCTCAACGCCCGTTCGGTGCTGACTGCTTCGCGCAAGGCGATCCCGTGGCTGAAGAAACAGGGCGGCTTCATCGTCAACACCTCGTCGATCGCCGCCCGCAATGGTGCGGGCGGCGGCGCCGGGCTTTACGGCTCGGCCAAGGCCTTCGTCTCCAATGTGACGCGTGGCATGGCAAAGGAGCTGATCGGCTTCGGCATCCGCGTCAACGCGGTGGCGCCCGGCACAATTCTCACCCCGTTCCACGAGCGCTATTCGACCGACGAGCAGATCAAGGGCATGGTCGCCACCATTCCGCAGGGACGCGCCGGCACGGCGCAGGATTGCGTCGGCGCCTATCTGTTCCTCTCTTCCGACCTTCTCAGCGGCTACATCACCGGCCAGGTGATCGAGGTGAATGGCGGCCAGTTGATGCCTTGAACGGCTATCGGCATACTGGCGATCTGCACGCTCTTGTCGAAAACCTCAAAGGGAGACAACGGAATGTACGGACTGATCGGCAAGATGCGGGCGTCGCGCGGCCAGCGCGACGCGGTCATGGACCTCCTGCGCGCCAGCACCGGCGCCCTGCCGGGCTGCCTGAGCTATATCATCGCGCGCGATCCCGCCGATGCCGACGCGATCTGGGTCACCGAAGTGTGGACCGACGCCGAAAGCCACAAGGCCTCGCTGCAGCTTCCCGAAGTCCAGGCAGCGATCGCCAAGGCGCGGCCGTTCATCGCCGGCTTCGAATTCCAGGTCGAGACCCACCCCGTCGGCGGCTTCGGCCTAGCCGACAGCAAGACGGGGTGAGTTCGATGCCAATTTTGACGAGCAATCTTTGACGCAGACAGTAAACATTCGCGATGCGAAAGCTCATCTGTCGCGCCTTGTGAGACGTGCAGCCCAAGGCGAGTCGTTTGTTATTGCCAAAGCCGGCAAGCCGTTGGCCAGAATCGTGCCGATCGAACAGCCGACGCTGCAGGCGCGACGGGTCGGTTTTATGGCCGGCCAGTTTTCCGTCCCCGACGATTTCGACCGCATGGGTCGCAATGAGATCGAGCAACGGTTCAACGCCGGCTTGCGAGACCTGTTACTCGACACCTGGGCGGGTGAAACAATCATTTTTCTGTGAATCGCGGTTCGCATTTTTCGCCCTGCGGGTCTAAGAGCGAAACATGGATTCCTCGGCCGAGCAGCCCTCCCCGGACCTGCCCACACTCGAGCGCATGGCGCGGATGCGCAAGCTCTGGCAGTGGCTTGCCCTGCTGGTTGTTTCCTTGCTGTTTGCCGGCGCGCTGGAACTCGCCGCCCTGCCGGCGGCGCTGCTGATCGGGCCGATGCTGGCGGCCATCGTCGCCGGCACCAATGGCGCCACGGTACGCGTGCCGCGTCTTCTGTTCGGCGCCGCCCAGGCGATCGTCGGCTGCCTCGTCGCGGCGTCGATCTCGGCCGACATCTTTCCGGTCTTCACCCAGGAATGGCCGCTGTTTCTCGGCGTCGTGGTGGCCACCGTCACAGCCTCCAGCCTGCTCGGCTGGCTGATCAGCCGCTGGCGCATCCTGCCCGGCACCACCGCCGTCTGGGGCTCGTCGCCGGGTGCGGCCACCGCCATGGTGCTGATGGCGGGTGCCTTCGGCGCCGACCAGCGCCTCGTCGCTTTCATGCAATATCTGCGCGTCATCTTCGTCTCGATGACGGCGGCACTCGTTGCCAAGATGTGGGTCGACACGTCTGATGTCGAGATCCCCGCCATCGTCTGGTTTCCGCCGATCGATGCCCAAGCCTTCGCCGCCACCATCGGCATCGCGGTCGTAGGCGGCCTGGGGGGAAAGTTGTGCCGACTGCCCTCGCCCTTCTTCCTCGGCACCTTCATCTTCGGCACCGTCGTCCATCTCGGCTTGGGCGTGGAAATGCAATTGCCGCAATGGCTGCTGGCCGTCAGCTACGCCATGGTCGGCTGGTCGATCGGCCTGAACTTCACAAGGGCGATCCTGCGCCATGCGGCGCGCGCCTTGCCGCAGATCATCGCCTCGATCGTGGCCTTGATCGCCTTTTGCGGCGGCCTTGCCTTTATGATCAGCCATCTCCTGGGCATCGATCCGCTGACCGCCTATCTGGCGACCAGCCCCGGCGGCATGGACAGCATCGCCATCATCGCTGCAGCAGCGCAGAACGTCGACATCTCTTTCGTCATGGCCCTGCAATCAGCACGCTTCCTGATCGTGCTGCTGATCGGCCCGAGCATGGCGCGGCTGGTGGCGAGAAGCGTCAGGCAATAGGCAGCGACTAGTCCTCGCCGCCCTCGCCCACGCTGTGCGCGTCCCGGCGCCAGTAGGCCGTAACCAGGTGGCGGTCGCGCGGCAGGCCCCACTGTTTACGCACGATCTTGCGGATCTCCCGGAAATCGCCAAATTCGCAACCGGCCCAGACGTACAGGCCGTCGGCAAGCGCCATGTGCTTGCGCTCGCGCAAGGCGGCGGACAACAGGCCCGCGGTGCCGGCCTTGCGGCCGTGCCGGTAAAGCCAGGTGATGTCGATATTATCCCCTTGCGCCAGCGCCATCCGGTCATCCGGCCCATCGATCTCGATCAGCGCCTCAGCGCGTGTTGACGGCGGCAGATCTTCCAGAATCCTGCCTATGGCGGGAAGTGCTGTGTCGTCGCCGAGCAGAAGCAAGGTCTGCGCCACCGGAGCGTCGCCGCCACCGGGTCCGATCATGCCGATGACATCTCCCGCCTGTGCATTTTGCGCGAAGCTGGCGGCGGGCGTCTCCTGGCCGGGGTGCAGCACGAAATCGACATCGAGCCAGCCGCTTGCGGCATCCAGCGCCCGGATCGTGTAGACCCGCACGGCAAGCGCATCGTCGCCCGAAGGCCAGACAATCAAGCCATCGGCACCCATCGACGGCCAGAGCGGCTGGCGGCCAGCCGGCGGCAGCAGCAGCCGTATGTGCAGGCCGCCATGGCTAAACCGGCCGAGATCCTTACCGGCGAAGCGCAGACGCTGCATATGCGCCGAGATCCGCGTCGACGACATCACCGTGATCTCGCGGAAGAAGACCGGCATGCCGGCGTCAATGCCGTCGCCTTGCCAATGGATGCCCCTAGTCGTGCCGAGATGTTCGGCGACATGGCCGGCAACCGTCATCTTCATGTAGGACAGGCAGGTTTCGTCGGACGCCGCGACGCGGATCAGTACGCTTTCATCATCGAGCGTGGCGCTCAACGAACCATAATAGAGGCGAAGCTCCCATTGGTCGGCGACGCCGGTGTCGATCTCGAATTCGCTGTGCTCGGCGCGCAGCCGGTCCATCACCGACCTGATCGCCGCGTCGCTGATCCGGGTTTGCGCGCTCAATTGGTCCATCATTCAAGTCCTATGCAACAGTTCGGGGCAAGCGCCGCAGCGCCACCGCGGTCAGCGGCATGCCACAGCCGCTCAAGCGCTTCCACACAAACATGACCATCACTGTCATATTATGCGATGAACGCCTAGCGCGCCGCAAGGCGATCGGGAAGGAAATCGACGAACACGCGCACCTTCGGCGACAAATGGCGGTTGGAAGGCCACAGCATCCGGAACTGGCCACGGCCGTCGACATGACCGTCGAGAACGGTACGCAGCCTGTCTTCGTGCAGCGCCTCACGCACCAGGAAATCCGGCATGCAGGCGATGCCGAGGCCGGCGATCGTGGCGCCCTTCAATGCTTCCATGTTGTTGCAGGTCAGCATCGAGCGGATCTGCGGTTCAGCGCTTCCGGTTATGAACGGCCACTCCAGCAGCCTGCCGCTGTTGAGGAAGCGGAAGTTTATGCCGAAATGCCTGATGAGATCCGCCGGCTCGCCGGGTGTGCCATGGCGCTCGAGGTAGGAGGGCGCCGCGCCCAGCAGCATGCGGAAGGGCGCAACGGGTCTCGACACGAGGCGCGAATCAGGCAGCTCGCCGCTGCGGATCGCGACATCGATGCCCTCGTCGATGACGTCGACGATCCGGTCGTTGAAATCGATATCGAGCTCGATCTCGGGATAGCGGGCCATGAACTCCGACAGCACCGGCAGCAACAGATGATAGGTGACGATCGGGGTGGATATGCGCAGCCGCCCACGCGGTGTTTCCCGTGTCCGCGACAGCATCGCCTCGGCATCGTCGATGTCGTCGAGGATGCGGCGCACCCGCTCGTTGAACAGCTTGCCCTCTTCCGTCAGGCCAATGCGCCGCGTGCTGCGCTGCAGGAGCCGCACGCCGAGTTCCTGCTCGAGCCGGGCGACACTTTTGCCGACAGCGGAAGCCGAGATGCCAAGCGCCCGTCCGGCAGCGACGAAATTGCCGAATTCGGCGGTGCGGGCAAAGGCCAGGAGCCCGTTGAGACGATCCATCGTGTCATTCCATTCGAGCGTTTCAGTCCGATATACCAGGAGATATAGCACCATTTTTCCGGAAATGCCGACGACCTATCTTGTCATCACGACCGGCTCCGCAATCGCGCGGCCCACCGGCGAGTGCTGTTTCAGATAGGAAAATCCATGACTTCCAGGACCACAACCGGCTCTGCCGAGAGATGGCTCGTGCTCTTGTCCGTGTGCCTTGCCGCCATGACGATGCCATTGACCTTCACCGGTCCGGCCGTCGCTCTGTCGCGCATCGCGGCCGATCTCGGCGGCAGTCCCATCGAGCTCAACTGGGTGACCAACGCCTTCATGCTGACCTTCGGCGCCACACTGATGGCGTCGGGCGCCCTGGCCGACAACCACGGCCGCAAGCGCCTCTTCCTCGTCGGCCTCTCCCTCTATATCCTGGCATCGCTGGGCGCGATGCTGGCGCCGGACATCATCTGGTTCGACATCTTCCGGGCCGTGCAGGGGATCGGCAGTGCGGCCGCCTTCGCTGGCGGCGCCTCGGCACTCGCCCAGGAATTCGAAGGGCCATTGCGGCTGCGCGCCTTCAGCTTCCTCGGCACCAGTTTCGGCATCGGCCTCGCCTTCGGCCCGATCGCGTCGGGCCTGCTCATCTCCGCATTCGGCTGGCGGTCGATCTTTCTTCTGGTTGCGGCACTCGCGATTGCCGCCGCCATGCTCGGCCTGCGCACCATCAGGGAATCGCGCGACCCGGATGCGACGGGCCTCGACTGGGCGGGAGCCGGCACCTTCACGATCGCGCTGGCGTCGCTGACCTATGGCGTGCTCCAGGCGCCGCAGAGCGGCTGGGCTGATCCCCTCGTCGTCACGCTTCTGGCCGCTTCTATCATCTGTTTTGTCGCCTTCGTCGTTGTCGAGCGGCAAGCACAACGGCCGATGCTCGATCTCACGCTGTTTGCCTACCCCCGCTTCGTCGGCGTCCAGTTCCTGGCTGCGGCACCCGCTTACGCCTTCGTCGTCCTGCTCGTCCTGTTGCCGATCCGTTTCATCGGCATCGAAGGGATGAACGAGATCAAGGCCGGGCAATTGATGATCTGCCTCTCAGGTCCGCTGCTGATCCTGCCGATGCTCGCCGGCCAGCTGGCGCGCTGGATCGCACCGGCCACCATCTGCGGCGTCGGCCTGCTCGTCGCTGCCGCCGGGCTTGTCTGGCTGAGCCTGACACCACCGGTCGATAGTGCGCTGATGGCGCCGCTGATGCTGATCGGCGTCGGCATCGCTCTGCCCTGGGGATTGATGGACGGGCTTGCGGTCAGCGTCGTGCCGAGGGAGCGCGCCGGCATGGCGGTCGGCATCTTCAACACCACCCGCGTCGCCTGCGAGGGTGTGGCGCTGGCGATCGTCATGGCGACGCTTTCCGGCTTTGCCGCCGCGCAGCTCGCCGCACAAGGAATGGCATCTTCGACGGACGCAGCGGCGGCAGCCCAGTTGCTGGTGACCGGCAATCTCGGCGAAGCAGCACAACATCTGCCCCAAGCCGGAGCCATTGTTCTGGTCCAGGCCTACGAGACGGCGTTCGACAGGCTGCTGATCGTGTTGGCGGCGATCACCGTCGTCACCGCCCTTGTCGTCTTCCTTGGCCTGCGTCGCGTATCGGCTTCGGAGCGCGAAACCGCCCTGCCGGCATGCCAGGAAGGGTAGCCGTCAGCGGACGGGCCTCCCTATCAATCCAGCCTGTGCATCAGGTCCTCATCCAGCCAACGGCCGAAGAAATAGACCAGTTGCTTGTGCCACCACGGCCAGTCGTGGCTGACATCGCCGCCCCAGTAATCGACCCAGGCGGGAATGGATTTGTCGCGCAGGATCTGTTCCAACCTGCGCGTCTCGACCAGCATCCGCTCTTCCCACGCGCCCTGCCCGCAGCAGAAGATCAGCCTGAGCGTCTTCAGCCGGGCCAGCAGTTTGGGATCGACGATGCCGGGCAGATAGTCGAGCGGCGAGTTGTAGAAGATGTCGCCCTCGAGCGCCCTGCCGAAAAAATCGCGGGCCGAATAGACGCCCGACAGCGCGATGACGCCGCTGGCGAGTTCGGGAAAGCGGAAGACGAAGTTCGAGGAGTGATAGCCGCCCATCGAACAGCCCGAGAACAGCGGCTTCAGCTTGCGCCCGCCATTGGCCTGCTCGGCCGTGGACAGGAAGTCCGGCAGCGCTTCCTCGCGCACATAGCGGAAATAGGCCTCTTGGCGGGCAATGCGATGAGCCGCGTCGGCATGCTTGTCGAAGAAGGATTCCGAATCGACGCCGTCGACCGTGAACAGCTGGATGCGGCCGGTGTCGATGAATTCGGCCAGTGCGCCCACCCCGCCGGAATCCTCGAACTGGTAGAACCGGCCCTGCGAGGTCGGAAACACCACCACCGGCCGGCCGGCATGGCCGTAGCGCTTGTATTCCATGTCGCGGCCGAGCTGGCTCGAGAAATTCTTGTGATAGGAAATGTCCATCGCCTCACGCCTTTTCCGCGTGGATGTACGCGACCGCTTCGCGCAGCGCTGCTTCGTCTTTCGAGCGCATCTGGTAGGCGTAATTTCCCATGGCGCGGCTGAAAACCTCTTCGATGGCCTGATGGTGGACGATCTTGTCGCGGTGCGCGGCTAGCACGTCCTCATGGCTGTGCAAATAGTGGAGGCGTCGCTTGCGGCTGGCATAGGCGGTGAAATATTTGCCCTCGTAAGGGCCGCCGGCGGCATCCCTGACCACCATGTCGGCCCACGCCGCATAGACATCGATGTCGAACGTATAGTTGATCGCATCGGTCATCCACGCGCCGGGCGGGCGCATGTTGACCTCCAGCGCGATGACACGGTCGTCCTTGGTCTCGAACAGCTCGATGTGGAAGAAGCGTTCACGCACGTCGAATGCTTTCAGGATCTTTCGACCGGCCTCCTCGACCGCCGGGTTGATCCTGGGAAAGCAGGTATAGCTCATGTGGCGGTCCTTGTTGACCACCTCCATGACGCTCTGGTCGTAGCGGTGGCTGGCCGCCAGCACCACCTCGCCGTCGCGGTTGACCAGCCCGTCATAGGTCACCACCAGCCCCTCGATGAACTGCTCCATGACGAAGGTCACGTCCTCGGGCTTGTCCCGGAAGAACTGGTCGAGCTCCTTGGCGTTGGAGATCTTGAAGGTGTTCGATGCGCCGGAACCGCTGTCGGGCTTGACCACCACCGGATAGCCGACGCGCCGGATAAAGGTCATGGCCCCGGCGCGGTCGGAACATTTGCGCTGCGCGATGGTGTCGACGCCGCTCTTGCGGAAGAAGGCACGCATGCGGCTCTTGCGCTTCAGGTTCTTCACGAAATCGAGCTTGGTGCCGTAGATGTTGAAATCGGTGCGGATGTTGGCTTCCAGCTCCAGCCAGTGTTCGTTGAGCGATTCAAAGCGGTCGATGCGGCCCCACTTGTGGATGAAATGCCCCATTGCCCGGAACACCGGATCATAGTCCTCCATATCGGCGACACGGTAGTACTCGCTGAGCGCCGCCTTCAGCTTGGCATCGAGCGCGTCATAGGGCGCGTCGCCGATACCGAGCACCCTGGCCCCGGCCTTCTTCAAACGGTCGCAGAAATCCGCGCCATTGGCGGGAAAATGCGGCGAGAAGAACACGAAATTCATGGACGACCCCTCCCGGCGACTGGACATCGCAACCCGTCGCCCAAGTCTGGCCCATTTGCCGCGCCTGGGGAAGAGCACGCGCGTCGGGGTGCCGCCCGTCTCAACCAGCCGGCAGACAAATCGGACAACTCATCTGCTGCCTAATCCGGACGACTGCTTACGACACGGCCTGCCGAACTCAGCTGAACAAAGGCCTGGCGGCGGCAGTCAGTTCGGCGGTGTTGGCAGCTTTTGTGCCGAAAGTTTTTTAATGATAGGAATTTTTTCTTGACTCCCTGCCCTCAGCTAAGGTACATTTTCATCCATGGTGCTGATTTGCGCCAGTGACCCGCCGCACAGGCGGGTTTTTCGTTTGACGCTTCGTCGGCCAACGCGCCGGCAAAGGCTCCGAAGCCCGTTAACCCGGATTCATTGTCCTGCACGGCCTGCGGCCCGCTTCATCCCCAGCCTCCATTCGCTGGCGATAAAACCGGACAACTCACGTGCTACCTAATCCGGACAACTCATGTGCTTACGACACGGCCCGCGGCCCACTTGCCTCCCACAAGCCGCTCCTGTAAGAGAACCGCCATGAACACGCGCGCCAGCAACGCTTCCCGTCCGACCGGTTTTTCCGGCGAGACCGTGCGCGCGCTGGCTTCGACCCTGCTTCTTCTCGGCCTTATCGGCGATCGCCGGGTTCGCTGAAGGAGCGCCCGGCGGTCGAACCGCCGCGCAAGCGCATGCTCCTTGGCAATCACATCAAGCGAACGAAATTCTGGTAAAGGCGCCGCTCGCCATCAATCCACCTGAAGGTGGATCCATGAGCCGCCGGGAGAAACGACGATGAACGCACGAGAAGAGATCCGCTCCGATGCCGCGGTAGCCGACACGGATTCGGCCAAAGGCATGCCCGACGCAGCCCGCAAATATCAGCCCTATCCGACCGTCGGTCTCACCGATCGCACCTGGCCCTCGAAGGTTATCGACAAGGCGCCGATCTGGTGCTCGGTCGACCTGCGCGACGGAAACCAGGCGCTGATCGATCCTATGGGCCATGAGCGCAAGGCACGCATGTTCGGCCTGCTGCTCGACATGGGCTTCAAGGAGATCGAGATCGGCTTCCCGTCGGCCTCCCAGACCGATTTCGACTTTGCCCGCTGGTGCATCGAGGAAGGCAACGTACCCGCAGATGTCTCGCTGCAGGTGCTGGTGCAGTGCCGGCCGGAGCTGATCACCCGCACCTTCGAGGCGCTGAAGGGCGCCACCAACCCGATCGTCCATTTCTACAATTCGACCAGCGAGCTGCAGCGTCGCGTCGTCTTCGAGAAGGACGTCGGCGGCATCAAGCGGATCGCCACCGACGCCGCCAAGATGATCACCGACATGGCGGCCAAGGCCGGGGGAGGCTTTCGTTTCGAGTATTCGCCGGAAAGCTTTACCGGCACCGAGCTGGAAGTGGCGCTGGAGATCTGCAACGCCGTCACCGAGATCGTCAGGCCGACCGCTGACAACAAGCTGATCATCAACCTGCCCTCGACGGTCGAGATGTCGACACCCAACATCTATGCCGATCGCATCGAGTGGATGTGCCGCAACCTCGACAACCGGGAGAACCTGCTGGTCTCGCTGCATCCGCACAATGACCGCGGCACCGGCATCGCCACCACCGAGCTCGGCCTGATGGCCGGCGCCGACCGTGTCGAAGGCACGCTGTTCGGCAATGGCGAGCGCACCGGCAATGTCGACATCGTCACGCTGGCGCTGAACATGTACACGCAAGGTGTCGATCCGTTGATCGACTGCTCCGACATCAACCGGATGAAGGACGTCTATGAATATTCGAACCAGTTGAAGATCCCCGAGCGCCACCCCTATGTCGGCGAACTCGTCTACACCGCCTTTTCCGGTTCGCACCAGGATGCCATCAACAAGGGCATGAAGGCGCTGAAGAAGGCCAATACGAGCCTGTGGGAAGTGCCCTATCTGCCGATCGACCCGGCCGATGTCGGACGCAGCTACGAAGCCATCATCCGCATCAATTCGCAGTCCGGCAAGGGCGGCATCGCCTATGTGCTGCAGGCCGATTACGGCCTCAATTTGCCGCGCAACCTGCAGATCGAGTTCAGCCAGGAAATCCAGGCGATCACCGATGCCGAGGGCAAGGAAGTGCCGGCCAGGCGCATCTACGAGCGCTTTCTCGAGACCTATGTCGACCAGCCCGGCGCGCGGCTGAAATTCCTCGATCACCACACCTATCCCAGCACCGAGATCAAGGGCCGGCGCGTCGTCGAGGCGGTCATCCTCGACAACGGCAAGGAACTGACGATATCGGGCACAGGCACCGGCCCGATCGACGGCTTCGTCGATGCGCTGTCACGTCATCTCGGTGTCGAGATGTCGGTGCTCGACTATTCCGAACACTCGATGCAGCGCGGCTCGAACGCGTCGGCCATTTCCTATGTCGAGATGGAATATCCCGGCGGCAAGCTGTTCGGCGCAGGCATCAACACCAACATCGTCGCCGCCTCGCTGGAAGCAGTGATGTCCGCCGCCAACCGTATCGTCGGCAAAAA
The DNA here is from genome assembly GCF_020165455.1 of Mesorhizobium sp. BR1-1-3. Lineage (NCBI taxonomy): Bacteria > Pseudomonadati > Pseudomonadota > Alphaproteobacteria > Hyphomicrobiales > Phyllobacteriaceae > Mesorhizobium > Mesorhizobium sp. BR1-1-3. The sequence continues at coordinate 182,594 of NZ_JAIUIC010000012.1, forward strand.
AGCCGGCTGACGCCCGACGGGAACAAAGATCGGAACCGTCCCAATCTGGTGATCGGTTCCGACCTTTCGGGCCGTTAACCACCGCGGAATTATCCGGTGGGTACGTGATCGCATAATGGGGTGTATACTTGTGTGGTGGTGCGGGACCTATATGATCGCGCCTCAACCTGTGCCGACTTCGAGAGGATCGACACTTGCAGCATGCCACGCCTGCCGCCCCCGCAGTGCGCGAGACACTGGAGCGACTGCTTGCCAGCCAAACGTTCGGCCGATCCGAACGCGCGCGCAAGCTGCTACGTTATCTTGTCGAACGTGAACAGGCCGGCGAAGCCGACAGGCTCAAGGGCTTTTCCATTGCCATGGATGTTTTCGGCAAGGACGGCGATTTCGACCCGTCCACCGATGCCGTGGTGCGGGTGCAGGCAGGCAGGCTGCGCGAGCTTCTGCAGCACTATTTCGCCAATGAGGGAATTGCCGAACCGGTCCGCATCGCCATTCCGCGCGGCGGCTATGTTCCTGCCTATGAATCGAATGCGATCCGCCTGCCGGATATTGCCGAGGCTGTTCCCGAACTCAGGCTGGACGGCGCATCCGCCGATCGGTCAAACGAAGCCGGCACGGGCACGCCGGAGGCGATGTCTCTGACTTCCGTACCGACTTCGCCTGCCCCCTCGGTGGCGCGCCATCTCCGCTTTTTCTGGATGGCGATCGCGCTGGTCATCGCCATGCTGGGCGTACTGATTCTTCGCCAGGGCAGCACTGCCTTGCTGGCAGGCGGCGACATCTCGGCAACGCCGGAGACCGCTGGTGCAACCGCAAGCATCACATCGTCGGCAAGGGCTGACGCCCTGCCGCAAGTCTATATCGGACTCAAGGCTGACGGCCCCGACGCCAGCCGTGTCGCCGCATCGCTGCGCGCCGGCCTGAGTGGCTTCGATACGATCGACTTCATCGGTCGCGACACCGTCAACGATCCAGCCGACGACGCTGCGAGCTTCATATTCGACATCCTGCCCGGACCGGACGCGGGCGATATCACGATAGAACTGCAAAGCATGGCGTCCGGACGGGTGCTTCTATCGCGCAATCTCACCCCTGCCGACAGCGCACCTGCGGCGGTCGAAGACCGTATTGCCGACATGCTGAGCTCGGCACTCCCCGCCTCCGGCACCATCTACAACTATATCGAGCAGACCGGCACGCCAAACGGTCTGACGCAGTGCCTGCTGCTCAACGGCAAATATTACCTCGACCAGAACGCCAGGACCCATGAGGCGGCCTATCGTTGCCTCGAGAAGCTGGCCAATGGTGGAACCAAGTCCTCGCTCGTCTATTCGGAACTTGCTTCCCTGCATCTCGAGGCGGTGTCCGATCATTACGCCTATCCGCCCAACGCGACGATTGAAACAGCCGTCGAGTTTGCCCATCGCGGCGTGCAGATGGGTCCGACCAGCCCTTATGCGCATCGCGCCTACGGCTATGTCAGTTCGCGCCTCGGCAATACGGACGAATCAATCCGCTGGATGCGCAAGGCCTATGAACTCAACCCCTACGATCTCGGCATGGCCGCCGCTTACGGCTACGGGCTGATCTTCGCCGGACGATACGCCGAGGGAACGCCGATCCTCGATCATGCGGCGGAGACCTTCAGCGGACACCCGACATGGTGGGACTATGGGCTGTTCGTCGGTGAGCTCATGCTCGGCGACACGAACAAGGCAGTCGCGGCCAGCATGGCACTGAGAACGACGGCAACGAAATCACACTATCTGGCGGCACGGCTGATCGGCGCCAAGGCTGCCGGACAGGACCATCTGGTGAGCACGCTGCTGAAACAGTTGACCACCGAGTTCCCCAAATTTGCCGCCGATCCGCGGGCGACTTTCGTCGAACGGAAATATCCGGCCGACCTGACCGACCGGCTGGTTCAGGCACTGCGTGTTGCCGGGCTCGGCAGCCCGAGCTGACACCATCGACGTCCGCGCACTGGCTGCGCCATGTCCCGATGGGTTTACTGCGCTCCGATCGCCGAATGCCGGTTGATCCCCAAGTTCTGTACACAACCGTACAAATCGCGAAAATTTTACTGGTCATCATGTCGGACTAGGAGCAATTCAGCCACGATTGGTGTCGCGCATTCTGCAATAACAAAAAATCAGCTTTCATGACCGCATCACTTTTTGCCGCCGAAGAGGGTGTTGGCTCGAAGGCCATCGTCCTGCTGCACGGTTTCGGCGGCTGCCACGATGTATGGCGCGAGGTGATTTCCGCTCTGACGCCTTCCACGCATACGCTGGCCTATGATCTGCCTGGGCATGGGATGTCGCTCGACTTTCCCGCCGCCGGTCCGGCCAGGGTGGCGGCCAAGGCCGTGCTGACCGACCTCTCGGAGCGTCGCCTGAAGCGCGTTCATCTCGTGGGCCACTCGATGGGTGGTGCCGTGGCGGCGCTGATGGCGCTGGCCGAGCCCGAAAAGATAGCCTCGCTGACGCTTCTGGCGCCGGGCGGCCTTGGCCCCGAAATCAATGGACCGCTGTTGCGCCGCTATGCCGAAGCCGCGGATCGGTCCGAGATCCGCTCCTGCCTCTCCGTGATGTCGGGACCTTCTGCCCTGCCGCTCGAACATACGGTAGACATCCTTTGGGAAATGCGCAGGCGACCCGGCCAACTCGAAAAGCTGGTCGGGATCGCGGCCGCCATGACCGTGGACGATCGGCAAGGCGTCATCCCGCACGATCGCCTCGATCGGCTGAACATGCCGGTAATGGTGGCATGGGGAACCAGCGATGCGGTGCTGCCCTTTACCCAGGCGGATGACCTGCCGGCGCATTTTCACGTGCACCACGTGCTGGAGGCGGGCCACATGCTGGCCGAGGAAGCACCCGACCTCGTTGCCGAGATCATTCGCCGCAACACCAGCCGCCGCGCCAGGCCGCACCGCCAGAAATTCGCCGCAGCAGCAAGCTGACCTTTTCGCGCACGACGACCCTCCTGAGCATCCCGACGCCGTCGATCTCGCCAGTGCATTTTGTCGGCGGCTGTGTTAACCCAGTGTTAACCAAACCCACGAGGCAGACGCCGATGAAGGAAGCAGGCGAGAAGACCATCGACCAGTCGAAGAAACTGTCCGATGCCATCCGTGATGTCAAAAATGCCTTCGCCGACCGCGACGATGTCGTCGTCGACATGCGCGAGGCGCATCGCATGCGTCTCGATCTGCTTGCCGCCGAGCTGGCGCCGGTTTTTGCCGATGTTCCGGCCGACATGGACAATTTCGACTTTGTCGTCTCGTCGGGCTTGCAGCCGCGCCTGTGGATCGACGCCATCAGCCATGTCGCCATGGGGCGCGACCGCCGCACCTATCGCTTCCTCAAGGACACCCGCATCGGCCGGGTGGTGCTTGCCGAATCCACTGAGATGAAATCGGTTGCCGATTCCGTGACGCGCTATGTCGCCGAGCGCATCGTCGAGCGTCAGAGGATGCTGGAAGGCGGCGTCGAACCCGCCGTCGCCGGCCTGAAACGTGCGTATGTGCCAGAAGCCGAACCGCCGCTGCGCGCGACGGAGCGCGGCAAACGCTGGTCGGCCCTTCTGTCCGGGCTTGGCCTGGTCGCTGCCGGCGCACTGGTCGGCCTTGTGGTGTCGGTCGTCCTGTTCTGGGACCGCATCGTGGCCATGGTTATCAATTTGCGGCCATAGCGGCCTCGGCGCCAAGCCCCACCGTCTGCAGATCGGATGGCGGTATGGACGGCCCGGTCAGGCCGCGCCGTGTCAGCCGGATCCGCCAGTTTCCCTTTTCACCGTCAATGTCGAACAGATTATACTGCGCCGCCGGGTGCTTGCCACCCGGCGCCTGGCCGGCGGCAGCGACACCGACCGCCGGGATCCTGACGCCTCGACCGCCGATGAAGAACAGCGACGGCAGATGCGAATGGCCGTGCAGCACAAGGTCGGCGCCATGGCGGCGAATGATCTTGTTGAAGCGGGCGATGCCGAACAGCCGCTTGTGCTGCGGGACCGCGCCGCGCACCGGCGGATGATGGATCATGATGACGCGGAACAGCCCCTGTCCGGCAGTGTCCTGGAGGATTTTGCCGAGCCTATCCCCCTGGCCTTCCATGAAAAACCCATTGGCCATGAAGGGTGCCGTGGCGCGCGCCGTCGAGACGCCGATCAGCGCGACATTGCCGCGTACACGCAGATAGGGGAAGGCGTTGCGGTCGACCGGCGTGTTGACGCCGTCGCCGCTCATCCACGCCGCCCAGGACCGGCAGACCTTGTCGAAGGCGCCCGGCACATAGGCGTCGTGATTGCCCGGAACGACCGAAACATCATGCGGCGGCCCCAGCGTCTCCAGCCAGTGCCTGGCCATCTCGATCTCGCCGTCGAGCGCCAGATTGACCAGGTCGCCGGTGACGGCGAGGTGATCAGGCGTGTTCGCCTTGATGTCGGCGACGATCGTGTCAATGACCGCATCATGCATATGGCGGCGGCGGTTGCGCTGCCAGTTGACATAGCCGAGCACGCGCTTGGAGGCGAGATCGCGATAGGATACATCGGGGAGCGGCCCCAGATGGACATCGGAAATATGCGCGAGCCTGAACATACAACCTTCATAGGCGACCCGCGCGCGGCTTTCCACCCACGGTTTCGCTATCAATGACGAGCCCTGAAGATGCCTTCCGCCAGACCGGCTGGCCAGGGTTGAGGGCCAGGCTGTTCCATCTCTATTTCGTGCTGCGGAGGCCGATGACGCTTGGCGTGCGCGGCCTGATCCACGACACAGCGTCCAGATCCGTCTTCCTTATTCGCCATACTTATGTACCGGGCTGGCAGCTTCCCGGCGGCGGCGTCGAAGTCGGCGAGACGATGAACGAGGCGCTGGCCCGTGAACTGGCCGAGGAAGGCAACATCGCTCTGACCGCCCCGCCGGTGCTCAAATCGATGCATTTCAACCGCCGCTCCAGCCACCGCGACCATGTCGGCTTTTATCTGCTCGAGCATTTCAGCCAGACGGCGCCGAAGCTGCCGGACCACGAGATCGCCGAAGCCGGCTTCTTCCCGCTCGACCGCTTGCCGCAGGGCACGACGCCGGCGACGCTGCGCCGGATCGCCGAGGTTTTTGACGGCGAGCAGCCCTCGCCCTACTGGTAGATCAGGCCGCCGCTTTCTCGAAGCGCGCCCGGTCATGCCGTGCGCCATAATCGAGATCCGGTCCGACAGGCACGATCCGCGTCGGATTGATCGTCTGGTGGCTGCCGTAATAATGAGCCTTGATGTGATGCATGTTCACCGTCCCGGCCACGCCAGGGACCTGATAGAGATCGCGCAGATAGTTGGACAGGTTCGGGTAGTCGGCGATGCGGCGCAGATTGCATTTGAAATGGCCGACATAAACCGGATCGAAGCGCACCAGCGTGGTGAACAGCCGCCAGTCGGCCTCGGTGATACGACCGCCGACGAGATAGCGCTGTTTTGCCAGCCGCTCCTCCAACGTATCCAGCGCCGAGAACAGCTCGCCGAAAGCCTCTTCATAGGCGCGTTGCGTGGTGGCGAAGCCGGCGCGATAGACGCCGTTGTTGATGGCGGGATAGACCAGCGCATTGATGCGGTCGATCTCGCCGCGCAACGCCTTCGGATAGAAATCGAAGCTGGCGTCGCCCCATTCATCGAAGGCTGAATTCAGCATGCGGATGATTTCGGAAGACTCGTTGGAGACGATGGTCTGCTCCTTTTTGTCCCACAGCACCGGCACAGTCACCCTGCCCGAATAGGCGGGATCGGCCTTGGCATAGATCTGGTGCAGGAAGTCGAGGCCGTAGAGCGTGTCGCCCGTGGCGCCGTCCTCAGCTACGAACGTCCAGCCGTTGGCGCCCATGAAATGATGCACCACGGACACCGATATGATGCCCCCCAGCTTCTTCAGCGCGCGAAAGATCAACGTCCGGTGGGCCAACGGACAGGCAAGCGAGACATAGAGGTGATAGCGGCCGGGCTCGGCCTTGAAACCGCGCGTCCGGCCTTCGGCGGGCGCCCCGTCAACGGTGATCCAGTCGCGCCATTGCGACTGCGCCCGCACGAACCTGCCACCATTGTCCGCCGTATCGTACCAGCGGTCCTGCCATCTTCCTTCGACCAGCAATCCCATGCGAATCTCCTTGCGTCCTGTTGGTTGATGTAGGCGCAAGGCTGCCCTGTCGAAGACGTCAGGTGCTGAACAGACCGTCACTTGGCAGAAATGACGGACAGAAACGGCCGATTGCAGCGGCGGGAAATTGATGCTAGCGGACAATCCGCATGTTCGACTTTGCTTTGATCCGGTTTGACCGACGACGAAAGGGCGCCCGCGCTTGATGAAGCGCTGACTGGCGAATGCTGCCGTTTGCAGCAACCTTTCCTCCTTGTACCGGACCGCAAAGACCATGAGCCTTGCCGACGTGAAATACCTGCCGGAAACCCCGGCGCACGACCCCGAGATCGAAGCCATCAACGACGAAGCCTTCGGGCCCGGCCGCTTTGTGCTGGCCGCCTACAAGATTCGTGAGGCCGGAGGGCACGAGCGCTCGCTGTCCTTTGTCGCCGTCAATGGCGACATCGTCGTCGCCTCGGTGCGCATGACCCGCATCGCCGCCGGTGCCGGCCGCGCATTGATGCTCGGGCCGCTCGCCGTGCGGCCGGCCTTCAAGAATCTCGGCATCGGCCGCCGGCTGGTGGCGATCGCGCTCGAGGCCGCTGCCCGGGCCGGCGCACCTGCCGTCATGCTGGTCGGTGACGAGCCCTATTACGGGCCGCTCGGTTTCAAGCGGATTCCGCGCGGCCAGATTTCGATGCCGCGCCCCGTCGACCTCGACCGGCTGCTGTCGCACGAGATCGCGCCGGGCGCGGTCGCCAGGCTCTTGGGCGAGGTCTGCCACGCCGATCAGGCCAGGGTGACCGATCCTACCGCGGCGATGGCTTGACCTTTCCCATCGATCTGGCGCCTGATCCGTCCACTGCTCCTGAGATCAAAGGATGACGTCATGAACCCGAACGGCCAGATCGCGATCGTCACCGGCGGCGGCTCCGGCCTTGGCGAGGCAACGGCGCGCGCGCTGGCCACCAAGGGAGCCCGCGTCGCCATCTTCGATGTCGGTATTGACCGCGCGGCCAAGGTCGCGGCCGAGATCGGCGGTATTGCCGTCCAATGCGACGTCAGCAGCGCCGACAGTGGGACTGCTGCCCTCGCCGACGTCGCCGCCAAGCTTGGCGAGCCGCGTATCCTGATCAATTGCGCCGGCATCGCCATCGGCGTGAAGACGATCGGCAAGGATGGTCCCCATCCGCTTGATCAGTACCGCAAGGTGATCGAGGTCAATCTGATCGGCACGTTCAACATGATCCGCCTCGTCGCCGAACGCGCGTCGAAGCTCGAGCCGCTGCCGGGCGGCGAGCGCGGCGTCATTGTCAACACCGCTTCGGTTGCCGCCTATGATGGCCAGATCGGCCAGGCCGCCTATGCGGCGTCCAAGGGCGGCGTCGTCGGCATGACGCTGCCGGTGGCGCGCGACCTTGCCCGTTCCGGCATCCGCGTCTGCACCATCGCTCCCGGCATCTTCAAGACGCCGATGATGGCCGGCATGCCGCAAGAGGTGCAGGATTCACTGGGCGCCGCCGTGCCCTTCCCGTCGCGCCTGGGCGAACCGTCCGAATATGCCGCTCTCGCCCTGCACATCATCGAGAACCAGATGCTGAACGGCGAGACCATTCGCCTCGACGGCGCCATTCGCATGGCGCCGAAATAAACCGGTCATGAGCGCCGGCCTGTCCGCTGCCGCTAAAACCGGTCCGCTGACCGGGCTGAAGGTGATCGAGATGGCCGGGCTCGGCGCCGTGCCGCTGGCCGGCCTGATGCTGTCGGAGATGGGCGCGCAACTGTTGCGCATCGAACGGGCGGGGACGAGCCAGCTCCTGCCGCTGCCGGATGAGTATAACATCGACCGCCATGGCCGCGCCGTGCTGCGCCTCGACCTGAAGCGCCGTGAAGGCACCGATCTGTTGCTGCGCCTTGCCGAAAAGGCGGACATGTTGCTCGAAGGCTTTCGTCCGGGCGTCATGGAGCGGCTCGGCCTCGGCCCGGAAACGGTGCTGGCGCGTAACCCGGCGCTGATTTACGGCCGTATGACCGGCTTCGGCCAGGACGGTCCGCTCGCCGGCCGCGCCGGCCATGACATAACCTACCTCGCCTATAGCGGCGTGCTGCACGCCATCGGCCATGCCGGCGGCCGTCCCGTCCCGCCGCTCAACCTCGTTGCAGACTATGGCGGTGGCGCCATGATGCTGGTTGCCGGCGTGCTGGCCGCCCTTTTCCAACGTTCGCGCACAGGCAAGGGTGAAGTCATCGACGCCGCGATGGTCGATGGCGCCTCGATGCTGGCGGTGCCCCTGCACGCCTTGATGGCGGCCGGCTTGTGGAGCGATAAGCGTGGCGCGAACCTGCTCGATTCCGGCGCCCCGTTCTACGACACCTATGAGACGTCGGACGGACGCCATATCGCCATCGGCTGTCTCGAGCCGCAATTCTTCGCCGAATTCGCCAGGCTGCTGCCGCTCGACGAGCGCTTTGCATCCGGCCAGTACGACAAGGCCCTGTGGCCGCCGATGCGCGCCGCCATTGCCGATCGGATCCGGCAGAAACCACGCGACGACTGGGACCGGTTGTTCGCGCAAACCGATGCCTGCGTTGCACCCGTTCTGTCGCTGCAAGAGGCAAAGCACCACCCGCACAATCGGGCACGCAATGCCTCTGTGACGGCAGGTGCATTTGAGCGCCCGGCCCCGGCCCCGCGTTTCTCGAGTTCGCAACCGACATTGGCCACTATGCCCGGCGATGAGGATCTGTTGCCGTCGACAATGCTGGCACGTTTCGGCTTTGCGAAAGCCGAGATCGACGACCTTGTCAAATCCGGCTTGCTGACCGATAACTAGAGAACAAAGATCAACTTACTGCGGTGCTGCCTTGGACGAGCCGAAGAAGGACGTGATCCGTGAGACGGACGCCGAAGCGATCCGGCTGGCGAAGACGCTTCTGCGCAGCGCCCGCTTTGGCGCCCTGGCGGTGATCGAACCGCAAACCGGCTCGCCGCTGGCCAGCAGGGTTGGCGTGGCCACCGACATCGACGGCGCACCGCTGATCCTGGTGTCGATGCTTTCGGCGCACACCGGCGCGCTGCTTGCCGACCCGCGCTGTTCCCTGTTGCTCGGCGAACCAGGCAAGGGCGACCCGCTGGCGCACCCGCGCCTGACACTGGTCTGCCAGGCGGTAAGGATCGAGCGCGGATCGGCCGAACACGCCCGCACCGAGCGCCGTTACCTCAATCACAATGCCAGGGCGAAACTTTACGCCGGTCTCGGTGACTTTTCGATCTTTCGCCTCGATCCGCAACGCGCCAGCCTCAACGGCGGCTTCGGCAAGGCCTATCAGCTCGACCGATCGGATCTGCTCGCCAGCGGACCGGTCGTCGAGGAACTCGCGGCGCGCGAACAATCGGCCATCGACCACATGAACGCCGACCATCTCGACGCGATCGCCGTTTACGCACAGCATTTCGCCAAAGTATCCGGCAACGGCTGGCGTATTGCCGGATTCGATGCCGATGGCATGGATCTGGTGTCGGGCGACGATGCTTGCCGGGTCTTTTACCCGCAACCTCTGGGCGCAGCAGGTGAATTGCGGCACGTTCTGGTCGATATGGCGAGGGCGGGCCGAGCCATTGTCGACGCCGGGACTGAGACTTAATTATGCTGGATCAAAAGCAACACTTGAGATTTAGGTGAAATGCTCTACCTTTTAGTGACGCTGAATCGCCAGCGCCGATCGATAAGTGAATTTATGGAATCAGACGCCATTGCCCCCATGGCGTCGGGATGAACAGGAAGCATGGGGGATCGATGGTCTCGACAAAGCTAATCGTGAACGCCGAATCGGCGGCAGAGTTTCTCATGCTGATGGGCAATGAGAAGCGACTGTTGATCATGAGCTACCTCGCCGAAGGTGAAATGTCGGTGGGAGCCATAGCCGAGAAGGTGATGCTCAGCCAATCCGCCCTGTCCCAGCATCTCGCCAAGTTGCGGGCGCTCGACCTTGTCGACACCCGCCGCGACCGCCAGATGATTTACTACTCCTGCAAATCCGACGCCGTGCGAGAACTGCTTGTCATGCTGGACGGCATTTTCGGCAGCGGCAAGGATGACCTGTCCCAGATGGCGCACCGCTTGCGCCGTGCTGGAACCTGACCACACAGCCGCCGATCTCGCCGGTGATTCAGAGCGGCATGCGCCGATTTGGGGCGCACAAAGCTGGCTGATTGTCCCGAATTGTCGCATCGTGCTTTCCAAACAAGGTGAGCGCCGGGAAGCGGTCCGGATTTTCGGGCCGATGCGACGGTCGCGAGGAATGCATGGATCCCATTCGCATCGACGACCCGCAAGATCCGCGCGTCGCTGCCTATCTCGACATTCGCGAGCGTGACCTCGCCGGCCGGCAAGGCCGCTTCGTCGCCGAAGGCAAGGTGGTGCTCGACCTGCTGCTCACAACTGGACGCTTTGCCGCCGAATCGGCCCTCGTCCTGGAAAACCGGCTGGCGGGTCTCGACAAGATCCTGAGCAAGGCGCCCGCCGAACTCCCGGTCTATGTGGCCACCAGCGCTGTGATGGACGCAATCGCCGGATTTCACATGCATCGCGGCATCCTGGCCATGGGCCGCAAGGGAGCGCCGCAGCCGGCCGAAGCCCTGCTCGATGGCTTGCCGCCTCGTGCGCTGGTCGTGGTGCTCGTCGGCATCGCCAACCATGACAATGTGGGCTCGATCTTCCGCAACGCCGCCGCCTTTGGCGCTGACGCGGTTTTGCTGGATGCGACGTGCTGCGACCCGCTCTATCGCAAGGCGATCCGCGTTTCGGTCGGCGCCGCGCTCAAGATCCCGTTCGCATCGTTCACCGACACCGCCGGCTTCACAACGACGCTCGCCCGACGTGGCTTCGAACAATTCGCGCTCTCGCCACGCGGGAAGACCGACATCCGCGATGCGCAGCGCAGCGAGCGCCTGGCGCTCTATCTCGGCACCGAGGGCGAAGGCTTGCCGGACGACCTGCTCGCAAGCCTGCACGACGTGCGGATCACCATGGCGGAAGGCTTCGACAGCCTGAATGTCGCCGCGGCTTCAGCCATCGCGCTGCATCATTTTGCGGCTAGAGCAATTCTAGGAAAAGTGTGAAGCGGTTTCCGTCCAGAATTGCGTCAAAGCAAAGAGTTAGGGCATTTCGCCGTTTCCGTGAAACGGTGAAATGCTCTAAGGAGACCTGACTTCAGCTTGTCGCGTCAGCCTTCTGCAGCGCGCGCACGCGGTCGGCAAGACTGCGGTCACCGTTGCCGGAGCGTGCGTCCGACGGTACCGCCAATGCCATGGCGATCGGCGAACCAGGCCCCTCGAGCTTGGCCGTCAGATGGACGACCTCCGCCGCCAGCTCGTTCATCTGCTCGCGCAAGGCGGAGCTGCTGTCAGTGGCCTTGGAGGCGGCCAGTGCGGTGAGATCCGCCTTCAGCCGTTTGTTCTCGCGCGCCAGCGCCGTCAGCCTCGCCTCGAGCTGCTCACGGTCGCTGTCGAGCTTGGCGATTGCCTTGTCGAAATCATCGCTCGTCGCGACATCGCCGCCCTTGCCGACCAGCCGCAAGGCTGGCGCGCTGTCCTCGGATTTCGATCTTTCGCGCATGCGTGCCAGTTCCTTTTCGCGGCGATCGAGTTTGTCTTCTCGATCGGCAAGTGTGGCCAGCAGCCGTTCGACCTTCTTGTCGAGCTCGGCGGTCTTTTTCTTCTCGGCTTTCAGGGCGTCCCGCGCGGCCTTGCTTTCGGCCGCGATTTCCTGGCCGCGCCTGTCGGCTTCCTTGCGCTGGCCGCGCAGCATCGCAATGTCACTGGCGAGTTTCTGCATTTCGGACTCTCGCGCCACGAGCTCGATCTGCCGGCTGCTCGAGGAAAAACTGGCGTCGTCATACATGCGCTCCAGCTTTTCCAGCTCAAGTGCGCGCTTTTCCAGCTTGCGTTCGGTTTCCTTCAGACGCTCCGAAAGCTGCTGCAACTCGCCCTCTCGCTGACGCAGCGCTTCGTTCTTCGCGCCCAGCTCGGTCAGCGCCTGGTTCTTGTCCGTCCGCTCGACCGCCAGGCCCTTCATGGCCTCGCGACCGCGATTGATCTCGACCAGTTGTTCGGCCGCCTTCTCACGCAACGCCTTGACGCTGATTTCCAGGCGGCGCGTCGTCATGGCGTATTCGGCGCGGATGCGATCCTTGTCCGCCTGGATTTCGGTCTGCGTCAGAGGGATCGAGGATTCGATGCGTTTGCGTGTAAGCGCGACCGCACGACGCCATATGGCCGGAGCCACCATGAGCGCCAGAAAGCCAGCGCAGAGAAAGCCGAGGACGAAGAACAGGACCGACTGGACCAAGTGACTACCCGTTGTGGCCGGCAAGCATCAAAAGCGCATAGATCGCTTTGACTGTGCCACGTTGACATGGCGGAAATCCAGCGTTGCGGCAAGGGTTTGCCGCAACGCTACGAGTTTAATGCATGTCGACCCAAAAGCGGTCCCGGATTGGACAACGACAGCCAAGGACTTCAGCCTAGAACGGATTCCACGTGGCCCGCTCGGTAAGCTTCAGATAGCCGAGATTGACGCCGAGCCGAGCACCGACGCCGGTGCGGATCGGCACCAGGAGAACATTGTTGTTCTTCAGCACGTTGAAGCCGACGCCCGCCACCACATAGGCTGAACCGGCAACGCCGCCATAGCGGTTGTAGAGGCTGCCCACATCATCGAGATTGTAGACCAGCATCATCACCCGCGACCCCTCGCCGCCGAAATCCCAGCCGAGCGACGGGCCTTGCCAGAACACTTTGTGGTCGCCGGCATTCTTGGTGTAGAGCGTGCCTTCGCCATAGGTCAGGCCACCGATCAGCGCACCAGAGCCCTCTTCGCCCAGCAGATAGCCGTTGGGCAGGCCGTAGGAGGCAAAAATCTTCTCGATCACCGTGGCGAGTCCGCCCGATGTGGCGCCAAAAAATTTGTGACCGGAATCGACAATCTCCTGAGCGGTGTATTCCTGGGCCCGCAAGGCTGAAGTCGAGAAGACGAGAACGCCCAGGAGCGTGACCGCCATTGAGAAGACACGGAGAAAGCTCCGGTCGTAGTATCGGGAAAACATGCTTCCAATCTCCGTCAGGGAGCACCTTCGCCGACGCCTCGCACCCCGTACGGCTCTTTTAGCCGGCCGTTAAGGGTAACTGTTAGGGGCAAATTATGCCGTAATCCTTTTTCAACCATTAAGCTCCCACATGAACATGGCGGTTCGAAGGCTGTTTTGGGGTCGCTCAATTGGGGTCGGCAGCCTGCGTGAACACGCCATTTGCCACAACCACAATTTGGATTTGTTGCTGCACGCACGGGCGCTGTGTATTCAGAAAGCCTGAGGAGAGAGTGCGTGATTCGTGTGGCAGGCGACGATCGATCGCCCGGCCATGAGTTGTGAGATTTTGCAGGGATTTTTCGCCGATGGCCGATCTGTTCACCCTTTCCGCACCCGATCTGGCAGCGCTTTTGTGCAGCCGGGTCTGCCACGATATCATCTCGCCGGTCGGCGCGATCAACAACGGGCTCGAATTGCTTGATGAAGGCGGCGCCGATGAGGACGCCATGAAGCTGATCCGTCAGAGCGCCCGCAACGCTTCGGCCCGCCTTCAGTTCGCCCGCATCGCCTTCGGTGCCGCCGGTTCGGCCGGTATGTTGATCGATACCGGCGATGCCGAAGCGGTCGCCATCGCCTTCCTCAAGAACGAAAAGCCGGAACTGACCTGGAACGGGCCCCGCGCGTTGCTGCCCAAGAACAAGGTCAAGCTGCTGCTCAACCTGATCCTCGTCGCCAATGCCGCCATTCCGCGCGGCGGCAAGCTTTCCGTGACGCTGGAAAACCTTGAGACCGAACCGCGTTTCGCGCTTACGTCGGCTGGCCCGATGCTGCGGGTGCCGCCGAAATTCCTCGAACTGCATTCCGGCCACAAGCCGGAGGAGCCGATCGACGCGCATTCCGTGCAGCCCTATTACACGCTGCTCCTGGCGCGCGAAGCCGGCATGACGATATCGATCCACGCGACGCCGGAAGAAATCGTGCTTTCGGCGGCCTGATGCGCAGCCGATAAAGCGAAGTATTTTTTCATTTAACGCTGTAATTCCAGCTCATCGACTTGAGATGCGTCTGGTCGTTCAGGCGGCGCCAAAGCATTCGTGAATAAAAGTAGGCACCTGCCCATCTTTGTAAAAATTTTACCTAACGCCTTTTCGGCTTCTTTACCAGATTGGCCTATGGTGCGTCCTGGATGCCCCGACGCTACCGGACCGCCAGAAGGCAAAGAGGACCCGGAAATGAAACGCTGCATGTTCGTCGACGATTCAAGCGTTATCAGGAAGGTTGCAAAACGCATCCTGGGCGGCTCCGAAATGATTGTCATCGAGGCCGCCAGCGGACTTGACGCGCTGGAGATGTGCGCCGCCGACATGCCCGACATCATCGTCGTCGATGGCGCCTTGCCCGACGTACCGGCAGTCGATCTCATCCGTCGCGTCCGCGCCATGGAGAGCCCGATAAGGCCGCAGATCCTGATTTCCCTGGTCGAGCTCGATATTGCTTCGATCATGCGGGCCAAGCGAGCCGGCGCCCAGGGCTATCTCTTGAAGCCGTTCAACCGCCCGCAGCTGCTCGAGCGCTTTCGCACCTTGAAGAGCGCACCTGATTCGGCATCCTTGAGCAACTCCAGAAAAAGTGCGTGACGGTCTTCTGCTCGGAAACCCAAAAGCAGACCGTTACCAGCCCATCATGCAAAAACCCGGCCGAAGCCGGGTTTTTTATTGAAAAGATTCGAACGATTCGTCGCTCAGGCGCTGACGCGAATGTCTTCCGGTTCGCGCAGCACATAGCCGCGACCCCAGACCGTTTCGATGTAGTTCTGACCGCCCGATGCCGCGTCGAGCTTTTTGCGCAGCTTGCAGATGAAGACGTCGATGATTTTCAGCTCAGGCTCGTCCATGCCGCCATAGAGGTGGTTGAGGAACATTTCCTTGGTCAACGTGGTGCCCTTGCGTAGCGAGAGCAACTCCAGCATCTGGTATTCCTTGCCGGTCAGGTGCACGCGCTGGCCGCCCACTTCGACTGTCTTGGCATCGAGGTTGACCACCAGGTCGCCGGTGGTGATGACCGACTGGGCGTGGCCCTTGGAACGCCGCACGATGGCATGAATGCGGGCAACCAGCTCGTCCTTGTGGAATGGCTTGGTCATGTAGTCGTCTGCGCCGAAGCCGAGGCCGCGCACCTTGTCCTCGATGCCGGCCATGCCGGAGAGGATGAGAATAGGTGTTTTGACCTTGGAAAGGCGAAGCGTTCTCAAGACCTCGTAGCCTGACATGTCAGGCAGGTTGAGGTCGAGAAGAATGATATCGTAGTCGTAGAGCTTGCCTAGATCGACGCCCTCTTCACCGAGATCGGTCGTGTAGACGTTGAAACTTTCCGATTTCAGCATCAGTTCGATGCTTTGTGCGGTTGCACTGTCATCTTCTATCAGCAGAACACGCATTTTATTCCCCTTTTCTGCTGCCGGACCATTTCACGACCCGTCCGGACCCGGAGCAGTGGTTGCCTTGTGCAGAGGCTGCCATTGAATGGTTAACAAATCCTAATTTCCCGTCCATGACGGTACCAGATTTTTTAACCTCTTTCTACACCCTCTTGAATCTAATAACGAATCTCAGAACCAAATTCCTAATGCAACACATTAACAATCTGGACTAAGCGACTCCAGGGACTCATCGACGTCGCTTCCGCATCGGTGGCCGGAATTTTTACCCGGCCTTAAGTCCTGACCCGTATGATTAACAATGCCCGTAAACGAATGGTTACCGCCGGCAAAAAACTTTAGGGTTTTGTTTCCCATAGTTGGGGGAAAGCCGGTGGACACGGGTGCGGCCTGGGCGTTTCCAGGTGGTTTGGACGATAAGTGCGGGTGTGCGTTTCCGGGAGTACCGAATCATGAAGTCACGTGAAAACCTCGTTCGGCTGAAACAGTTTCAGGTGAATGAGAAGCGGCGGCAGCTGCTGCAGCTCGACATGATGATCGCCGAGTTCGAACGCATGGCCGTCGAGCTGGAGCTTCAGATTACCGCCGAGGAAAAGAAGGCCGGCATCACCGACATCAACCATTTCGCCTATCCGACCTTCGCCAAGGCGGCTCGCCTGCGCCGCGACAATCTCAGGAATTCCCAAAGCGACCTCGCCCAGCAGCGAAGCGCCGCCGAATCATTACTCGGCGAAGCTGAAGCGGAGCTTTCCAAAGCGGAAATGCTGGAATCGCGCGACACGAAGATCCGCGAAGCCGAAGTCGGTGGCCGCAGCGCCATGATCGGCTAAAACCCTGCCCTTGGCGACGTCAACGCTCGCCATCGGACTGGCGCATTGTCGCGGCTTGCGGCCCGGCGGGAATACGCCCAGAAGAATGAAAACCGCCCTACGCGGCCCAATCCCCTTCATTCTCGGCAATTGCCTTTGCACGGGCATCCTTGATATCCGGCGCATGCTGCTCCGCCCATGACCTGATCTGGGTAAGCAGTCCCGCCAGGTTCTGACCGAGCTCGGTCAATTCATATTCGACGCGCGGCGGAATGACCGGAAAGATCTCGCGCCGTACCAATCCGTTGCGCTCGAGCACGCGCAGCGTCTGCGTCAGCATCTTCGGCGTGATGCCGTCAAGCTTCCGGGCAAGCTCGCCATTGCGCAGCCGGCCTTTGCGCAGCGCGCAAACCACCAGATAGACCCATTTGCTGGCCAGCATCTCCAGCACCGTGTGCGAAGGACACGTCCGCCGGAACGCGTCATAGCCGAAACCGCAATCATCTTCACTATCCATGAGGTGCGTATGTATCAGGAAGGTACATACTGGACAAGGGGCTATTACTATCCAAATGATAGTGGCATCAACCGAGCAGGAGACATCTCAATGCGTGCCGCTATCCAGAATTCCGTCGGCGGACCCGACGTCCTTGTCATCGC
Organism: Mesorhizobium sp. BR1-1-3; assembly: GCF_020165455.1. Lineage (NCBI taxonomy): Bacteria > Pseudomonadati > Pseudomonadota > Alphaproteobacteria > Hyphomicrobiales > Phyllobacteriaceae > Mesorhizobium > Mesorhizobium sp. BR1-1-3. The sequence continues at coordinate 199,719 of NZ_JAIUIC010000012.1, forward strand.
CGATCAGCCCGATCCCACGCCAGAGGCCGGCGAAGTGCTGGTCGGTGTCAAGGCCGCGGGCATCAATCCGGTCGATGGCGCCGTCCGTGCCGGCTACTACCCCTTGCTCGGCGAGCCGCCCTTCATCCTGGGTTGGGATATCTCGGGAACTGTCGAAGCACTCGGCGCCGGCGTCACCGGCTTCAAGATCGGCGACGAGGTGTTCGGGATGCCGCGCTTTCCCAAGCAGGCCGCCGCCTATGCCGAGTTGGTTGCCGTACCTGCCGATCAAATCACACTGAAGCCGAAGGGCGCGGGCCACCTCGAGGCAGGCGCCTTGCCGCTGGCCGGCCTCACCGCCTGGCAAGGGCTTGTTCGCCACGGCGGGCTGAAATCGGGGCAGCGCGTATTGGTGCATGCGGGAGCCGGCGGCGTCGGTCATCTGGCGGTGCAGATCGCCAAGGCGCGCGGCGCCTACGTCGTCGCCACGGCCAGCCCGGGCAAGCTCGATTTCGTCCGCAACCTCGGCGCCGACGAGGTCATCGACTACACCAAGGGCGATTTCACCGACCATGTTCGCGACATCGATCTGGTGCTGGATCCAATGGGCGGCGACCACGCCCAACGCTCACTGAAGGTGCTCAAACGTGGCGGCGTGCTGGTGTCATTGCTTGATGTCAGCAACGACACCAGGGCGCAGGCCAGTGCGCGCGATATTCGGGTCGAGCGTATGTCGGTCGTCCCCGACAGGGAGGGCCTGCTGGAACTGGCTCGGTTGATCGATGCCCACAAGCTCACCGTCCATGTGGCGAAGAGCTTCCCACTGGACCAGGCGGGGGCCGCTCACGCCTTCCTTGCCACCAAGCCGATCGGCAAGGTTGTGCTGTCGCTCTGAGCGGAACGGTGACCGTGAAAAACAGAAGGGCGCGGGGTTAGCCGCGCCCTTCATCTAAATTCGCAATGGTCAGTGCCGGTATTGCTGGATGCGTGTCGTGCGCAGCCCGGCAAGGCCGTATTCGTCGATCGACGCCTGCCAGGACAGGAATTCCTCGGTGGTGAGCTTGTAGCGTTGGCATGCCTCGTCCAGGCTCAAAAGCCCGCCGCGCACGGCCGCAACCACTTCCGCCTTACGCCGGATAACCCAGCGACGTGTATTGGTCGGCGGCAGATCGGCAATCGTAAGAGGGCTGCCGTCAGGCCCGATAACATATTTGACTCTCGGTCTAACCAGATCGGTCATCGTACTCTCTACAAAAAACTCAAAGACCCAATCCCCGCCACGTTACCGCCACAGCTTTAAAAATTGCCTAAGCAGACCCTAATGACTAGGTAAGGATCATGAACGCCGCGTTAGTCTTTTCGCCGGCATTTGAAACATCTGCCCGCAAACCCTGATTTGCCGGGGGAAAATGCATCCCTTGGCGAAGATCGGCCACAAACGGTGAATCGCCCTGCACGCTGGCGCGCCGGTAAAGCTTGACCTATATTCTCGACATTGGCATTGAGGCGCCGCGCAGAACGAAAGCATCATGAACAGTCTCGATCTTCCCGGACGTCCCGAAAACACCCGCATCGTCGTCGCCATGTCCGGCGGTGTCGATTCATCGGTCGTCGCCGGCCTGCTGAAACGCGAGGGCTACGACGTCGTCGGCGTCACCTTGCAGCTCTACGACCACGGCGCGGCGACGCACCGGGCCGGCTCATGCTGCGCGGGGCAGGACATCGACGATGCCCGCCGTGTCTCCGAGACGCTCGGCATCCCCCATTATGTGCTCGACTACGAGGAACGCTTCCGCAAGGCGGTCATCGATCCCTTCGCCGAGAGCTACGTCGCCGGCGAGACGCCGATCCCGTGCGTTTCCTGCAACCAGACGGTGAAGTTCGCCGACCTCCTGGCCACCGCCAAGGAGCTCGGCGCCGACGCGCTGGCCACCGGCCACTACATCCGTTCCGGCGCCAATGGCGCCCAGCGCGCGCTCTACCGTCCGGTCGACGCCGACCGTGACCAGAGCTACTTCCTGTTCGCCACCACGCAGGCGCAGATCGATTATCTGCGCTTTCCCCTCGGCGGCCTGTCGAAGCCTCAGGTTCGCGCCATCGCCGAGGAGATGGGGCTGGCGGTTGCCGCCAAGCAGGACAGCCAGGACATCTGCTTCGTGCCGCAGGGCAAGTATTCCGACATCATCGCCAAGCTGAAGCCAACTGCGGCCAATCCGGGCGACATCGTCCACATCGACGGCCGCGTGCTCGGCCGCCATGAGGGCATCCTGCGCTACACGATCGGCCAGCGCCGCGGCATCGGCATCGCTTCCGGCGAGCCGCTTTACGTCGTCCATCTCGATGCCGACCGGGCTCGCGTCGTGGTTGGCCCGCGCGAGGCGCTGGAGACGCACAAGATCTATCTGCGCAATATGAACTGGCTGGGCGACGGACCGCTCACAGACGTCCCTGCCGGCGGCCTGGAACTGTTCGCCAAGGTCCGCTCGACGCGGCCGCCGCGCCCGGCCGTGCTGCATCATCGTGCCGGTGCCACATGGGTGGAGCTGGTCGACGGCGAGTCCGGCATCGCGCCGGGCCAGGCCTGCGTGCTCTACTCCGATGACGGCAACGAGGCCCGCGTGTTCGGCGGCGGCTTCATCGAGCGTTCGGAGCGTGGCGCCGAGGCCGAGGCCATGCTGACCCGGCTTGCCGCCCGGCCGGCCCAGATTCCCGCGGAATAAGATTCCCGCGGAATAAGATTCTTGCCGAATAAGTTTCCTGCCGAATAATCCGCGCTTCAGGAATTCGACTTGGTGTGGGTGACCGTGCCGGCGGTCAGGATGCGCAGCACCCGGATCGCTTCCTCGCCGCTGGTACGCGGCTCGGCACGGGTCTCGATGCACTGGATGAAATGCTCCAGCTCGCGCGTCAGCGGCATGCCCTGGGCAACCGCGACATAGGACGGCTCATTGGTGGTGAAGGCCCATTGGCCGCTGTCCTGCCACACCGCGTGGCGGTAGACGGCCAGCTTGCGTTCCCATGGCTCGACGTCGTCGAACACCGCCATTGCCTTGGTGCCGACCACGGTCAGCCGCCGCTCGCGATAGGGATTGAGACGCGAGGTGAAAAGATGGCTGCGCAGGCCGTTGGGGAAGCGCATGTGCAGATGCGCGAAGTCGCTGAGATTGTCGAGCAGGGCGGCCCCCTCGCCGCGCACCTCGATCGGCTCTGTGCCGGTGATCGCCAGGATCATCGACAGATCGTGCGGCGCCAGGTCCCACAGCGCGTCGTTCTCTGTGTGGAACTTGCCGAGGCCGAGCCGGTGAGAGTGGATGTAGCGGACTTCGCCAAGCTCTCCCTTGTCGATCAGCCCTTTCAGCGTCTCGAAGGCGGGGTGGAACCGCAGGACATGGCCGACCATGAAGACGCGGCCATTGTCCTTGGCCGCCTGCACCGCACGCTCGGCATCCGCCACCGTCAGCGCGATCGGCTTTTCCACCAGCACGTCCTTGCCGTTCTCGACGGCACGTACCGCAAGGTCGGCATGGAACTGCGGCGGCAGCGCCATGACGATGGCGTCGATATCGTCACGGACGAACAGCTGGTCCGGCTCGATCGCCAGGCAGTCCTGCTCGCTGGCAAAGCCTTCCGCGCGGGCCCGGTTGGTATCGGAGACCGCGTGCAGCGCGCCGAGCGCCTTGAGAGTGCGGATGTGGTTGCTGCCCCAGTATCCGCAACCGAGGACTGCTATGCGCGGCTTCATCTGTTTCAAACTCTAAAAACTCGTGGCCGAGACATAGCGACGTGCCCCTTCGAACTCAACCCCGGCGGCGACAACCAAATGTCGCCGCGGCAAAGCTTTTCGATAATGACGATAAGCCGGCAAGCCGGTTGCTTCGAAGCTTGACAGGCTCGCCCTCCCAACCTTATATCCGCGCGACCTTGGCGAACGCCCCCGACATGCCTTTCGATTTGAGGCGGATTTCGGGTCTTTCGCCGCCCTGGCGGGGTAGCTCAGTTGGTTAGAGCACGGGAATCATAATCCTGGGGTCGGGGGTTCAAGTCCCTCTCCCGCTACCAAAATCCAGTTAAACCGTTGAAATGGCTAAAAAATTTGTACGCGTTGGTAGCGCCTCCGGTTGAAATTGTTCAATAATTTCAATGCGGCGCCATCGTGTTCCTCGCCCTGGTAGAGACGAAAAAGAGTAACGCGGTCCTCGCTTGGACGAGGATTAATCCGATTGCATCGCTCGGACCTCGACCTATGCAAGCCGTTCCGCATGCCATCTCAAATGGTCGTCCATGAATGTCGAAATGAAGAAATACGAATGGTCGTATCCGTCCTGCATGCGCAACGTCAGCGGAATGCCGGCTTTGGCGCAGGCCGCCTCCAAAAGCCAGGGTCTCAGCCCGTCATTCAGGAACCCGTCCGATGTTCCCTGATCGACGAGAAATTCCGGGAAGCGGCGCCCGTCTTCAACAAGCGAAGTAGCGTCGTAGGCCCGCCACGAGGCCTCATCCGTGCCGAGATATTTTTCGAAAGCCGGCCTTGACCAGCCGGCAGCGCTTGGCTGCACGATCGGCGCAAATGCCGAGCAACTCCTGAACCGCTGCGGGTTTTTCAAAGCAATCGTCAGCGCGCCGTGTCCGCCCATCGAATGGCCCGTTATGGCTTGGCGCGACATGTCTGCCGGAAAATTAGCGGCGATCAGCGTGGGTAGTTCCTCGACGAGGTAGGAATACATCCGGTAGTTCTTCGCATAAGGCTCCTGCGTTGCATCAAGATAAAAGCCGGCGCCGCCGCCAAACTGCCAATTGTCCTTGTCATCAGGGATGTCGGCGCCGCGCGGACTGGTGTCTGGACAGACGACGATCAGGCCAAGTTCGGCGGCCATGCGCCTGTATTCGCCTTTGTCCATGACATTTTGATGGGTGCAGGTCAGTCCCGACAAATACCACACCACGGGGCAAGGCGTTTCCCGGGCCTGTGGAGGCACGAAAACGGCAAACGTCATGTCGCAGCAGCAACTCGTCGACAGGTGCGAATAGATGCCCTGCACTCCGCCATGGGATTTTGCCTGGGAGATGGTCTTCATGGGTTCCGGCATATTCCCTCTCCACGGATTTCAAACACCAATGGGCCGGTGTCTACGGCATCGACCATGATCGCGGCAACCCGGGCGGATCAGGTGGGGTCGAACCGACCGGCGGCGCGGACATCCGGAATGTCAGTCGCGCCGCCGGCCTAACGCCCGATGTCGGGGAGGCACGGCATTTTGGGAACACAGAGCCTTCGACGCGAGCGTGTCGTGTGAGCCGGTCAGTAAACCACGACGCTGCGAATGCTCTCCCCGGCATGCATGAGATCGAAACCCTTGTTGATATCCTCGAGCTTCAGCGTGTGGGTGATCATCGGGTCGATTTGGATCTTGCCGTCCATGTACCAGTCGACGATCTTCGGCACATCGGTGCGGCCGCGCGCGCCGCCGAAGGCGGTGCCCATCCAGGTGCGGCCGGTGACCAGCTGGAACGGCCTGGTCGAGATCTCCTGGCCGGCGCCGGCAACGCCGATGACCACCGACTTGCCCCAGCCGCGATGCGAGGCTTCGAGTGCCTGACGCATGACCTTGGTGCTGCCCGTGCAGTCGAATGTGTAGTCGGCGCCGCCGATCTGGTCGGCGCCACGCTTGGTCATGTTGACGAGGTAGGGCACGACATCGCCGTCGATCTCCTTCGGATTGACGAAATGCGTCATGCCGAAGCGCTCGCCCCACTCCTTCTTGTCGTTGTTCAAATCGACGCCGATGATCATGTCGGCGCCGGCAAGTTTCAGGCCCTGGATGACATTGAGGCCGATGCCGCCGAGGCCGAAGACGACCGCGGTGGCGCCGATCTCGACATTGGCGGTGTTGATCACGGCACCGATGCCGGTGGTGACGCCGCAGCCGATATAGCAGATCTTGTCGAAGGGCGCGTCCGGATTGACCTTGGCCAGTGCGATCTCGGGCAGCACGGTGAAGTTGGAGAAGGTCGAGCAGCCCATATAGTGAAAGATCTTGTCCTTGCCGATCGAGAAGCGCGATGAACCATCGGGCATAAGGCCCTGGCCCTGCGTGGCGCGGATCGCCGTGCAGAGGTTCGTCTTTCTCGACAGGCAGGACGGGCACTGGCGGCATTCGGGCGTATAGAGCGGGATGACGTGGTCGCCCTTCTTGAGCGAGGTGACACCCTTGCCGACATCGACGACGACGCCGGCACCCTCATGGCCGAGGATGGCCGGAAACAGACCTTCCGGGTCGGCGCCCGACAATGTGAATTCGTCGGTGTGGCAAATGCCTGTCGCCTTGATCTCGACCAGCACTTCGCCCTCGCGCGGGCCCTCGAGGTCGACCTCCATGATCTCCAGCGGCTTTCCGGCGGCGACAGCGACAGCGGCGCGGGTTTTCATTCTTTTTCTCTCCCAAATCTCTATTTTGCCGGGCCAGAACGCGGCGCTTATGATCAGACTATGCGGCGATCTTGCCGGGGCCGGCGGGAAACACACCCGACATGACGGTGAAGCCCTTGATGCGCTTGACACGGTCGCACCAGCGCCGAATAGCCGGATAGTCCTGGCGCGGAACACCGCCTTCCTCCGACAGGATGATGTAAGGAAAACAGGCGATGTCGGCGATGGTCGGGTGACTGGCCGAACAGATCCAGTTGCGGCCCTGCTGTTCGCCGAACCACAGATGCTCGTCGAGGATACGGAAAAGGCGATGCGCGCCGGCGCGCGCGGCGTCGATATCGAAGTCATAAAACAGCGCATCGTGCAGGCGGGCGGCCGACGCCGTCGAAGTGATACCGTCTGCAAAGGCCAGCCACTGGCTGATCTCGCCCAGCAGAGCGGGATTGTCCCGCGGATACCAGGTGCCCGACGGATCGTATTTCGAGGCGAGATAGACAAGGATCGCTTGGGCGTCGCGCAAGATCAGCCCTTCATCCTCGATGACCGGCAGCTGGCCAAGCGGATTGAGTTTCAGGAACCATTCCGACTTGTGTTCGCGGCCGGGGTAGAAGTCGACCGGCACGGTCTTGTAGTCGATGCCGAGAAAACTCATCAGCAGCCGCAGCTTGTAGCAATTGCCCGACAGTTCGTAGTCGTAAAGCGTGATCATCGGCGGCTCCTAAAGCAATTCCAGGAAAAGTAACGGTTTCCGTCCGGAATTGCGTAAAACAAACAGTTAGATGTCCAGAACCAGGCGTGCCGATTTGGCGCGCGAAACGCAGGTCATGATCTTGGTTCCGGCCTTCCTCTCGGCATCGTTGAGGTAGACGTCCTGATGGTCCGGTTCGCCCTCGATCACCGTCGCCACGCAAGTGCCGCAGGCGCCTTGCTCGCAAGACGACGGAACATCGATGCCGCTTTCGCGCATGACCTGCATGATCGTCTTGCCCGCCGGCACCTGAAGCGTGACGCAGGAGCGCGCCAGCGCGACCTCGAAGCTCGAACTGTCGTCGATCTTGTTGGTGTTCTTGAAGTACTCGAAATGGACGGCGCTATCCGGCCAGCCCTGCTCGGCCGCGATCTTGCGCGCGGCTTCCAGCATCGGTCCCGGGCCGCAGATGTAGAGATGCATGCCATTGCGATAACCGGCGAGGAGTTGTCGAAGCTCGGCGCCGGTCGCGTCGGGCGAGAGGCCGAGATGCGGCTTCAGCGCATCGCCGAGATGCTTCAGCCGATCGGCAAAGGCGAGGTGTTCCTCGCCTTGCGCGAAATAATGCAGCTCGTGCGCAAGCTCCTGGTTCTTCAGCGCCTGCGCCATGGCGAGCAGCGGCGTGATGCCGATGCCGCCGGCGACGAACAGCGTCTTGATCGCATCGCGGCGCAGCGGGAAGTTGTTGCGTGGCTCGGAAATCGCCAGCACGTCGCCCTCTCGCACCGTCTCATGCATGCATTTCGAGCCACCCTTGGAGTCCCGTTCCAGCTTGACGCCGATGGTGAAGCTGTCGGTTTCACCGGGACCGTTGGTGATCGAATACTGCCTGATCTCGCCATTGGGCATGTGGACGTCGATATGGGCTCCAGGCTGGAACGTCGGCAGGATGCCCTTGATCGGACGAAGCTCGAAGCCTGCGATCCCGTCGGCGGTCTGCCATTTTCTGGCCACGCTGACACGCAGCGCAGCCTTGCGGCCATGCGTGGTCACCTCAGGCATTTCGGCGAGTTCGGCCGAGACCCGTTCGTAGACCGGCTCGAGCGGCGCCGGCGCCGGCGCGTTCGCCACGTCGCGCTCGACCTCGTCGCGCAGCTTGGAAAGCCGCTCATTGTGGTGACGCAGAATGGCAATGCGCGCGGCGCCCTCGGCCTCCTGATCGAGCACGCCGCGGATCACCGAACGGTTGGAATCGACCGGCTGCACGAAGAAAACGCCCTGCGTCTCGGCGCCGCTGGCTCGCGAGCGAAGCGCCACAGCGAAATCCTGGGCGGCTTCGACGAGAATGTCGGCGCCCTCGCCATCGATCGCTCCGTTGGGTTGAAAGCGATAGGCTCTCAGCCTCTCGACGACCTTGTCGGCCGGCGCGTTGACCGCGATGCCGCGCAAGGCGAGGAGCTTGCCTTCGGCGAGGCCGGCAATCTCAGGCACCTCCCCGCGCGGCTCTTCCGAGGACCAGACCAAGCCATAACGTTCGACCGCCGGAAAAGTGCGGTTGGTGATGGTGCGGGCGGGTGCATCGGCCGGATGAGCCGGGATATAGGTGCAGCCAGCGGTGCGGTTCGAATAACGCCAGCCGTGATACTGGCATTTCAGTTCGCGCCCGTCATTGATGCCGATCGACAGCCTGACGCCGCGATGCAGGCAGCGGTTCTCCCAGATGTTGACGTAACCGTCATCGGCCCGCCACACGGCGAATTCCCGGCCGAGCAACTGGCCGTGGAAAACGTGGCGAAACGGCAAATCATGGGCAGCGGCGATCGGATGCCACCGGCTTCTGGCTTCTTCCAACATCAATCGTCTCCAAAATGTCTGTCAGGCTGCAGCCGGGATGACCCCGTAGGTCACGCCCTTCTGGCTGAGCCAGCGCCGGTAGGCGATGGCCGACTTGTCAGCGCGGATCGGCGTCTCGGCGCGCGGATCGAGCGGCAGGCGCTTCGGCACCTGGTTTTCCAGGATCGGCTTGTCCTGGCCGAAGATCGTCTGCTGGAAACGCTTGATCACCTTGTCTTCATTGTCTTCGTCGAGCACGCAAAGCAGCATGTGGGCGCGCACATGCTCCTGGTCGACCGGCTGCAGGAAGACGGCGATGACATCGCGCCGGGTCTCGTCGACCGGGCTCGATTTATAGAGCACCGAGCAATAGGGATGCGGCACGCGATAGACGTAGTCGACGTCGGCGCCGCCATCGGACGCCGTCGACGCCATCGGCTGGAAGAAGCGGCAGCGCGTGGCCAGGATCTCGTCGCGATCGACGGAGATCTCGACGTCGTATTCCTTGACTTCGGTATGCGGCTCGACGCCGAGTATGTCGGTATGCACATAGGGGAAGTGGCCCATGTCGAGAAAGTTCTCGATGGCGCGCGGCGCCGAGACGTTGACGCCGAACGTTGCCGCATTGAGCTTGCGGCGGTCCGGCTCTTGATATTCGGGGATCGGGAACAGCTCGGCCGGCGGCGACCCGAGCGAGGTCCAGACATAGCCATAGGCGCTTATTGCAGGCAGCCTGTCGGCGGGTGGAATATGGTCAGCCCTTTGCACATCGGAACGCGAGCGCCAGACGACGGGCTCGCCATCCACGTCCACCGCAAAGCTGAGGCGCTCCTCGAGCAGAACGGTCTCCTGGACGGCGCCGGGAGCAGCTTCCGCGATGGCGCCCACGGGATGCCAGAGATTGAGGATCACGGGATCAGCGCATTTCGTCATCATGTTATCCCTTCAAATACCCTCGGACGTCATCAGATCTGTGCCGGTATCGCACCATAGGTGACCGCCCTGTCACGCAGCCAGCGCCGATAGGAAACCGAGACGGCATCGGCGCGGATCGGCGTCTCGGCGCGCGGATCGAGCGGCAGGCGCTTGGGGACCTGGTTTTCCAGGATCGGCTTGTCCTGCGCGAAGATCAATTGCATGAAACTGCGCACCGTCGCCGCATCCATGCCCTCCTTGAGGTAGCAGAGATAGGGATGCGCGACGCAGTTCTCCTCGTCGACCGGCTGCACGAACAGCGTGATGACATCCAGCCTCCCCTTCTGGATCGGATTGCTCTTGTAGAGCGCCACCGTATAGGGCCGGATCACCTTGTAGATGTACTCGACGACGAACCCTTCCTTCGCGGTCGGCGACGCGATGGGCTGGTAGAATTTGCATTCGGTCGCCAGCACCTCGTCCTGGGGCGTGATTTCCACCTTGTAAGGCACGACCTCGGTATGCGGCTCCTCGCCGAGCCAGCCTGTGTGGATGAAGGGGAAATGCCCCATGTCGAGAAAATTCTCGACGGCGCGAAGGCCCGACACCTTGACCGCGATCGAGCCGCCGCTGACCAGATGTCGATCCGCCTCGTTGGCCTCGGGGATGTAGATGATGTCGCGCCAGGGTTTGTCCAGACAGGTCCAGACGAAGCCATAGCGCTCGGCGCTCTTCAACACGTCGCCGGTATCGTTGCGAACGACTTCGATCTTGTTTGAATGTTTTCGAACGACGAGATCGACCCCAAGCAGACGGGTCGAAAAGGGCACATCCTGGCTGAGCGATTCCTGGTCAGCGACGATATGCCAGTCGTTCAGAAGCTCGCGGTCGACGCAACGGGTTGCCATCGGCATCCCTCCCAACTCGGCTAGCCCTTCACCACGAACCTAGCCTGACGTTTCGCAATGACGAAATCACAAGATTGGATACCAATCAATGATTTTTTGTCAGCCAAAATCATTTTTTGTGTTGACAGACTATAATGATTGAATTCCGATATGGAAAACCTGAACCTGGGATATGGCACATCCCGAAGCGTCATGTCTTCATCATGGAAAGCCTGCTGATCATGTCGTCGCAAAGACGGAGAACCGTGCCTTGAGCAGCCGCTCCCAGACGATCGCGGACACGCTGACCCGCGCCATCATCGACCATCGGCTGGTGCCCGGCTGCAAGCTCGGCGAGCGCGAGCTTGCCGAGATATTCGATGTCAGCCGCATCGTGGTGCGTCAGGCCCTGATACGGCTCGCCGATGACGGGCTGGCGCAGATCGAGCGCAACCGCGGCGCCTTCGTCGCCAGGCCAAGCATGCAGGAGGCAATGGAGATTTACGACGCGCTGACCCTTGTCGAACAGGGGGTGGCGGCCCAGCTCAGCGATCGCCTTGGCCCCGCCGGATGGGCCGAGCTGCGCCAGCATGTCGAACGCCAGCGCCAGGCAGTCGCCGCCGGCAACGATGCGCTGGCCGACGTGCTCGGCCAGGAATTCCACACGGTGTTCGTGCGCCTTAGCCGCAACAAGGTGATGCAGGAAATTCATGCCCAGCTGGTGCGCCGCACGACGCTGCTGCGCTCGCTCATTTCAGCCGATTTCGACTATTGCAATCTGCTCGACGATCATTCGAGGGTCGTCGACCTCCTGGAAAAGGGCCGCCTGAAACAGGCCATGGACCTGATCGACACGCATCACCGCACCGTGGTGCGCGGCTACATCATGGATCGCGAGGTGTTTCCGGAGATGACGCCTGCCGAAGCGCTCGCACCCTATCTCGACGGCAAGGCCGACGGAGCAACGATATCGGCTGGATTGAGGCAGGCAAAACCATCCGGGAATGGCGACGGCGCGGCGCACGCGCACGTCCATCTCCCTAACAAAGACCGGGCATCGACAAGCCGGGCATCAACCAAAAAAACCAACAGAGGGTTACCGACATGAACGACCTGACAAGACGCGGATTCCTGAAATACAGCGGTGCGCTGGGTGCTGCGCTCGGTGCTGGAGGGCTGAGCACGGTCGCCAAGGCTCAAGAGGTGCTCAAGATCGGCGTCGTCTACGTCTCGCCGATCGCCGAAATCGGCTGGACCAAGCAGCACAGCCTTGGCGTCGAGGCGATCAAAGCCGCGTTCGGCGACAAGGCCGAACTCACCGTCATCGACAACATCTTCATGCCGCAGGATGCGGAGCGCATTTTCCGCGAGCTGGCCAGCGCCGGCAACAAACTGATCTTCGGCACCAGCTTTTCGCACGGAACGCCCATGCAGAAAGTGGCGCCGCGGTTCCCCAAGGTGGCTTTCGAACATTGCTCCGGCATCGTCCACCTTGCCAATCTGGGTACCTTTGAAGCCAAATATTACGAGGGCACTTTCGTCGCCGGCGCGGCGGGCGGCTACATGTCGAAATCCGGCAAGATTGGTTTCATCGGCGGCTTTCCAATTCCGGATATCGTCGGCCCGGCCAACGCGCTGCTGCTCGGTGCGCAAAGCGTCAATCCGAACGCCACTTGCAACGCCATCTTCCTCAATTCCTGGTTCGATCCGGGCAAAGAGAAGGAGGCCGCCAAGACGCTGCTTTCGCAAGGCTGCGACGTCATCTGCTCGATGACCGACACGGCGACGGGCGTCCAGGTCGCGGGTGAAGGCGGCGCCTGGTCGATCGGCTACGCCAGCGACATGGCCAAGTTCGCTTCGGGCAAACAGCTGACGTCCTTTGTCCTCGACTGGACCAGCGACTATGTCGGCGCCGCCAAGGCCGTCGCCGCCGGCACCTGGAAGCCGGAAGTGCGCTGGGATGGACTGGCGGCGGGCGTCGTGAAGATGGCGCCCTACAATGACGGCATACCGGCCGACACCAAGGCCAAGCTGAAGCAGCTCGAGGCCGACATCGGCAGCGGCAAGGTGCACCCCTATGGCGGCGAGTTGAAGGACCAGGCCGGCAACCTCAAGGTCGCTGCAGGCTCCGTCCTGGCCGATGACGATGTTCGCGGCATGAACTGGTTCGTCAAAGGCATGATCGGCAAGCTGAGCTGAATGCCATCAAAGAACCAGGGAGGCGCCGAGACCGACCTTCGGCGTCTCCCTGCCTGGTTCCCGTCCAACCTCGCTTCACGCCACGGCAGGACCCGCCATGCATCCGCGTCTAGAACTGCGCAACATCTGCAAGCGCTATCCCGGCGTCGTCGCCAATGACGACGTCTCGCTGTCTATCCAGCCCGGCGAAATCCACGCCGTGCTGGGCGAAAACGGCGCCGGCAAATCGACCCTGATGAAGATCATCTATGGCGCGGCGCAGGCCGATTCCGGCGAGATCTTCTGCGACGGCAATCCGATCGCGGCGCACAACCCGGCGACGTCGCGCGCGCTCGGCATCGAGATGGTCTACCAGCACTTCGCGCTGTTCGAATCCGTTTCAGTGGTCGAGAACATTGCGCTCTCGGCAAGCAGCGCCTTCGATCTGCCCTCGCTTGCCGCCAAGATCCGCGAGCTTTCGCTTCGCTACGGTATGCCGATCGATCCGCATCGCCAGGTGCATGACCTCTCTGTCGGCGAGCGGCAGCGTGTCGAGATCGTGCGCTGTCTGCTGCAGGCGCCCAAGCTTCTTATCCTCGACGAGCCGACTTCCGTGCTGACGCCACAGGCGGTGGTCAAGCTGTTCGAGACGCTTCGACAACTCGCCGCTGAAGGCTGCAGCATCGTCTACATCAGCCACAAGCTCGACGAGGTGCAGGAGCTCTGTGACACCGCAACCGTGCTGCGCAACGGCAAGGTCACCGGCACCGCTCGGCCGAAAGAGACGACCTCGCTCGAGCTCGCCCGCATGATGGTCGGCTCGAAGCTGCCGGAAATGCATGTCAGCCCGCCGACCCCGAGCGAGAAGCCAGTGCTTGAGGTCAACAACCTTTCGGTCAAGGCAAGAGACCATTTCGGCGTGGATCTGAAGGACGTCTCCTTCAACGTTCATGGCGGGGAAATCGTCGGCCTGGCGGGAGTGTCCGGAAACGGCCAGGCGGAGCTTATCGCCCTGCTCAGCGGCGAACGCACGCATCACAACAACGACGCGATCAGGATTTGCGGTACCGCTGCCGCTCGCCTTCGTGCCGACGAGCGCCGTAAGCTCGGTCTCGCCTTCGTTCCCGAGGAACGGCTGGGCCGTGGCGCGGTACCGTCGCATACGCTGTGGGAGAACGCGGTTCTGACCGCCCATCGCTTCGGCACCGTCCGCAACGGCCTGGTCGACCGGCGCAAAGCCAGCGCCTTCGCAGCTGGCATCATCGACAGGTTCAAGGTCAAGGCCAACGGTCCGGCTTCGACGGCACAGAGCCTGTCGGGCGGCAATCTGCAGAAATTCATCGTCGGCCGTGAGATCGCGCTCGAGCCGAAGCTTCTGCTTGTCTCCCAGCCGACCTGGGGCGTCGATGTCGGCGCCAGCGCCTTCATCCGCCAGACCATCGTCGACCTCAGCCGCGCCGGCGCGGCGGTGCTCGTCGTCTCCGAAGAACTCGACGAGCTGTTCGAGATTTGTGACCGGCTTCTGGTGATCTGCCAGGGGCGCGTGTCACCGCCGCTGGTACGCAAGACGACCGACCGCGAAGAGGTCGGGCTGCTGATGACCGGTCGAACGATGAGCACGGATCAAATGGCAATTGGGAGTGGCGACGTTGCGCTTCAGGATTGAACAAAGGCCGGAGCCTTCGGCAACAATGCGCGTCGCGGCGCCGGTGCTGGCGTCGGTTTTGACGCTGGTCGTCGGCTCGATCTTTTTTGCCTCGCTCGGACACGATCCGCTGCCGACGCTCTACGCCTTCTTTGTCGAGCCGCTGAATTCCCTCAACGGTTTGTCGGAATGGCTGCTCAAGGCTTCGCCGCTGATCCTCATTGCGTGTGGGCTGGCTATCGGCTTCCGCGCCAATGTCTGGAACATCGGCGCCGAGGGCCAGTTCACCATGGGCGCGATTGCGGCGAGCGGCGTCGGTCTTTTCTGGCCGAACCCGGACAGCGTGCTGCTGTTGCCGTTGATGTTCGTTGCCGGCATGGGCGCCGGCATGGCATGGGCGGCGATCCCTGCCTTCCTGCGCGCCCGCATGAACACCAACGAGATCCTGGTCACGCTGATGATGACCTACATCGCGACGCTGTTCCTGTCCTATCTCGTGCATGGACCGTGGCGCGATCCGGCCGGTTTCAACTACCCGCAGACGGCACTTCTGCCGACAGCCGCCCTGTTCGAATCCTTCGACCCGGCCTATCGGCTCAACCCTTCGATCTTCATCACCGTCGTCGCCGTGTTCGTGATGTGGCTATTCACTGACCGCAGCTTCCTTGGCTACAAGATGTCGGTGAGCGGAGCGGCACCGCTAGCCGCCCGCTATGCCGGCTTTCGCGAATCTGCCGCCGTCTGGATCGGGCTGATGGCGGGTGGTGCGGCCGCCGGCATCGCCGGCATGGCGGAAGCCGCCGGGCCGCTCGGCCAGCTCTCGCCGCAGATTTCGCCCGGCTACGGTTTCGCGGCCATCATCGTCGCCTTCATCGGCCGGCTGAACGCCTTCGGCATCGTGCTTGGCGGGCTGTTGATGTCGCTGCTTTTCCTCGGCGGCGAAGGCGTGCAGATGACGCTGGGCCTGCCCTCGGCGCTGACGCGCATCTTCCAGGGCATCCTTCTGTTCTTCCTGCTCGCCGCCGACTTCTTCATTTTTTATCGCATCCGCCTGATACGGCCGGCCCGAGACACGCACGCGCTGGAGACAGCCTGATGGACTTGATCATCGCCATCTTCACCGGCACCGTCATCGCCGCCACGCCGCTGATATTCGCGGCACTTGGCGAACTGGTGGTCGAGAAGTCCGGCGTGCTCAACCTCGGCATCGAAGGCATGATGCTGATGGGCGCGGCATTGGCTTTCTGGGCCGTCACAGCGGGCTATCCAATGCCGGTTGCGATCCTTGCCGGCGCCCTGGCAGGTGCCGCCGCCTCGCTGCTGTTCGGCGTTCTGGCACTGACCTTCCTCACCAATCAGTATGCGGCCGGACTGGCGCTGGCCATCTTCGGTTCCGGCGTGTCGGCCTTCCTTGGCCGCGGCTTCGGCAGCGAGCCTATCGAGGCGCTGCACGGCATCAACGTCCCTGTTCTGTCCGATCTGCCGCTGATCGGTCCGTTGCTCTTCCGCTTCGATCCGATGGTCTACCTGGCTCTGGTGATGTTCGCTGCCATCAGCTGGTTTCTCTACCGCACGAAGGCCGGGCTGATCCTGCGAACGATCGGCGAGTCACCGCAGACATCGCATGCGATCGGCTATCCCGTGATCAGGATCCGCTACATGGCCGTGCTGTTTGGCGGGGCGATGGCTGGCCTGGCGGGCGCCTATCTGTCCGTCGCCTACACACCGCTCTGGGTCGAGAACATGACTGCCGGCAAAGGCTGGATCGCACTGGCGCTGGTGGTTTTCGCCACATGGCGCCCGCTGCGCATCCTGCTTGGCGCCTGGCTGTTCGGCGGCATGACGATCCTCCAGCTGCAGGGACAGGCGCTCGGACTGGAAGTGCCGTCCGAACTGCTCTCGGCCCTGCCCTATCTCGCGACAATCATCGTTCTGGTGCTGATCTCGCGAAACCGGCAAATGCTGGCGCTGCACTTCCCGGCTTCGCTAGCAAAGCCTTTCCGCCCGGCGGGTTGAGCAGCAGGGTCTATTCCCTGTTGTAGGGAATGCCGAGCGCCACGGGCTGATGGGTGCGCGACCGCAGGCCCGCAAGCAGCACAAGTGACGCCACATAGGGCAAGACGAGGAACAACTGGTGGGGGACAGGAATCCCCACCACTTGCGCATGGATGCCCAACGCCTCCAGAAACGCGAAGATGAAGATCGCTCCAACGATCCGGAACGGCATCCAGTTGCCGGCGATGATCGCGACCACGACCAGCCAGCCGCGGCCGGCAATGAGATCGGGAACGAACTTGTCCGAATAGCCAAGCATCAGGAAGGCGCCGCCGAAGCCGGACATCATGCTGCCGAACATGATCGCGAGGCACTGCCTGAGGCCGACGTGCAGGCCCTTGACGTCAAGCGCCTTCGGATTTTCGCCGACACAGCGCACCTCAAGGCCGTATTTCGTTCGGTAGAGAAAGAACCAGACGAGGATGGGCACCAGGAAGCTGACATAGGTCAGCAGGCGTTGGGAAAACAGCACCGGCCCCAGGATCGGAATATCCGACAGATAGGGGATCGGAACCTGGTCGAAGCCGATGAAGGTCGGCGCCTCGCGACCGCCAATATAGGCCTGGAACCAGAACAGCGTCACGCCCGATGCCAGGAGATTAAGGGCAAGGCCGGCTACGAATTGCTCGGCCTTCAAAACAATCGTGACGAACGACATGATCAGGCTGCTCGCGGCGCAGGCCAGGATGGCTATCGCCAGAGCCAGCCAAGGCGATCCGGTTGTTGAGGCAACCATGTAGGCGACAATGGCGCCAATCAGCATGGTGCCTTCGACAGCGATGTTCCAGATGCCCGCGCGCTGCGTGACAAGTTCGCCCATTGCCGAAAAAAGCAATGGCGTGGCAATGCGGACCATCGCCGCCAGGAGGCTTATCAGAAGCGGGCCCTGCAGCAGCTCAAGCATGGACTTCCCTCCTCACGATCTGAAGGCGCGTTGCGACGGCGGCACTGAGAAAGAACAAAAGCACCAGCCCTTCCATCGCCGACACCAGGCCTGCCGGCGTGCCACTCTTCAGCCGCATGTAGATCGTGCCGCTTTCCAGCGCGCCGAAGAACAGGGCGGCGATCATCACGCCGCTCGGGCGCAGTCCTCCCACCATGGCAACGACGATCCCCGAACTGCCGATGCCAAGCAGCGTCTCGGCACGCAGCCGGTGCGAGACACCGAAAAGCTCGCCGGCGCCAGCCAGTCCCGCCAGGGCCCCCGACATCAGCATGACGGTCAGCAGAAGCCGGCGCACATTGGTGCCGCGAAACGTCAGCGCGGTCGGGTTTGAGCCGAACGCGCGGATTTCGTAGCCCAGCGACGTCTTGTCGAGCAGCACCGCTGCGAATGCCGAGGCGGCGAGAGCGAACAGGAAGCCGACATGCAGCTTTCCCGCCCCAACGGACAAGAGGATCGGCCACTCCAGACTTGGATCGATGGGCGGCGACTGGTGATAGGATACGGTCACGCCTGTCGCCATCCAGGGGCCGCCATCGACAAGGTAGGCGAGCAGGTACATGACGACGTAATTCAGCATCACCGTCGAAATGATCTCGCTGGTGCCGAACCTGGCTTTCAGTGCGCCGGCCAACAGGCCGAGCACGCCGCCGCCCGCCATTCCGGCCAGCGCGAGTGTGCAGACGGCCAGCCAGCCTGGCAATGGCGCTATCCAGAAACTCACCCAATAGGCGGCCATCGCGCCGGCGAACACCTGC
Source organism: Mesorhizobium sp. BR1-1-3 (assembly GCF_020165455.1). NCBI lineage: Bacteria > Pseudomonadati > Pseudomonadota > Alphaproteobacteria > Hyphomicrobiales > Phyllobacteriaceae > Mesorhizobium > Mesorhizobium sp. BR1-1-3. Next base: position 218,027 of record NZ_JAIUIC010000012.1, read on the forward strand.
CCCTCCTGGCCGATGTTCCAGATCTTGGCCCTGAATGCGAACACCGTGCCCAGCCCGACAAGCAACAGCGGGGTCGCCTTCGCCAGCGAACCGAGCAATGCGCCTTGGCTGCCGAATGCACCGACGATCAGGGCCGTGAAGGCCCTTGCAGGATCGCCGCCGGAAAGCCTCAGCAAAACAGCGGAAGCCAGGAGAGCACCTGATATCGCCGCCGAATAGCAGACGACGTTCCATCCCAGGCTGCTGCCCGAGCGTCGTTGAAATGAAATCATTGAATTCCCTGCGTAAGCTGGCTGGCATCGCCTGCCATCATCATTCCAAGTTCGAGGAGGCTGGTCTCCTCGGGTCGCACGATGCCCATGATCCGGCCCTTGAACATGACCGCTATGCGATCGCAAAGGCGCAGCAGGTCTTCGAGTTCCTCTGAGGCGAGCAGGATCGCAAAGCCGGCGGCCCGCTTTTCCAGGATTTTCTCGTAGACGAATTCGGAGGCCGCAACGTCGAGCCCTCGCGTCGGCTGGTTGGCCAACAACAGCCGCCGCGCATGCTGGAACTCGCGGGCAAGAATGACACGCTGCGCATTGCCCCCCGACAGTCGCTCCACCGGGAGGTCCGCCGAGGCGGTCGCGACCTTGTATTCGTCGATCTTGCGCCTCGCCAACTCAGCCAGTTTGCGGCGATCGAGGAACGGACCGCGACAATATTCCGGCGATCGCTGCCAGCCGAGGACAAGGTTTTCGGCGGTTCCGAACTCCGGGATCAACCCTTCGAGGAAACGATCGTCCGGAATGAAACCCACGCCGCTGTCGAGAATCTGGCGAGACGTCGGCGCGGTGACCGGGCTTCCTTCCAGCGAGAAACCGCCCGATTGAAGCGCGCGGACTCCCATCAGTACCTCGAACAGTTCCTTCTGGCCGTTGCCGGCAACACCAGCCAGCCCGAGAACCTCGTTGGCGGCGACGGTAAACGTCACGTCCTTGAGGACATCCTCGCCCCATTCGCCAACCGCCGACACCTTCTCGACCGAGAGGATTTCTCCCGCCGGCGTGACGGAATTGTCCCTGACGTTTTTCGTCACCTTGTGCCCGACCATGAGGGCGGTAATCGCCTCGGCTGTCGTATTGGCGGTGTCCACCGTAGCGACGACCTTGCCTTTGCGCAGGATGGTGACCCTGTCGGATTGCATCACCTCGCGCAGCTTGTGACTGATCAGGACAATCGACAATCCACGCTTGCGCATCCCATCAAGGATGACGAAGAGCTGGTCGGATTGCTGCGGCGTCAGGACCGCCGTCGGTTCGTCCAGGATCAGCAGCTCGGCACCGAAATAGAGTGCTTTGAGGATTTCCACCCATTGCTGTTCACCGACCGACAATTGCCAGATTTCGCGATCGAGGTCGATGTCGATGCCGCAGTCCCTGCAGAGGCCGAGAACCCTGCGGCGGGCATCGGCCTTCCTCAGCAGCAACCCGACATCGGCACTGCCGACGATGATGTTTTCGAGCACGGTGAAGTTCGACACCAGCACGAAATGCTGGTGAACCATGCCGATGCCTAACCGCAAGGCATCGGCGGGAGAGTTCAATTCCACCACCTCGCCCTTGAAGCGTATCTCGCCGCTATCGGCTTTGTAGTAGCCGTAGAGGCAGGACGACAGCGTCGACTTGCCTGCCCCGTTTTCACCGAAAAGGCAGTGGATCTCACCCTTGCGGATATCGAGATTAACCCCGTCATTGGCAATGACGCTGCCAAATCGCTTGGTAAGGTTCTGAACGTTCAGCAGGTCTTCCATTGGGTCGCACCGGGCTGCCTGGTTGATGTGTCTTACTTCACCTCGGCGGTGTTGAGCGGAACGACAAACTTGCCGGAAAGAATCTCCTGCCGCTTGGCAGATATTTCGCCCTTCACCGCCTGCGGGATCTTGCCGTCGAAATCATGATAGGGTGCGATGTCGGTGCCGCCTTCGGCCATCGAAAACCATTTCGGTTCGGCGTTGCCATTGAATTGCGCACCGGCCTTGTGTTTCAGCCATTCGCCGATGATCCAGTTGAGATCGGGCTTCCAGCTGATGATGGCGCTGGACGCAATGGCGTCGGGCGCGACCTTGCTCTGGTCGTTGATGTTGGCGAAGCACATGATCTTGTGCTCCTGGCAGGGCTTGAAATTGTCGGTCAGCATGAAAACGACGTCGGCGCCGGCCGCGATCTGCACATTGGCATGCTCAGCCGCCAGCGCATTGTCGGACCACGAGCCGATGAACGAAAGCCGATGCTGGATGTCCGGCCTGATCGACTTTGCACCCTCGAAGAACGCATTGATCTGGTCGTTGACGTCATTGGCTGGAAAGGTGCCGACGATGCCAACCATGCCTGTCTTGGTGGTATGGCCAGCCAGCATCCCAAGCAGGTAGGAAGGCTCATGCAGCCGCTTGTAGATCCAGTATTGATTTGGCCCGGCTGGGTGATTGCCGGAGCCGGTGACAACAAACATCAGGTCGGGGAACTCGACACTCAGCTTCTGGACCTGGTCCGAATAGGTGCCATGGCCCCAGATGATGTCGTATTCACCACTCTCTGCGTAGAAACGCATGGCGTTCTCAGCATCGTCTCCGTACAGCGGATCGGTATGTTCCCATGCAATCTCCAGCCCCTCGGGCCTTTCCTGTTTCAGTTGCTCAAGCGCGTCGAGCAACGTCCGGTCCCAGCCGACGTCAGGCAGGTCCTGCAGGATAACAGCCAGTTTCAGCGTCTTTGGGACATCCGCGAATGAGCGTACAAGCCCCGACAGAAGCAGGGCGCCCGCCGTGCCCAGGATTGCCGTGCGTCGCGTAATGGTATTCGTCATCGCTTGATCCTCTCATTCCAGTCCGAGAACTGTCCAATGCCGCCCTGTCGTCATCCGGATGTTCTTGTCTTTTCCGGTTGCCTACTTGGAGGCGGCGATCGCCTGGACAACGTCCCCATGGCGTTGTTGGCAGCCGGTCTTCCGGCTTAGGTCCGAAACTTCCACGGCGAAGGTCGGCTAACAATGGCTGCGATTTCTTTCGCGCATATCCACAATTAATCATGTCCGAAAATGCGCCCATGACTAGAGCATAGTGCCGAAAAGTGTGAAGCGGTTTTCACGGACAAACGGAAACCGTTTGTCCAGACATCATGCTCTATCTCTTTGATCTAGAGGCGGATTCCGATTTCAGGTCGATTCGACCTGAAATCATCCGGCTCTAGTGTGCGCCGATACCGTTGCCGGCCACGACGCCATAACGCAGGCCCCTTTCGCGCAGCCAGCGGCGGTAGGCGGCCGACGCGGCGTCGGCGCGGATCGGCACCTCGGAACGGGGATCCAGCGGCAGCCTCTTCGGAACCTGATTCTCCAGGATCGGCTTGTCCTGACCCAGGATGGTCTGATGAAATCGCCTCAGCGTCGCGAGGTCGCGGATCTCATCCAGCAAGCAGATGACGATATGTACGAGCACCCAGTCCTCTTCGACCGGCTGTCCGAACAGCGCGATGACGTCGCGTCGGTCGCGTTGCCGAGACCCTGTCTTGTAAAGGACGGCGCAGAACGGGTGCGGCACCCGGTAGATGTATTCCGTATCGGCCCCTGTCGTCGAACCCGCATTCGCCTGCGGCTGGTAGAACTCGCAATCGGTGACCATTATTTCGGGTGGCTCGGCCGAAACCTGCACTTTGTAAGGCTTGACCTCGGTGTGCGGCTCCTCGCCGAGAATGCCGGTGTGGACGAATGGGAAATGCCCCATGTCGAGAAAGTTCTCGACGGCCCTGGGCGCCGATACGTTTACCCTTACGACGCCCTGGATGATGTGGCGGCGATCGGCTTCGGAAAATTCCGGAATCTCGAACAGGTCGCGCTCCGGCGTGCCGAGCGTCGTCCAGACATAGCCGAACCGCTCGATGACAGGTAGCTCTGTTTGGGCAGCTTCGACGGTAGCGTGGCCTTGCCAGACGGCGGCCTTGCCCTCGCGCCGGCCAACGGCAATCGGCTCACCGAGCAGGACCGTCCTCACCGCCCGATCGATCGGCAAGTCCTCGACACAGGCGACGACATGCCAGTCGTTGAGCGCAACGGGATCGAGATGAGAGAAATTGCTCATGGTGCTGTCCAGCCTGGAATGTCTGTTGTCGGTGAACGGATCTGGCCAAGGCGCGACCGGCAACCAGGTTGCAAGACATCGGTCCGTTGCCTGACGCCGGATCAACCCTGATTGCCCGACAATTCATTTGTGCCTGGAAACCGCCATGTCCGCTCTTGAGGAAAGCATATCGCCAGTTCACCCGCCGGTTCTGGAGGCAATGCTTGCCTCGTCACCCGGAGGCACGTGGGCAACCATCAGGCGTTGCGCTTCTGCTCTCTGAGCTCGGTCGGTGAACAGTCGAACGCCAGCTTGACCTGCCGCGAGAAATGATAGGGGTTCTTGTAGCCGACCTGGTAGGCGATCTCGCTGATCGACAGTCCTGTCCGCTGCAGCAGATGCGTGCCGTAATCGAGGCGGCAACGCCACAGATATTTGGCCGGCGTCATGCCGAGATGTTTCTTGAACGCCGAGACCAGATATTGCGGGCTGACGCGCACCTGCTGCGCCACCCGCTCGATCGACAGATCGGCGGCAAAGTTCTCTTCGAGGAAACGGCGTGCCTGCAGGATCGTCTGCGGGATCGGCCGCTCCGCCTCGATCACCTCGGCCTCGTAGATGAAGGCGTGGAGCAAGGCGTTGGTCAGCGACTCGCGAACACCACTGCGGCCGCCGCGCTCGCCGAGGCCAAGATCAACACCCAACTGCATGAGGGTGTGAACCATCGGCGAGGCGACGATGAACGGCGCGAACTTCTCGCGCTCCTTGTACAGCCACGCCGCGTTCTGCGGCCGGCCATCGCACCAGCTGACATGGGTCAGCGTTTCCGGCGCCACCGACGTCATGTAGCGATCACGCGTGAGCGACAGAGCACATTGTCCTGCCTCCAGTTGCAGGACGCTGTCATCCGCCTCGAGCGTCAGGGATCCGACGTGGACAAGCATGAAGGCCAGATAGTCGCCACCGATCGGCCCGTAGTCGCCGCCATTCTCATAGGTTAGTTCGCCGAAGGTGTTCTCGCGGCTAAGGTCGATCGGTGGCAGGCGCATATCGGCTTCCCCCTGTCAGACTGCCGGTGCCATGCAAATGAAGTCGATCCGCGTTCCGGCTGCGTCTCCAATTGTCGAAGCTATGGCCTCGTGACGCAAGATACCGCCAATCAACCTGCTCATGGCGGCAGACCGATGCTTCCACGCGCACAGGCCCAGGCTAGCCGAGGCGATCCGCCAGGCGATCTCCAGAGAGGCCGCCCTTGAACGCTCGCTGGTCAACGGCTTGTCGAGATCGACGTCGAGCCGCGCTGGCCAGTTCCGCCTGCGCAGAGAGGTTCGTCCACCTCCTCCTCTTCGTCGTCACTCGGGTGGGATCACACTGGTGGACATAGCCGGAATGAAGGGCGCCTTGGTCAAAGGCGCCCTTCGCATCGGCGGCGCGCTTCGGTCCTGGAGGTACGGACTCAAGCATTTTGAGAGGAGCCACCCGATGAGCTCACTGGGCCGGCTTGCCCAGCGAGCATTCGTATATTTCGGCGAAGTGCTACAACAATCCGCTAGAAGTCACGCTGGAAGCGGAGGAGGCCGCCGACGCTATTCTCTTTCGTAGCGCCGACCCAGTTACGGTTGTCAATCTGGCCAAACTTGCCATCGTGGTTATAGTCAACTTCGGCCGTGACCGTGAAGCCGGGGACGACATCGTAGGCAACGTTTGCCGCGACACCGTAATTCTTGTCATCGTCAGCGGAAACCTGGAGATTGAACGAGGTCTTCTCGTTGAACTTGTAGGTGCCGCCTCCCCAGACTGCCCAGTTGCCGCCCCACTGCTTATAGAAGTTGCGGTCGATGTTCTTGTCGGTGCCGTAACCGGCCATCAAGAACAGAGACAGAGCGCTCGAAGCGTTCACGTCCAAGCGAACCTTGCCGGCATATTCTTCGAAGGTGCTGTCATAAGCAGCGACGCCCGTGATCGCGCCCCAGCCCTGCGTGTACTTCACGCCGCCGACGACATGCGGGACATAGCTGTCGATCGTGTCGTAACCCGAACTGATGTACGCGAAAGGCGGGACGCCGGTCGGGCCAGCGCTGCCGCTACCTTCTTCGAGGGAAACCACGCCCGACAAACCGTTGCCGAGGTCGAAGTAGTACTGGACGACGTTGCTGTCGAAGCCGCCATAGGGGACGATCGTGTCGTTGATGACGTTGCCGGCGTAACCGATGAAGGTGTCGAAGGCCGGGTCGTCCTTACCGACGCGCAGACCACCGATCTGGATCCAGGCGAAGTTCAGCGTAATGCCCGTGTTGCGGGCCTGCCAGTTGTTGCGGCTGTCGTTGGTCGTGGCCTGGTTGGCATAGTCGCCGAAGCTGTTGCCGAAGTTGAAGCGGGTCTCGGTGTAGGTCTTCAACGTGCCGAGTTCGGTTTCCTGGCCGGTCCAGGTCTTCAGGTTGAAGCGGGCATTCTTCCAGTAGGTCGAGTGGTCGTCTTCGCCCATGCTGTCAGGAACGTGATTGACGCCATCGAACGAACCGGCATCACCCACGCCGACGTCGTAGCGGACATAGCCGCCGATGCGCAGGCAGGTTTCGGTGCCGGGGATGTAGAAGTAACCAGCGCCGTAGACGTCGCAGATCTTGACGTATTCAGCGGGTTCCGGCTCGGCAACAACGACGGCGTCGGCGGCGCGCGCACCGGAAACTGCGATCAGAGCCGCAGCTGAGCCGAAAAGAAGGCTCTTGATGTTCATTTTCCTCTCCATTCAAAAGATCAAAAAAAGCCAGGGTATCTTTCGAGGCTGGCAACCCGCTCCCCGGAAAACGCCGCACCCATGGATCCAAGCTCCTCCTGCCGTCCGCAGCCGAAGGCGCCACTTCCGTCAATCGACGGAAATTGCTTGCAAAATGGCTCGGACGACAAACTTGGCGGTGGATGTATGCGGTGATTTCGCGATGACGTTAGGACAGGCGCAACTCGTCACGAATGGCGCTGCTACGCAAAACCATATCTGTGGCTAATGCCCTGTCCGCGGCAGCCATGTATCTGCCTGTGGCGCGCTCCCCGGACGGTCAACCGGGTCTGGGCTCGTAGATCGGGAATGCCTCGCAAAGCTCCTCGACCGACCGCCGAGCCGCCTTCTCCTGTTCGGCGCCCCATTGCGTTCCGACCGCATCCAGCACGTCGGCTATGAGATTGCCGACACGGGCAAACTCGCCCTCGCCGAAACCGCGCGTGGTGGCGGCCGGTGTGCCCAGCCGTATACCGGAGGTGACGGCAGGCGGCGCCGGATCGAAAGGAATGCCGTTCTTGTTGCAGGTCAGCCCTGCCCTGCCCAACGCCTCCTCCGCGTCCTTGCCGGACAGGCCCTTGCCGCGCAGGTCGACCAGCAGCAGATGCGTATCGGTTCCGCCGGAGACAATGTCGAATCCGCGCTCGCCAAGCGTCGCGGCCAGCTTTCTGGCATTCGCCACCATCTGCCGGGCATAGGTCTTGAACCCGTCCTCCAAGGCTTCACCCAGGGCAACGGCCTTGGCAGCAATGACATGCATCAGCGGGCCTCCCTGCAGGCCAGGGAACACCGCCGAATTCAGCTTCTTGGCGATGTCCTGGTTGTTGGTCAGGATCATGCCGCCGCGCGGGCCGCGCAGCGTCTTGTGCGTCGTGGTGGTGACGATATCGGCGACCTCCACCGGGTTGGGATGCACGCCGCCGGCGACCAGGCCGGCGAAATGCGCCATGTCGACCATCATCAGCGCGCCGACGGCATCGGCGATCGCCCGGATGCGCTTGAAGTCGATGATGCGCGGATAGGCCGATCCACCCGCGATAATCAGCTTTGGCCGTGTTTCCCGCGCCTTGGCCTCCAGCTCCTCATAGTCGATAAGGCAGTCGCTCTGGCGCACGCCGTATTGCACGGCGTTGAACCATTTTCCCGACAGTGTCGGCCGGGCACCGTGCGTCAGATGCCCGCCGGCGGCGAGCGACAGACCCATGAAGGTGTCGCTCGGCTTCAGCATGGCGAGCATCACCGCGCCATTGGCCTGGGCGCCGGAATGCGGCTGCACATTGGCGTGCGCCGCGCCAAACAGCCGGCAGGCCCTGTCGATGGCAGCCGCTTCGGCCAGATCGACATATTGGCAGCCGCCGTAGTAGCGGTGCCCCGGATAGCCCTCGGCATATTTGTTGGTCATCACCGAGCCTTGTGCCTCCAGCACAGCCGGCGAAACGATATTTTCGGATGCGATCAGCTCGATTTCGGACCGCTGCCGGCCCATCTCGCGTGCAATCGCATCGGCGACCACCGCATCCTGGAGCTTGAGGTTCCTCTGGAAAAAACCGGTCATTCTGCTCGTCTCCTGGCGGCAAAAGGCGGACACGGTTTTCGGCGTCGCCATTGCCTGGTGTTGGAATTGAAACGGGGAGCTAGTTCACCGCGTCAGGCGGGGTGCGGCCTTCGAAGAAGGCCGACAGATTGTCGATCACCCGCATGCCCATTGCGATGCGCGTTTCGCTGGTGGCGCTACCCAGATGGGGCAGCAGCACGACATCTTCACGCTCCGTCAAGGCGCGCGGCACGAACGGCTCCGTCTCGAACACGTCGAGCCCGGCACCAGTAATCCGACGCTCACGCAGCGCCTGGACCAGTGCGTCCTCATCCACCACATCGCCGCGCGCGGTGTTGATCAGGAAGGCTGATTTCTTCATGCGGGCAAGACGACGTTCGTTGATGAGGCGGGTGTTTTCGCCACCGCCCGGACAATGCAGCGACACGAAATCCGAGGCCGCCAGCACCTCGTCCACAGTCGCCAGCTGCCGCGCCGGCATGCCGGGATGGGGAACCGGCTGGCTGTCGAAGAAGACGACCTCCATGCCGAAGCCGAAGTGACAGCGCCTGGCCATGGCCTGGCCGATCCTTCCCATGCCGATGATGCCGACGGTCTTGCCGCTGACCTGGGTGCCGCAGAGATGCGTCGGCCGCCAGCCGGTCCATTTGCCGGAGCGCAGCTCGCGCTCGCCCTCTCCGGCACGGCGCGCGCACATCAAAAGCAGCGTCATGGCGAGATCGGCGGTGGCATCGGTCAACACGGCGGGCGTGTTGGTGACGATCAGCCCTGCTGCGCTGGCAGCGGCAATGTCGATGTGGTTGAAGCCGACACCGAAATTGCCAAGTATTCTTGCCCTGACCCCGCCTGCAAAGAGATCCGCGCCAAGCCGGTCGGTTACGGTCGGCAGCACGGCATCGGCAAGCAGCAGGGCCTGGCGAAGCTCTTGTTGCTCATAGGGCCGATCGGCTTCATTCAGCGTGACATCGAAATGGTCGCCAAGGCGCTGTTCGACCTCATGCGGCCAGCGCCGGGTAACGATTACCTTCGGTTTGCTCATGGCTACGATCCTCTCAAGCCGCGCGTTCGTGCCGCGGCTGCAGGGTCCGGCCGATCTCGGCGCGGTACCATTCCTGCGCAGCGGCAACACCGGAGCCGGCCTCGATTCGGGCTCCGGCGTCGCGTAACGACATTTCCGCCGAGGCCAGGGCGGCGAGGCACATGACCTCGTTGAGGTCGCCGAGATGGCCGATGCGGAACACGCGGCCAGCCACCTTGCTGAGGCCCGCGCCGAAGGATGTGCGATATCTGGAATATCCGTTGGCGATGACCTGTCTGGCATCGACATCCTCGGGGACGACGATCGCCGAAACCGTATCCGACCACCATTTTTCCTCGTTGGCGCAGAGCTTTAGTCCCCACGCATGCACGCCGCGGCGCACACCTTCGGCGAGCCGGTGGTGCCGGGCAAAAATCTGCTCCAGTCCCTCGGCAAAGATAAGGTCGAGGCTGGCTCTCAGGCCAAGCAGCAACTGCGTTGGCGGCGTATAGGGGAAGAAGCCGGTCTTGGACGAAGCCTGCATATCCTCGAAGCTGAAATAGCAACGCTCCATGCGCGACTGCTTGTGCGCTTCCAGAGCCTTGGCGCTCACCGCCAGGATGCCGAGACCGGCAGGCAGCATCAGCCCTTTCTGCGAACCGGTGATGGCAAGGTCGACACCCCATTCGTCCATCCGGAAATCGATCGAGCCGATCGAGCTGACGCCGTCGACGAACAGCAGCGCATCGTGAGCCGTTTCGTCGAGCGCGGCACGCACGCCGGCGACGTCGGACGTCACGCCGGTCGCGGTCTCGTTGTGGGTGGCGAATACCGCCTTGATCTTGCTGCCCTTGTCGTCGCCCAGCCGTTGCCGATAGGCGTCGAGCGGAACCCCCTCACCCCATTCGGCATCGATGCAATCGACCTCAAGTCCAAGGCGCTCGGCCATATCGACCCACAGGTGCGAGAACTGGCCGAAACGCGACATCAGCACCCGGTCGCCACGATTGAGCGTGTTGGAGATCGCCGCTTCCCAGGCACCGGTGCCTGAGCCCGGAAAGATGAAGACACTGCCGGTCTCGGTCTTGAATATCCGCTTCAGGTCGTGAAACAAAGGCAGGACCAGTTCCGGAAAATCCGGGGCGCGCATATCCTGCATCGGCACGTTCATGGCCCGCCGCACAGCGTCGGGAATGTTGGTCGGACCCGGGATAAAGAGATGCGCCGTTCCATTTTTCATGATCTGGTTCTCCTGTTGATATGAGCATCGCCACACACGGGTCGGTGTTGCCGCCTTACGCGAACACAACCGTTTTTCGTCCGTTGATCATCACGCGGGCTTCGAGGTGCCGTTTGATGGCACGCGCCAGAACGCGGCTTTCGATGTCACGGCCGGCCGCGATAAAATCCTCGACGCTCATGGAATGCGTTACCCGCTCGGTTTCCTGCTCGATGATCGGCCCCTCGTCGAGTTGGGCGGTCACATAGTGAGCCGTGGCGCCGATCAGCTTCACTCCGTGCTCGAAAGCCTGGTGATACGGCCGCGCGCCCTTGAAGCTTGGCAGGAACGAATGGTGGATGTTGATGACCTTGCCGAACAGGCGCCCCGCGAGGTCGTCGGAATACACTTGCATGTAGCGAGCCAGGACGACGAGGTCGGCGCCGACGTCCTCGATCACCGCCAGTATCCGGCCTTCCTGTTCCTGCTTGTTCTCCTTCGAGATGGGCAAGACGTGGTAGGGAATGCCAGCCCATGCCGCAGTTTCGCGGCTGTCTTCGTGGTTGGAGATGATCGCTGCAACCTCGGCTTCGAGCCAGCCAACACGGATCTGGTAGATGAGGTGAAGCAATGCATGGTCAAACTTCGAGACCATGATGACGATTTTCGGCCGACGGCTCCGCTCAAGCAGGCGGCTGCTCAGGCCGAAGCGATCCACCACAGGCGCAAGTCCCTTGGTGATGGCATCGGCAGACACCCAGGCGGGCGCCGAAAAGGCAATGCGCATGAAGAAACGGTTCGAGGCCCTGTCCCAATGCTGGCTGCTTTCAGCAATGTTCGTGCCAAGGTTGGCGAGTTCGGTCGTCACTGCCGCCACGATCCCGGCCTGGTCTTCGCAGGACAGCGTCAGAATGAAAGACAGTCGAAGCGCTGCACAATTCATCGTTCGTTGACCCGCGGCCAGCACGCCTCGCGATAATCGGCGAACCAGGCAAGCGTCTTTTCCCATCCGCCGAATGGGAAGAAATGGAGGTGTAGTGGCGCGGTCGGCGCCGGGTAGCTTGCCGCCATGGTTTGTAAGATCTCGGCTGGGTTCCGGTCGGCCACGATGTTGAAGAGGCCGCTGGCGGAACGCCGCAGCGCCGCGATCGAAGGGCCGACACCGCACATCATGGCGAACCGGATGAGTTTGGTAAGGCTGGTCACACCGGCCAGACCAACATGAACCGGCAGCCCGGGATGCGCCGTATGCAGACTGCTCGCCCAGGCGGCGATCGTGTCGCCATCGAAGGCGAATTGCGATACGACCCTGGCTTCCAGCGACCGCTCGGCACAGATGTCGAGCTTGCGCCGCAATGCGTCCGTCAGCACGGCTTCGACGATGCTTGGATGCCCTTCCGGATAGCCGGCGACGAAGGCGGTTCGTATCGCACTGTCTTTGACCACGGGATGGGCGAGCAACTGGGTTGCCTCTCCCAACGGCCCCGGAAAGAGAGCCGGATTGCCGCCAAGAAAGAGCGCTTCGCTTATCCCGTTTCGACTGTGGGCGGTGACAAGATCGACATAGTCCTGCTCCGAATTGAAGTTCCGCGCGCCCAGATGTGGCACCGGCACAAAGCCCAACTCCTTGATCCGGCGCGCTGCTTCGATTTGCAAAGCCTCGGGCTTGCCGGGAAGGTGAGTAAGAAAGACGCGCGAGCCAAGCGGGAAGCAGTCCGCTGGTGGCGCAAAGGTGCGTGCCTGCGCCGGTGCCAGTTCGATCGACACCTCCGCGTCGAACACAAATGTAGCCGAACCTCGCGTCTGGATAAGCTCTTGGCGCATGTCGTTCATGATCTTTCCAGGTCTCTCCCGACCAGCTTCACGATTTCGCGGCACCGTAGGCCGCGGCAATGGGAGCCGGGCAGACCAGCTGCCCGGCTTGTCGTCGCGGGAGGATGCAACGACAGGACTCTCAGTTCTGAAACAGCGTTTCGCTAACCGTTGGCGGCGCGTTTGAGCGACAGGAACGGCAGCGCCACCACACGCGCCCTGACATCGGCCGCCACGCCATCCTTGTTCCACTTCAGCGTGAGCTCGGTGCCGGTCTCGGCGGCTTCACGCCGCAGATGGCCGAAGCCGATCATCCTGCCGGTCGAAGGTGACCAGGCGACGCTGCTGGCGTGCCCAACTTCCTTCCCGCCGCGAAAGGCTTTCAGCGGATACCACTGCACGCGCCGCAGATTTCCGGGCGCATTGCTCTCAAGCCCCTTGCCGTCGAGGGCTTGCGACCAGTCGATGTCGAGCCCGACGAGCTGGCGATGGTCACCCGTGTTCGACATGCGCTGCAGCGCCGCCTTGCCGATGAAATCGGCCTTGCGAAAGTCGACCAGCCGGCCCAGGCCGAGGTCGAAGGGCGACGCACGATACTTTCCAGCTGCCTGAATGCCGGCGCCGCCATGGTCTGGGCCGGCACTTGTATAGTCGTAGCCAACGATCAGCAGCCCGGCTTCGAGACGTGCTATGTCGAGCGCCCAGGCGCCGGCAGGAAGGATGCCAAAAGGCTTGCCTGCCGCCTCGACCGCGTCCCACACGGCGGCGCCGTCATCCGCCTTGACCCACAATTCATAGCCATGCTCGCCGGTAAAACCCTGGCGCAGGATCTCGACCCGTCTGCCGGCAATTGTGACGATGGCCAAGCGAGAGAACGGCAATTCCTGCACGGACTGGGTGACAGCCTCCAGCACTTCGCGGGAACGCGGTCCCTGCAAGGTGAGGATGCCGTAGCTATCGGATATGTCGGTGACACGGACGTCGAGGCCTTCGGCATGCTGCTTCCACCAGGAAAGGCCGGGATCGGCGGAAACGCGTAAGGTGGTTTCATCCATGCGGAAAACCAGACCGTCGCCGACGACATGGCCGTTCTCGTCGCACCACGGTGCATAGTAGATCTGGCCGACCTGCAGCTTCTTGATGTCGCGTGGGATGAGCGCATCCATCATCCTCTCGGCATCCGGACCGGCAATGACATATTTCGACAGTGGTGACATGTCGCCCATGGCCACCCTGTTGCGGATAGCCGCCAGTTCCTCGACCATATCGGAGTAGCAATCGACGACCATGTTCCTGTCCCAGCGCATCCAGAGTGCGTTCTGGTTCAGTGGCGCCGTCCGTTCGACGAAGGGCGTGCCGCGAAAGGCGACATGGGCATCTGCCACCACGCTCAGGCCGGACGTGAATTTGATGTCGTTCATTCCAGGTCTCCTCCCAGTCGCAAGGCACTTTGCTGCGACATTCGACGACAACGGGTGGGGAACAGCGCACCTCGCGCCATGGAAACGAAACTATCCAAGCGCAGACTGCAGGGACGGCTTCCTGCGAGCAGCAACCCGCTCAGTCAGATGTCTCTTGCCTCATCCGTATCTTGGGTGAGACTTTCACTTCGCAGCGTTTTTCGGAATGCCCCCGGTTGCCGACGGCATACCCGCAGTTCAACCTGAATATTTGAAGCCGCCGTCGGATTGCTTTCGCTGCCAGCCTTCACCGGCAAATGCTCGCTTGCGGTCGACCAGGTAACGCCGTCGCACCGCACAAGCTCGGCCCGTTCAGCCGTAGCATCGAAGCCTGAATTGGCAGCTCGACGCGTGGGGGAAAGGCGGTAGCGCGCTGGCGCTACCAAATTTCTCACCCAGGAGTGCGGTGAGACGTCCGGCGATTTCGACTTCGATTCCGCGGATCATCGTGCGATCGAATGCTGGCATTTCAACCAAGTCCAGCATCGCCTCCGCAGAATCGTCAGCCAGCCTGCTAGGTGCGAGGGAGCCCGCCGGTCCGCCGTAGATTATAGCAACATGTATATTAGCTATTCCTTGACAATCGATGTGGGCTCTGGTTTCCTGATTTTACGGGTATTTAACCAAGTTCGTTGCGTTTTTTACGGACGGTGTTCGCATGTCAACAGTGGTTGTCGCGGACCCGCGGGGGGTATATCTCGCCGGTCTGGAATGGGTGTTGCAGAAGGCTGGACACGATGTTGTCGCCCAGTGTCGCCGCCCTGTGGACGTTCTTGCTCATGTGGAGCGCCATCAGCCTGATATGGTCATCGTAGGCGTGGATCTCGCGGATCAGCAGACATCAGGTCTTTCCTCACGGCTGAAGGCCGGCAACAGCGCTCTCGGCATCATCTTCATCGTGCAGCCAACCGGCAGGCTCGATGTCAGGGAAATACAGACGCTCGACGTCGATGGCCTGTTTCTGGACGGCATCAGCCACCGCTTTCTCATCGAATGCGTGAATGCGGTGGCGGCGGGCAAGAAGTGGATCGACAACAAGATCGTCCAGCAGCTGCTGATGCCCGGCTCGCAGCCGCAGCCAATGTCCCGGCTGACCGGGCGGGAGACCGAAATCGCCGATCTCGTCTCGCGCGGGCTGCGCAACAAGACCATCGCGCAGCGGCTGCATTTATCCGAAGGCACGGTGAAGATGCACCTGCATCACGTCTACGAGAAGTTGCACCTAGGCGGCCGGGCGGAACTGGCCTGGATGACGCACGGCAAAGCCGCCGAGCGTCCTGGAATGGGCCGAACCGGCCTGCTCTGAACACTCTCCACTCGCACCGACATTGTACGCACGGCAACGGCCGCAGAGCCGTCTGACGGCATCTGGCGCGTGCCTGCGCGACCTCCCGCAGCGCCGGTCAACCTGATCGAAGGATATATATCCTTCGATCAGGTGCGGACATTGACCGCAATACTATCGAAGCGGGAATGGACGCGCCCTCTGCGCCGGCGGCACATTGCAGGATCAAAGGCCGCAATTCTGTGCGCCAGCGGATGCACTTGGGTAGGGGCATCCGGCACCTGGGGGGGGTGAATCCCCTTTTCTTGATGCGTTTAAACAGGGGAGAACCTCCATGCTCGACATCACAGCCCAAGACATCATCATCGACGAGACCACTGGCCTTCAGGACAGCGATGTTAACCCGACCGTTCCGCCGCACAACAACGCCACCGTGAGTTATCTCCTTGGCCTCGACGGCCCGGGCGGGCTGACCTCGCCGGAGGTCGCCTTCAAGTCCAACTTCGTGGTGGCCTCGGCGAGCGCAGGGGAAACCATCACCTCGGTCGTTCTCACGCAGAACGCCTCCGGAACCCCGTTTTCCACCACCGTCGGCGTGAACAGCGGCATCCGGACGGTCGATGGCAATTATGTCTGGCTGTTCAAAGACGCAACTCATGCAAACGTCGTGATCGGCGTCATTGGTACCTCTAACCCGCTCGTCGCACCCGCTGCGACCGGGCCGCTCGCCTACTCGTTTGCGCTGATAACCACCGACGCCACCCATGCGGACTTGTACACGGTCCAGTATGTGCCGTTGCTTCATCCGGTCGCGACCGACCCGGACGACCGCATCGATCTGACAGATCATGTGTTCGCCTCGGTCTCGGGGACCACCGTGGCCAATTTCTCTGGCCAGAACGCCGCACCCGGCAATCATGACTTCTACGCGATCAATTCGTCCGGCGGCGCCGGCAGTCAGCTTCTGGTGACAGGGTTCCTGGGGGCGAACAATGCCACCGCCAACGTGAGTACCCAAGGCTTCGGCGTCAACAACCAGAGCATCAATCCGACCGAAACGCTGCAGGTCGATTTCGTCTCCGGTGCCAACCTGCCCGCAGGTTCTGCCTCGCAAATCCAGTACGGCAGCCATATCGATAATATCACGCATGCCGGGTTCACGATCAACCAGATCACGCCTTCCAATCCGAATTTGCGGGTGGACATCAAGATCACCGCCCTCGACGTTCAGGGCAACGAGCAAGGCTTGAACTTCTATGACGGCAGCCCGACCACCGCCGCGCCCATCACCAGCCTCACGCTGATCGGCCAGTCGGGGGTTGCATCCCCCATCACCGCCAATGGTACCTATGACGTCGCGGGGAACGTTGATGTCACCATCAGTGGGCTCGGGACCAACATCGTCACAATCACCGGACTCGATAACATCACCACTGTCAACGTCACCACTAGCAGCCAAATGGATCGGTTGCTGGTTACGGGTGTCGATTCAAACGAAGGGTGCGACATCACCGAGTTCCATTTCTCGACAACGACCACCAACGCCTACACCGAACAGGTCGGCTCGTTCATCAACTTCGACGACGACGGGCCGACGCTTTCGATCACGGCCGCGCCGGTGGTTGGCGCAGCCGAGGTGATCGAGGCGAGCGGGGCTGGCGGGCACAGCCAGGCGACGATCACGCCACCGACCTTCACCGCGAGCGCGGTCGACGGCGTCACCACGAATGTGACCTACGCACTTGCCCTGGCCGGCGGGGCGGCGACCGGGCTGCTGACGACGGAGGGCAACCATGCGATCACGCTGGTGGTCGACTCGGCCACCCAGGTCTCGGGCCAGTACGACAGCGACGGCGACAGCGTGCTCGACGCGACGGCGTTCACGGTGACACTGTCTGGCACGACGGTGACGCTGACGTCGTTGGTTGCCCTTGAGCACTCGAACACGCAAGGCGTCGGCGAGGACAACACGCTCGACCTCAACGGTCTGATCAACGTGGTGGCAACGGTGACGGCGACGGACGGCGACAACGACGTCGTATCGCAGCAAAGCTCCAGCTCGGGGCTGTCGCTGACCTTCGACGACACCGATCCGACACTTTCGATCACGGCCGCGCCGGTGGTTGGTGCCGCCGAAGTGGTCGAGGCGAGCGGGGCTGGCGGGCACAGCCAGGCGACGATCACGCCACCGACCTTCACCGCGAGCGCGGTCGACGGCGTCACCACGAATGTGACCTACGCACTTGCCCTGGCCGGCGGGGCGGCGACCGGGCTGCTGACGACGGAGGGCAACCATGCGATCACGCTGGTGG
>NZ_JAIUIC010000013.1:0-197943 GCF_020165455.1 Mesorhizobium sp. BR1-1-3
GCTCAATCGCTCTAATCCCACGAAATCTCTCTCGTGTAGATACAAGGTGGCTCGGCGAAGCCGAGACGGAGTGGGGGTCGACCTGGCTCGGGCGTCGTCAATTCGGGCCGGGTTCGCCGCCTGCCATGTTATAACCCCACCTCGATCACAGCCTTGATCAGGCCGGATTTCTCATGCGCCCAACGAGCCAGATCGCGCGGCGTGGCGGCGAGTGTGGTGCGGTGTGTGACGAGCTTGGCCAGTGGTACGGCCCCGTTGCGGATCGAGGCGGCGACATGATCGAAGTCGGCGCGCAGCGCGTTGCGGCTGCCGATCAGCGTCATCTCGCGCTTGTGGAATTCCGGATCGGAAAAGCTGATGTCGTCCTTGACGACGGAGACCAGCACCAGCGTTCCGCCATGCGCGACATGGGCGAAGGCCGACTGCACCGACTGGGTGTTGCCGGTGGCGTCGAAGACGACATCGAAGCCTTCGCCTGATGTCGCTTCCCTGATCAGATCGGGCACCGCGCCGCGCGAGCCGTCTAGGGTCTGGAAACCAAGCTCGTTTCCAGCGAAGGCGAGCCTTTCACTGCTCATGTCGAGCAGCGTCACGTCGAGCCCGGCGATGCGGGCGAAGATGGCGGTGCCGAGCCCGATCGGGCCGGCGCCGATGACCAGCGTGCGGGCGCCGGGGTCGGCGCGGGCGCGCCGCACGGCATGCGCGCCGATGGCCAGGAACTCGACGGCAGCGGCGTCGGCCAGCGAAAGGCCGTTGGCCGGATAGAGATTTTGCGCCGGCACCAGGATGCGTTCGCACATGGCGCCGTCGCGATGCACGCCAAGCACCTCGATCCTGACACAGCAATTGGGCTTGCCGTGCCGGCAGGCGATGCACTTGCCGCAGGAAAGATAGGGGTTGACGACGACGGGCTCACCAATGGCCAGTTCGACGCCTTCGCCGGTCTCTATCACGGTACCCGAGACCTCATGACCCATGATGCGGGGATAGGCGAGGAACGGGTGCTTGCCCTCGAAAATGTGGTAGTCGGTGCCGCAGATGCCGACATGGCTGACCGCCACCAGCGCCCAGCCGGGAGGCGGTGCCTCGGGTGCGGGCCGGTCTTCAAGGACAAGATCGCCGGGCGAACGGCAGAGGACGGCTTTCATGCGCTAATCCAGTCATGAAATCGCCGGCCCGTTGGTGTGGCGGACCGGCGGTTGATTGCGGGGTCGCTACTTGCCGCGGCGGCGCAGGCCGTCGAAGTAGACGATGATGATGATCAGCGCGCCGGTGATGATGCGCTGCCAGAACGAGTTGACGTTGAGCAGGTTGGCGCCGTTGTTGATGGTGGCCAGGATGAAGGCGCCGAGCAGCGGCCCATGCACCGAGCCGACGGCGCCGAACAGGGAGGTGCCGCCGATGACCGACGACGCGATCGCCTGCAGTTCCCAGCCCTCGGCCTGCGTCGGGTTGCCGATGCCGATGCGGGCGGCCAGCAGCACCCCGACGAAGGCGGCGCACAGGCCCGACAGCGTGTAGGCCATGTAGATGGTGCGCTGGACATTGACGCCGGACAGGCGCGAGGCCTCGGCGTTGGAGCCGACCGAAAACAGGTATCTGCCCCAGCGGCTGTGGTGCAGGAAGATATAGGCCGGAATGCCGACCAGGATCACCATCCAGAACAGGTTGGGGATGCCGATGAAGGAATTGCGCGAGAAGGCGGTGAAGGTGTCGCTGTTGATGTTGATCGAATTGCCGTTGGTCATCAAAAGGCCGATGCCGCGCAGCGAGGTCAACGTCGCCAGCGTGATGATGAAGGGCGGCAGGCCCATCTTGACGATACCGAAGCCGTGGAACATGCCGATGGCGACACCGACCAGCAGCGTCACCAGAATGGCGAGCCAGATGGGGAAGCCGGCATTGATCATCATGGCCACGACCACGGTGGCGAAGCCGACCACGGCGCCGACCGACAGATCGATGCCGCCGGTGATGATGACGAAGGTCTGGCCGACCGCCATGATGGCGATCATCGAGCCCTGGCGCAGGAGATTGGCTATGTTGTTGGCCGAGGCGAAGCTCGTCGTCGTCACGGAGAGGAGGATCCAGAGCAGAACCAGCAGCGCCAATAGCGTCAGCCCGAACAGGACATTATAGTTGCGCTTCGGTTTTTCGACGGCGATCGCCTCGGTGCTCATATCTGTCCTCCCAGCTTTTCTTGTTTCTCGGCGAGCGCCTGAGTGAGAATATCCTCGTGGCTGGCGGCGTGAAAACCGTGCGTCGCCACCAGTTTGCCGCGCCGGAACACATGCAGCGTATCGGCGAGTTCATAGACTTCCGGCAGATAGGACGAGATCAGGATGATGCCGGCGCCCTTTGACAAAAGCGCGCCGAACAGGCGGTAGATCTCGGCCTTGGTGCCGACATCGACGCCGACGGTCGGTTCGTCGAAGATGAACAGCTTGGCGCCGTGCGCCAGCCATTTGCCGATGACGATCTTCTGCTGGTTGCCGCCCGACAGGCTGGATGCCAGCGCGCCACGTGTCGGTGTCTTGATGCGCAGATCGGCGATCTGGCGATCGGCCTGCGTCTTCTCCTGCGTGCTCGAAATCAGCAGATTGTTCGAGATGCGCTTGTAGATCGGCAGGTTGAGGTTGAAGCCGACCGGCAGGTTGAGGCAGAGGCCCTGGTCGCGGCGGCTCTCCGGCGCCAGCGCCATGCCGAGCTTGATCGCGTCATGTTCGGAATTGACCTGTACCTCCTTGCCTTCCCAGAGGATCTGGCCGGCGGATTTGCGGTGGCGGCCGTAGAGCGTGGTGACGAACTCGCTGCGTCCGGCGCCGATCAGCCCATAGAGTCCGACGATCTCGCCGGCGCGGACCGTCATCGAGACATTTTCGAAGCCCTTGCCGGACAGGTTTTTCGCCTCGATGATGGCGGCGCCCGGCGTGAAATGCTCCTTGTGATAGACCTGCTCGATCGAGCGGTTGATCATCATCTTGACCAGTTCGGCATCGTTGGTCTCTGCGATATTGCGGGTGCCGACCAGCGTGCCGTCGCGCAGCACGGATACCCGGTCGGCGAGTTCGAACACTTCCTCCATGCGGTGGCTGATGTAGATGATCGTCACGCCTTCGCCCTTCAGACGGCGGATCAGCGTGAAGAGCTGGTCGGCTTCCTTGCGGGTGAGGTAGGCGGTCGGCTCGTCGAAGATCAGGAATTTGGTGCCGCGCACGGTGGCGCGGGCGGCGGCTATCAGCTGCTGCTGGCCGATGGTCAGGTCGCCGAGCGTGACATGCGCCGGCAGGTCGAAGCCGAGGTCGTCGATGATCGTCTGCGCCTGCCTGACCATGGCGCGCTGCTGCAGGATGCCGAAGCGCGAATTCTCCTCGCCGAGGAACATGTTGGCGGCGACCGTCAGGTGACGGCACAGCACGACTTCCTGGTGCACGGCATTGATGCCGAGCGCCATCGCCTCGTGCGGCGTCGCCAGGGCGGCCGGCTGGCCCTCCCAGACAATCTCTCCGGAGGTGCGCGGCATGACGCCGGTCAGAAGCTTGATGAGCGTGGATTTGCCGGCGCCGTTTTCGCCGACGATGGCGTGGATCTCACCGGACTTGAAGGCGAGGTCGACCGGTTTCAGCGCGTGGGTGCCGGGATAGCGCTTCTCCAGCCCACGCAATTCGAGGATAGTCCGCCCCTGTTCCAGAACGGGTGCGGGATGCAGTTCCTGCGCCGTCGAAATCATGACAATCCTCCCAGATTGGCCTCCCGGATTGGCTTCCCAGGCTGGCCTCACGATTGGCACGCGGCGAGGCAGGGATATGCCTCGAAAACAGCCTGGCTCAGGCGTGCGGATTGCCAAGCCGTTTGTGCGGTAGTTTGTGTCTCCGGGGCGAGGTGCCCCGGAGACGATTGCGGATGCGACGGCTCAGAGCTTCGGATTGAGCAGCGCGTCGATCTTGGGGTCTTTCATGTTGTCCTTGGTCACCAGGTTGGCGCCGGTGTCGACATTGGCTTCGACCTTCTCGCCCTTGGAGGCGGCGAGCGCGGTCTTGATGCCGTCATAGCCCATCCGGTACGGATCCTGGACGACGAGGGCGGAAATGACGCCGTCGTTGAGGAACTTGATCAGCTTCTCGTCGCTGTCGAAACCGACCAGCGCCAGCTTGCCGCCAAGGTTGTTTTCCGCGACGGCCTGGCCGACGCCCTGCGCCATGATCAGGTTGGAAGCGAAGATGCCTTTGAGGTTCGGGTTGGCGGTGATCAGGTCGGTGGCGATGTTGAGGCCGGTGGTGGCCTGGCCGTCGGCATATTTGTCGGCAACCAGCTTGAGGCCCGGATATTTGGCGGCCAGCTGTTCGGTGAAGCCCTGCTTGCGCTGTTCGAGCGAGCCGGCGCCCGGTGCGTTGGTGATCAGGGCGACGTCGCCCTCGATCTTGCCGCCGTTGGCGGCGCCGATGGCGGCTGCGAGGCCGTCGGCAGCGACGCGGCCGCCCTGCACATTGTCAGTGGTCAGGAACGAGGTGAAGGCCTTGGAGTCGGCACCGGAGTCGATGCCGATGACCTTGACCTTGGCAGCGGCTTCATCGATCGGCTTGCCGAGCGCCTTGAACTCGGTCGGCGCAATGACGATGGCCGCCGGGTTGCTGGCAACGGCGTTCTCGAGGATCGAGACCTGGCCGTTGACGTCGGTTTCAGCCTGGGCGCCGAGTTCCGGCACGTTGACGCCGAGATCCTTGCCGGCCTTGCGGGCGCCGGCCAGAACGATCTGCCAGTAGAAGGACGTGGTGTCCTTGACGATGATCGGAATGGTGACGTCCGCCGCCGAAACCGGCGCCGAATGCATGACGCCGGCGAGCATTGAAGCTGCTGCCAGCGCCATGACGGCGCGGCGGTTGAGAATGCTGGTCACGAATTTCATGAGGTTTCCTCCCTAAGTCGCCCGGTGAACGATACGGAAGCTCCGTTCGGATAGGCGTGGTCCCAAACAGAACTTTATCAATAAAAAACAGTTGCCCTGTTTTGATAGTGCATCGAACAGATCGATGCAAGCGGTGTTTGATCAGTCGTTGCGAGGTCTGGCAGAGGCAGATCCCCCGCCCTGTTCTCCCATTGGCGCCGTCACGCTTCCGTTCCGTTCTGGGAATGTATGGAATATTAATTCCACCAATTCGTCAATATGGAATATCCATTCCTCCATGTGCCGCAGGAACATGAAGTTTCACACCAGCTCCTGCACCAGCGTGTAGGGACGATATTTGGCGTATTCCGCTTCCGGTACGTCGATGTCGAGCAGTTCGAGGTTGCGCGTCAGATTTGCCAGTTTGGCGGTGCCGGTCAGTACGGTGGCGACGGCAGCTTCATGCAAGGGGAATTGGAACGCTGCGGCGGCGAGCGGATAGCCACCCTCGGCGGCGATCCTCTCCATTGCGCCGACGCGGTCGAGCACGTCATGGTTGGCGGGGCGGTAGTCGAAATGTGCGCCTTGCACCGGGCCGGTCGCCAGGATGCCGGAGTTGAACACGCCGCCAATGACCAAGGAGGTCTGCTGTGCCCGGCATAGCGGCAGCAACTCGGCTTCGGCACTGCGGTCGAGCAAGGAATAGCGGCTGGCGAGCAGGATGCAGTCGAGCGGCGCCCGGCGCATCACATCCAGGCAGATCTGCACCTCGTTGACGCCAAGCCCATAGGCGGAAATGACGCCAGTCCGTTTCAGCTCTTCGAGTGCCTTGAGGCCGCCATCCATCAGGTCGCGAAAATGCAGCTTGGTCTTCTCGATACCATGGGTGTAGGCGCCGATGTCGTGGACAAACAGGATGTCTATCCTGTTTAGGCCAAGCCGCGCATAGCTGAACTCGACCGACCGCATAATGCCGTCATAGGAATAGTCGTAGTCGAGCGCGAAGGGCAGCGGATCGACATAGGAGTGATCGGGAACCTGATCGTCCGGCACCGGGCGAAACAGCCGGCCGACCTTGGTCGACAGCACATAGGAATCGCGCGGCTTGTAACGCAGGAAGTCGCCGAAGCGGCGCTCCGACAGTCCGAAACCGTAGAAGGGTGCGGTGTCGAAATAGCGCAGGCCGGCATCCCAGGCGCCCTGCAGCGTCTCCATCGCCGCTTCGCGCGAACAGGCGCGGTAAAGGCCGCCAAGTGCGGCGCCGCCGAAACTGACTTCGGTGACCTCCAGAGCTGTCCGACCGATACGGCGTTTTTCCATGCAAAACCTCCCCGTTGCCCGCCGCTGACCGGCGCGCAGTCTACTTTATATCAGTAAAATCTAAAGTGTTGCGCCCAGATGCCAGGGCACGAACTCGTTGTCGCCGTAGCCGAAGTCCTCGCTCTTGGTCTTGCGGCCGGAAGCCGTTTCGACGATCAGTTCGAAGATCTCGCGGCCCATGCCGGCGATGGTCTTTTCACCCGAGGCGATGACGCCGCAATTGACGTCCATGTCCTCTTCCATCTGGTGGTACATGGTCGAGTTGGTGGCGACCTTGATCGACGGCGTCGGACGGCAGCCGAAGCAGGAGCCGCGGCCGGTGGTGAAGACGATGACGTTGGCGCCGCCCGCCACCTGGCCGGTCGCCGAAACCGGGTCGTAGCCAGGCGTATCCATGAACACCAGGCCACTGCCGGTGACTTTTTCGGCGTAGCCGAAGACGCCGTTGAGCGGCGTCTGGCCGCCCTTGGCGACCGCACCGAGGGACTTCTCCAGGATGGTGGTGAGGCCGCCGCGCTTGTTGCCGGGCGAGGGATTGTTGTCGATCGAGGCGCCATGCTTGGCGACGTGGTCCTCCCACCACTTCACGAAGCCGTCGAGCTTCTGCGCGATCTCCGGCGTTGCCGCGCGGTAGGCAAGCAGATGCTCGGCGCCGTAGATTTCCGTGGTCTCGGAGAGGATGCCGATACCGCCAACGCCGGCCAGGATGTCGACAGCCGCGCCCAGCGCCGGATTGGCCGTGATACCCGACATGCCGTCGGAGCCGCCGCATTGCAGGCCGACGACGATCTCGCTGACCGGGATCGGCTCACGCTTCAACTGGCCGACTTCCTCGGCGATCTCGGCCAGCACGCCCATCGCTTTTTCCACCGATTTGCGCGACCCGCCGGCGTCCTGGATGTTGAAATGGCGCTTGCCGGCAGCGACGCCCTTCTGGCCGTAGAGGGTGAGCTGGTTGACCTCGCAGCCGAGGCCGACCATCAGCACGCCGCCGAAATTCGGGTGGCGGGCATAGCCGGCAAGCGTGCGGTGCAGCACCATCATGCCGTCGCCGGTGCCGCTCATGCCGCAGCCCTGGCCGTGCACGATCGGCACGAAGCCGTCGATGCCGGGGTATTTCGGCAACAGCGTGCGGTTGGCGGTATCGGCGATGGAATGGCAGACGGTGGCCGAGCAATTGACGCTGGCGACGATGCCGATGAAGTTGCGCGTGCCGGCGCGGCCATCGGCGCGGCGATAGCCCATGAAGGTGCGGGCGCGGTCGGCCTCCGTCGCGTGCTCGGCCTCGCTCGGCGGCACGACCGGCAAGCGGCCGGATTCGAAAACCAGATTGTGCGAATGCACGTGCTCGCCGGCTGCGATGTCCTGTGTCGCGCGACCGATCGCCTGGGCGTATTTCACCACGGCCTCGCCGGCGGCGATCGGCTTGATCGCCACCTTGTGGCCGGGCTCGATCAGCGCACTGGCGACGGCACCGCCCGGCAGCGCGGTGCCGATCTCGATGCGGCCGTTGGCGACGGCGACATTGTCGGCGGGGGACAGAAGAATGCAGTTGGAGGCGTTCACGGGCGGTTTCCTGGGTGATCCTGGGTTGCGCGGGGCGGATTGACACGCGCCTGTTTAGAGATATTGTCTTTTATCGTGAAAAAACAGTTTTGCGTCAATTGTTTTTTCGTGGGGAGTTCCGCATGTCTCCGGGTTGTTCCGGGAAGCAATTTCGCTTCTCAGAGCCATGCGAACGTCATATTGCGCTTCAAACCGTCCGCTGCAAGCGACGGCGTGCAACGGGTCAGGGATGTCGAAGAGCAACAACGTCTACAAGGATGCCTACAACCGCTGCCTGCGGCTGCTCGACGAAACGCGCAGCCTGCCTTCGGAGCCGGAACTGGGCACCTTGCTTGGCGTCAGCCGTACCACGGTGCGCACCATTCTCGCGCGCATGGAAGAGACCGGGCTGATCGCCTGGAACAAGCGCGCCAAGACGGTGCTGCGCGAACCGCTTCCCAATGATTTCTTCCCCGAGGAAGAGACAGACACGCTGGCCGAGATCATCGAACGGTCGTTCATGCGTCGGCTGCTCGCCGGCGGCGCCGAAGCCGGCATGCAGATCAACGAACTCGAACTGGCGCGTGAGATCGGCGTCGGCACCACCAGCGTGCGCGAGTTCCTGATCCGCTTCTCCCGCTTCGGCCTGATCGAGAAACGTCGCAACAGTCATTGGGTGCTGAAGGGCTTTACGCGCGCCTTCGCGCTGGAGCTGACCGAAATCCGCGAGATGTTCGAACTGCGCTCGGCGGCCGCCTTTGCCGCTTTACCGCAGGACAGCGCAGTCTGGACCGATCTCGACCGCCTGGAAAACGAGCATCGCCAGCTGGCAAACGACATTGCCGCCCGCTTCACGGAGTTCTCCGAACTCGACGAGCGCTTCCACCGGCTGATCCACCGGGCATCGCGCAATCGCTTCATCGTCGATTTCTACGATGTCATCGCCATGATCTTCCACTACCATTACCAGTGGAACAAGGCGCAGGAACGCGAGCGCAACGAAGTCGCGATCAGTGAGCATCTGGTCTACATAGAAGCGCTGAAATCACGCGATCTCGGCAAGGTCGACGCCGCTTGCCGCAAGCATTTGAAGTCGGCGCGCCAGACATTGCTGACCTCGATCCCGGAGAGCCGGTCGCTGCAAAAACACTGAGCCGCATCGCGGCTCGGAGCCTTGTTTCATGCATGTCGTTGTCCCAAAACCGCTATACACTTCTGGGCGACATGCCTTGGGCCTGCCGCGTTGCCGCCGCGGCGATTTGGCGATTTTCCACCCGCCGGCCCCGTGCTAGATATGGTTGGTTGCTGCGAAGAGGCAGGGCTTTGGGCGTATCGAGGAGACGATGGAGCATGCCGGTCGCGCTTGTCGCGGCCTATCTGCTGTTGCTCCAGTCGACGCTTGGTGCATTCGCCTTCGGCGCCGGTCCCAATGCATCGCAACTCGACGCTTTCGGCAACGTCATCTGTACCCATGAAGGCGCAACCCAGCTTCCGGGCGGCAACCAGCCGCCGTCCCATCTGCCGGCATGCTGCGTGCTCGGCTGCAGCATGGTTTTGGCGGCCTTTGCGCCGCCGCCCAATGCCGGTCTGGCGCCGGGCAGCCTTTCCTTTGAAACGGTCGCCTTTGTCTTCCCGGCGGCCATCCATCTCGACTTTGCGCGTGAGCGCTCGCCGTCGAACCCGCGCGCGCCGCCGCTGACGGCCTGAGCCTGTTTGCCCGGCGGAACCTTTCGTGGGCGTACCCATCCAAAGATCTAACTGCTCGCGACCGGCAACGGCGCGACCTTCACTTCATGGAGCAACCATGTCCTATTTTTTCCCTGACGCCGCGCGTCCTATGGCCGGCAGCATTCTACGCGGCATCGAAGAGCGTGTCGGCATTGCCGTGCTGGCTCTTGCGCTGCTGTTCACAGGCGCCCAGTCCGTCCTCGCGCATGAGTTCAAGGTTGGCGATCTTGAGATCGGCCACCCCTGGTCGCGCGCCACGCCGGCCGGCGCCAAAGTGGCCGGCGGTTATTTCACCATCACCAACAAGGGCAGTGCGCCGGACCGGCTGGTGTCGATTTCCTCCGATGTCTCCGAAAAGGCCGAGCTGCATGAGATGGGCGTCAAGGACGGCGTCATGACCATGCGGCCGGTTGCCGGCGGCCTGGAAATTCCGGCCGGCGGCAAGGTAGCCCTTGCACCTGGCGGCTATCATTTGATGTTCATGGGCCTGAAGCGGCAACCCAAACAGGGCGAAAAGTTCTCCGCCACCCTGACCTTCGAAAAGGCCGGCGCCGTCAGCGTCGATTTCGCCGTCGAAGGCATGGGCGGCGGCGCCGTGGACGATCACGCCAATTGACCGCGCCAGTTCGACAAATCTTGAAAATCCGAGGGACCATCATGAACAAATATCTTTTGTCGGCCGGCGCACTTCTCGCGCTCGGAACCAGCGCCGCCTTCGCGCATATCACGTTCGAAACCCAGGAGGCGGCGGTCGGCTCGACCTACAAGGCCGTTTTGCGCGTGCCGCATGGCTGCGACGGCAAGGCGACGACCGCCGTGCGCGTGCAGATTCCGGAAGGGGTGATCGCGATCAAGCCGATGCCGAAGCCCGGCTGGACGCTGCAGACCAAGAAGGGCAAGTACGAGAAATCCTACCAGCTCTACGGTCAGGCGGTGACCGATGGGGTCAAGGAGGTCGACTGGAGCGGCGGCAACCTGCCCGATGAATTCTATGACGAGTTCGTTTTCCGCGCGACGCTGACGGCGGATCTCCCCGTCGGCCAAAAACTCTATTTCCCGGTCGTGCAGGAATGCGACGGTGCAGCCGATCGCTGGATCGAGATTCCAGCGGCAGGGCAGGATGAAGACGCACTGGAAAGCCCGGCACCCGGCATCAAGCTGCTGCCGAAGAAATGATCTCCCAGGCGGCGCGCTCTTTCGAGTGCGCCGCTCTTTTTCGTGGCGGTGACATGAGCACGACCTCCCTCCTGCAAACGGCTTGCATGACCGGCAAACGCACCGGCCGGCTTGCCGTCGGCCTGTTGGCTGTGATCGTGTTTCTTGCCAGCCTTGCCGTGTCAGATCAGGCCTTTGCCCATGCCGCGCTGATCAAGACCGACCCGGCCGACGGCGCGGTGCTGGCACAGGGACCGGCGCAGTTCTCGCTGACCTTCAGCGAGCCGGTCTCGCCTCTGGTGCTGACGCTGGTGAAGCCCGACGGCAAGCCGGTTCCACTGACTGTCTTTCGTCTCAGCGACCAGACCGTCGAGATCGACAATCCGCAGCCGCTCAAGTCGGGCACGCATGTCTTGAGCTGGCGCGTCATCTCCGCAGACGGTCATCCCGTCGGCGGATCGCTGCTGTTTTCCATCGGAGCGCCCAGCGAACCGCCGGCCGTATCCGAAGCGGTCGACTGGCCGTTGCGGTCGGCTATCTGGGCGGGCAAAATCCTTCTCTACGTCGGCCTCTTCCTCGGCGTTGGCGGCGCCTTCGCGCTTGCCTGGTTGGCCGGAAGTGCCCGTGCCGGGCAACGCTTCGTTGCAGCTGCAATCCTGAGCGGGCTGGTCGCGTCGTCCCTGTCGCTCGGATTGCAGGGGCTTGATGCACTCGGGGCGCCGCTCTCCCATCTGGCACAATCGGTCATCTGGCGGACCGGGCTCGGCACCAGCTTCGGCTGGACGGTGCTGGTCGCGCTGATCGCGCTGGGGCTTGGCCTGCTGTCGCTGGCCGGTCCTCGTGCCACCGCCAAGCCATTGGCGCTGGCCGGCCTGGCCGGGGTGGGGATTGCGCTTGCCGCCAGCGGCCATGCCAGTGCCGCCGAACCGCAATGGCTGACGCGGCCGATGGTGTTCCTGCATGGCGTCTGCATCGCGTCGTGGGTCGGCGCATTGGTCCCACTCGGGCTGGCGCTCAAGGGGCAATCGGCGGAGGCCACGCCATTCCTGCGGCGATTTTCTTGGGCGATCCTGCCCGTGGTGGCCGTGCTTGCCGCTGCCGGCACCGTGCTTGCCGTCATCCAGGTGCAAACGCCCGCGGCATTGGTCGACACCGCCTATGGAAGGCTGCTGCTGATCAAGCTCGGGCTGCTGGTCTTTCTGTTCACGCTCGCTGCCGTCAACCGCTGGAAACTCACGGCATCGGCCGAGGCGGGATCGACGGAAGTTCAACGCAGGCTGGTCCGCTCGATCGGCGTCGAGATGTTGATCGTGTTGGCGATTTTCGGCGTTGCCGCGGGCTGGCGCTTCACACCGCCGCCACGAGCCCTGGCGATCGCGGCAGCGCAACCGGTGTCGGTCCATATCCACGCGCTGCAAGCGATGGCCGATCTCAACTTCACTCCCGGCCATGCCGGCCCGGTCGTTGCCTCGATGGTCATCATGAGCGGCGATTTCGGCCCGCTCGACGCCAAGGAGGTAACGCTTGTGCTGTCAAAGCCCGATTCCGGCATCGAACCCTTGAAGCGCACGGCGACCAAGCCCGGCGACGGCAGCTGGCGCGTCGACAACCTCGTCATTCCGGTGCCCGGTCGGTGGACGGTGCGCATCGACATACTGGTCTCGGATTTTCAGATGGTGAAGATCGAGGCGCCCGTCGACATCAGGCCGTAGGCGGGACTGCCAGGTACCTCTACACGGGCACGACCGACAAATCCGGGCAACACAATTGGGCGAGGCGGTTGACGCAGGCGTCAAGGCCCGTCAATCATCGCCCGCAAAATCGCGGTCTCAACAAACGATCCGAGAGCAGGGAAGAAACGATGGAAAAAGCCGAAATCGGCCTGATCGGCCTTGGCACGATGGGCTCCAACCTGGCGCTCAACATCGCCGAGCACGGGCACCGCATCGCTGTCTTCAACCGCACCAGGGCGCGCACCGATGCCTTTGTCGAGAATGCCGGCGCGCTCAGGGACATGGTCGTGCCCTGCTACAGCCTTGAAGAGCTCGCCGCCGCGATCCGACCGCCGCGCCCGATCATCATCATGGTGCTGGCCGGCAAGCCGGTCGACGAACAGATCGCGGCACTGCGCGGCGTGCTGTCGGCCAACGACATCGTCATCGATGCCGGCAACGCCAATTTCCGCGACACGATGCGGCGCTTCTCCGAGCTTTCCGGTTCGGGTCTCACCTTCATAGGCATGGGCGTGTCCGGCGGCGAGGAGGGGGCGCGCCACGGGCCGTCGATCATGGTCGGCGGCACGGAGGACTCATGGAAGCGTGTCGAGAAGGTGCTGACGGCGATCTCCGCCAAATTCAAGGACGAACCCTGCGCGGCATGGCTCGGCACCGACGGCGCCGGACATTTCGTCAAGACCATCCACAACGGCATCGAATATGCCGACATGCAGATGATCGCGGAGATCTACGGCATCCTGCGCGACGGCCTGGGCATGGGTCCGAAAGAGATCGGCACGGTGTTTGCCGACTGGAACAAGGGCCGGCTCAACTCCTACCTGATCGAGATCACCGCCAAGGTGCTGGCGGCCGACGATCCGAAGACCGGCAAACCGGTGGTCGACATCATCCTCGACCGCGCCGGCCAGAAGGGCACCGGCAAATGGTCGGTCATCGAGGCGCAGCAGCTCGGCATCCCGGCCACCGCGATCGAGGCGGCGGTGGCGGCGCGCGTTCTGTCGTCGATCAAGGACGAGCGGCTGGCGGCGGAAAAGGCCTATGGCAACATCGGCGTGACGAAGATTTCCGGTGACAAGGACGCCTTGCTGAAAGATCTGGAACTGGCGCTGTTCGCCGGCAAGATCGCCGCCTACGCCCAAGGTTTTGCGGTGATGAGCGGCGCGTCGAAGGAATTCAACTGGAACCTGCCGATGCCGACCATCGCCAGGATCTGGCGCGCCGGCTGCATCATCCGCTCGCAGATGCTCGACACCATGGCGGAAGCCTTCAGCAAGGGCGGCGCCTCGACCAACCTTCTGATGGCGCCGGCCTTCATCTCGCTGATGCAGGGAGCGCATCCGTCGCTGCGCCGCATCGTGGCGAGGGCTTCGGAGGCCGGCTCGCCGGTTCCGGCGCTGTCTTCCGCACTTGCCTATTTCGACAGCTATCGCCAGGGCCGCGGCACCTCGAATCTGATCCAGGCGCAGCGCGACTTCTTCGGCGCGCACGGCTTCGAGCGTATCGACGACAAAGGCGCGTTCCATGGGCCGTGGGGAAGCGGTGCGGCTGGCTGACAAGCCGGCCCAAGAGCCTAAACGGAAACCGGGGGTCTGAACGCCTGAACCTCGCTGGTGGCGACCAGGCGCTGCAGCGAGCCGGGTGCGGCGCCGCCGATCCAGCCGAGCACGGAGCGGGCGAGATCGGAGCCGGCCAGGCGGAAGTTCTCGTTGACGACGAGCAATTCCGGCCGGAACAGGTGCAACAGGTCCGACGACTGCTTGGACACGACATCGACGTCGCGGCCAAGCTTGAGGCCGGCATCTTCGATGCCGGCGACGATAGCCAGTGTCGCGGCGGCAGCGCTGCTGACGAAGCCGTCCGGCCTGTTTTCGCGGCGCATCACCTGCGCGGTCCTGCTCCTGATCTGCTCGATCGTGTGATCGATGGAAACGGTGTTGAACGGAATTTCGCTGGCGCCGACCTCGCTCAGCGCATCGGCAAAGCCGTTCAGCGTGTGGCCATAATAGGTCAGCCCGGGTGGCGGCGACAGAAGCGCCAGCTTGCGCCTGCCCATGCTCGCCAGGCGGCGCACGGCTTCCATCGCGAATACATGGTTGTCGAAGTCATGGTAGGGGTGGACGAGGCCCATATCGGTGCGGCCATGCGTGGCAAAGGGCATGCCGTGCTCGAGCATGTAGCGGGCGCGCGGATCGTTCGGTTGGGTGCGCGAGATGATGACGCCATCGGCCGAGCCGGTCTCGACGAGATAGCGGATCGGCTCCATCGGATCCTGCGAGCGGGAATAGGGCGTGACGATCAGGTGATAGGGCGTTTCGGCGAGCACTTCCGAAACGCCGTAGATGATGTCCGAGACGAAGCTCATGATCTCGCGGTCGGTGTTGAGCACGAGGCTGATGACATTGGTCCTGCCGGTGCGCAGACGCACGCCGGCGCGGT
This sequence comes from Mesorhizobium sp. BR1-1-3, assembly GCF_020165455.1. Lineage (NCBI taxonomy): Bacteria > Pseudomonadati > Pseudomonadota > Alphaproteobacteria > Hyphomicrobiales > Phyllobacteriaceae > Mesorhizobium > Mesorhizobium sp. BR1-1-3. The sequence continues at coordinate 14,806 of NZ_JAIUIC010000013.1, forward strand.
TCGGCCGGTAGCCGATCTGCTTGGCGACGAGTTGGACGCGGCGCCTGGTCTCGGCGCCGATTTCCGGGGCATCCTTCAAGGCGCGTGACACGGTGGTGACGCCGAGCCCGGTCATGAAGGCAAGCGTCTTCAACGTCGGCCGTCCCTGTGCCGAGTTCTCCCCGTTCTTGTCCGTACGCTGTCTGTCCATTCGTCCCGCCCGTCAGGCGCATAGCAGCCGCGGGCCATGTCGGCAATCGCCGTCATAGCGATACGATATGCGTCCCAGCCCCGGCAAAGCGTCAATATACTGAAACGTTACAGATTGCCAGTATCGAGATGTATGTCCTCGTCACGAGGTGGATGGTTCTTTTTGCGAAACGCATTGGGATTCCAGGAGAAATCGCCCCTGCCGCCGCCTTTTGCCCGTATCAGGCGGCATTTCGGTGTTTGCGCCGCAGCAAACCATGCTGCAGTGCATGAGAAGCGCGATCATTCAGGCGGATTTGTTCGCGGCCCGAAAAAATATCGAGGGCGCTTCGTTGATGGGTTGCACAGCCCGCGCAATTGCCGTATCGAAAATCTGTAACGTTTCAGATTCTGGGAGGAGCCGAAATGCGATACAGATTTTTGACCGCTGCCCTGGCGGCGACGGCTGCACTGCAATTTGCCGGCCAGGCGGCCGCGACGGACCTGGAAGTCACCCATTGGTGGACTTCAGGCGGCGAGGCCGCGGCGGTTGCGGAACTTGCCAAAGCATTCGATGCGACCGGCAACCACTGGGTGGACGGCGCCATTGCCGGCTCCGGCGGCACGGCGCGGCCGATCATGATCAGCCGCATCACCGGTGGCGATCCGATGGGCGCCACGCAGTTCAACCATGGCCGGCAGGCGGAAGAGCTGGTGCAGGCCGGCCTGATGCGCGACCTCACCGACGTCGCCACCAAGGGCAAGTGGACTGATGTCGTGCGGCCGAAGAGCCTGCTCGACGGCTGCACCATCGACGGCAAGATCTATTGCGTGCCCGTCAACATCCATTCCTGGCAGTGGCTGTGGCTGTCCAACGAAGCCTTCGCGAAGGCCGGCGTGCCGTTGCCGAAGGACTGGAATGAATTCGTGGCGGCAGCGCCGGCACTGGAGAAGGCCGGCATCATCCCGCTCGCCGTCGGCGGGCAAGCCTGGCAATCCTCCGGTGCCTTCGACGTGCTGCTTGCGGCTGTGGGCGGCACGGACACGTTCCTCAAGGTCTACAAGGACAAGGATGCCGAGTTCGCCGCCGGGCCCGAAGTCGCCAAGGTCTTCAAGGCCGCGGACGATGCCCGCAAGATGGCGAAGAACACCAATGTGCAGGACTGGAACCAGGCGACCAACCTGGTCATCACCGGCAAGGCCGGTGGCCAGATCATGGGTGACTGGGCACAGGGCGAGTTCCAGGTTGCCGGCAAGACCGCCGGCAAGGACTATACCTGCCTGCCGGGCCTTGGGCTGAACGAGGTCATAGCCACGGGCGGCGACGCCTTCTACTTCCCGCTGCTCAAGGATGCCGACAAGAGCAAGGCGCAGGAGGTGCTGGCCGAGACGCTGCTCGATCCCAAGACGCAGGTTGCCTTCAATCTGAAGAAGGGTTCCCTGCCGGTGCGCGGCGACGTCGATCTCAACGCGGCGAACGACTGCATGAAGAAAGGCCTCGCCATCCTCGCCAAGGGCGCCGTCATTCCATGGACGGACCAACTGCTTTCACAGGACACCCAGAAGCAGAAGGAAGACCTTTTCGCCGAATTTTTCGCCAAGCCGGAATTGACCATCGAAGACGCACAGAAGCGCTTCGCCGACCTCATCGCTTCGGCGGACTGACGCTGGCGGCAACCCACCTCGCTCCCGGCCTTGCGAATGCAGGGCCGGGAATGCACCGCCCTTACCCAGCCGGCTGACGAGATGAGCAAGAGCGAACGCCCCAACCTTCTGTTCCGCAACCTCAATGCGAAGGTCGCCTCGATCCCGATGATCCTCACCGCCATGGTGGTTTTCGTCGGCGGCACCGTTTGGACGGTGCTCTATTCCTTCACCAATTCGAAGCTTCTGCCGCGGCTGAATTTCGTCGGGCTCGACCAGTACTACCGGCTGTGGGCGACGCCGCGCTGGCTGATCTCGATCGAAAACCTGCTGATCTACGGCGCGATCTCGCTGGTGTTCTCGCTGGTCATCGGCTTCCTGCTTGCAGCACTGCTCGATCAGAAGATCCGCTTCGAGGACACGTTGCGCACCATCTTCCTCTATCCTTTCGCGCTCTCCTTCATCGTCACCGGCCTGGTCTGGCAGTGGCTGCTCAATCCGGATTTCGGCATCCAGCATGTGGTCCGTGACTTAGGCTGGACGAGCTTCAGCTTCGACCCGCTCTACAATTCCAGCATCGTCATCTACGGCATATCGATCGCGGCGCTGTGGCAAGGCACAGGGCTCATCATGTGCCTGATGCTGGCTGGCCTGCGCGGCATTGACGAGGACATCTGGAAGGCGGCGCGGGTGGATGGGATCCCGATGTGGAAGACCTATCTGTTCATCGTCATCCCGATGATGCGGCCGGTCTTCATCACCACGCTCGTCATCATCGCTGCCGGCATCGTCAAGGTCTATGACCTCGTCGTGGCCCAGACCAGCGGCGGCCCGGGCATCGCCTCCGAAGTGCCGGCCAAATACGTCTACGACTATATGTTCTTCGCCCAGAACCTCGGCCAGGGCTTTGCTGCCTCGACCATGATGCTGCTCTCGGTGGTGATCGTCATCGTGCCCTGGGCCTATCTCGAGTTCGGGCGGCGCAAATGAGCATGGCAGACATCACCGCTCAAGCGAGCACCGCCGCCGGCGCGCGCCAGGGCATCACCGATCCCTACGGCCCGAAGCCGCGCCGCGTGATTTCGCGCGCAACGTCTTCCTATACGGCACATTGTTCGTCATGGCGGTCTACTACCTCTTGCCGCTCTACGTCATGGTCGTCACCTCGCTCAAGGGCATGCCGGAGATCCGGCTCGGCAACATCTTCTCACCGCCGCTCGAGATCACTTTCGAACCGTGGGTCAAGGCGTGGTCGACTGCCTGCACCGGCCTTAACTGCGACGGACTTTCGCGCGGCTTCTGGAATTCGGTGCGCATCACCGTGCCGTCAGTGCTGCTGTCGATCGCCATCGCCTCGGTGAACGGTTATGCACTGGCCAATTGGCGCTTCAAGGGCGCCGATACGTTCTTCATCATCCTGATCGTCGGCGCCTTCATTCCCTACCAGGTGATGATCTATCCGATCGTCATCATCCTGCGCGAGATCGGCCTCTATGGCAGCCTCAGCGGGCTGGTGATCGTCCATTCCATTTTCGGCATGCCGATCCTGACGCTGCTGTTCCGCAATTATTTCTCCTCGATGCCGGAGGAGCTGTTCCGGGCGGCACGTGTCGACGGTGCCGGCTTCTGGGGCATCTTCCTGCGCATCATGCTGCCGATGTCGCTGCCGATCTTCGTTGTCGCCATCATCCTGCAGGTGACCGGCATCTGGAACGACTTCCTGTTCGGCGTCGTCTACACCCGCCCCGACACTTATCCGATGACGGTGCAGCTCAACAACATCGTCAATTCGGTGCAAGGCGTGAAGGAGTACAACGTCAATATGGCCGCAACCATCCTGACCGGGCTTGTGCCGCTCATCGTCTACTTCATCTCCGGCAAGCTTTTCGTACGTGGCATCGCCGCCGGCGCGGTGAAGGGGTGATGGCGATGACGGCAGCCAACGATACCAGCGTTTCGATCCAGGACCTGTCGCTGAATTTCGGCGCGGTGACCGTCCTGGAGACGCTCAATCTGGATGTCGCCGATGGCGAGTTCATCGTGCTGCTCGGGCCGTCCGGCTGCGGCAAGTCGACCTTGCTCAATTGCATTGCCGGCCTGCTCGACGTTTCCGAAGGCCGCATCTTCATCAAGGGCAAGAACGTCACCTGGGAAGAGCCCAAGGACCGCGGCATCGGCATGGTGTTCCAGTCCTATGCGCTCTATCCGCAAATGACGGTGGAGAAGAACCTTTCGTTCGGGCTGCGTGTCGCCGGCACGCCAAAAGAAGAGATCGCCAAGCGGATCACGCGGGCGGCTGAAATCCTGCAGATCGAACCGCTGCTGCAGCGTAAGCCGGCCGCACTTTCCGGCGGCCAGCGCCAGCGCGTCGCCATCGGACGGGCGCTGGTGCGCGATGTCGACGTGTTCCTGTTCGACGAGCCGCTGTCCAATCTCGATGCCAAGCTGCGCGCCGAACTGCGCGTCGAGATCAAGCTGCTGCATCGCAAGCTGCAGAACACCATGATCTACGTCACCCACGACCAGATCGAGGCGATGACGCTGGCCGACCGCATCGCGGTGATGAAGGGCGGCGTCATCCAGCAGCTCGATGCGCCGCAGACCATCTACAACCGTCCGGTCAACCGTTTCGTCGCCGGCTTTCTCGGTTCGCCCGCAATGAACTTCGTCGATGGCCACCTGGAAGACGCCGACGGCGGCTGGCGGTTCGCGGCCGGGGATATCAAGATCCCGCTCGGCACTTACGACTTTGCCAAGCCTCCGGCTCCCGGCCCCGTCACATTCGGTATCAGGCCCGAGCATGTCAGCCTGAACAGCGGCACCGGCTGGCCGTTCTCGATAGCCGCCAATGTCGAGGTGGTCGAACCCATGGGCTCCGACACGCTGGTCTGGCTGAAGCTTGCCCAGCAGAATTTCAGCGTCCGAGTGACCTCGGAACGCACGCCCAAGAACGACGAGGCGGTGACGCTTGGCTTCGATCCGATGCGCGCCTCGCTTTTCGACACCGCAACCGGCACACGCATCTAGCTTCCGAGAACCAACCTTCCAACGACGATCCCCAAGCAAAACGGACAGAGACGATGAATTGGTCATTCCAACTTTACAGCGCCCGCAATTTCCAACCCTGGGACGGTGTGCTCGCCATGCTCGGCAAGCTCGGCTACGCCCAGGTCGAAGGTTTCGGCGGCGTCTATGATGATCCCAAGGCATTCCGCGCCGAGCTCGACAAGAACGGGCTTGCCATGCCGACTGGACATTTCTCGATCGATGCGCTCGAGAACGATTTTGACGGCGTGCGCAAAACCGCCGACGCACTCGGTATCACGCTGCTCATCTGTCCTTTCCTGATGCCCGACCAGCGGCCATCCGACGTGGCCGGCTGGCGTGGTTTCGGCGAACGCCTGGCCAAGGTCGGTGACGCCGCGAAAAAGGCCGGCTACGGCTTTGCCTGGCACAATCATGATTTCGAGTTCAAGAAACTTGCCGACGGATCGGTGCCGCAGGACCACATCCTGTCATCCGCGCCCGATGTCAGCTGGGAGATGGACGTTGCCTGGGTGGTGCGCGGCGGCGATGATCCGCTGCCGTGGATCGAGAAACACGGCAAGCGCATCAGCGCCGTCCACGTCAAGGACATGGCCAAGCCCGGCGAGGGGCTGGATGAGGATGGCTGGTCGGATGTCGGCCATGGCACCATCGACTGGGCCGGCCTGATTAAGGTGTTGCGTGCCAGGAGTGCTGCCCAATACTACGTCATGGAACAGGACAACCCCAACGACATCGAGCGTTTCGCCCGCCGCTCCATCGCAGCCGCCAAAACCTATTAGGAGCAATCAGCATGGCAAAGAAACTTGGCATCGGCGTGATCGGCTGCGGCAACATCTCGAAGGCGTATTTTTCGCTGGCGCCGCTGTTTCGCGGCATTGAAATGCGTGCCTGCGCCGACATCAACATGGAGGCGGCCAAGGCGCGGGCGAAGGAGTTCAAGCTGCGCGCCGAAACCGTCGAAGACCTGCTCAAGGCCGACGACATCGACATCATCGTCAACCTGACCATCCCGGCGGTGCACTATGAGGTGTCAAAGCAGATCCTCGACGCCGGCAAGCACGTCTATTCGGAAAAGCCGTTCGTGCTGTCGGTCAAAGAAGGGCTCGACCTTAAGAAGCGGGCGGAGAAAAAGGGTCTGCGCATCGGCTCGGCGCCAGACACTTTCCTCGGCGGCGCGCACCAGCTGATACGCAACCTGATCGACACCGGCAAGCTTGGCAAGGTCACGAGCGGTACCTGCCATGTCATGGGCCACGGCATGGAGCACTGGCACCCCAATCCGGATTTCTTCTTCCAGCCAGGCGCGGGGCCGGTGCTCGACATCGGACCATATTACATCACCAATCTGATCCAGCTGATCGGGCCGGTGAAGCAGGTCGCGGCCTTCGCGACGACGCCGGCCAAGGAGCGCACGATCAGTTCAAAGCCGCGCGCGGGTGAAAAGATACCGGTCAACACGCCGACAACCATCCACGGGCTGCTGGAGTTCGAGAACGGCGCCGTTATCACGCTCAACACCAGCTGGGACGTCTGGGCCCACGGCCACGCGCCGATGGAGCTTTATGGCGAGGCGGGTACGGTGTTTGTGCCGGACCCGAACTTCTTCGGTGGTGACGTTCGCTTCACCGTCGCGGCCAAACCGGTCAAGAAGCTGCCGAACTGGCCGCATCCGTTCGGCGTGCCCAACGAGATGCATTCGCAAGGCATGATGGCCAACTACCGCACGTCAGGCCTTGCCGATATGGCGGTGGCGATCGCGGAAGGTCGGCCGCACCGCTGTTCGATGGAGCTGGCGCTGCACGCCGTCGACGTGATGACCGGCCTGCTGCGTTCCGGCGAAACCGGCAAGTTCGTCGCCATGCAGACCACCTGCGAACGGCCGGCCGCACTTGGCGTCAAGGAAGCCAAGGAGCTTTTGGCGAAGAAGAAATAGGGCAGCACACCTCAACCCTCTCCCCGTTTCGACGGAGAGAGGGTAAGGGTGGGGGCAGAGCCAACTCGCCGCGTTGTGACGATGCAGCCGACCGGCTCGTTTCCATTCGAGGATTTTCCGATGCCCTACACGCCCGCCGAAAACCGTTACGAGAAAATGGTCTACAACCGCTGTGGCCGCTCCGGCCTGAAGCTGCCGGCGATCTCGCTGGGCCTGTGGCACAATTTCGGCAACGACACGCCGCACAAGACCAAGCAGGCGATCGCGCGCAAGGCCTTCGACCTCGGCATCACGCATTTCGACCTCGCCAACAATTACGGTCCGCCGCCCGGTTCTGCCGAAACCGCCTTCGGTGAGATCCTGCGCACCGACTTCGCTGCCTACCGCGACGAACTGATCATCTCGACCAAGGCCGGCTACCAGATGTGGGCCGGGCCCTACGGCGAATGGGGTGGGCGCAAATACATTCTGGCCAGCCTCGACCAGAGCCTCAAGCGGATGGGGCTCGACTATGTCGATATCTTCTATTCGCACCGTTTCGATCCCGACACGCCGCTGGAAGAAACGATGGGTGCGCTCGACCATGCCGTGCGCTCGGGCAAGGCGCTCTATGCCGGCATCTCGTCCTACAATTCGCAGCGCACGCGCGAGGCGGCCGATATCTTGAAGCAGCTTGGCACGCCTTGCGTCATCCACCAGCCGAGCTATTCGATGCTGAACCGCTGGGTGGAGGAAGACGGCTTGCTCGACACGCTCGAAGGGCTCGGCGTCGGCTCCATCGTGTTCTCGCCGCTGGCGCAAGGCATGCTGACGGACAAGTATCTCGGCGGCATTCCGGACGGCAGCCGTGCGTCGCAGGGCAAGTCGCTGAAGACAGCCTTCATCAACGACAAGACCATCGCCAACATCAAGGCGCTCGACGCCATCGCCGGCAGGCGCGGACAGACGCTGGCGCAGATGGCGCTGGCCTGGGTGCTGCGCAAGGGGAGGGTGACCTCGGCACTGATCGGCGCCAGCCGGCCGGAGCAGGTCGAGGACTGCGTCGGCGCGCTCAAGGCGCTCGACTTCAGCGATGCCGAACTCGCCGAGATCGACACCTACGCGCGCGAATCCGACATCAATCTGTGGGCGGCTTCTGCCGAGCGCAAAGGCCCGCCGAGGAAATAGGTCCGCTCGATAAGCCGGCAAAGCGAAAAACGGCGGGCAACCTGCCTGTTGCCCCGCTCCGATCGATGTTCTCGGCCGCCTTGCGGGCAGAATGCTGGAAACAGTAGCAAAAATGCCTGTTCGTCGCTATCTGGGTGGGACATGGATCGTTTGTGCGCGGCGCAAGCGACGCAAGGCGAGTTGGAAACAGGATCATGGCGGCAAGGGATGTGCTGACGAAAAACCAGCTGTGCGTGCTCGAGAAACTCGAGACCGCCAGCGGACCGCTCAGTGCCTACACCTTGCTCGACCAATTGCGCGAGCGCGGTTTTCGCGCACCGCTTCAGGTCTATCGCGCGCTCGACACGCTGGTGAAGTCAGGTTTCGTGCATCGGCTTGAAAGCATCAATTCCTTCGTCGCCTGCGCCGAGCCGCATGACCACAGCCATTCGATGACTGCCTTCGCCATTTGCGACACATGCGGGCAGGTCACCGAGATGTCCGACCACGATGTCGGCCACAGCTTGGACGAATGGGTGCGCTCCACCGGCTTCGCCGCCAAGAAGGCGGTGATCGAGTTTCGCGGGACATGTGCCAAGTGTTTGGCTGAGGCGGCTTGAGGTGAGTTGAGATTCAGATGATGCCGGCCTGCAAATGGCGGCTTCCTGCCGCTTCCGGTGCTCACGTACGAAAAGTACGCTCCGCTCCGGTTCTCGGAATCCACCATTTTCGGCTCGGCCTGATCTGAATCTCAACACACCTTGCGTTGGTGCTAATGCGCCTCGTCCCAGTTGTTGGCGGCTCGCGCGTCGACATGCAGCGGCACCGACATCGAGACCGCCGGCATCGCCGCGTTTTCCATGACATGACGCACGACCGGGATCGTCGCCTCGACTTCCGCCTCGACGGTCTCGAAGATCAGTTCGTCATGCACCTGCAGCAGCATGCGTGCCGAAAGGCCTGCTTTTTCCAGCGCCTCCTCCATGCGGATCATGGCACGGCGGATGATGTCGGCGGCGGTGCCTTGCAGGCGGGCATTGATCGAGGCGCGTTCGTTGAAGGCGCGGAGCGAGGGGTTGGACGATCTTATGTCGGGGTAATGGATGCGGCGGCCGAAGATCGTTTCGACAAAGCCGTGCTCGCGGGCATAGGCCTTGGTCTCCTCGATGTAATCGCGGATGCCGGGGAAGCGCTCGAAATATTTCTTGATGTAGTTGCCGGCCTCCTCGCGCGGGATCGACAGCTGGTTGGCGAGACCGAAGGCCGAAATGCCGTAGATGATGCCGAAATTGATCGCCTTGGCGCGGCGGCGAACCTCCGACGGCATGCCTTCGACCGGCACGTTGAACATCTCCGACGCGGTGATGGCGTGGATGTCGGCGCCGTCGGCGAAAGCCTGCCGCAGTTGCGGGATTTCGGCGACATGGGCGAGCACCCGCAATTCGATCTGGCTGTAGTCGGCCGAGACCAGCCGATGGCTCTTGTCGGTGATGAAGGCGGTCCTGATCTTGCGGCCCTCGGCGGTGCGCACCGGGATGTTCTGCAGGTTCGGATCGGAGGATGACAGCCGGCCCGTCGTCGTCGCGGCCAATGCGTAGGAGGTGTGGACGCGCTTGGTGTCGGGATGGATGAAGCCGGGCAGCGCATCGGTATAGGTCGATTTCAGCTTGGTCAGCTGGCGCCAGTCGACGATCTTGCGCGGCAGTTCGTGACCTTCGGCGGCGAGATCTTCGAGAAGCTGCGCCGACGTCGACCACTGGCCGGTCTTGGTCTTGGAACCGCCGGGCAGGCCCATGCGCCCGAACAGGATGTCGCCGAGCTGCTTTGGCGAACCGATGTTGATGCGTTCGCCGATGAGCTGGTAGATTTCCTCTTCGAGGCGAGCGGCGCCCTGCGCCAATTCGCCGGAGAGCCGCGACAGGATCTGCCTGTCGACCGAGATGCCGCGCTGTTCCATGCGCGCCAGCACCGGCACCAGCGGCCGCTCCAGCCGCTCATAGACAGACACCAGGCCCTTGGCGGCAAGCCGCGGTTTCAGCACCAGCCAGAGCCGCAGCGTGACATCGGCGTCTTCGGCGGCATGAGCCGTCGCCTTGTCGATGTCGACCTGATCGAAACCGACCGAGCTTTTGCCCGAGCCGGTCACGTCCTTGAGCTGAAGAGGAGTATGACCGAGCCACTTTTCGGCAAGCGCATCCATGCCGTGACCATGGGGCGTACCGGCATCGAGCACGTAGGAGATCAGCATGGTGTCGTCGAACGGTGCGACATCGATGCCGTAGCGGCTCATGATGACAAGATCGTATTTCAGGTTCTGCGCGATCTTGAGAACCGATCTGTCTTCGAGCAGCGGTTTCAGCACCGTCAGCGCCTCGCGCAGCGGAATCTGGTTTTCGAGCGCGCCACCACCGAGCAGGTCGCCATTGCCGCTCATGTGGGCGAAGGGAATGTAGGCGGCGCGTCCGGGAGCCGTGGCGATGGCCATGCCGATCAGTTCCGCCTGCATCGGATCGGCGGATGTCGCCCTGACGTCGAAGGCGGCGATGCCAGCCTCCCGTGCCTCGGCGACCCAGGCTTTCAGGGTCGAGATATCGCGGATGCAGTGATAGGCTGAAATGTCGATCTTGCCGGTGGCCGCGCGCTCCAGCCTTAGTGCCGCGAGCAGGGAGGGGGTATCGCCTTGTTTTGACGTCTCCGCCGTCCCGCCGGCTTCGTCCGGTTCAGTGCCAGGCGCGTTCCGGGCAACCGGCGGCAACCCGGCCCCAACATCCGGGCCATGAGCATGATCGGCGCGTTCGACGGTGACCGCGACGGCCTGGACGTCGCCGGCCTCGGTGCTGGTCGCTTCCGCGACACGGCGGGTCAGCGAGGTGAATTCCATGGTCTTGAGGAAACCGATCAGCTTCGGGCCGTCGGGCGCGTGCAGGACGAAATCCTCCAGACCCTCGGTCACCGGTACGTCGTTCATCAGCGTCACCAGCTGACGAGAAATGCGCGCCTTGTCGGCGTTGGCGATGATCGATTCCCGGCGCTTGTCCTGTTTGATCTCGCCGGCCCGGGCCAGCAGCGTGTCTAGGTCACCGAACTGTTCGAGCAGTTGCGCCGCCGTCTTCGGCCCGATGCCGGGCACACCAGGCACATTGTCGACCGAATCGCCGGTCAGCGCCTGCAGGTCGACCATCTTCTCCGGCGGCACGCCCCATTTCTCGATGACCTCCGGAATGCCGATCTGGCGGTCCTTCATCGGGTCGTACATGGCGACCGTATCGCCAACCAGTTGCATCAAATCCTTATCGGAGGAGATGATGGTGGTATCGCCGCCGGCTTCGCAGGCGAGCCTCGCATAGGTGGCGATCAGATCGTCAGCCTCGTAGCCTTCGATCTCGACGCAGGGCAGGTTGAACGCCCTGGTCGCCTGGCGGATCAGGCCGAATTGCGGGATCAAATCTTCCGGCGGTGCCGAGCGGTTGGCCTTGTATTCGGGGTAGAGCTCGTTGCGGAAGGTTTTTGACGAATAGTCGAAAATGACGGCGAAATGCGTCGGCACGATGCCTACATCGGTATTGCGGGCGTCGAGCATCAGCTTCCACAGCATGTTGCAGAAGCCGGAAACGGCGCCGACCGGCAGGCCGTCGGATTTGCGGGTCAGCGGCGGCAGCGCGTGATAGGCACGGAAGATGTAGCCGGAGCCGTCGACAAGGAAGAGATGATCGCCTTTTTTCATGCCGGCAGGGATAGCGCGGCGCGGCGGCTTGGTCCATGCCAAAGGCAGCCTCGACTATCGGTTCCGGCAACACCCTGACAGATCGCCGTCACCCTGCTCACGGCCATGTTACAAAACTGTAATTTTCGTGCCCTTGAATCGCCACGTTCAGAGACCCAAATACACGTCATCGGCAGTTTTCGCCGAGTCCGGAGCAAGGCCCGTCCCCCGCCTATCCCGGACACCTGCGGCAGCCTATCCCCCCTCTCCGGGCTGCCGCATCGTTTCGAGTAGAAGGCCGCCGTGGTTCCCCCTCCACCACGGCGGTCTTTTTTTGCCTCGCAGAGACGTTTGCAGCCCGTGGTCCAATGATCGCGGGCTTTTCGTTTTCCCGTCATGCCTTTACGGTTCCGGTTCTGAATCGAAAGGCTTCACATATGTCCGCAGTTTCCCCCGTCCTCGACCGTCTCGACAAGAATCTCGACCAGAGCCTCGAGCGCCTGTTCGGCTTGCTCAGGATCAAGTCCATCTCCACCGATCCAGCCTATGCCGCCGACTGCCGCAAGGCGGCGGAATGGCTGGTGGCCGAACTCGAGCTGATCGGCTTCGACGCCAGCGTTCGCGACACGCCCGGCCACCCGATGGTGGTTGCGCACCATGACGGCCCGGCCGGTTCGCCGCATGTGCTGTTTTACGGCCATTATGACGTTCAGCCGGTCGACCCGATCGAATTGTGGGAAAGCGATCCGTTCGCGCCTGCTGTCAAGGAGGTCGGGCCGGACCACAAGGTGATCGTCGGTCGGGGGTCGGCCGACGACAAGGGCCAGTTGATGACCTTCGTCGAGGCTTGCCGCGCCTGGAAACAGGTGCATGGCAATCTGCCTTGCCGCATCACCATCCTGTTCGAGGGCGAGGAGGAATCCGGTTCGCCTTCGCTGAAGCCGTTCCTCGAGGCCAATGCCGGCGAACTCAAGGCCGATTTCGCGCTGGTCTGCGATACCGGCATGTGGGATCGCGACACGCCGTCGATCTGCGTCGGATTGCGCGGGCTGGTGGGTGAGGAGATCACGGTGAAGGCCGCCGACCGCGACCTGCATTCGGGCCTCTATGGTGGTGCCGCCGCCAACCCGATCCGCATCCTGGCCAGGGTGCTGGCCGATATCCACGACAAGGACGGCCACATCACCATTCCCGGCTTCTATGATGGCGTCGAGGAAACGCCGTCGCAGATCCTGAAATCATGGGAGACGCTCGGCGAGACTGCCGAGACGTTCCTGGGACCGGTCGGCCTGTCGATCCCGTCGGGCGAAAAGGGCCGCTCCGTGCTGGAATTGACCTGGGCGCGGCCGACGGCCGAGTTCAACGGCATCATCGGCGGCTATACCGGCAAGGGCTTCAAGACGGTGATCGCGGCCGAAGCCTCGGCGAAGGTCTCGTTTCGCCTCGTCCACAAGCAGGACCCGAAAAAAATCCGGGCCGCGTTCCAGAAGTTCGTCAAGGAGCGCATTCCGGCCGACTGTTCCGTCGAATTCCATCCGCATGGCGGCTCGCCGGCAATCCAGCTTTCCTACGACTCGCCCTTCCTGGCCAAGGCCAAGAATGCGCTGTCCGACGAATGGCCGAAGCCGGCGGTTACGACGGGCAGCGGCGGCTCCATTCCGGTTGTCGGCGATTTCCAGACCTATCTCGGCATGGAATCGCTGCTGGTCGGGTTCGGCCTCGACGACGACCGCATCCACTCGCCCAACGAGAAATACGAGCTCAGCTCCTTCCACAAGGGCCAGCGCTCCTGGGCGCGGATTCTCGATGCCTTGACGCGCTGAGCAGCGGCACCCCCTGTTTTCCTGTTGATTTTTCAGCCGATCGCGGCGAGGACGGGCCACAAGATAAAGCGCTGCAGCATCCCCTGCGGGTCAGGGGACACTATAGGGCTCGACCGGAGAAGATAATGGCCGATATCCGTTTCCATAAAAACGACCTGCCCGACCTCTCGCACTACAATGTCGGGGCAGTGGCCATCGACACCGAAACGCTCGGGCTCAATCCGCATCGCGACCGGCTGTGCGTGGTGCAGATTTCGCCTGGCGACGGCAGCGCCGACGTCATCCAGATCGCGCCCGGCCAGAAGAAGGCGCCGAACCTCGTCAGCCTGCTGAGGAACCGCGGCGTAACCAAGCTGTTCCACTACGGCCGCTTCGATCTTGCCGTTCTCTACAATGCGTTCGGCGTCATGCCGGAGCCGGTGTTCTGCACCAAGATCGCCTCGCGGCTGACCCGCACCTATACCGACCGCCACGGGCTCAAGGACATCTGCTTCGAGCTTCTCGGCGTCGGGCTGTCCAAGGCGCAGCAATCGTCGGACTGGGCGGCCGAGACGCTGTCGCCCGAACAGCTCGAATATGCGGCTTCCGACGTGCTCTATCTGCACCGGTTGCGCGATGTACTGGCCGGACGGCTGGCGCGCGATGGGCGGACCAAGGAGGCCGATGCCTGCTTCCGCTTCCTGCCGACGCGTGCCAAGCTTGACCTGATGGGCTGGGACGAAGAGGATATCTTCGCCCATAGCTGAGGGCCGTTGGCGCGCTCCGCGGGCCGGTGACCGTTTGGAACCCGATACAGGCCGTCGCGTTCTGTCGGCTCAGTTTGTCGGTGCAATTGGGGATAATGACATGGCGGACAGAAAGCCGATTGCGACCGCGCCGACAGACGGCTTCAAGGTCTCCGTGACCTGGAAGGACAGCGACGGCGTCATCAACGAATCCATCGCGCAATATCGCGACGACGGCTGGTGGGTCTATATCGACAGTCACACGCAAAAGAAGGTCGAGCCGACCAGCTGGCGCCCTGCCGCAAGCGACGACGACGATCAATAAGCGCGCCGCTGGTGAGGCCGGCTGCTTTCGAATAGCCTAAGCTGTTGATGTCGAGGCCGATTCGGGCTTTCCGGTCCGCGGTCGCCCTCTTGCTCGGAGGAAATCGCTATGGGTGTCGAAAGCCTGCTCGTCTTCATCATCATCGGTGCCATCGCCGGCTGGCTCGCCGGTCTCATCGTTTCCGGCTTCGGCTTCGGCCTGATCGGCAACATCATCGTGGGCATCGTCGGTGCGTTCATCGCCGGCTGGCTGTTTCCGCGGATCGGCTTTTCCATCGGCGGCGGCACTCTCGCCGCGATCATCCATGCCACGATCGGCGCCATCATCCTGCTGGTGCTGGTCAAGGTTCTGAAACGAGCCTGAGGCTCGACAACGCAAAGAGCGCGCCATGAAACAGAATACGCTCTATCTCGTCATCGGCGCGCTCGTCGTCGTGGTCATCGCGCTCGGCATCTATGTCTATCGCGAGCAGACCAAACCCAAGGGCGTCGAGCTCAAGATCGACGACAAGGGCATTTCGATCCAGCAGAACTAAGCCATGCGGGGGCGCGACATGGTTGCTTCTGACGCCCCGGAAGACGTCGATCAGCCTGGAATCACCGTGGCGGAGTGGGAGAGGCTGAACCGGCCGCCAAGGCGCGAGGCGCTGCTGCGCTATCGTTGGCGGGTGTTTCGCTTTCTGAGGACATCCGCGCCGGTCAGCGAATTGCAGGGGCAAGAGCAGGTATTCCGCGATGCGGTCGTCGCCACCGTGGCCTTCAACCGGCCCGAAATGATCGAATGGCAGATCCACCTGGTACGCCGATACCTGGCCGAGCACGAAAGCTACATCGTTTTCGACAACAGCAACAAGGGCGAGGCAAGGGAAGCAATCCGCGATCTCTGCCGTCGCCAGCATGTCCCTTATGTCGCATTGCCGAAGAACAGACTGGTCGTCAGCAGATCGCACGGTCAAGCGCTCAACTGGATCGTGCGGAATTTCTTGCCCAGGTTCGGGCCGAAGCTGTTCGGCTTCATCGATCATGACATCTTTCCGACTGAACCGTTTTCGATCCGCGCCCGGATGGAGGGCAAAAGCCTCTACGGCAGCGTGCGGCGCGATACGCCGACGCCAGGCGGCTGGTTCCTGTGGCCCGGCTTCTGTTTTTTCGACGGAAGCCTGTTGCGGCGACGACTGGATTTCGCCCCGAGCTACAAGTTTCATATGGATTCCGGCGGCGGCAACTGGCCTGTGCTCTACAGGTCGATCGATCCGGCGCTGATTCGATTCGCTGAAAACAAATCGCTTCGCTTCGGCGCCGGACATGATCAATCCGAGGATTTTTTCATGATGGTCGATGGCTGGCTGCACGTCACGAACGCCTCGAACTGGAGGCGACAGCCGGTTGACAGGGGCGAACACATTGTCGCGCTGTTGCGGCAAGCCGGCGGTCCCGACCAGCCGGATGTGAAGTTCGAGCCCATCTGAACGAGACAGCGAACAGCGTGGCGTCAGTAACCTGCAAAGAGCAGACGCTGGCCTTTTTGGCTGCCCAACCCCAAGGACGGCATTCGAACACGACTTAACCCGCCCTTAAATCGCCGCATCTACTCTTCAACCCGAACGCCATAGGCATCGGGGACATCAAGCACAGCGCATGGCGAACCGCAGAGACAGTCGCATCGAACCCAGTTTCGAGGGGCCGCCGCAGGCGCGGTCCTCGGCGGGTCTTTCGGTGAACGAGGAGGATCGCGTCGTGCCGAGCAATCGCAAAGCCTCCGCAAAACGCAAGCCGGCCAAAGGGAAATCGTCGCGGGTCAAGCGCGGCAGAAGCCGGCGCGGCCTGTTCGGCGTGCTCGGCCGGCTATTCTACTGGTGCTTCGTGCTCGCCATCTGGGGCGGCATCGCCGTGGCCGGCATCGTCATCTACTACGGCGCCAAGATGCCGGCGGCGACGACCTGGTCGATTCCCGACCGCGCCCCCAACATCAAGATCGTCTCGGCAGATGGCCAATTGCTCGCCAATCGAGGCATGAGCGGCGGCGAGGCCGTCGGCCTGCACGAAATGTCGCCCTATATCCCGGAAGCCGTCATCGCCATCGAAGATCGGCGCTTCTACTCGCATTTCGGCATCGACCCGATCGGGCTTTCCCGCGCCATGGTCACCAATGTGCTTGGCGGGCATTTCTCGCAGGGTGGCTCGACGTTGACCCAGCAATTGGCCAAGAACCTGTTCCTGACACCCGACCGCACGCTGGAGCGCAAGGTGCAGGAAGTGCTGCTGGCGCTATGGCTGGAGCACAAGCACACCAAGGACCAGATCCTCGAAATGTACCTGAACCGGGTCTATTTCGGCTCTGGCGCCTATGGCGTCGAAGCCGCCTCGCGCCGCTATTTCGGCAAGAGTGCGCGCGACGTCACCCTGTCGGAAGCCGCATTGCTTGCCGGCCTGCTGAAGGCGCCGTCGCGGCTGTCCCCGGCACGCGATCCGAAGGCCGCCGAGGAACGCTCGCAGCTGGTGCTTGCCGCCATGCGCGACGAGGGCAAGATCAGCGCCAAGGAACTGACCTCGGCGATGAGCGCGCCGGCAACGCGTGCGCCTTCCTATTGGACCGGCTCGGAGAATTACGTCGCCGATACCATCATGGAGGAACTGCCCGACCTGATCGGCGACGTACGCGGCGATATCGTCATCGACAGCACCGTCGACCTGAACCTGCAGAAGCTCGCCGAGCAATCGATCCGCAGGCTGATCGACGACAGCGGCAAGAAACTCAACGTCAGCCAGGGCGCCCTGGTGTCGATCGACGATTCCGGTGCGGTGCGCGCCATGGTCGGCGGCTACGACTATTCGACCAGCCAGTTCGACCGTGCTTCGGAGGCACGTCGCCAGCCGGGCTCGGCATTCAAGCCGTTCGTTTATATGGCCGCTCTTGAAGCCGGCCGCACGCCCGACAGCATCCGCAACGATGCGCCGATCAAGATCGGCAACTGGACGCCCGACAATTACGGCGGCAAGTATTTCGGCAAGGTGACGCTGGCCACCGCGCTGGCCAAGTCTCTGAATTCGGTGGCAGCGCAGCTGACCATGGAGGTTGGGCCGAACGCCGTTGTCGAGGCGGCGCACCGCATGGGCATCCAGTCCGACCTGACAGCCAACACCTCGATCGCGCTCGGCACTTCGGAAGTGACGCCGCTGGAGCTGACGTCGGCCTATGTCCCCTTTGCCAATGGCGGCTACAAGCCCGACATCCATTTCATCCGGCGCGTGACGACCACCGAGGGCAAGGTGCTTTACGACAGCGGCGGCGGCAGCGCGCCGCGCGTCGTCAAGCCTGAGATCGTCGGCATGATGAACTCGATGATGACGGGCACGGTTGAGATCGGCACTGCCCGGAAAGCGGCTTTCGCCTGGCCATCGGCCGGCAAGACCGGCACCAGTCAGAATTCGCGCGACGCCTGGTTCGTCGGCTACACCGCCAACCTCACCACCGGTGTGTGGTTCGGCAATGATGATGGCAGCCCGATGAAGAAGGTCACCGGCGGTGCACTGCCGGCGCAGGCCTGGCACGAGTTCATGGTTGCGGCCCACGAGGGTGTGCCGGTGCGGCCGCTGCCCGGCACCTGGAAATCGACGCCGGCCGACACAATCGTCCCCGACGAGATACCCTCGGCGAACAACACGGCGCCGGTTCCGTCCACGTCGGTCGGCCAGCAGGCACCAGCGCGGCCAGCAGCGCCGGTTGCCCAAGCGCCGGTCCGCGCGGCTCGTCCCGCCCAAACCGTCGATGCCGATGGCCTTTCCATGCCGGAGGATGACGGCGCCACCGCGTCGATCAAGCACCCGGTGCCGCCAGGCGACGTCGGCGGTCCGCGCAAGAAGCGGCAGACCTCGATCCTCGACCTCCTTGGCGGCTGAGTAGACCCGCTAATTCGCCTTTGGTTTGGCGCTGCCCAGCTTCTTGCTGTCAAAGGTCAGTTTGTCGCTGTGAATCTTGCCGTCGCTGATGGTGAGGTGCTTGGCGCAGGAAAGCGCGCCGGACGACTTTGTCATCAAGTCATACATAAGCAGCGCCTGGTGATCGTCTCCGAAGGCCGCGATCATGCGCACACCGGTCACATCCTGTGAAAGTTTGGTCAAGCCCTCGAGGTAGGGGGCCTTGCCAGTCGACTGTTGCATCGGCCCATCAAAAACGACGTCGTCGGCGACATAGGATGCTGCCTTTTCGAGGTCGTGTCCTGTCCACGCTTTGGTGAAGGCGGTGGCGATGTCGAGGGGTGCTGTCTGTGTCATGGCTTTGTCCTGATAGATTGATTCAGAACCCCGCGCCCTTTCCGCATTCAAGGACCAACGGCGAGCCGGCTTCCCGGTTCCTCCTTTGAGGTGAATGGTGACATTTCGGCCTCTCGCCACCTCGGCGGCGTTCGGCTACATCTGCCGGCTGGAGACCTGAAATGACTGAACTCGACACCCGAAAGACCATCGTGCTGACCGGCGCCAGCCGCGGCATCGGCCACGCCACCGTCAAGCGTTTTTCGCGCGAGGGCTGGCGCGTCATCACCTGCTCCAGGCAGGCTTTCGCCGAGGACTGCCCGTGGCCGGCCGGGCCGGAAGACCACATCAAGGTCGATCTCGCCGATCAGGAGGATGTCGGCATCGCCGTCTCCGAAATTCGCCACCGGCTGGAAGCGCATGGCGGCCAATTGCATGCGCTGGTCAACAATGCCGGCATTTCGCCGAAGCTCAAGGACGGCAACAGCCGCATGAATTCGATCGACACGCCGATGCATGTCTGGCGCGACGTGTTCCAGGTCAATTTCTTCGCGCCGATCATGCTGGCGCGCGGGCTGTTCAAGGAACTGGCGGCGGCCAAGGGCTCGATCGTCAACGTAACCTCGATCGCCGGAACCCGCGTGCATCCTTTCGCAGGCACGGCCTACGCGACATCGAAGGCGGCACTCGGCTCGCTGACGCGCGAGATGGCGCATGATTTCGGTCCGCACGGCATCCGCGTCAACGCGATTGCGCCGGGCGAAATCGATACCGCGATCCTGTCGCCGGGCACGGACAAGATCGTCGAGACCATTCCTCTCAGGCGCCTTGGCACCACGGCCGAAGTCGCCGACATCATCTTTTTCCTATGCTCGCAGCAGGCGTCGTATGTGACTGGCTCGGAAATCCACATCAATGGCGGCCAGCACGTGTGACAAAACAGGATGCTCATCCTGTTATGGTGAGAACAGCCTTGCCGCTGAGGCTGCGCTGGCGCAGTGCGTCCAGCGCTTGAGCGACGTCTGTCCACGGCGCCGTCAAGGCCACGCGCGTTTCGAGCCGGCCGGCTGCGACCAGAGCGAGCAGTGAGGCGATGTCCTCGCCGATGCCTGGACCAGACGTGTAGTACGCAAAAGTCTGAAGCCTTGCCCCTTCATGATCCGGAACGAACTGGCGGAATCCGACGGGCGTCAGCTCGCCGCTGCTCGAACCGAACATGACGATGGTCCCGCCAGGTGCGATACGTTCGATCGCGCGTGCGAGGCTTTGGCCGCCGACCGACTCGGTGACCAGCGAGAACGGCCCCTCGGCCAGATCGATCGCTTCGACAACCTGCTCGGCTCCCAGACCGCGGAGATCGTCGGCGTGCCGGGCCGCGGCGATTGCCGTCACCGAGGCGCCTTGCTCGCGGGCGATCTGGATCTGAAAACGGCCGACCGCTCCGCTTGCACCGGTGATCAAGACCTGCTGGCCGGCGAGGTCGCCGCCATGGCGTAGAGTCCTTAGTGCCGTCGTACCGGCGACAGGAAGCGTGGCTGCGGAAACGAAACTGACGTCATCCGGCAGGACGGCGAGACGGTCGATTGGGACTGCGATGCGTTCGGCCCAACCGGCCTCGTCGACCAAAGCAACAACCCGGGCGCCGACGGCTGGCCCGGAACCATCGGCTGCTCTTCGTTCGACAATCCCCGCGATGTCCTGGCCGGGTATCCAGCCCTCGGGGCGTATGGCAAGCAGGCGCAGTTCGCCCCGGTTCAACGAAGTTGCGTGGACAGAGACAAGCGCTTCGTTCGAAGCCGGTTGAGGCTCGGCGATGTCGGCGAGCCTCAACCCGGTCGCGCTTTCGGGAGAGATGACCAGGGCGAGCATGGCGTACCTTGTTGCTGGCTTGTCGGTGCCAGCTTGCTGTGGAAAGCACGGCAAGCTGAGTACGAGCCGGAGCTTATCGACTTTCGCTGTTAAAGAATTTAGCTATCGTGGCGTTTAATCGCTAATAACAGTCAACCATGAGACAACCCCTCAGCTACCCCTGGCTCGATCTCGATGTGGATGACCCTGCCGCGCCGGCGATTGTCGTGCGCGTTCCCCGAGACCAGAGCGGAAGTCCCCGCCCATCGGCACCGCAAAGGCCAACTCGTCTTCGCACTCGGCGGTGGCGTCACATGCCGCGTTCCAAGCGGTCTATGGATGGTGCCGCCGCATTGCGGGGTGTGGATCCCCGGCGGCATGGAGCACAGCAATGTCGCAACCGCCAACGCCCGGATTTTTTTCGTCTACATAGAGCCGGGAGCCGCCGATCTGCCGGAGCGGTGCTGCACGTTTTCAATCTCGCCCCTGCTGCGCGAATTGATCATCGAGCTTTCCGATCGGGTGGAGGGTGACGGGGCGAGGGGCGAACTCTTGACCAAGATGCTGCTCACCGAATTGCCACGCATGCCTGTCCAGCAATTGCACCTGCCGATCTCGTCCGAGCCACGCTTGAACAGGATCGCCGAAGCGTTGGCGCAAGATCCTGCCGACCGCAGCACACTGGCGGAATGGGCCAACCGCATCGCGCTCAGCGAGAGCAGCCTCGCCCGCCTTGTGGCAAAGGAGACGGGGCTGAGTTTCGGGCGCTGGCGCCAGCAATTGCACTTGATCGTTGCAATTCGGGAACTGGCTTCCGGCAAGAGTGTCCAGCAGGTCTCGGGCGATCTCGGCTATGGTTCCGTTACGGCTTTCATCATCATGTTCAAGAAGGCGCTTGGGAAGCCGCCGGCCAAATACCTCAGCGGTATCGCGCAAAATGGCGGCTCTGCATTCGTGGCGTGATGCTCGCTTGAAAGGGTGGTCGAGCCGATCACGTTGCCAGCGTGCGAGAGTGCAGCTTGGGCTTTGGGACTCAGGCCACCGACGGCTCGGCGGTTTCGCGCCTCAACTCCGGTTTGGAACCGAGAACTTCTTCCACAATCCCGCGCGCAATCTCGCGCTCGCCCATGATCACCGTATCGGCGCCCAAACCCTTGAGATGTTCGACCTCGGCATCGGAATGGGCACGGGCGATGACGTTGATAGCGGGATTGGCGGCGCGGGCGCGGAGCACGATCTGGCCGGCTTCGAAGGCATTGGGGATCGCAAGGATCAGCCGGCTGGCGCCCTCGGGATTGGCGGCGGCGAACACTTCGGCATTGGCCGCATTGCCGGCGACGGTCTCGACGCTGTCCGCTTTCAGCTTCGCCAGCGTCTTGTCGGCGTCCTCGATGACCAGGAAGGGCATTGCCGCGCCTTTCAGGGCCGAGCCGACCAGGCCACCGACACGGCCGTAGCCGATCAGGATGGCATGGCCGGTGAGTGTCGTCTTTGGCGGCGGCCCGTCCTCCTTTTTCGCCGCTGCCGCGACAGAGGCCACCTGGCCCGGCTCCGTCGCCGGACCAACCGGTTTTGCCTCGACCGGTGGTGCCGTCCTGGCGGCGCGCCGTTCCAGCCACGGCTTCATCCAGTCGATGGCCAGGAACATCAGCGGGTTGAGGACGATCGACAGGATCGCACCGGCCAGAATGAGGTCGCGGCCCTGTTCCGGCAGCAGCTTCAGCCCGACGCCGAGTTCAGCCAGGATGAAGGAGAACTCGCCGATCTGGGCGAGGCTTGCCGAGATTATCAGCGCCGTGGCGATGGGATAGCCGAAGGCAACAACGATGGCGAACGCGGCCAGTGATTTGCCGATGACGATGATGGCGAGCGTCGCCAGGATCGGCCAACCATTGCTGATCAGGCTGAACGGGTCGAACAGCATGCCGACCGAGACGAAGAACAGCACGGAGAAGGCATCGCGCAGCGGCAGCGATTCTTCCGCCGCGCGGTGGCTGAGTTCGGATTCGCTCATGATCATGCCGGCGAAGAAGGCGCCCAGCGCCAGCGAGACACCGAACAGTTTGGCCGCACCGAAGGCGACGCCGAGCGCGATGGCCAGAACCGCCAGCCGGAACAGTTCGCGCGAACCGGTATGGGCGACATAGTGCAGGATCCAGGGAATGACCCGGCGGCCGACCACCAGCATGACGATGACGAAAGCGGTGACCTTGGCCAGTGTGATGCCGACGACGCCCCAGATGCCGTAGCTGGCCGGCAGCGACAGCAGGCCGCTGGCATGGGCGTCGGCCTGCTCCTGGCCGCCGAGCACGCCAGCGAGCGCCGGCAGCAGCACCAGCGCCAGCACCATGGCCAGATCCTCGACGATCAGCCAGCCGACGGCGATGCGGCCGCGCTCGGTCTCGATCATCCGCCGTTCCTGCAGGGCACGCAGCAGCACCACGGTCGAGGCGACCGACAACGCCAGGCCGAACACCAGCCCCGCGCCCATCGACCAGCCGAGCATCCAGGCAAGACCAGCGCCAAGCGCGGTGGCAAAGCCGATCTGGACGATGGCGCCCGGCACGGCGATGGCACGCACCGACAGCAGATCCTTGAGCGAGAAGTGCAGCCCGACGCCGAACATCAGCAAGATGACGCCGATTTCGGCCAGTTCGTTGGCAAGCCCGGCATCGGCGACGAAGCCGGGCGTGTTCGGCCCGACCAGCACGCCGGCTATGAGATAACCGACCAGGGGCGGAATGCGGAAGCGGTTGGCGAGAGCCCCGAAGACGAAAGCCAGCCCCAGACCGGCGACGATGGTGGCGATAAGGGGCGTGTCATGCGGCATTGTCTATGGAGCGCCTTTCAAGTCAGCGATGTTGGATGAGCGCCGCCCAAGGCCGCCGCCTGTTTGCAATATGGTGGATGGTATGTCGGCGATGCAACCCGCAAAGCCGTGAAATCGACGGCGCTGCCGCGAAAATTTGACCGGCAGCTGAGAAAGCTGCCGGCCGGATCGGAATTTGTGCGGAGCTATTCGTCTCGATTCGTCAGGGCCGATCGATGATCAGGCTGCCCGCAGCAAGGCCTCGATTTCCGGTATGGCATGGTTGGTCAATGTCTTGGGAATTTCGGCGGTCACCTTGTCCCCGACCTCCTTGTGCAGCTTTTTGCGCATTGTCCCAAGCACCACCGGCGGCGCGACGAGCACGATCTCGCTGAACTCGCCGTCATGCGCGAGCTTGTAGAGCCGGGCGGCGATTTCATCGGCAAAACGCTCCTTGCCGATGCGGTGCCAGTCCGTATCCTCGACTGCGCTGCGGTGTACGGAGGGACCATCACTGTATCGGCCGGGGCTGTCACTGCCTTGCTCGCGGGTGGGCGGGTTGTCCTGCTGCATTTCCTGCACCACCTCGAGATTCGGATATTTGTTGTCACCGGCGTTCCTGAGGAAAAGCGCCTTCTCGCCATCGGCCACGATCACCCAGATACCGTGCTTGAGTATGATTGTGTTCATGATGACAGGGCTCCTTTTTAGCCGCGTGGCGACTTTAGTTGGCATTCCGCAGCCGGATTTCGATCCGACATGACGGGCCTTTTGAGAACGCACCTCGAGCCGGTAATGTTCCAGTCGGCAGCCACGTCGGCGTTGGACATTCTGGCTATCCCGAGGTCGCGACTTTAATCTACTAACTTGGTAGAATTTAGAAAAAACAGTTTTGCGGCTTTTCTCGCCGGGCGCTAAAAGAGCCACAAATCAAGGCCTGCGACAGAAGCTTGAATCCGCTCTATCTGTAAATGAGAAATATTTTTCTCTTGGCCGGGATGCTTTCAGAAAAGCAATTGCATCCCGATAAGGGATGCGCGAGTGCGTTCCTTCTGGTTTCTCGCGCTCGCGCGTAGAACTGCAAGCTCATTGAGGATTCCGCTCGCGTCCATGTCGCACACTGCTCCCAAGCTCAACGCCTTCCCCGTGTTCATGCGGGTTGAGGGCGAAGCTGTGGCCATCGTCGGGGGCGGCGAAGAGGCGCTGGCCAAGGCGCGGCTGATCGGACAGTCGAGCGCGCTCCTGCGGATCGTCGCGGAACACGCCGAGCCCGACCTGCTCGCCTTCGTCGCCCAGGCCGGCGCGACTCATTTTGCCGCGGCTTACGAGGCGTCGCAGCTCGAAGGCGCGGTCATGGTGTTTGCCGCCAGCGGCGACGAGGAACTCGACCGCCGGGTGGCCGCGGATGCGCGCCGCCTAGGCATTCCGGTCAATGCCGTCGATCGGCCTGAGCTTTGCGATTTCTTCACCCCGGCGCTGGTCAACCGTGCGCCGGTGGCCATCGCCATCGGCACCGAGGGTGCAGGCCCGGTGCTTGCCCAGATGTTGCGCGGCCGCATCGACCGCATGCTGTCGCCGTCGCTCGGGCCGCTGGCAATTCTTGCGGCTTCGTTTCGCGGGGCTGCCGAGAAGCTGCTGCCGAGAGGCAATGCCCGCCGCCGCTTCTGGAATGATTTCTTCGCTGGCGCTCCTGCGCGCGCGGCTGAAGCCGGCCAGCTTTCGCAGGCGCATGACGCCGCCGTCGATCTTCTGCTGTCGAACACGCCCGCTTGCGGTCACATCGCGCTGGTTGGCGCCGGTCCGGGCGCCGAGGATCTATTGACCTTGCGAGCCCATCGTCTGCTGATGGAAGCCGATGTCATCGTCCATGACGCCCTTGTGCCCGAGGCGGTCGTTGCCATGGGTCGCCGCGATGCCGAGCGCCTGCCGGTCGGAAAGCGCAAGGGCTGCCACACCAAGAGCCAGGCTGAGATCAATGCGCTGCTGGTCGAGCTTGGCCGTGAAGGCAAGCGTGTCGTGCGGCTGAAGTCGGGCGATCCGCTGGTGTTCGGCCGGGCCGGCGAAGAGATGGCGGCACTTCGCGACGCCGGCATCGCCTATGAGGTGGTTCCGGGCGTCACCGCGGCCTTCGCCGCCGCCGCCGATTTCGAACTGCCGCTGACCTTGCGCGGTGTCTCCTCGTCGATGGTGTTCACCACCGGCCACGACCTCAAGGGCAATTCGCTGCCCGACTGGGCCAAGCTCGCGATTTCCGGCGCTACCGTCGCCGTCTATATGGGCCGCTCGGTGGCGGCCGAGGTTGCCGGACGGCTGATCGAGGCCGGCCTGTCGCCGGACACTGCGGTGGCCGTGGTCGAGAATGCCAGCCTCGCCAACCGGCGGCGCTTCCACGGCACGCTTGCCGACCTGCCGTCGCTGGAAGCGCGCGCCGATCTTTCCGGTCCGGTCATGACCATCATCGGCGATGCGGTCGCCGGCGCCAACTTTGAACGGTCCGAGCCGCTGGCGGCACACAGGCATGAAGGCGCGTCCAGTTCGGTCGCCGAAGGAGTTCAGCAATGAAGATACTGACCGCCAACCGCCTCACCGACGGCATCGCCGTATGGTACGCCGATGGCGGCTGGGCCGAGACGGTGGATCATGCCGACCTCGCCCATGACAAGGCAGCCGATGACAGGCTCGAGGCGATCGGCGCCAAGGCCTATGCCGCCAACGAAGTGGTCGACGTCAATTTGATCGACGCCGAAGTCGTCAACGGCGTCGTCCAACCGGTGCGGCTGCGCGAGAAGATCCGCGCCGCCGGCCCGACCATCCGCAACGATCTCGGCAAGCAGGCTGCGCGGGCAGCATAACCAAGACACCAGGCATGGGCGGACGCGCCCCGAAAGACCAAGCATGTACCGTTACGATGAGTTCGACCACGATTTTGTCCAGGCCCGCGTCGCCGAGTTCAGCGACCAGGTGCAGCGCCGTCTTGCCGGCGAGATCACCGAGGACCAGTTCCGGCCATTGAGGCTGATGAACGGCGTCTATCTGCAGCTGCATGCCTACATGCTGCGCATCGCGGTACCCTATGGCACGCTGAACGGCAAGCAGCTGCGCATGCTCGGCCACATCGCCCGCAAATACGACAAGGGCTACGGCCATTTCACCACGCGCCAGAACATCCAGTTCAACTGGCCGGCGCTGTCGGACATTCCGGCGATCCTGGCCGATCTCGCAAGCGTGGAGATGCACGCCATCCAGACCAGCGGCAATTGCATTCGCAACGTCACCGCCGACCACTTCGCCGGCGCTGCCGCCGACGAGGTCGCCGATCCGCGTCCCTACGCGGAAATCCTGCGCCAGTGGTCGTCGGTGCATCCGGAATTCTCGTTCCTGCCACGCAAGTTCAAGATCGCGGTGACGGGGGCCGAGCGCGACCGCGCCGCCATCCAGACCCACGACATCGGCCTGCACCTGAAGAAGAACGCCGCCGGCGAACTCGGTTTCGCCGTCTATATCGGCGGCGGCCAGGGCCGCACGCCAATGGTTGCCCGCAAGATCCGCGACTTCCTGCCGGAAGCCGACCTTTTGTCCTACTGCACGGCGATCCTGCGCGTTTACAACCTCTATGGCCGCCGCGACAACAAGTACAAGGCGCGCATTAAGATCCTCGTCCATGAGACCGGCGTCGAGGAGATCACCCGCCAAATCGAGGCCGAGTGGCAAGAGTTGAAAGACGCCCAGCTGAAGCTGCCGGAAGCCGATATCCGCGCCATCGAGGCCTATTTCGCGCCACCGGCACTCGCTGAGCGGCCGGAAGGCGACCAGGCGGTCAAGCTGGCGCGGCTCGATTCCAAGGGGTTCTCGGAGTGGCTCGACCAGAATGTCGTGACGCACCGCCATCCCGATTATGCGGCTGTGACGATCTCGCTGAAGGGCATCGGCGAGGTGCCTGGCGACGCCTCGGACAGCCAGATGGACGCAATTGCCGACATCGCCGAGACATATGGCTTTGACGAGCTGCGTGTCAGCCATGAGCAGAACCTGATCCTGCCGCATGTGGCCCGCGCCGACCTCAAGGCGGTCTATGATGCGCTGGTCGGCATCGGCCTGGCGACGGCCAATTCCAACCTGATATCGGACATCATCGCTTGCCCGGGCCTCGACTACTGCGCGCTGGCCACGGCGCGCTCGATCCCGATCGCGCAGGAAATCTCGCGCCGCTTCGCCTCGCTTGAGCGGCAGCGCGAGATCGGCGAACTGAAGCTGAAGATCTCCGGCTGCATCAACGCCTGCGGTCATCACCATGTCGGCCACATCGGCATCCTCGGCGTCGAGAAGAAGGGCTCCGAACTCTATCAGGTGACGCTGGGCGGCTCGGCCGACGAGAACACCTCGGTCGGCGAGATCATCGGCCGCGGCTTCTCTTCGGAAGAGATCACCGACGCCATCGAACAGATCGTCGAGACCTATCTCGGCCTTCGGCTCGACCCACAAGAGAAATTCATCGACGCCTACCGCCGAGTCGGTCCCGCGCCGTTCAAGGAGGCGCTCTATGCTGGCGAAGCCAAGGCCGCTTGACCGTATTGGAGACGTCGATGACGGCATCGCCGCCAAAGCGGCAGGGCTCGATGCGCTCTATGGTCATCTGAAGCCGCTCGAGATCATCGAACGCTCGGCCCGCGAACTGTTCCTCGACGAGATCGCGGCGGTGTCGTCGTTCGGCGCGGATTCGGCTGTGCTGCTGCACATGATCGCCAAGATCGACCGGACGCTGCCGGTCATCTTCCTCGACACCGGCAAGCATTTCGAGGAGACGCTCGGCTATCGCGATGCGCTCGCCGCCGATTTCGGGCTGACCAACATAAGGGTGATCAAACCCGAGGAAGCAGCACTCGAACGGATCGATCCGACGGGCAATCTGCACCAAAGCGATACCGATGCCTGCTGCGACGTGCGCAAGGTGGAGCCGCTGGCGCGCGGTGTCGCGCCATTTCGTGCCTGGCTCACTGGCCGCAAGCGTTTTCAGGCCGAGACGCGGGCAGCGCTGCCGGTGTTCGAGGCGGTCGGGCCGCGCATCCGCATCAATCCGCTGGCGCATTGGATGACATCGGACCAGGCCGACTATATGCGCGCGCATGCGCTGCGCGAAAATCCGCTGGTCGCTTATGGCTATCTGTCGATCGGCTGCTTCCCGTGCACGCAGCCGGTGCAGCCGGGCGAGGACGCGCGCAGCGGCCGCTGGGCCGGTCATGCCAAGACCGAGTGCGGCATTCACCTGTCGGGGCTGGAGAAGTCGCTGACCGACGCATCCCTTTAGGATATGCTGATATTCAGGTAAGGCTGGCCTGCAAACGGCGGCTTCCTGCGCTTCCGGTGCTCACGTACTTCAAGTACGCTCCGCTCCGGTTCTCGGAAGCCGCCATTTTCGGCGCAGCCTGACCTGAATCTCAACACATCCTTGGTTCGTTTGACTGTTTAGGAACTTTTTGATGACTGGACCGACGACACCGGAAACCCGGCTCTGGACCCCTGCGGGTTTTCAGGAGGATGAGTGGACGCATGCCGAAAGCGCCGATGCGCTGTCCGGCAACGGCCGCTTCATCCTGCCGTTGCAAATCTTCCTCGATCTCGATCCGGAGGTGCGCCGCTCGGCCAAGGAACGGCTCGGCGTCCTGCTGCAGCCGGGTGATCCACTCGAGAAGATTGCCGACCTGCTCGACCAGCTGTCGCTGGTGGCGCTGGCCTTTCCGGCCTTCAGCGACGGCCGCTCCTTCTCCAAGGGAGAACTGCTGCGCGGCCGCTACCATTTCGAAGGTGCCGTTCGCGCCACGGGCCAGGTACTGGTCGACCAACTGCCGCATATGCTGCGCCTGGGCTTCGACGAGTTCGAGATATCGAACCCCGTGCTGTTGAAGCGTCTGGAGGAGGGCCGCACCGGCGGATTGGGGCTCTACTACCAGCCAGCCGCCGTGCCGGAACCAAAAGGCCCGAAATACTCCTGGCGGCGCGTTCGCAGCAGCTGACGTTGCGGTAATTCCGCGCGTCTTTACAACGCCCCCTGTTCAAGCCTTCTCTTGAGCTTCCGGATGGAAAATCCGGAATGATCGGGGAGGGGTCTTCATGCGTTACGACTATGTCATAGCCGGCGGTGGGTCCGCCGGCTGTGCGCTTGCCGCACGGCTTTCGGAAGATCCCTCGAAAACGGTCTGCCTGATCGAAGCTGGCGGCGAGGGCAGGGATATGCTGATCCGCGCTCCGGCTGGCATTATCGGTATGCTTTCCGGCCGGCCCAGGATCAACAACTGGGCCTTCGAAACCGTGCCGCAGCAAGGTCTTGGCGGCCGCAACGGCTACCAGCCGCGCGGCAAGGCGCTGGGCGGCTCCAGCGCCATCAATGCGATGCTCTATGTCAGAGGCCATCGCAGCGACTATGACGAATGGGCCGATCTGGGCTGTGAGGGCTGGTCGTGGGATGAGGTGCTGCCCTATTTCCGGCGCGCCGAAGGCAATGAGCGCGGCACTGATGCCCTGCATGGCGGGGACGGCCCGCTGAAAGTGTCGAACCAGCGCTCGCCGAGGCCAATCGCCAAGGCCTTCATAGAGGCTTGTGCCGAAAACCAGATTCGCGCCTCGGACGATTTCAACGGACCGGAACAAGAGGGCGCCGGCTATTTCCAGGTGACCCAATTTGCCGGTGGCGCCCGTAATGGCGAGCGCTGTTCGACTGCCGCCGCCTATCTCCATCCGGTGATGCAGCGGACCAATCTGACCGTGATCACGCGGGCGCACGCCACACGCATCGTCCTTGACGGCAAGCGGGCCACCGGTATCCGCTACCGGACACGCAAAGGCGAGGCAGTGGCGCAGGCGTCGTGCGAGGTGATCCTGTGTGGCGGTGCCTTCGGTTCGCCGCAGCTTCTGTTGCTGTCGGGTATCGGCCCGGCGGCCGAACTTGCCGTGCATGGCGTTCCCGTCGTCCACGAATTGCCGGGCGTCGGCAAGAACCTGCAGGACCACCTCGATTTCATCGTCGGCTGGAGATCGAAGGACACCGATATGCTTGGCATGAGCCCGCGCGGCGCGTTGGGTTTCCTACGGCATATCGCGCAGTGGCGGCGGGATGGGACCGGGCTGATCGCCTCGCCGGCGGCCGAGAGCGGCGCTTTCGTCAAATCCGACCCGGCGCTTGAGCGCCCTGACCTGCAGCTGCAATTCGTCATCGGGCTGGTCGAAAACCATGCGCGCACGCTGCACTACGGCTTCGGCTTCTCCTGTCATGTCTGCATATTGCGGCCCGCACTCGCGTGGCGAGGTTGGGCTGGCCAGCGCCGATCCACTTGCCGCGCCGCGCATCGATCCGCGCTTTCTCGGCGACCAGCGCGATACGGAGCTGCTGTTGAAAGGCGTGAGGATCACCCGGCAGGTGCTGGCTTCACCGGCGCTGACGCGCTACCGGCACAAGGAAATGCACATCGCCGGCGAGCCGAGCGATGCCGATCTGATGACCCATATCCGTACCCGCGCCGACACGGTCTATCACCCGGTCGGCTCCTGTCGGATGGGCGTCGACGAGATGGCGGTGGTCGATCCGCAACTCAAGGTGCGCGGGCTTGAAGCCTTGCGTGTCGTGGACGCCTCGGTGATGCCGACACTGATTGGTGGCAACACCAATGCGCCAACCATCATAATCGCCGAAAAGGCCGCCGACATGATCAGGGCTGCCTGATAGGAGCTCCAGGCCGCGGTGCCTATAGACTGGCGGTCGTTTTGTTTTTCTTGGTTTGATGCAATTGCCTCAGGGAAAACGTTACGTGCTTTCCCTGGAAACCGTTCACACCTCTGCTGGAATTGCTTAAGCCGCCGCTCGTGCCTCGCGGAACGACACCAGCTTGCGGCGGTTCTCGTCCCACAACGCCAGTTTAACGCAGCGCAGGCTTTCCAGCAGCGTGACACGGCCGATGTCGCGCAGCTCGGGATAATCCCGCAGCACTTCCTGCAACCGGTAGCACGGCACCTTGGCGGAGAGGTGATGGACGTGATGGACACCGATGTTGCCGGTGAACCAGTTCAGCACCGGCGGGAGGTCGTAATAGGACGATCCGTGCAAGGCAGCGTGCTGGAATTCCCAGTCGACATCCTTCGCCCATTCCGTTTCCTCGAACTGGTGCTGGACATAGAACAGCCAGATGCCGGCCGAACCGGCGAGGATGACGATCGGCAGGTGGACCACCAGGAACGCGCCGGGACCGACGAACCAAATGAGGATGGCTGCTGCGACCGCGATGCCAAGATTGGTGGTCATCGACGACACCCAAGGGGTCAGGCCGCCGCGCATCATGCCGACGGGCAGCCTTTGCTCGAAGATGAACAGCCAGATCGGACCGAGCCCGAACATCACCAGCGGGTGGCGATAAAGACGATAGGCAAGGCGGCCTCGCCACGACATCTGCCGGTATTCTGCAACGGTCAGCGTCCGGATGTCGCCCATGCCGCGTTCGTCAAGATTGCCGGCGCTGGCGTGGTGGGTCGCGTGGGCGCGCCGCCAGCAATCGTAGGGTGTCAGCGTCAGGATGCCGAGCGCGCGGCCGATCCAGTCGTCCGCGTAGCGATTGGCGAAGAAGGAGCCGTGGCCGCAATCGTGCTGGATCATGAAGATGCGCACCAGAAACCCGGCCGCGGGAAGGATGAGGATCAGTCCCCACCAATGGCCATAGGCATAGGCCGCCGAGGACAGGCCCCAGAGTATGGCGAATGGAATGAGAGTGATGGCGAGTTCGACGGTGCTGCGCCGCCTGTCAGGCTTCTTGTAGCGGGCGAGAATCTTCAGCCAGGCGCGCTTGCTGTTGGCGACCGTCTCAGGGGAAATCATGTTCATCAGGAAGCATAGGCGGGGTGCCTCGCCGCCGCAAGGCGACATCACGCAAAATTACTGTGCGTAATTGTCGCGTGGCCTGGCGGTCGAGCCAGCCAACCGCCGGTTCGACCTGCTGATGATTCTGAGCGTCGGTTTTCCGCTGGGGTCGATCGCTATTCGCGATCGAGGATGGGACAGCCGCGCTCGGTGCCAAAAGTCACGCGCACGCGGTCGCCACCCTGTCTGCCGCGGACTGTGATCTCCCGGCGGCCGACGGACTCTATCCTTGCGCGGCGGATGCCCATTCGGTCTGCCTTGTCGAGGGCCCGGTCCTCCGTGCAGCCTCGTTGACGGCGGTCACGCCGGTCGTCGCGACGGGGGCCTTCGCAATCGTCATAGGCGGGGTCGCAATCTTCCATGAGCTTCAGCCGCGGGCCATGTTTGCCCAATTGCAGCTGCAGATTGTCTGCTTGTGCCGGAAAAGCCGCCAAGGTGATGGCGCCGAGGCCGACAAGCGCCATCAGCGATGAGGTGATCGAAACCTTGCGCACTACGTCCTCCATTTTGAACCACAACACATCTATCCTTAGATGGTTCGGCTCTCCCCGGCTATTGCCGATAGGAGGTTTGCTGCCAAGATCGATTGTTGCGTTAACGCCGGCGCCAGCCGATGTCACCGCGCTCCGCCCCATCGAGGCGGTCGAGCAGTTCTCGGAGCCGGTCGGGAATGTCGGCCTCGGTGCGGAAGGCCGGCAAGGTGCGTAGAAAGCGGGTCACCGCCTCGGCACCCAACTGGCGCCTGACCTCGATGGCCAGCCCTTCTGCCTTTTCGCCCGTGTTGCGGGTCATCATCTTAAAATCCTGTGTCGGCTTCGAAACTCCTCCAGCAAGGGAATGGTTCCCCATCCTGCCTGTGGGGCAAGCAAAGCCGGCAGTTAAGGTAAAATTTGAATTAAAATCGAAATGTCTTGCCCGTCATTGTCCGGCCTTGGCCGGTGGCTTCCATAATCGCTTACCCCTTGATTTTTGGCTGCCAAACATCGATATCGGGCACAAAATCCACATCATTCGAGATTGACGGGAAACGGCGATGAGCGACCAGGCAAAAGACGAACGCGCGCCCGATGAAGTCGAGGCGACCGAGCCCGCAGCCGAGCGCACGGAAGGCAGCACCGACGGCGACTATGAAGCCCTTGTCCGGCTGCTGAAGGAAAATGAAGAGCTGAAGGACCGCGCGCTGCGCGTGGCGGCCGAGATGGAAAACCTGCGTCGCCGCACGGCGCGCGATGTGCACGATGCGCGCACCTACGCGGTCGCGAATTTCGCCCGCGACATGCTTTCGGTGTCGGACAATCTGCGCCGCGCGCTGGATGCGATTCCCGCCGAGGCCAAGGCATCGGGTGACGCCGGCTTCAAGGCGCTGATCGAAGGCGTCGACCTCACCGAGCGCGCCATGCTGTCGGCGCTGGAACGGCATGGGGTCAAGAAGCTCGCGCCGGAAGGCGAGAAGTTCGATCCCAATTTCCACCAGGCGATGTTCGAAGTGCCCAATCCGGACGTTCCGGCCAACACCGTGGTCCAGGTCGTGCAGCCGGGCTATTCGATCGGCGACCGCGTGCTGCGCCCGGCCATGGTCGGCGTCGCCAAAGGCGGTCCGAAGCTTGCCGCCGCTGAAGCGCCGGTCGAGCCGGGGCCGGTGAACGAGCAGGCTGAGAAAGATGCATAGTTAAGGGAGTAGGGCAGTAGGGCAGTAGGGAAAAGGGCAATCGCACCTTCCGTGCGGCTTCGTGCTAAACATACTGCCCTACTGCCCTATTCCCTTACTCCCCTGGCCTGCAATGAACCCCATCGCGCTTCTCGACTATGCCGGTGTCGCCGTCTTCGCGGCGACCGGAGCGCTTGCGGCTTCGCGCAAGCAGCTCGACATTATCGGCTTCCTGTTCCTGGCCAGCGTCACCGGGATAGGTGGCGGCACGCTTCGCGACGTCATCCTCAACCTGCCGGTTTTCTGGGTCGCCAACTCCGGCTATGTGCTGGTCTGCGCCGCGGTTGCGGTGCTGGTCTTCTTCAGCGCGCATCGTGTCGAATCGCGCTGGAAATGGCTGCTCTGGCTCGACGCCATCGGGCTCGCCGCTTTTTCGGTGATGGGCGCGGCCAAGGGGCTTGCGATCACCGGTTCGCCGGTCGTCTCCGTCATCACCGGCGTGCTCACCGCCACTTTCGGCGGCATTCTGCGCGATCTCCTTGCCGGCGAGCCATCGGTGCTGCTCAGGCCCGAAATCTATGTCACGGCGGCCCTTGCAGGTGCCGGCCTTTACACGCTTGGCGATCTTGCCGGACTGCCGCCGCTCGCCTCGGACCTTGCCGGTTTTGCGGCGGCGTTCCTTGTGCGTGGCGGCGCGCTCAAATTCGGCTGGTCGTTTCCGTCCTACAAGAGCCGGCCCGGCAGGCGGCCGGAAGATATTTTGTGAAAAGGAAGCGAATAGCGAATAGGGGTTGAACGAGATAGCTCCCGCTACTTTCTATTCGCTAGCCTCACGCAGCGAAGCGCTGGGCTTCCCCGCCATAATAGTTGACGTAGCGTGCGCCGATCTCCTTGACCGGCATCACGACGAACACATCGACCGTCGAGAATTCGCGATCGATGACGCAGCCATCGCCGATGCGGGCGCCGACACGCAGATAGCCCTTGACCAGAGGCGGCATCGCGGCGATCGCCGCCTTGGCATTGACCGCCTCGATCGGCATCAGGTCCATCGAGCAGTAGCGCCCGGACACCGCGCGCACGTCCCAGGCCGAATTGGTGCGGCAGTGGTGGGCGAGGTAGGTGAGCGCCTCGGCATGCGCCGCCGGCACGGTGCCGTGAAAAGAAGCGCAACCGGTCATCACACCGATTTCGTAATGGTTGATGTAAGCCCAGATGCCTTGCCACAACGCTTCGATGGTGCGCTTCGAGCGGTATTCCGGCAAAACGCAGGAGCGGCCGAGTTCAAGGAAACGCTGGCCGGGGTGACGGGCAATGAGCTTGGTCAGCTCGAATTCACCTTCGGAATAGAAACCGCCGGCCGTGGCCGCGATTTCTTGCCGCAGAAGCCGATATGTGCCGACGATACGGCGATGTTCGGGACCGGAAAGCGTGGTGTCCAAAACCAGCAGATGGTCGCAGAGTGGATCGAACCGGTCGGCGTCACGGCGGTCATGGGCCTGGAACAGGTCCTTCCTGGCGCCAAGTTCGTCGTAGAACACCCGGTAGCGCACTTCCTGCGCGGCCGCGATCTCGGCCTCGTTGCGAGCGAGCCGCACTTCAAGATTGCCTATACGGCCCAGTGCCGCGCCCTTTATGACGGAATCGACGTTACGTCCGGCACGCAAGGCGCTGCTGGCGTTCGGCCGAGTGTCACATTCCGGCATAACTGTATGCACGAGTGATTCTCCTTCGAGCCATCCCTCTTGGCACGGGGATACGGTGTAGGTGCAACAGGATTGTGACAGTACCGTGATACGACGTCGTGGGCAATACTTCGTCGGCTGGCGAATACGATCAACCGGCTACGTTTAAGTGATCGCCCGGTGCGGAATGGGCGGTGGAAAGCTCAGGCCGCGACGACCTGGCCCTCGACGGCATTGACCAGCGCCTCGGGGTCGAGCGGCTTGGTGACAAAGCCGCTGGCGCCATGGGCCAACACCGCATGGCGGGTCTTTTCCTGGCTGTCGGCCGACAGCACCATGATCGGCACCGGCCGCACGGCACTTTCTTCCTCATGGCGGCGGATGGCGGCAATCGCGTCCAGCCCGTCCATGACCGGCATGTGCAGATCCATCAAGACCACGTCGAAGCGGTCCTTGTGCGCGGCGCCGGTGACAGCCTCGACGGCGGCCTTGCCGTTGCCGACCACCCTGACGCGATGCCCGGCCTTCAGCAGCGTGGCGCGGGCCAGCATGGCATTGATGTCATTGTCCTCGGCGATCAGCACCGACAGGCCGCGCTGGCGGTTGCCGACGGCGCGCAGTGTCGGCGCGCCGCGCTTTTCCGGCTGCGGCAGGCCGAGGCTCGGAGCATGGCTGCTCAACAGTACACGCAAAAGTGTTCCGCCGCGCACCGGCCTGGCCAGGAAGGTTGCGTAGCCACTAGCGCGGAACTCGCCAAGCATGCCGCGATCTGTCGGCGCGATCAGCGTGATCGCCTCACAGTCGGAGAAACCGCTCTGGCGCAGGCGCTTGAGCAGCCTTCCGTCGCCTTCCTCCATCGCTGCATCGACCAGGATCGCGTCGCAGCCGGCGGCGAAAGGCGCGGCCTGTGCGGCGGTGGTGGCGATGTCGACCGCGCCGCCATTGGCGCGGATGGTGCGGGCGATGGCGTCGGCCTCGACGGCGTTCTTCGACAGGATCACCACGCGTCTGCCCGAGAGAGCATTCTGGCGGCCCTGCGGCGCTTCGGTGGCCGCTGTCGCAGGGACTTCGAAGACGAATTCCGATCCCTGGCCGAGCCGGCTGGATACCGAGATCGTGCCACCCATGGCGGCCACCAGGCGCCTGGAGATGGCAAGGCCGAGGCCGGCCCCGCCATGTGTGCGTGTCGACGTGCCGTCGGCCTGCTCGAATTCCTCGAAAATGCGCTCCAGGTCGGCATCACGCAGGCCTGGACCGGTATCGGCGATGGTAAAGCATATGCGGTCGCTGGTTTCGGTGCGTGCGCGTGCAATGCTCACCAGCACGCCGCCGCTGTCGGTGAACTTGATGGCGTTGCCGATGAGGTTGAGAAGCACCTGCCTGACCTTGCCTGGATCGGCGGTGATCAATTGCGGCACGTCGGGTTCGACATGACAACCCAGCCCGATATCCTTGGCGAAGGCGCGCGCCGCCAGCAATTCGATGATGTTGTCGGCGATCTCGCGCACCGACATCGGCTGCGGCTCCGGGTCGAAACGTCCGGCTTCGATCTTGGAATAGTCGAGAAGATCCTCGATCAGGGCAAGCAATGCGCTGGCTGAGGTCGAGACGGCGCCGACATAGGTCTGCTGCTCCGGCGACAGGCTGGTATCGGCGAGCAACCTGGCCATGCCCATGATGCCGTTCATCGGGGTGCGGATTTCATGGCTGACGGTGGCGAGGAAACGCGATTTGGCCTGGCTGGCATATTCGGCCCGTTCGCGTGCGGTGATCAGCGAGGACTCGGCGCGTTTGCGGGCGGTGATGTCGCGGGCGATGGCGCGGTGCGAAACCGCGCCACTGTCCTTGTCGCGCACCGACAGTTCGATCCAGGAGAACCAGCGCTGCCCGCTCGGCGTGCTGATAGAGACATCGGTGGAACTCAGGCACTCATGGTCGGAAAAGGCGGCATCGGGAACCATGCCGACCTCGATGCCGAGTTCCGCCAGGGTCTTGCCGGCAAGATCGCGCTGGTCGATCTCGACGAGATCGGCGAAGACCTTGTTGGCATAGACGATGTAGCCGTCGCGGTCGCGATGGATGACGAGATCGCCAAGCGCGTCGATCAGGCCACGAAAGCGCTCATCGCTCTCCTGCATCTCCCACATGCGGTCGGCCAGCGTCTCGATCTCGGCGCGGCTGCGGGCCGTGGTTTCGTCAAGAAGGGCGGCGGTGCGATGTTCGCTCCGCCTGGCGCGCAGATGCATGGCAAGGCCGGCTAGGCCGGTTGCTAGCAATGCAACGCTGATGAACATCGGTGCCCCGGTCAGGTGCGCCAGCCCGGCCATCACCACGATGGCGACGAATGTCAGAAAGGACAGGCCTTCGCGCCTGGAGAATTCCGGCTCGGGCACCAGCGGCGGCGCGGCGACGAAGCGCCGCGTCGACGCCGGCGGCAGCACCGCATCGACGTCGTCGCCAGTGTCCGCCTGTTGGCTGCCGGATTGCGCGATCATGCGAAATTCTTGCCAGACAGAGCTTATGGAAAATTGCGGCGGATCGTTCCAATTTTAGCGGATGAGCGCTTTTTGCCGAGGCGCGGCGGGTTTGCCACCAGATCTGGCGATTGCATCCGCCCTTCCGGCGGTTGGGCGGAGTCACATATCCACGACGACGCGGCCGCGGATCTTGCCCTCGACGATATCGCGCGCGGCATCGACGATGCCGTCGAACCCGATGGTGCTGGACAGGCTGGCGAGCTTCTGCAGATCGAGGTCGGTGCCGATGCGGCGCCATGCCTCGAGGCGGACTGCTTTCGGCGCCATCACTGAATCGATGCCGAGCAATGAGACACCGCGCAGGATGAAGGGCGCGACGCTGGCCGGCAGGTCCATGCCGCCGGCCAGGCCGCAGGCGGCGACCGCGCCGCCATAGGAGGTCATCGAGAGCACATTGGCCAGCGTGTGGCTGCCGACAGCGTCAATACCGCCGGCCCAGCGCTCCTTGGCCAGCGGCTTGGCCGGCTGGGCAAGCTCCTCGCGCGAGATCACCTCGGCGGCGCCAAGGTCCATCAGAAAGGGGCTTTCGGCATTGCGGCCGGTGGAAGCAATGACATGGTAGCCGAGGCTGGACAGGATGGAGACCGCGACCGAGCCGACACCGCCGGCTGCCCCCGTCACCACCACCGGGCCGCGATCGGGCAGGATGCCGTGCCGCTCCAGGGCCATGACACAGAGCATGGCGGTATATCCTGCGGTGCCGACGGCCATCGCGTCATGCGGGCTGATGCCTTGCGGCAGCGGCACCAGCCAGTCGCCCTTGACGCGGGCACGGCCTGCATAGGCACCGAAATGGGTTTCGCCGACGCCCCAGCCATTCAGCACGACCTTGTCTCCGGCGCGCCAGTCGGGATGCGAGGACGAAATGACGGTGCCGGCGAAATCGATGCCCGGCACCAGCGGCCAGCGGCGGATCACCGGCGCCTTGCCTGTGATCGCCAAACCATCCTTGTAGTTCACCGTCGTTGCCTCGACCGCGACGGTGACATCGCCTTCCATCAGGTCGGCCTCGGTGAGATCGGTCACGGCGACCGACTGCTTTTTCTCGGCGTCACGCGAAACGAGGATGGCTTTGAAGGTTTCGGACATGTCTTTCTCCGCGATCTTGACGACATGAACTGTGCGGCGATGGCCGCACGGGGTCAATCCTTGGAAGGACTGGCTTTGGGTTCGCGCCGCCAGCCGAACAACTCGTCGAAGACGACCAGTGCCGCACCAACCGAAATGAAGGCGTCGGCAAGGTTGAAGACGGCGAAGGACCAGACCGGCGTGTGGAACAGGATATAGTCGATGACGTGGCCGTAGACGGCGCGGTCGATCAGATTGCCGAGCGCGCCGCCGACGATCAGCGCAAAGCCGGTGCGGGCAAGGATCTGGGACGGCGCGATCCGTGTCGCCAGGAACAGCACGAAGGCAACGACGGCGAGCGAAATGACGATCAGCCCGGTGTCGCCGAAGGACGAGAACATCGAGAAGGCGATGCCGGTATTGTAGGTGCGAAACAGCGCCAGGAAGGGCAGCAGATCAACCTTCTCCTGAAAAGGCAGATCGGCCTCGACCAGGTATTTTATCCACTGATCGAGCGCGATGGCCGCGACGACGAGCAATGCGTAGGGAGACCATGATCTCACGGGCAGGCAACCTTCATTGCTGGTCCAGGATTGGCTCGAGCTTCAGCGCGCCGCGCCGGATCTCGAACAGCATGATGCCGGTGGCAACGGCCAGATTGAGCGAATCGGCACGGCCCGCTTGCGGAATCCTGAGCAGCCTGTCGCAACTCGCAGCCAGGCTTTCGGGCAGTCCCTGCTGCTCGTTGCCCATCATCAGCAGCACGGGCCCGCGGGAAAAATCGACCGAGCGGTAGTCGACGGCGCCTTTCAGGTGGGTTCCGGCGACGAGGCCTGAAAACTCGCCTCGCCAGGCGAGGAAAGCCTCGGTTGTCGCCTTCGCCACCGGCACGGCAAAGATCGAACCCATGGTGGCACGCACCGTCTCCACGGAGAATGGATCAGTGGTATCGCCGACCAGGATGACGCCTTTGGCGCCGACGGCATCGACGGTGCGGATGACGGTGCCGAGATTGCCGGGGTCGCGCACCCGGTCGAGCGCCACCCAGACGTCGCCATTGTCAGCGCGGACATCCTTCAAGGCGAGGAATTTTTGCGAAAAGACGCCGACCACCATTTGCGGGTTGTCGCGACGGGTGATGGCGACCAGCACCTTCTCCGACACTTCGAGCACCATGCCGCCTGCCGCAACCGCGCGTGCGGCCACCTTCTCCACGGCAGCGTTGCCGCGCCCGGCCTTGGCGAAAACCAATGTCCTGATCTGCCAGCCGAGATCGAGCGCATCGATGACCAGCTTCAACCCCTCGGCCATGAAGGCGTTCTGCTGGTCGCGGAATTTCTTCTGAGCGAGCGCCTTGATGTCCTTGACCAGCGGATTGGCGAGGCTGGTGACCTCCTTCACCTGGCCAGGTGCGCCTGCATGCCGCTCGTTCATTCAGCCACCCAACGCGAAAACAATGAGGTCGATAGCGCCCGGCCGGCGGACTTTTCACGGATGATCAGCTCACCCGATTCAACCTTGCCGCCCATGCCGGCAAAGGTATCGCGCATCAGGGCATGGATGGCGAAGAAGGAGGCGCGGATCGAGTAGGCGGTCAGCACCACGGCAAGCGGCTTCGGCGTCAGGATCGCCCGGCAGAGGTCGGTCAAATCGGGCAGGTCCTCGAACAATTGCCAGACCTCGCCCTTGGGGCCACGGCCATAGGCCGGCGGGTCGAATAGGATGATGTCGTAGCGGCTGCCGCGGCGCTCCTCGCGCTCGGCGAATTTGACCGCGTCGTCGACGATCCAGCGGATCGGCTTGCTGCCGAGGCCGGCCATCTCCTGGTTTTCGCGGGCCCAGCCGATCGCCTTCTTCGAGGCATCGACATGGGTGACCTCGGCACCGGCGCTAGCCGCCACCAAGGAAGCGAGACCGGTATAGCCGAACAGGTTCAGAACTTTGACCGGCCGCTTCGCCGCCGCGATCAGCCCGGCCATGTGGTCCCAGTGGGAGGCC
Organism: Mesorhizobium sp. BR1-1-3; assembly: GCF_020165455.1. Taxonomy (NCBI): domain Bacteria; kingdom Pseudomonadati; phylum Pseudomonadota; class Alphaproteobacteria; order Hyphomicrobiales; family Phyllobacteriaceae; genus Mesorhizobium; species Mesorhizobium sp. BR1-1-3. The sequence continues at coordinate 56,066 of NZ_JAIUIC010000013.1, forward strand.
TGCTCGGGAAACACGCCGACATGACGAAACGAGGTGAAACGGCCGAGATAGTCGATGCCGTCATGCTTCATCGGCCAGGTCTCGCCGAGCGGCAGCTTCGGGAAACGCCAGCGGCCGATCCCCTCCTCGTCGGTGTCTCCGGTGAAGACGGCGTCGGCGCGCTCCCATTCCTTTGCCGGCAATGCCTTTTGCCAGATCGCCTGGCCCTCTGGCCGCACGATCCGGTAGGGGCCATATTGTTCGAGCTTCTGGCCGGTGCCGCTGTCGAGCAGCGCATAATCGGCATTGGGCGCCACTTCCAGGATCACGGGAAGATGTTCGGCGGGCAGAGCGCCTTCGCGGCGGGCCGGGATGCGCGGCGCCGAGTTCGGTTCGGAACGATTTTCCGTCTTCGCCTCATGGCGCTCGCGCGGTGGCGCTTCCGGTCTGGCAGGAGCCTGGCCGGGACGCGGGCGTGACACGTCCGCCGCACTCTTGGCGGATGGATGTGGACGGTTGTCGCGGCGTTTGTCGCGAAAAGACTTCAAGCGGGGGCAACTCCGAACGGCGTGGCCGCTTTTGACATAGGGCAACCGGCTTCGCAACCAAGTCCGACAGGTCGGCCTCTCCGGTTTATGTCTGCCGGCGATGGACCAATGTCAAAGAAACAGGCAACTCTGCTCGATGTCCCGCTCCGAACGCCTACTCGACCTCATACAGTGCCTGCGCCGGCATCGCCGGCCGGTGAGCGGGCACATGCTTGCCGACGAGACGGGCGTTTCGATCCGCACGCTCTACCGCGATATCGCCACGCTGCAGGGCCAGGGCGCGCCGATCGAGGGTGAGGCGGGGTTGGGTTATGTGCTCAAGCCCGGCTTCATGCTGCCGCCGCTGATGTTCAGCGACGAGGAGATCGAAGCCATTGTGCTCGGCTCGCGCTGGGTCGCCAGGCAGCCGGACCAGCGTCTCTCGGCCGCCGCCGCCAACGCGTTGGCCAAGATCGCAGCCGTGCTGCCCGACGATCTGCGCGAGGATCTTGACGCGAGCACACTGCTGGTCGGGCCTCCTGCCGCGGCCACCGAGGGCATCGACCTTGGTCTGGTGCGGCAGGCCATCCGCAACGAGCGCAAGCTCGGCTTTCTCTACCGCGATGCCGGCGGGGCCGCGTCCCAGCGCGTCGTCTGGCCATTTGCGCTGGGCTTCTTCGACAAGGTGCGGGTGGTGGTGGCGTGGTGCGAGATGCGGCAGGATTTCCGGCATTTTCGCGCCGATCGCATTGCCGAACTCCAAGCAATGGACACGCGCTATCCGCGTCGTCGCCAGGCGCTGCTCAAGGAATGGCGGACGACGCTCGACAAGCCGCGTGGTTCGCGATGACTGCTGCCATATTCTGACAGTAGCCTATCTTATGTTCGCCAAGTCGAAACACCGAACCTTGGAGAGCAGATATGGCCACCCCGAATTTCGTCATCCTCTATGTCGACCAGCCGCAGCAGAGCGGTGCCTTCTACAGCGCGCTGCTCGGTCGTGAGCCGGTCGAAAGTTCGCCGACCTTCGTGCTGTTCGTGCTCGATGCCGGCTTCAAGCTCGGCCTGTGGTCGCGCCACACGGTGGAGCCGGCAGCCGCCACGTCAGGCGGTGGCGCCGAAATCGTGTTTGCGCTGGATACGCCCGATGCGGTCGATGCCGCCCATGCCGACTGGTCCGGGCGCGGGCTGAAGATCCTGCAGACGCCGACCGACATGGATTTCGGCCGCACTTTTGTCGCGCTCGATCCCGATAATCATCGCCTGCGCGTCTACTGGCTGTCCGACGGGGAACAGGCCAATGGGGAACAGAAATGAGCGCGTATTGGATCGCGGTGGCGTCGGCCGAGCATGTCCGGCGTGGTCGCACAGCCGGCTTCATGCAGGTCAACCACGGCAAGGCGGCACCGCTGCGTCGCGTCAAGCCGGGTGATGGCGTCGTCTACTATTCGCCGACCACTGTTTTGGGCGAGAAAGACGGCCTGCAGGCTTTCACGGCGATAGGCATCGTGCGGGAAGGCGAGCCTTATCAGGGCGATATGGGCGCCGGATTCACGCCGTTCCGCCGCGATGTGGTATGGGCCAAGGCCGAGGAAGCGCCGATCAAGCCGCTGCTCGACAGGCTGGACTTCACCGTGGCCAAGTCGAAATGGGGTTATCAGCTTCGCTTTGGCCTTTTTGAAATCGGGGATCACGATTTTCGTGTGATCGCCGAGGCGATGGGCGCCGAAATGGGTGCAACGGTAAACTAGGCCGTGAGCGCCTTGTAGACGGCAATGCCGGCGGCAAGATCCTCGAGCGCCGCTCCTACCGACTTGAACAGCGTGATCTCACCGGCGCTCTCGCGGCCCTTCTTCCGGCCGCGCGCCAATTCGTGCAGATCGGCGACGATGGCTTCCGGTTTCAGCACGCCGGAGGTCAGCGGTTGGACAATGTCGCCGGCTTCCTTGGTGGCGCCGGCGCGGGTGTCGACATAGACGCGGGCAAGCCTGATCGCATCGTCATCGCTCTCGCGCATCGTCGGCGTAAAGCCGCCGACCAGGTCGACATGGGTTCCCGGCCGCAACAATGCGCCCTTGATCAACGGCGTGGTCGTGATCGTCGCCGAGGAGACGATGTCGGCCTGCCCAAGCTCCGTATCGAGATCGCTTGCCGCGCTGGCCGCGAAGCCCTGGGCGCACAGATCGGCCGCGACTTTCTCGGCATTGGCCGGGGTGCGGTTCCAGATGCGGATGGTCTTGATGGGCCGCACGGCCGAGTGTGCCTTGGCGAGGAAGGGCGACAGCGCGCCGGCGCCGACCACAAGCAGCCGCGAGGCATCGTCGCGGGCGAGATAGGAGGCCGCGAGCGCCGAAGCACAGGCGGTGCGCCATTGTGTCAGCCGCTGGCCGTCGATCAGGGCCTCGGGTTCGCCGGTGGCGCCGTTGAGCAGAAGATAGAGCCCCATCACCGCGGGCTTGCCGATGGCATTGTTGTCGGGCGACACGGTGACGATCTTGACGCCGACGTGACCGCCGGCCGACGTGCCGGCCGCGTTGAGATCGGTCCAGGCCGGCATCAAAAGCAGTGTGGAGGCGGCACCATCGGGCCGCTCGATCGTATGATGATGCCTGACCGGCTGCACCGCACCGTCGCGAAACGCCATGCGCAGCGTCTCGACCAGTCCGGGAAAGGTCAGCGCACGGTCGACCTCTGCGGCCGAAATGGTCAGCATGAAAAACTCCGTGAGGACAAAACCGCCGATTGGCGGCTCAAGCGGTCGGCTTCGGCAATGCTGCCCCTTGGGCGGACCCCGGTGCCTGGCTTTGTGATACCGCCGGCGCACGGCTGACCGCCTGGCGCAGGTTCTCGGCTTCGACGCCGCGCTGGCGCGCCAGCTTGCGATAGCGACCCTGTTTGACCCACGTAGCCAGACTGCCGACGATCATGCCGATGGCGAGCGCCAGGAACAGGAAGATGAACAGCGGCAAAGTCAGGGTCAGCTTCGGATTGCCGGGATTGAACGGGTCCAGCGTGAAGGCGACCAGTTCGCGGTTGGCGACAGCGAGTGCGATCAGGATGATCGCCAGGGGCACGAAGATCGCGATAAGGATGAAGCGATTGAACATGATGTTTTCCGTCGGAAGCTGGCCTGTCCGAAAGGCCGTCAGGCGCTGGCGTCGCGCCTACTTGCCGCCGTTCAGCCTTTCACGCAGTTCCTTGCCGGTCTTGAAGAACGGCACCCATTTCTCCTCGACCTCGACGGATTCGCCGGTGCGCGGATTGCGTCCGGTGCGGGCGGGACGATTTTTCACCGAAAAAGCGCCGAAGCCACGCAACTCGACCCGGTTGCCTTCGGCAAGGGCGTCGGTGATTTCATCAAAGATCGCGCCGACGATGTTTTCGACGTCGCGCAGGAAAAGATGCGGATTGCGCGTGGCAATAATCTGCACAAGTTCGGACTTGATCATGAGACGGGTCCCCGTGAAAGCAGTGCGGTCAAAATTATGAGGATGATTTTATTTGCTTTTTTCACTTGCCCCAAACGGCTTCTCAAGGGTGCCAGACGGAAACGAGACCGTCAAGAAACAAGCGGTCGGCTCCGAGTTCATGGATGACGTCGCTGCTGTAGGCGGGCAGGCCGAGCGCACTGCCGATCGTTTGCGCCATCGCTTTCGAGAACAGGAAGCCGCCGCGCCGTTCGGTATCCTTCCACTCGACGACCTTGAGCTTGGCATCGACGCCCTTGGTCGCCAGCCAGTCGACCGCCACGGTCTCGCCGCCGACGGCGTCGATCAGCCCGTTGGCAACGCCCTGGCGACCGGTGAATATCGAGCCGTCGGCAAGCACCAGCGCTTGTTCGCGGCTCATCTTGCGGCGTTCGGCGACGATGTCGACGAACCAGTTGTAACTGTCGAGGATGAGCTTGCGAACCATGGCGCGCTCGTCGTCATTGGTCGGCTTGAAGGGAGAGGGCGCGGCTTTCAGCGGCGAGGATTTCACCTCCTCCAGCTTGACGCCGAGTTTGTCCATCAGGCCGCTGACGTCGGGATACTGGATCAGCACGCCGATCGAGCCGACGATCGAGGTCTTGCGGGCAACGATGTGATCTGCGGCACTGGCGATCATATAGCCCGCCGATGCGGCGAGCGTGCCGACTTCCGCCACCACCGGCTTGTCGGCGGCCAGCTTGCGCACTTCTTCATAGATCGATTCACCGCCAACGGTGGTGCCGCCAGGCGAATCGATCGACAGGATCACGCCTTTCACCTTCGATGAAAGACGGATGGTTTCCAGCCGCTTGATCAGTTCCTCGTCCTCGGTGATCGTGCCTTCGATCTTGACCTTGGCAATATGGTCGACCGTCGAGCCGCCGAAATCGTCGCCATAGAACCAGGTTGAAAGCGCAATCACCCCAAGGGCTATGATGCCTATGGCGACGACGCGCCAGAATGTCAGCTTGCGCCGCAAACGGCGGCGGTCGATCAGGTCGTCGGCTCTCAGTGCCATGGTCAGCCTTTCAGTCGGCGGGAGGAGACGCTTTTAGACCATGATCCTCCCATCTGGAAGCAGTTCTCTTTTGCGCATGCCGAGACAAGTCGGCGCCTGGACGTGAGGTGGGTATCCGCGTTGGCAGTCGACGGGGCCGGGTCGGGCCCTCTCCAGGCGTCGGTCTGCTCACATATTCGTGCAATCGCCACCAGGTCGGGCGACGAGACCGATGGCTGATAAATTTTACGCCGCGTGTCTGTTTCTGCTATGGAGAACACGCAGTTGTGCGGACTTCGTTTTCGTCTGTACAAAGGCGGCTGTCACATTTTTGCAGTTTTCGTGGGCTTGTGCTTGCTTGAAAGCGCCGGCGTCCCACCTATAGGCGGTGCCCGAGGGCGGGCAGGGTTAGAAGAAAGCAGTGAATGTTAGCGCGACCGATTGAACCGACCGACGCCGAGGCGGTGTTGGCTCCCCCGGCGGACGGCCGGACGCGCGGCGATGCTTTCGACCGTGCACAGCGTCATTCGCGCCGCGTGCGCGTTCTCAAATTTGCCGTGCCGGTGGCCGCAGCACTGATAGCGGTCGCTTTCCCGGTCTACTCCTATCTCGCCGCACCCGTCTCGGTGAAGATTCAGGCGGAAGGCACTGCCTTTTCCAACGGCAAGCTGGTGATGGCCAATCCCAAGCTCAACGGTTTCACCAAGCAGAAGCAGCCTTATTCGATGACGGCGCTGCGTGCCATTCAGGATGTCAGCACGCAAGGTATCATCGAGCTGGAAGGCATCGACGCCAAGGTGCCGATCGCGTCCGACAATGTGGCGGCGGTCAAGGCCTCGCACGGCACCTACGATCGCGACGGCAATACGATGAACCTGACCAGTGACGTGACGATCACCACGACCGACGGCATGCAGGCCAAGTTCAAATCGGTCTTCCTCGACATGGGCAAAGGCACTATGAAGACAGGAGATCCCGTCGATGTCAGCCGTGGCGGGTCGCGGATCACGGCGGATACGATGTCGGTCCAGGACAATGGCAAGATTCTGGTTTTCGAGAACAAAGTGCGCGTCAACATCGATTCCGCCGCCCTGAAGGCGGCACAGGGAAACAGCGGAGAAACCAATGCGGCTCAGTAGTTCGACGCGGCTCGCGGCTGCAACTTCAGCGTTGCTGCTGCTCGGACTCGTGCCGTCATGGGCGCAGACGACCAGTCAATCAGGCCTCAAACTGTCCGGCGACAAGCCGATCCAGATCGAGAGCGACAAGCTGGAAGTCCGCCAGGCCGACAGTGTCGCCATCTTCACGGGCAATGTCAGCGTCGTCCAGGGGCCGACATTGATGAAGGCCGGCAAGATGACGGTCTACTACGTCAAGGACCCCAACGCCGCTGCCAAGGGCACGGAGGCCGCAGGTGCTGCGATGACGGGCTCCGCCAACATCGACCACCTGGAGATCTCCGACAAGGTCTATATCAAGTCGGATGCGCAGATCGCGACCGGCGATCAAGGCAGTTTCGATATGAAGAGCCAGGTGCTGGTGCTTTCGGGCAAAAAGGTCGTTCTGTCGCAAAACGACAACGTTCTGGTGGGCTGCAAGCTTACCGTGCAGATGAAAAGCGGGCTGGCTCAGGTGGATCCATGCGCTGGGCAACGTGTCCAGATGTCGATCACGCCGCCGCCGAAATCGGGAGCGACGAACCCCTGATGGCCAGCCTGTCGTCGCTGACGGCGCGTCTTCCGGGACGGGCCGCCGGCAAGCTTTCGGCGCCGGCCACGGTGACCGTCGATGCGGGAAAGTTCAAGGGAACCCTGATCGCCAAGGGGCTGACCAAGAGCTACAAGGGCCGCAAGGTCGTCAGCGGCGTTACCATCGGCGTGCGCGCCGGAGAGGCCGTTGGACTGCTCGGCCCCAACGGCGCCGGCAAAACGACCTGTTTCTATATGGTTACCGGCCTGGTGCCGGTGGATGAAGGCACGATCGAGATCGACGGCTTCGATGTCACGTCGATGCCGATGTACCGTCGCGCACGCCTCGGCATCGGCTATCTGCCGCAGGAAGCATCGATCTTCCGCGGCCTCAATGTCGAGCAGAATATCCGCGCCGTGCTGGAAGTGGTCGAAAAGGACCGCAAGGTGCGCGAGCGCAATCTCGACGAACTGCTCGAGGAATTCCACATCAGCCATCTGCGCAAGGCGCCATCCATGTCGCTTTCGGGCGGCGAGCGGCGACGCTTGGAAATCGCGCGAGCGCTGGCGACGCGTCCGGCCTACATGCTGCTCGACGAGCCTTTCGCCGGCATCGATCCGATCGCCGTCGCGGATATTCAACAACTGGTGCGCCACCTCACGGCGCGCGGCATCGGCGTCCTCATCACCGATCACAATGTGCGCGAAACGCTCGGCCTCATCGACCGCGCCTACATCATCCATGCCGGCCAGGTGCTGACCCATGGAAGGGCCGACGAAGTGGTGGCAAACCCGGATGTGCGGCGACTTTACCTCGGCGAGGGTTTCACCCTCTGAGCGTGAAATTTGTTTCCTGACACGATTTTTGCGGCTCGCGCGGCGCTTTTTCGTCGATTTTGCTCCGAGATAACGCTCCGGTAAGCGAGTTTTGCTACCGATTGCCTTGACAAGCAAAAGCCGGGCCAGTTTCTATGGCCGGCTGCAAAATTCCTTTCCGGAAGTCCGGATGCGTAGACGAGGCGTTTGAAACCGAACCATGGCGTTGGCGGCCAAACTACAGCTACGACAATCGCAGTCGCTGGTGATGACGCCGCAACTGATGCAGTCGATTCGGCTGCTGCAGTTCACCCATGTCGAGCTCGAGCATTTCATCGACGAGGAAATCGAGCGCAATCCACTGCTGGAGCGCGCCGAGCCGCAGGACGATGCCGCCAGCGACCAGGCGCAGAAGATCGAGGCGGAGCCGCAAGCCGCCACCGAAGGCGACTGGTTCGAAAACGAGACGCAGTGGAGCGCCGAGGCGATCTCGGACAAGCTCGACACGTCGCTGGAAAACCTGTTTCCCGACGACCCGGGCACCAGCGAGCGGCTCGGTCCCGACCTGACGGCGCAATGGAAATCGGCTTCCGGCAATGGCGCGGGTTCCTCATCCGAGTGGTTTGACGCCGGCGATATGGCGACTGCTGCGATCACGCTGCGCGACCATGTCGGTGAACAGGTAGCGCTAACCTTCGCCGATCCGGCTGCACGTTTGATCGCCGCCGACCTCGCCGACGGCCTCGACGAGAGCGGCTACCTGCGTGCCGATCTGGCAGAGATCGCCGCTCGTCTCGGTGCGGATGCCGCCGCCGTGGCGAAGGTGCTGGCGGTGTGTCAGACCTTCGAGCCGGCCGGCCTGTTTGCCCGCGACCTGGCCGAATGCCTGTCGCTGCAGCTTGCCGTGCGGAGCCGGCTCGATCCGGCGATGAAGGCGCTGGTCGCCAATCTCGAACTCCTGGCACGGCGCGATTTTCACGCATTGAAACGGATCTGCGGTGTCGACGAGGAGGATCTGCTCGACATGCTGGCCGAAATCCGGGCGCTCGATCCCCGGCCGGGCATGGCGTTTTCGGGCGGCGCCAGCGACGCGATCGTCGCCGATGTCGAGGTGCGCGCGGCCAATGACGGCAGCTGGACGGTCGAACTCAATGCCGAAACGCTGCCGCGGGTGTTGGTCGACCATATCTATTTCGCCCAGGTCTCTCCGCAGGCCAAGAACCAGGCGGAAAAGGATTTTCTGGCCGAATGCCTGCAGAACGCCAACTGGCTGACGCGCAGCCTCGACCAGCGGGCAAAGACCATCCTCAAGGTCGCTTCGGAAATCGTTCGCCAGCAGGACGCCTTCCTCGTCCATGGCGTGCGGCAGCTGAAGCCGCTCAATCTGCGCACTGTGGCCGACGCCATCGGCATGCACGAATCGACCGTCAGCCGGGTCACAGCCAATAAATACATGCTGACGCCGCGCGGCGTGTTCGAGCTTCGCTACTTCTTCACCGCCTCGATCGCCGCATCGGGCGGCGGCGATGCGCACTCCTCGGAAGCCGTGCGTGACCGCATCAAGCAGTTGATCGACGAGGAGAAGCCCGTCGACGTGCTTTCCGACGATGCAATCGTCGACATGTTGCGCGAAAGTGGCGTCGACATTGCAAGGCGTACGGTCGCCAAGTACCGGGAAGGCATGAATATCCCCTCCTCGGTGCAGCGCCGGCGCGAGAAACGTGCGATGGCCAGCGCCGGGCGCTGAGGCGGGTCGATTTTCCACAAGCCAGCACTTCATTGACAAGCCGCGGTGAACTGGCTAGAAGCCCGCCCGCATGAGACGGGCTAGATGCCCGCATGCGGATGGTCCGTCACGACGTTGGCCTCGGGACGGTCAAAGGGCGGCTTGTGATCAACCGGAAAGTCTGGATTTAAAATCGGCGCAAGTGACGCCGCAAAGCTTGTGCGCACGGATCACGAGTATAAACTCGGGCCAGTTTGAAGCCTGAGCAAGGAAGGTCAGTTTTCAGATGAATCTGCGCATATCGGGAAAACACATGGACATCGGCGATGCGTTTCGGACACGCATCAACGATCGTGTCGGCGAAGCGATCGGCAAATATTTCGATCGCGGCTTTGCCGGACATGTCACGGTCATCAAATCGGGTTCGCGCTATTCGGCGGATTGCATGATCCGGCTGGATTCCGGCGCTTCGCTGCAGGCCACCGGCGATGCCCAGGATCCGACGCTTGCCTTCGAGGCGGCGGCGGACCGTCTGGAAACCCGCCTGAGGCGCTACAAGCGCCGGCTGAAATCGCACAATTCGGGCGCCGCCAACGGCCAGCCGACCGACATAGCCTACACGGTGATGGCGCCGCTTGCCGATGACGACGAGGACATTCCGGAGAATTTCGCGCCGGCCATCGTCGCCGAATCAACCATGACGTTGAAGACCATGTCGGTGGCGTCGGCGGTCATCGAGCTCGACACCAAGGACAGCCCGGTCTTCGTCTTCCGCAACGCGGGAACCGACCATCTCAACATCGTCTATCGCCGACCCGATGGAAATATCGGTTGGATCGACCCGTCGACGACCAAGGTCGCACAAGCGTGACGACAACGGTCGCACGGTGACGACAAGGGTCGCACGGTGACGACGAGGTCGCACTGGGATAAGAGCCGGCCGCACGAGGGGTGAGGACTGGTGACGGCAGGCGAACAAGGGATTTTCAAGCATGGATCTGAGCGATCTTATCAACGTTCCGGCGATATTGCCGGCGTTGAAGGCGAACTCCAAGAAGCAGCTGCTGCAATTGCTGTCCGAACGGGCGGCGGCGATTTCCGGCATTCCGGAGCGGGAGGTGTTCGACACCATCCTGCAGCGTGAGCGGCTGGGTTCGACCGGCGTCGGCAACGGCATCGCCATCCCGCACGGCAAGCTGGCCGGCGTGAAGCGCATCGCAGGTGTTTTCGCCCGGCTGGAGACGCCTGTCGATTTCGAATCGCTGGACGATCAGCCCGTCGATCTGGTGTTTCTGCTGCTGGCGCCGGAAGGGGCGGGTGCCGATCACCTCAAGGCACTGTCGCGCATCGCGCGAGTGCTGCGTGACGCCGACACGGTGGCCAAGATCAGGGGTACGCGCGACGCCGCGGCTATCCACGCGCTTTTATCGGACACCCAGGCCTCGCACGCGGCCTGATTTTTCTGGTGAGACGAACTTCAAGGGCCGCCACGGGCGGCCCTATGCGTTTGAGCCTGCTGGTCGCGCCTAACAGGGCGGCGCGCTGGGTCTTAGTGGATGGCGACCGTGGTCAGGTCGTTTTCCATGGCACCGGCCAGTGCGCGGTCACGCGCGTCGGAAAGCAGGATCGGCTGGCCATTGGCGGCAAACAGCGCCCACAGTTCCATGCCGGGAGCGATTTCGCCGAGATTGGGGAAACGGCCGAGCAATTCGTCGCTCGAGACCTTTCTGAGATAAGCGACCGAGCCCTCGCCGAGATGAGCGAATTCGCCATTGGTCATGGTGATAGTTTCAGTTCTGGTCATTTCAAAGCCTCCTTGGCGCGAGGACGCCGCTCAAGGCCATCCCGCATGAGAGCCATCGGTAAAGATCAGTCTTTCACCGATATGTTTATTTTCCGTACCAGCCGTTCGGACTCCGGCCGATCGAGGTCGATCGCCAAAAGGCCGTTCTTCAACTCCGCTGCGATCACCCGCATGCCGTCGGCCAGCACGAAACAGCGCTGGAACTGGCGCGCGGCGATGCCGCGATGAAGAAATTCGCGCTCGGTGTCGTCGGTCTGACGGCCGCGCACGACCAACTGGTTTTCCTCCGTGGTGACATCGAGATCGCTTTCGGCGAAACCGGCGACCGCCAATGTGATGCGCAACCTTTCGGTTTTGCCGTCGGCGCCGCTGAGGCGTTCGATGTTGTAGGGAGGGTAGCTGTCACCGGACTTCGCCAGGCGTTCCAGGGTCTTTTCCATGGCGTCGAAACCAAGCAGAAGCGGGCTGGAAAAGGGCGTCATTCGGCTCATGTTACACTGTCCTCTCAAGAGCGACATAAAGTGGAAAAACCCAGATGGCATTTTTCCCGATGGCCTTGATATGGTCCGCCCCGCGACCAAGTTCAAGCCGTCAACAGACCCGCCCAAAAAGACCAGGCCGTGGACTCACAGGAATGACAGACATGGCGCTTGAAACGGCGAGCAGATGCAAGGAAAAGCGCGCGGGTCGGGATTGTCTTCCCCGGTCGAGCGGTTCGGCCTGGCAGCTCGCGGCCGCTTCGGCGTCATTTGGATGTTCCGATCGGATCGATGCAAGTCCACGACCTCGCCAAACAAGGAATTGAAATGCCCCAGTCACGCAAGATCATCATCGACACGGATCCCGGCCAGGATGATGCCGTCGCCATATTGCTGGCGCTCGGCAGCTCCGAACTGGAGATCGTCGGCATATCAGCCGTTGCCGGCAACGTGCCGCTGAAGCTTACCGAAAAGAATGCCCGCAAGATCTGCGAGCTGGCCGGCCGCCCGGACATCAAGGTCTATGCCGGTGCCATCCGGCCCCTGACGCGCGAACTGGTCACCGCCGAGGAAGTGCATGGCAAGACCGGCCTCAACGGTCCGCAATTGCCCGAACCGACGATGAAGCTGCAGGACCAGTACGCGGTCGATTTCATCGTCCAGACGCTGATGAGCGAAGAAAGCGGCACGATCACGCTTTGCGCGCTCGGCCCGCTCACCAACATTGCGCTGGCGCTGATCCGCGAGCCGCGCATCGCACCGCGCATCAAGGAAATCGTGCTGATGGGCGGCGGGTTCTTCGAAGGCGGCAATGTCACCCCGACCGCCGAATTCAACATCTATGTCGACCCGCAGGCCGCCGACGTCGTGTTCAAATCCGGCGTCCCGATCGTCATGATGCCTCTCGACGTCACCCACAAGGCGCTGACCACCGCCAAGCGCACGCAGGCCTTCCGCGCGCTGGGCACCAGGGTCGGCACCGCCACCGCGGAGATGCTGGAGTTCTTCGAGCGCTTCGATGAAGAGAAATACGGCACCGACGGTGGCCCGCTGCACGATCCTTGCGTCATCGCCTATCTGTTGAAGCCGGACCTGTTCAAGGGCCGCAACTGCAACGTCAGCGTGGAAACCGCCTCGGAACTGACCATGGGCATGACCGTGATCGACTGGTGGGGCGTCACCAAACGGCCGAAGAACGCCATGGTGATGCGCGACATCGACCATGATGCGTTTTTCGCCTTGCTGGTGGAGAGGCTGGGGCGGCTTAACTGACCGTCAGAACAGAACTGAACTTGTGAGCACGCGTCTTCACTCATTGAGAAACCGATAGGTGTCTCCGCCGCGCTTATGATGTTGCCGCTCGATGGGGATGACCGAACCGACAAGGTGCGGCATCCCCACTTCATCATCGATGGATGTCACCGCGTTGTTGCCATCAAGGCGGACATCGTATGTGTAATACAGCCCGCGCCCGGCAGCCATCTTCGGATTGGGCATTAACCTCACATACTCGATAGTGCCCATCACACGCTGAGTTGCCACAACCGGATTGTCCTGGTTCATCGCAATCGGGATCAGCGCCGCCAGGGGCAGTGCGCAGAAGAATACGACACCAATGACTGCGTCTCGGTATTCTGCCTGAAACAGAAGCAGGCGGTTTCTGAGAGAAGATACTGTTGCCATGATTCAATTCACGAATCGGTAGAAGACGAAGCCATTGTCGCGCGTGACGCGTTCGATGTTTGTGCGCGAGCCGATCAGATGCGGGTGATCGTCATCGATAAGGACAGACGAACCGTTCTCGATAGAAACCAGATATATGCCGCGGCCATGGTCCAACCGGACACTTTCGACGTTTGCCTCGACTGTGTCGACCGATCGGATCGGGCTGGCGTCGTTGATCCATTTGTTTGCCGCCAACATGATCATAACCGCAAACGCACCAATAAAGAGGATCACGCCAGGCGCGTTCCTCTTCAAACCATCCCAAGTCCAAAAGACAGACATGAATCCCTCAAGCCAGATTCATGTGGTGGTGGGACAGCACACTTTCAATCTGTTGCCATTCCAGGGTGCTGCAATTCCTTGCGGCGCCGGCTCGGCCGCCTTTACTTCGACCGCGAAAACGCCAGCCACAGGCCGCCGCCGACCATGAAGCTGCCGCTGATCCTCGACAGGAGTTTGATGCGGCCGGCCGACAGCAGGCGCCCGGCGCGGCCGGCGGCCAGCGCGTAAGTCGAATCCGAGAAGGCGGCGAAGATCATGGCGGTCAGACCCATGACGGCGATCTGCAGCGAGTAGTTGCCTTGCGGCGAAATGAACTGCGGAAAGAAGGCGCCGAAGAAAATCAGCGTCTTGGGGTTGCTCAGCGCCACCAGCAGGCCCTGCAGGAAGAAGCCGCCGCGCGGCTTTCTCGCTGTTCCATCGGCATTCAACGTGCCCTTGGAACGGAACATCTGCACACCCATCCAGATCAGATAGGCGGCACCGATCAGCCGTACCCATTCGAACCAGTGGCCCATGCCTGCGATCAGCGTGTTGAGGCCGATGCCGACGATGGCGATCATCACGGCAAGCCCGGCCTGCGTGCCGGCGACGTTGGCGAGGCCGGCGCGCGAGCCATGGCGGATGCTGTTGGCAATGATCAGCGTGACCGTCGGACCGGGCACCAGGATAATGACGATGCAAGCGAGGACATAGGCGGCGTAGAGTTCGAGCGACATGCTTTTTCCCCAGGAATACCGCCGAGGCGGCGCGGCTGAGGATAATCAATGCATGGCGGCGATAGCGATGCAAGCCGGTGCGCGAAGCGCTGCGGCACGCCAACGCGTGCGATTCAGGCGCCGGCCGGCCAGGGCAGTGTTGCCTCATAGGCGGCCGCCGCCTTGAGCACGGCAAGGTCGCCGCGTGGCCGGCCGATCAGCTGCATGCCCATCGGCCGCCCTCTATCGTCGAAGCCGACCGGCACATTGGCCGCCGGGCAGCCGCCCAAGGTCGCGAAGGCGGAAACCTGCATCCAGCGGTGATAGCTGTCCATTGTGCGTCCGGCGACCTCACGCGGCCAATGCGTATCGATGTCGAAGGGGAAGACCTGCGCTGTCGGCAGCGCAATCAGATCATAGCGGTCGAAGATCGACAGAAGCGTGCGATACCAGGACGTGCGGATGACCGAAGCGGCGCGGATCTGTGGCGCCGTCAGCCGCGTTGCGTTCTCCACTTCCCAGATGGCTTCCGGCTTGAGCAGGCGGCGCTTTGCGGGATCGTCATAGTGGGTTTTGAGCGCGCAGCCGCTGCTGGCCTGGCGCAGCGTCACGAAGGCCTGCCACAGCGCTTCGAAATCGAAATCCGGCAGCAGGGGCTCGGTCGCGAAGGACGCTTCCGCAAAGCGGCCAAGTGCCGCCTCGCACAGGCCGAGAATGCCTGTTTCAACCGGCAGATGACCGCCGAGATCACCGAGCCAGGCTATGCGGCCACCAGTTGCGGGTATTCCAAGCCCTTCGAGGAACGAGCCGGGTTTCTCGTAGGACAATGGCGCGTGCGGGTGGTAACCGGCCTGCACATCGAGCAGCAGTGCCATGTCACGGACGTTGCGGCCCATCGGCCCGTCGACGCCCATCTGCGCATGGAAGACTTCGAAATCGGGTCCGCCGGGAACAAGTCCTTGCGACGGGCGGAAGCCAAAAACATTGTTCCAGGCGGCCGGGTTGCGCAGCGAGCCGCCAAAATCGCTGCCATCGGCGACGGGCACCATGTCGAGCGCCAGGGCAACGGCCGCGCCGCCGCTCGAGCCTCCGGCGGTCAGGGCCGGATCGAAGGCGTTCAGTGTCGGCCCGAACACGGCGTTGTAGGTGTTGGAACCAAGCCCGAATTCGGGGACGTTGGTCTTGCCGATGATAATGGCGCCGGCATTGCGGATGCGCTCGACGAAGAAATCGTCCTCCTGCGGCACGAAATCGGCGAAGATCGGCGAGCCGAAAGAGGTCCTGAGGCCCGTGGTCGAGGCGAGGTCCTTGATGGCCATCGGCAGGCCGAAGAGCGGGTTGGTTTTGGCTCGCGTCGGGCTGGCATCGGCCGCATCGGCTTCGCGCAGGATATCGGCGCGATCGCGCAAGGAGACGATGGCGTTGACCAGCGGATTGACCGCCTCGATCCGGTCGAGGAATGCCGCCACCACCTCGCGCACGCAAAGCTCTCTCTCCCGGATCGCGCCGGCGAGTTCGACTGCGGACAGGCGGCAGATGTCGCCTGCCGGCGGCACGGCATGTTTCGTTTGAGGACGCAGCATTCTAACGGGTTTCCTGCAGCGCCTGATCGACGTCTTTGGCGAGCGGGATCGCCGGTTGGGCGCCAGGCTTCAGGCAGGCCAGCGAGCCGGCCGCGCCGGCGCGCGCCAGCGCCTGTTCGAGCGTGAGGCCCGACGACAGGCTGGCGGCGAAATAGCCGCAGAACGTATCGCCGGCGCCGACCGTGTCGACGGGGACGATCTTGCGCGCAGCAACGGCCAGGAACTCGGTCGGTGTCGCCGCCATCACGCCATCGCCGCCGAGCGTGACGACAACGGTGCGGCCGGTCTTTCCGGCAAAGTCGCGCATGCGCGCCGCCCGATCGCGGCCTTGCAGCGACAGCGCTTCGCCATAGAGGTCGAACTCGGTTTCGTTGGCGACGACATAGTCGGCCTTGTCGAGAAAGCCGGCTGTCTGCGCCTGGAAAGGTGCTGTGTTGAGCACGGTGATGGCGCCGGCCGCCCTTGCCTGGTCGAGGGCGGCATCGACGGTGGCCAGCGGAATCTCATTTTGCAGCAGCACGACGTCGCCTTTTTTCAGAAAGGCCTTGGAGAGATCGCCGGGCACCACGGAAGCGTTGGCGCCCGGCACCACGGCGATGATGTTCTCGCCGTCGTCGGCGACCATGATCAGTGCCGTGCCGGTCGAGGCGTGAGTCTCGGCAACGCCGGACAGGTCGACCTTGCCGTCGCGCAGCAATGCCAGTGCCTCGGCGGCGAAGCTGTCCCTGCCGACGGCGCCGACCATGCGCACCGAGGCGCCGGCGCGTGCGGCGGCCAGGGCCTGGTTGGCGCCCTTGCCACCAGGCGCGGTGGTGAAGGCCGAGCCGCCCACAGTCTCGCCGGGGCTCGGCAAGCGGTCGACCTTGGCGATAAGGTCGAGGTTGATCGAGCCGATGACGATAATCAAGCAGGGCCTCCTGGCAACGCAAATTCAAAATGTCGGAGCGTCTTCGTGCGTCCGGGCGAACGCAGATCGTTCCGATTGCGTGGAAGCTAACCTGTAAGGCCGCAGCTTGCCAGACCACGCGCATGGTCCAGCCCGATTTGAGTTGTCGCGGCCTTATTCGCAGCGCACGGTGACCGTGCCCTGATAGTTGCCGGCGGGAAAGATACCGCTCGACTTGGTGGCGGTGAGGTCGACCTGCATCGCGTGGGTGCCGTTGGCAACCCTCTGCGGCACACTTCCGTTGACATCGGCCCCCGAGCCATCGAGGCGGAAGACCGAAGCGAACGTCACGTTGGTGCCACCGCCGCTCGGCGCGGACGAGAATGCGGCAGGCGCCGGCGCCGAAACCGAATAGCAGTCAAGCAGGTTGAGTATTGAGCATAACAGGGAGCTTGCCACCACGGTGGCGCTGGCGCTCGATCCGCCTGCCTGTTTGGAGCCCAGTATGCTGATGGCGGGATTGGCCTTCATCGTTCCGGACGCCCCGACCATGATGGTGCAGGTGCCGATGATCGCCGCCTGCATCGGAAGGCAGGAACCGGCAAGTGCCGCCATCGCAAACAGCGCGCGGCTACTGCTTCTTCTTTTTCTTGCCATCGCCATTTCCGGTTCTGATGCTCCAGCCTTCGTTGGCCCACCCCGGTGATGCGGTCGCGGGAGCGGTGGCGGCAATACTCGCCGTCTGGCCGTCGGTGCCGAGGCCCATTTTGAGGAGCTTCAGCTCCAGCTGAAGGCGCTCGACCTCAAGCTCGTAGAGACGGCTGCAATCGACGCGCTTGGGCGTACGCCCGATGGGGATCACCACGCGGCCGTAAGTGGCGACATCATTGTCGGACTGGCTGTTGCCTCTGATGACGCCGAGATCGACATAGGCGCCGGAGCCGGAGACGGCGGAACGGCAAGTGGTGCCATCCGCGGCATGGACCTCGTCCTGGCCCTGGGGCAAGGTGACGCCGGGCAGGTTGAAGCCGCTTTCGTTCTGGTTGAGGTTGTAGACGTCCTCGGCCCCGGCCGGCGAGGCACCCGCCCAAACAGCCGCGAGCGCCAGTGTCAGGACTTGCGGCGCCCAAAAAACTTTCCGCATATCTGTGCCCTTATCTGCGTCTGTTGATTGGGAAAGGGGATGCTTTCGGTACAGATACGCACCTTACGCTCGGCAGCGCCGTCGAAAGGCAC
Organism: Mesorhizobium sp. BR1-1-3; assembly: GCF_020165455.1. Classification (NCBI taxonomy): domain Bacteria; kingdom Pseudomonadati; phylum Pseudomonadota; class Alphaproteobacteria; order Hyphomicrobiales; family Phyllobacteriaceae; genus Mesorhizobium; species Mesorhizobium sp. BR1-1-3. The sequence goes on from NZ_JAIUIC010000013.1 coordinate 73,959, forward strand.
AACCACAAGGACAGAACGGGAGGCCTGGGAGGCCAGTTGGAAGACATTTGGAGAGACCCTGGCATCTACCGGCTGGAAATCCTGATCGTAGACGTGAATTTCGACCCGGATCTTGCGGTCGTAGGGATTGGCGGGGAAGACGCGAACCGCAAAGACGTCGGTGAAGCTTTTGATATCGCCACGCATCGGCGACATCGACTGAGCCTTGGCGGCAACGGGCGCCAATCCGACGGCCAACGCCGTCGCCAGGATTCGAGCATGTTTCACGACCCCTCCTTCGCCCGCGTCATTCGCAGCGCAGCGTTACCGTTGCCTGATAATTGCCGTTGGCGAAGCGATTGCTGCCGCCCTTGGTTCCGGCAAGGTGAACCGAGACGAGATCTGCGCCGGGGGTGGTGATGCTGGTTGTCGAGCCGGTCTCGACGATGGAATGCGCGCCGGCGGCGGAGTAGGTGGGTGTCCAGGTCGTCGACGTGCTGTCGGCGGATGGCACCGTCATGGTGGTGACCGGGTCGACGCTCAGCGACACACCTCCGGTCGTCGTCAGCGTCACGGTTCCAGCCGAGCCGCCGCTGTTGTGGGAGCTCAGGGACTGGAGATCGGGACTGGCCGTCATCGTACCGTTGGTGGCAACGACCAGCGTGCAGGTGGGCGCGATCGTGCCGTTGAAGATGAGATTCTGCGTCGTGGCCAACGCGGCCTCGTCGACGCTGGCAACCAGCAGAGCTGCGCCGCAGGCGGCGCGAAACAATGTCATCGAGACCTCCTATCAAGCCGGATCGTCCGGATTAATATGAGAGCATCATCACTTTATCGTGGTTAATTTAGAGTTACCTAAAATAACGCCTCAAAATAACAACTACAGGAACCGGAGGTTGCCCTCGGTTGCAAAAGCGGAAACCACAGCGTAAATAGCGCTTATACTTGATAGCGCCGATATAACCATGTTTTTCTTCGCAATATCGAGAAAAATCGATATTACGATATCTGCCCGGCTTCCCAACCCAGAATGGCGCGCTTGCGGGTCAGGCCCCAATGATAACCGGTGAGGTCGCCTGATTTGCCGATGGCGCGGTGACAAGGCACCACGAAAGAGAGCGGATTGGCGCCGTTGGCCGCACCGACCGCACGGCTGGCGGACGGTGCGCCGATGCTGGCCGCAATCGAGGAATAGGTGCGGGCCTTGCCCATCGGGATCTTGAGCAGCGCCTCCCAGACGCGAACCTGGAAGTCGGTGCCGATCATGACGACATGCAGCGGCTGGTCGGGGCGCCACAGCGTCGGGTCGAAGATACGGGCGGCATAGAGGCCGGTGGCAGTCATGTCCTCGACGTAGATGGCGTTCGGCCAGCGGCTGGCCATGTCGGCGAAGGCGGCGCGTTCCTCGCCGGGGTCGCTGAAGGCGAGGCCGGCGAGCCCGCGCTCGGTGGCCATGATCAGGGCGGTGCCGAACGGCGAGGAATGGAAGCCGTAGCGGATGGTGAGCCCGGCGCCGCGTGTCTTGTAGTCGCCCGGCGACATCGCCTCGTGCGTGACGAACAGATCATGCAGCCGGCCGGGGCCGGACATGCCCAGTTCGAATGAGGTCTCGAGCAGCGGCATGCCGGAATCGAGCAGCCTGCGCGCATGGTCCAGTGTCACCGCCTGCAGGAAGGCCTTGGGCGACAGGCCGGCCCAGCGGGTGAAGAGTTTTTGCAGGCCGGTCGGCGTCTCGCCGACCTCCTCGGCCAGCTCTTCGAGGGAAGGCTGGTCGCGATAGTCGAGACTGATCTTCTCGATGGCACGGCGCACGATCTCATAATCGCTGCCTTCAGGCGTGATGTCCTTTTTGAGGACTGCGGTGTGTGTGCTCATGGAACTGTCTCCTTGAGCCGGAATATCGCCCCTTGGGGCGTCGATCGCCACCCGAAACTTGCCTTCTTGCGGCGCATACCCGGATAGGCACCGGATTCGAGCCCAGGAATCGCTCGCGGCTGCCTCAGCGTGTCTTGGCGGTCGCCAGCGCGCGCGAAAAGGCGGTGGCAAAACTCTCGCGGGAATCGGGGTCCAGGAACGATCCGATCGGCACGTTCTGGCCTTCACCTTGCACCGTCATGCCTGTGATGCCGATCTCGGCGTGACGGGCCACCGAAAACCGCGCCCAGAACGGATTGAAGCGATGCGCTTCCGATTTCCCCGAGGGGGCTGTCTTGCGGATGTCGAGGCTGGTGCGCGAGACCGAGACTTCTTCGCGTGCGCGAGCGGCACGATAGTTGATGCGAAAGGCGATGTAGACGGCGGCCACGTCGAGGCCGAAGAAGCCGAACACCGGCCAGGCGCCGCGCGACAGGAAAAATGCGCCTGTCACCAGCCAGCCGAACAGCAGCGCGCCCATCAGGACGAAGAAGCCTGTCCGGCCCAGAGACCGGTGCGGGGTCAGTAGCGCCTGAAAGAATGGCTCGTCGGCCTGAAACGAGGCGTTTGTGTCGCTCATGAGGGGATATTATAGGAGGGAAATGGCAAGCCCCAAGTCCAAAGATTCTTCCCTGTCCAAAAAAGAGCTGTTGCCCGCACGACGCGATGGTTCGAACGCAAAGCCGCGCCCGAGGCCGGTGCGACGCGCGTCACGCTACAGCCCGGCCGAAGTTAACGAGATATTCCGGCGCTTTTCCGTCCAGCGGCCCGAGCCGAAAGGCGAACTCGAACATGTCAACGCCTTCACGCTGCTGGTCGCGGTGGTGCTGTCGGCGCAAGCGACGGATGCCGGCGTCAACAAGGCGACGCGGGCGCTGTTCAGGGCCGCCGATACGCCGCACAAGATGCTGGCGCTGGGGGAAGCAAGGGTCGGCGAATATATCCGCACCATCGGGCTGTGGCGCAACAAGGCGAAGAATGTGATTGCGCTGTCGCAGGCGCTGATCCGCGACCATGGCGGCGAGGTACCCGATAATCGTGATGAATTGGTCAAGCTGCCCGGGGTGGGGCGCAAGACCGCCAATGTCGTGCTCAACATGGCCTTCGGCCAGCACACGATGGCGGTCGACACGCACATTCTTCGCATCGGCAACCGGCTCGGATTGGCGCCCGGCAAGACGCCGGAACAGGTCGAGCAAGGATTGTTGAAGATCATTCCGGACGAATATATGCGCCATGCACATCACTGGCTGATCCTGCATGGCCGCTACGTCTGCAAGGCGCGCAAGCCGGATTGCCCGGCCTGCGTCATCGCCGACATCTGCAAGGCCGAGGTCAAGACGACCGATGTGCCGGCACCGCTGGTGCCGATCGCACCGCTCGACCCGGTCGAAGAGGTTCAGGACCGAGGCGGAACGGCGGCGTAGTTCAACTCTCCTCCACAAACACCTCTTCGCGCTTTTTCTTGACCGCCGGCAGGAAGACGACGGCGAGCACGGCGAGTGCTATGAGCAGCAGGCCGGCGCTGATCGGTCTGGTCACGAAGGTGCTCGGGTCGCCGCGCGAGAGGATCATGGCGCGGCGCAGGTTTTCCTCGAGCAGCGGGCCGAGCACGAAGCCGAGCAGCAGCGGTGCCGGTTCGCAGCGCAGCTTGGTCAGGAGGTAGCCGAGGAAGCCGAAGAAGGCGACGGCGTAGAGATCATAGACGTTGCTGTTGACGCTGTAGACGCCGATCGAGCAGAACGCCATGATGATCGGGAAAAGCACGTAATAGGGGATCGTCAGCAGCTTCACCCAAAGCCCGATCAGCGGCAGGTTGAGGATGATCAGCATCAGATTGCCGATCCACATCGAGGCGATGATGCCCCAGAACAGCGCCGGCTGTTCGGTTGCGACATTGGGGCCGGGCACGATGCCCTGGATGATCATGGCGCCGATCATCAGAGCCATGACCGGGTTGGCCGGAATGCCCAGCGTCAGCATCGGGATGAAGGAAGTCTGCGCACCGGCATTGTTGGCCGATTCCGGTCCGGCGACGCCTTCGATGGCGCCCTTGCCGAACTCCTTCGGGTTTTTCGAGACGCGTTTTTCGACCGTGTAGGAGGCAAAGGCTGCCAGGATCGCGCCGCCTCCCGGCAGGATGCCGAGCGCCGAACCGATGATCGTTCCGCGCACGATGGGCGCTGCCATGCGCCGAAAGTCCTCGCGGGTCGGCATAAGGCCGGTGACCTTGCGGATCATCACGGAGCGCTCATCCTCGTTTTCGAGGTTGCGCAGGATCTCGGCGATGCCAAAGACGCCGACCGCCACCGCAACGAAATTCAACCCGTCGGCATATTCCCGGATTCCAAGCGTGAAGCGCGGCGTGCCGGTGTAAATGTCGGTGCCGACAATGCCGAGCAGCAGGCCGAGCACGACCATGGCCAGCGCCTTGACGATCGAGCCGTGGGCGAGCGCGACGGACGAAACCAAGCCGACGATCATCAGCGAAAAATACTCGGCCGCGCCGAATTTCAGCGCGATCGCCGTCAGCGGCGGGGCAAAGATGGCGACGAGGAACGTCGACACGGTTCCGGCAAAGAACGAGCCGATGGCCGCGATCGCGAGGGCCGCCCCGGCGCGGCCGTTCCTGGCCATCTGGTAGCCGTCGATCGCGGTGACGGCGGACGAGGATTCGCCGGGCATGTTGATGAGAATGGCGGTGGTCGAGCCGCCATATTGCGCACCGTAATAGATGCCGGCGAGCATGATGAGGGAGGAAACCGGGTCGCCGATCTGGAAGGTGATGGGCAAAAGCATGGCGATGGTCGCGGTGGCGCCGATGCCGGGCAGGACGCCGATCAGTGTGCCGAGAAGGACGCCGATCAGGCAGAAACCGAGGTTGGTCAGCGACGTCGCCGTCGAAAAGCCGAGCGCAAGGTTGTCGAGCAGATCCATGCTCATCGCCTTACGATACCGACCACGGGGCCAGCCACGGGCCGAAGCGGCGGAACGGCAGGCCGAGCGCGTAGCTGAAGACAAGGAATGCAAACAATGTCAGGCCGGCCGACAGCACGAGCGCGGTCATCGGTTTCATGCGGCGGCTGGCAAACGACGCGATCAGCGCCGTCAGGAAGATCGACGGGATGAATCCGAGGCCGCGCACCGTCAGGCCGAAGAAGATCGGAGCAGGCAGGATGAGCAGCATGCCGCGCCACGCAATATGCCCGATCGCTTCGCCCTCGACGCGTACAGCCTGGACGAGAATGACGGCGCCAAGCAGGATCAGCACGATCGCCAGGACCAGCGGAAAATAGCCTGGCCCCATGCGCAACGCTGTGCCGATTTCGAGGCCGAGCGATTGCAGCGCGAACCATGCGCCGAAGCCGATGAACAGGGCGGCGCACAGGCCGTTGGCCCTGTCGATCGCGAAAGGTTTCATGATGGTTCTCCCAAGCCCGAGTGGGTAGCGGATGCCGAGCGAACAGGGGCGCCGGTGGCGCCCCTGTTCAAACCTCAGTCGGCGTACTGGCCGGCGGCTTCGATGATCGGCTTCCAGCGCGCGATCTCACTTTCCAGCTTGGCCTTCAGTGCGGCGGGCGTCGCATCGGCCTCGGGCGATGGCTTGGTGCCGAGTTCGGCGAAGCGGGCCGCGACGTTCTGGTCCTTCAGCGCGACCTGGAGCGATTTCGACAGGCGTTCGGTGATCCCGGCCGGTGTGCCCTTGGGTGCATAGAGACCGTGCCAGATGCCGACCTGCACTTCGGGAAGGCCGCCTTCCACCGTCGTCGGCACGTCTTTCAGCACATCGAGGCGCTCCGGCGAGGTGACGGCATAGGCCTTGATTGTGCCGCCCTGGATCTGCTTGGTGGTGTTGGTCGTCTGGTCGCACATGATGTCGACCTGACCGCCGAGGAGATCGGTCATGGCCGGGCCGGTGCCCTTGTAGGGCACGGTGACCAGCGGCGTCTTGATGGCGCTCATGAACAGCATGCCGCACAGATGCGAGGCCGCACCGATGCCGGCATTGGCGACGGTTATGGAATCCTTGTTGGCCTTGGCGTACTCCACCAACCCCTTGAGATCGGTCGGCTCCAGGTCCTTGCGGCCGACGATGGTCATCGGCACCTCGGTGACGAGGCCGACATATTCGAAGTCGTTCAGCGTGTCGTAGGCGAGCTTTCTGTACAGCGTCGCACTTGTCGCCATGCCGATGTGATGGAGCAGCAGCGTATAGCCGTCAGGCTCGGCGTTGGCGACGCGGCCGGCACCCAGCGTGCCGCCGGCGCCGCCGACATTCTCGACGATGACCTGCTGGCCGAGATCCTTCGACATCGCTTCGGCGACGAGGCGGGTGACCGTGTCGGTCGGGCCGCCGGCCGCAAACGGCACCACAACGGTGATGGTGCGTTCAGGATAGGTCTGCGCGCCGGCAGTGAACCCATAAAGCGTAACGGCCGCGGCAGCAGCCAGAGTGGCGACAAATCTTCTCATCGTGATCTCCTCCCAATACGTAAATCTCCAACCGCTGCGCGGGGTCCTCTCAACACCCTGCAGATGGAGCAACAACTAGCGCAAATTAACAGATTGCAACCGGACTCAAACGGCAAACTGCTGATGGGCGCCATCCTAATAGCCGTAGCCGCGCGCCATCGCCGCGGCGAAGATCGGGATGAGCAGGAAGATGCAAGCTTCGGCGCGGATGTAAGTCTTTACGGACGCAAGCTCGGCCGCCGGCACCTGGAACGAGGCATTGCCGCTCGCCTGCCTGTTCCAGGATATGAAGCGGACGGTTGGGATGATCGACAGCAGGCCGACAGCGCCGAACGCCGCTATCTTGGCCCAGAACACCCAGTTGTAGACGTAGAATTCCCAGCCCTTGAGGCCATAGAAGACGCGGCCGATGCCGACGACGATGATCAGCGTGGCAATGATGCCGTAATGGCGGTCGATGCCTGCGAGCCTCTTGAGCGTCGCAGCACCCAGGTCGCCGCGGATCAGGACGAATTCGGCGCCGATGATCCCCGCCAGCGAAAAAACCAGCAGATGATGGAAGATCGCAAGCACAAGATCGGTGGCGTCCATGCTCTTTCCCCGGGTTTGACGGCGCCAATGCGCGCTTGAAAGTCGCGCTGGCAGGTGTTGAAATCGGCCTGCGGTGAAAAATAACACCGTCTCGCAAAATTCCCATAGCGGTGCCTGGATGATGGGCCGTGTTGCCCTGGCCCCTTGCGCCGCACCGGCGATTTGCTAATCGCTGGCGATCCGTGCGAGGCAGATCCCATGAACAATCCACAAGCGACCGTTGCTCCTGTCATCGAAACGAAGCGCACCATCCTGCGGGCACACCGGCTGGACGATTTCGACAGCTATGCCGCGATGTGGACGGATCCCGTCGTCACCCGCTTCATCGGCGGCAAGCCGCGCACGCGCGAAGAAAGCTGGATGCGCTTCCTGCGTCACGCCGGCCTGTGGTCGCTGCTCGGCTATGGCTTCTGGGCGATCGAGGAGAAGGCGACCGGACGCTTCATCGGCGAGGCCGGGTTTCACGACCTGAAGCGCGACATGGAACCATCGATCGAAGGCATTCCCGAGGCCGGGTGGGCGCTGGTTCCGGCGGTGCACGGGGCGGGCTTTGCCACCGAGGTGGTTGGCCGCATCCTGGCGTGGGGCGAAGTGACTTTCGGGCGCGAGAAGACCGTCTGCATCATCGATCCGGAAAACGGCGCTTCGCTGAGGGTGGCTGCCAAGTGCGGTTACCGGGAAGTGGTAAAGACCACCTATCACGACGCTCCGACCATCCTGCTGGCGCGGTGACCTGAGCGGGGGCTTCCAACGAGGACGTGTTCTACCGCATGGCGTCCGCTGCCAGGCTTGCCCGCTCGAGCATTGAGGCGTCCTCGCCGAAGGCGCGGGTGGCGCGGGCCGCCGCCTCGAGCAGCGGACGCTTCATGCGCTGCAGAAAGGCCGCATCGACGCGCGTGCTTGGTCCAGCCAGGGTCAAGGCGCCGAGCAGGACGCCCCCTGGCCCGAATACCGGCGCCGACACGCCCCCCGTCTCGGGGTCGCGGTCGCCGACGGCGAGACAGTTGCAGGTCTTGCGGATGGTCTCGTAGGGTTCGCCCTGCTGGCCCGAAAACGCTGCGAGCACGCGGCCGCCCGAGCCGAGCAGCAAAGGCAATACGTCGCCTTCGCGTATCGTGTAGCGGATCGGGTGCTTGGATTCGACGCGGTAAAGACAGGTGCGGACATCGCCCGAGCGAACGTAGAAGGCAACGCTTTCCCAGCTTCGCTCGGAAAGATCGCGCATGATCGGCAGCAGGATGTCGACCGCCACGACCGAACGCTGGTAGAGCGCACCGAGCCGAAACGTCGCGGGTCCGACGCGGTAGCGCCCATTGTCGAGGCGCTCGAGCAATCGTCCGCGCAAAAGGGAATTCGCAAGCCGCAGGATGGTGCTCTTGTAGAGGCCGGTGCGCGCCGCGATTTCGGCTAGGCTGAGCGACCGGTCCTCCGTGCTGAAGGCATCGAGGATGGCAATCGCCCGATCGAGTGCTGCAACACCTTCGGCGCGGTCGATTTCCGCATCTGCCGATTTGCTTGGCGAATCCATGGCGGTTCCAGTTTGAAGAAAGCCGAGCGACGCGACTGTGTCGCGCCGCCAAATCGTTCTGTCCAGTAGAATATCGTTTCCGTTGACAGAACTCCGTAACATCTGCTTGAAATCGATGACGGGTCTGGATGCAGGCGCGTTTTGGCGGGCACCGGAGGAGGTGTCGTGATTTGGAGGAATCCCATGCTGGACAGACGCAGATTTTTGATGAGCACCGCAGCCGTGGGTGCCGGGCTGATGACGTCGCATCTTTCTCCCGCTTTGGCCGAAGGCGCGCCCCAGATACAGCTCTTCGTGCCTGCCGCACCGGGTGGTGGCTGGGACCAGACGGCGCGCACGATCGACCAGGTGCTGCGCAGTGAAAAGCTCATCTCGGGTTCGCAGATCACCAATGTCGGCGGCGCCGGCGGGACTGTCGGGCTGCCGCAATTCATCAGCCAGTGGAACGGCAAAGGCAATTCCCTGATGGTTGCCGGCATGGTCATGGTTGGCGCCATCATTGCCAACAAGGCCGCCAACAATCTGACGCAGGTCACCCCGATCGCCCGCCTTACCGGCGAGTTCGAAGCCTTGGTCGTGCCGGCGGAGTCGCCGTTCAAGACGGCCGCTGATTTCGTCGCCGCGCTCAAGGCCGATCCGACAAAGGTTCCTGTCGCCGGCGGCTCCGCAGGCGGTTCCGATCACATCCTGTTCGGCCTGATTGCCAAGACTGTCGGCGTGCCGGCGACAAACCTGTCCTACGTGCCGTTCGCCGGCGGCGGTGAGGCGTTGTCGGCGCTGCTCGGCAACCAGGTCGCGGCCGGCATCTCCGGCTTTGGCGAGTTTTCCGAGCAGGTCAAGGCGGGCGCGCTGCGGCTGCTCGCCATCTCGGCAGACAAGCGCCAGGACGGCATCGATGCGCCGACGCTGAAGGAGGCCGGCATCGATGTCGAACTGTTCAACTGGCGCGGCGTCTTCGCACCGCCGGGTATTTCCGACGCCGACAAGGCAGCGATGATCACCCTGATCGAGACCATGGCCAAGAGCGACGCGTGGGCGACCGAATGCAAGAACCGCAACTGGACGCCGATCCTGCTCACCGGCGACGACTATGCGAAGTTCGTCACCGAGGATTCAGCCCGCATCGAGGCGATCCTGAAGGATCTCGGGCTCGCCTGATCCATCGTCATAGGGGCGGCGCAGGTCGCCCCTTCTCGCATGAAATGCAAGCCGGCATGACCCTGCGGTGGGGAGCAAGCATGCGGCGCCGGGCATTTTCGCCAACCATACTTGGCCAGCTCTCCTGGGGAGGACAATCATGAGCACCAGCGACCAGCAGCCGGCGCCGTCGCGGCTTGCCGTGCCGGAATTGTTGATAGGCATCGGGCTCCTGGCCTGCGCCGGCGCCGTTGCCTGGCAGACGCTGGCGATCCCGGTGTCGCCGCTCTACTCCAAGGTCGGCCCGACCGTCTTTCCCTACCTTACCATGGTTGGCCTGGTGGTACTTTCGCTGTTGCTCATCCTTGCCGCGCTTCGCGGCGGCTGGCAGCCGGAGGAGGAAAAGGAGACGCCGACCGACTGGAAGGCAATGGGCTTCGTCGTCATCGGCCTGATCGCCAATCTGCTGCTCATCCAACCGCTCGGCTTCACGGCGGCATCCGTCATCATGTTCGTGCTCGTCTGCTACGGCTTCGGCAGCAAGCGTACGCTGCGGGACGTCGTGCTCGGCCTTATCCTGGCGCTGGCCGCCTATTTCGGCTTCGCCAGGGCGCTCGGCGTCAACATCGGTGCCGGTTTCATCGAGAACCAGCTGAACGCGGTCATCGATGCGTTCATCACCATGTTGAGGGGCTGACGCCATGGAAACGCTCGGACATCTCGCACACGGCTTCTCGGTCGCCTTCACCCCGGTCAACCTTCTGTGGTGCCTGCTCGGCACCACGCTTGGCACCGCCATCGGTGTGCTGCCCGGTCTTGGGCCGGCGCTGACCATCGCGCTGCTTTTGCCGATCACCTATCAGGTGGCGCCGGAGGCATCCTTCATCCTGTTTGCCGGCATCTATTACGGCGCCATGTACGGCGGCTCGACGACGTCGATCCTGCTCAACACGCCCGGCGAAAGCGCCACCATCGTCACCGCGCTGGAAGGCAACAGGATGGCGCGTTCCGGCCGCGGCGGTGCGGCACTCGCCACTTCGGCGATCGGCTCGTTCGTCGCCGGCACGATCGGCACGATGGGCGTCGCTTTCCTGGCGCCGGTGGTGGTCAAATTCGCGCTGGCCTTCGGTCCGGCCGAATATTTCTCGCTGATGGTGCTGGCCTTCATCACCGTCTCGGCGGTGCTCGGCTCGTCTTCCGTTCGCGGCCTGACCAGCCTGTTCGCAGGCTTCGTCATCGGCATGATCGGCGTCGACCTGCAGACCGGCCAGCCGCGCTTCACCTTCGGCATGACCGAACTGCTCGACGGCGTCGACGTCATCATCGCCGCCGTTGGCCTGTTTGCGGTCGGCGAGACGCTGTACATGGCCTCGCGCCGCTATGCCGGCAAGGACGAGATCGTGCCGCTGAAGGGCTCGCTCTACATGACGGCGGCCGAGTGGGGGCGTTCGTGGAAACCCTGGCTACGCGGCGCCGCGATCGGCTTCCCGATCGGCGCCATGCCGGCGGGCGGCGCCGAAATCCCGACTTTCCTGTCCTATGCCATCGAAAAGAAGCTGTCGAAGCACAAGCAGGAGTTCGGCACGGTCGGCGCCATCGAAGGCGTTGCCGGCCCCGAGGCCGCCAACAATGCGTCCGCAGCCGGCGTGCTGGTGCCGATGCTGACGCTTGGCCTGCCGACCTCGGCGACGGCGGCGATCATGCTGTCGGCGTTCCAGAGCTACGGCATCAATCCCGGACCACTGCTTTTGACGACCCAGGGCGACCTCGTCTGGGGGCTGATCGCCAGCCTGTTCATCGCCAACGTCATCCTGGTCATCCTCAACCTGCCGCTGATCGGGCTGTGGGTGCGGCTGCTGAAAATCCCGGCGCCGCAGCTCTATGCCGGCATCCTGGTGTTCGCCACGGTCGGCACCTATGGCATTTCGCAATCGCCCATCGACCTCGTCATCCTCTATCTGCTGGGGGCCGCCGGTTTCCTGATGCGGCGGTTCGATTTTCCGACCGCGCCTGTCATCATCGGCATGATCCTTGGGCCGCTCGCCGAAACCCAGTTCCGCCGGGCGATGACTATCTCGAATGGCGACTGGTCCGTGTTCTACACCCACAAACTGTCGCTGACACTGCTGACGCTCGCCTTCATCGGTCTCGCCGGCCCGCATATCTGGGCCTTCATCGAGCATCGTCGTCGGCGCGGACCGGAGCATGTGCCCGGCGATGCCTGATCGATCCCTGATGCCATGACAGAACTGCTTTCCGGTATTCGCGTCCTCGACCTGACCAATGTCCTGGCCGGTCCCTACTGTGCCTATCAGCTGGCGCTGCTGGGCGCCGACGTGATCAAGGTCGAGGCGCCGCAAGGCGGCGACCTCGCCCGCCAGCTCGGCGGCTCGCCGAAGCTGAACAGCGCCGGCATGGGCGCCTCGTTCCTGGCTCAGAACGCCGGCAAACGGTCGGTTGTGCTCGACCTCAAGAAGCAAGCCGATCGCGAGCGCTTTTTCGATCTGGTGGCCAGCGCCGACGCACTGGTGGAGAATTTCCGCCCCGGCGTGATGGATCGGCTGGGGCTTGGCTACGAGGCACTGAAGACGGTCCGTCCGGGCCTCGTCTATTGCGCGATATCGGGTTTCGGCCAGACCGGGCCAATGCGCGATAATCCTGCCTATGACCAGATCATCCAGGGCCTGTCTGGGATCATGAGCATCACCGGCACACCGGAAACGGCGCCGCTGCGGGTCGGCTATCCCGTCGCCGATACGCTTGGCGGACTGGTCGGCGCGTTCGCCATCGCCTCGGCGCTGGTGCGGCAGAAGACGAGCGGCGAGGGTGCCTTTCTCGACGTCTCGATGCTCGAATGCACACTTTCCGCACTTGGCTGGCCGGTTTCCAACTATCTGACCGCAGGTATCGACCCCATGCCGATGGGCAACGAGAACATGACGGCGGCACCCTCCGGTGCGTTTCGCACCGGCGACGGGCTCATCAACATCGCCGCTAACAAGCAGGAGCAGTTCGTGGCGCTGTGCCGGCTGATCGGCCGGCCGGAATTGGCTTCCGATGTCCGCTATGCAGAGCGCGAGACGCGCAAGCGCAACCGTGCGGCGCTTAAAGTCGAGATCGAGGACGCCCTGGCGGGCGCCTCGGCGGCGGCCTGGGAAGAGACGCTCAATCGCGCCGGCGTGCCTGCCGGCAGGGTGCTGACGATCCCGCAAGTGCTGGCCGAGCCCCAAGTCCTCGAGCGCCAGGTGAACGCGCATTTCGACGATGTGGCTGGCATGGACAAGCCGCTGACCGTTTTGCGCGGCGGCTTCATGGTCGATGGCGAGGCGCCCTTGCCGACAAAGCCGCCGCCGGCGCTCGGCGAACATATGAGCGAGGTGTTCGCCGACCTGCCGCCCCGCACCAGGACAAAGGCACGCGCATGAGCGGCACGGAGAAGAAGACGGGCCGTGAGCGCGGCGAGGAATGGTGGCAGACCGACATCATCGAGATGCGGCCAGGTGTCATCCGGCTGCGCGGCTACGAGATCCAGGATCTGATCGGCCGCGTCAGCTTTCCGGCTGTCATCTGGCTGATGCTGCGCGGCGAACTGCCCAGCGAGGACCAGGCAGAATTGCTCGGCATTGCCTTGGCTGCCGCCGTCGACCATGGACCGCAGGCGCCATCGATTGCCATCGCGCGCATGGCTGCAACCTGCGGCGTCGGTATCAACAGCGCCATGGCCTCGGCCATCAACGTTCTCGGCGACGTGCATGGAGGCGCCGGCGAGCAGGCGCTTTCCTTCTATGGTGACATTGCCGTGGCGATCGATGCCGGGATGACGCTGAATGAGGCGGTCTCGGCGCGGCTCGACCGGTTCTTCGCCGAGGAGAAGGGCTATGTGCCGGGGCTCGGACATCGCTTCCATCCCGTCGACCCGCGCGCGCCGCGCTTGCTGGAACTGACCCGCGAATTTGCCGCACGCGGTGCCGTCAATGGGCGTTTCGCCGATATCGCCGAAGCGGTCGAGGCGGATGTCGAACGCCGCAAGGGGAAAAAAATACCCCTCAACATCGATGGCGCCACCGCCGTCATCTATGGCGAACTCGGTTTTCCGCCGCCGTTGACGCGAGGGCTTTTCGTGCTGTCGCGCTCGGTCGGCATCCTGGCGCATGCCTGGGAGCAGTCGCAGCAGGCCGAGCGAAACAAGGGGCCGCTGCCGCGCGAGTGGCTGTGGGCCTATACCGGCACGCCGGTGCGGCCGTTTCCCGAAAGCGATGACCCCGGCGAGTGAGGCTCTACGCCTGGTCCACCTGCACAGGGATCTTCAGCGTCTTCACCAACGTTGAAAGATCCGGCTCGTCGATGAGCATGGCCGCATCGGCTGGCGCCAGCCAGGCCCGCTGGCGTCGTTTGGCTTCCTGCCAGTCGGCCAGTTCCTCGCTCACCTCGAGCAGGTAGACGATGACGTCGACGCGGACAAAGCGATTGGCCAGCCGCTTCCAGTAGGAATAGGTGCCCGCCGGCTGCTTCAGCGTCTTGCCGAGCACGCCGGCTTCCTCCTGCGCCTCGATGGTGGCCGCCTTGCGTCCGCTCTTGCCCTTCATCGGCCAGCCCTTGGGGACGATGAAGCGCCTGGTGGTACGCGACGTGACCAGCATCACCTCGATATCGCCACGCGCGGTCAGCCGGAAGGGAATAGCCGCCACCTGGCGGATTCTCTCGCCCTTCTTTGCCTTGCGTACGGCCTTTTTCTTGGTGGCTGCCATTCGTCAATCCAGTCGATGCAATGTCGCATAGCGCGACAAGGCGTCGTTGCAAAACCAAAACTTTCGCATGTGCCAACGACACTCGAAATACATAAGTCGGCTAAATAAACGAGAAAGGCCTTGATGTCAGCGGCAATTGCTCACGGCGGTGGTGCCGATTATCTGGGTCTGGCAGCTTGGCTTGAGCTGCTGCACGACCGGTGGCGGTTGCTGAAAGATCTGGCGGTCCTGGGCGCGATTCTGCTGCTGTTGCTGTTGATATTGCTGCCGCTGTAACCTGTTTTGCAGGATTTGCAGGTCGTTCTGCCGGATCAGCGCATTGTTGCCGGTAGCGGGATTGAGCGCTTGCGCGGAAGCCGGCAGGCAAACGCCCGCCAGCACTGCCGTGGCCAGCATTGCCACTGTGAAGATCGTTGATGGCCGAAGTGCCGACATCCGTTCATTCCCGCGCAAAAACTCTGTCCTTTGATATAGGGCGTTTGCGCGTCGATGCCATGGCCAGCGGGTCGAGTATCACGAATCGGGCGGTCCAATCGCTTTGTTCTGCGATTTCGGCCGCGAAACGGCAGATAGTCATCATATGATGACTATGAAACGTCGGTGGCTTTGGTCAGTGTTCCCCACGTAAATTTTTGGTTTCATCCGGCATAAGTTAATGTATTCTAATTGAGTCAGAGCTCCGCAAGTGGGAATACGGATGCCCTGTTTTAATGCATTGAACCTTATTGCACAGTGCCGGCATCCTTATTGCAATTGCATGAGCAGAGCATAGCGGTGGCGTCGGACTCAAGCAGGCATTGAGGCGCGCCCCCGTAAAATGGGGGGTAAGTGCATGGCTTTGTTCACAGAGCGCGTTGCCGTATTGTCGTGCGCATCGGCCGACGACGGTTCAGCCAAGGCATGTTCTGAGGAAGTTCTTCGTGATGCCGCGGCGACTCAGAAGGGTTTGCCCGGCCGGCCGAATCAATGTCTCGCCACTCTGCCCAAACGGATAGCTCGATTGCTTTGCGCTACGGCACTGGTGGGGCTGGTCTTTCCTTACGCTCAATCTCCGGTCCATGCGCAGCAATTGTCCATCAATACGGATGGTGCACCGGGCGACAATGGTGATGACGGAATCGGTACTGCTGACGCCGGAGATGGCCATTCGCCGGTGGCGCCGGCTACGGGAACGAATAGTGTCGGCCGCACGACCTCCGGGGAGGCCGCTTTCGTTGGCAGCGCCCGGGGTGGGCGCGGCGGCGATGGCGGCTCGGCTGTCCATGCAACAGCCGTCCCGCCTTTTGTGGAGATCAAGGGTGGTAAAGGCGGCGATGGCGCCAAGGGCGGAACCGTCGATATAACAAACAACGCATCTGGCGCCCTCGAAACATCGGGGGACAATGCTCCCGGCATATCGGGCGACGCCAGCGGTGGGGATGGTGGTAACGGCGCATGGGCATTCGCCATCGCGGTAGGCGGTAAGGGCGGCGTCGGCGGGCGGGGTGGCGATGGCGGCACGGCGACCGTGACCACTACGATCGAAAGCAATATCATCACGCACGGGGTCAATTCGACCGGCATCACCGTCAATTCCAGCGGAGGGCGCGGCGGCAATGGCGGCTTGGGCGCTGCGATCGGTGCCGGCAAGGGTGGCAATGGCGGCAATGGCGGTTTCGGCGGTGACGCGAAAGGCGATAATGCCGGCTCCATTTCCACGGACGGGGCTTTCTCGAAGGGTATGCTTGTGCGGTCGGCGGGCGGCGTTGCCGGTGATGGTGCGAGTGGTTTCGGTATCGTGGGTAACGGCGGCAATGGGGGCGTGCCGACAATCGGCGGCAATGCCGAGGGGATAAATTCCGGGACCATCACAACTCGGGGAGATTTTGCCAGCGGCATGGTCGTGCAGTCGGTGGGCGGTGGCGGCGGCGACGGCGGTGGCGGTCTAGGTCTGTTCGGCGGTGGCGGCGCGGGTACGGATGGCAATGACGGCCGGGCAGCCACGGGGACCAACACCGGCAACATCACCACCAGTGGCCTGGGCGCCATCGGCATGCTGGTCGAGTCGGTGGGCGGCGGCGGCGGCGATGGCGGCGGCGCCATCGGTCTCGTGTCGATCGGTGGCAAGGCAAGCGGTGGCGGCCAGGGCGATACGGCGACCGGCAATATTGGCGGCGTCATCAAGACCGGCGTCGATGGAAACGGCGGCGACGGCGCGCATGGCATTCTGATCCAGTCGGTCGGCGGTGGCGGCGGCAATGGCGGCTACGCCATCGGCGTAGCGCCTGCAATTTCGGTCGCCATCGGCGGTGGCGGCGGCACTGGCGGCAAGGGTGGCGTGGTCAACGTCAATCAGGCCGGCAACGGTGTGACCGTCGAGACGAACGGCCGTTCCGCTAGCGGCATCATCGCACAGTCGGTCGGCGGCGGCGGCGGCAATGGCGGCGGCGCCATTGCCATTGGCGGCCTGGTGGGTGTGTCGGTAGGCGGATCAGGCGATGCGGCGGGTGACGGCGACAAGGTGAATTACAACGTTGCGAACGCCAAGGTCACCACGCTCGGGGACGATTCCATCGGCGTGCTTATGCAGTCGGTGGGCGGCGGCGGCGGCAATGGCGGGTTTGCACTTTCCGGCTCGACCGTCGCAGCAGTGGGCGTCGGCGGCAGTGGCGGCAAGGCGGGTAAAGGCGGCGTGGTCGACGCGACCGTCGGCGGCACCGTCAACACCTCCGGGGATCGGTCGACCGGCATCGTTGCCCAATCGATCGGCGGCGGCGGCGGCAATGGCGGCTTTTCCGGCGCTGCCAGCTTCGGCGCCAGTGTGGGTGTCGGCGGCAGTGGCGCAGGCGGCGGCGATGCCGATGCCGTCACGCTGCGCACGGCTGATGGCGCGATGCAATCGATCACCACGGACGGCGCGGATTCGGCCGGCCTGATCGTGCAGTCGGTCGGCGGCGGCGGCGGCAATGGCGGCTTTTCCGGCACACTGTCGGCGATTGCCGGCTTCGGCATGGGGGGAAGAGGCGGCGCGGCCGGCAAGGGCGTGGCGACGGAAGCCACCTATAATGGTTCGGTCGAGACTTTCCGCGAAAGGTCGGCCGGTATCATCGTGCAGTCGATCGGTGGCGGTGGCGGAAATGGCGGCGGCCAGTTCGGCCTGAGCGTCAACGCAAGCGTGGGCATCGGTGGTTCGGGCGCGGGGGGCGGCGAAGCCGGGACGGCAAAGTTCTTCTCGACGACAACACTTGACGTCACGACCCATCAGTCGGACTCGGCCGGCGTCATCGTGCAGTCGGTCGGCGGCGGCGGTGGCAATGGCGGCTTCTCGTTGAACGGCGCGGGTCTTGTGGCTGCTGTCAGCATCGGCGGCAAGGCCGGCACTGCCAGCGACGCCAAGGCAGTGACGGTCGGCATCAATTCAGGGCTGATTCACACGCTTGGCGACCGCTCCACGGGTATCATCGCCCAGTCGATCGGCGGCGGCGGCGGCAATGGCGGCGGCACGGCTTCCGCCGGCCTCGGCGCCAACGTCACAATCGGTGGCAAGGGAGGTGGCGGCGGCACGGGCTGGACCGTCGATGTCACCAATGGCGCGGCGGTACACACCGAAGGTGTCCAGTCTCATGGCATCCTGGCGCAGTCGATCGGCGGCGGTGGCGGCTCAGGCGGATTTGCCGTCTCGGTTGGCGGGCCGTCCTTCTCGCTTGGCGGCGATGGCGCGTCGGGCGGCGGGAGCAAGAAGGTCTATGTCGAAAACACAGGCCTGATCAGCACGGACAAGGATATGTCGATCGGCATCTTCGCGCAGTCGGTCGGCGGCTCGGGCGGCGACGGCGGGTTTGCGATGGCGGCCGGCGCCTTTGCCGCGGTCGGCATCGGTGGCAAAGGCGGGGCCGGCGGCGCGGCCGGCGAGGTAGAGGTCAAGAACACCACCAACATCACGACGGTGGGCTCCCTCTCACACGGCATTCTCGCCCAGTCGGTCGGCGGCGGTGGCGGCAATGGCGGATCTGTCGGAACGTTTGCCGTCGGTCTGTTCGGCGCCGCTTCCGTGGCGATCGGCGGCGGTGGCGGCGATGGCAATCTCAGCAACCAGGTCACGGTCACCCACAAAGGTGACATTCATGTCGGCGGCATGGGCTCGAAGGCCATCCTTGCGCAATCGGTCGGTGGCAGTGGCGGCAACGGCGGTTCGGCTTATTCAGGCGCGGTCAGCGCTGGTCTCTACGTGTCCGCTTCGGTCGGGGTTGCCGTGGGTGGCGAGGGCGGCAACGGAGGCAATGGTGGAAAGGTAACGGTTCGGGCTGATGGCAACCTGATTGCCGACACCGACGCAGCCGGTTCCGGCGGCATCGTTGCCCAGTCCATCGGCGGCGGCGGCGGCAATGGCGGCCGCGCTGCCACGATTTCGGGTGCAGCCAGCACGGGGGTTAGCGTTTCACTCGGTGTCACTGTTGGTGGCTGGGGTGGCGACGGTGGCAAGAGCGACCTCGTCATCGTCGACAGCGGCATGAATGGCGGCGGCAGCATCGTTACCAAAGGCGCCAACGCGATCGGCATCCTCGCGCAATCGGTGGCCGGTAGCGGCGGCAATGGCGGCGATTCCTGGGGAGCTGCAGGCGGCTTCGGGGTCAACGCCAGCATCAATGCGACGGTCACCATCGGTGGCGGCGGCGGCAAGGGCAACATCAGCGGCGATGTCGCCGTTCACAACGCCATGACGATCAAGACGGGTGGGGACATGAGCGCCGCGATCGTTGCCCAGTCGATCGGCGGCGGCGGCGGCAACGGCGGAGCGACCAATGGCGCGACGGCCGATCTCGGTACAGAAAACGGCGTCAACGTCGCCGTCAACGTTGGTGTTGGTGGGGCGGGTGGCACAGGCAACAAGTCCGGTGCCGTGGATGTTACGAATTCCGCCAATTTGACCACCGACGGCGACTATTCGTCCGGCATTGTTGCCCAATCGATCGGCGGCGGTGGCGGCATGGGCGGTGCGACAAACACGCAGGCCTTCCACGTCGGCGGCACCGCCGGCACGAGCGTTACCGCAAATGTCAGCATCGGCGGCAATGGCGGCGAAGGCAACGATGCCGCCTGTGCCGCGGACGCAGGTGGCAATGCCACTTGTTTCGATGGCAAGGTCGGTGTCGCAGTCGATAATTCGGGCGAGATCCGCACAAGCGGGTTCAACTCGGTCGGCATCCTCGCCATGTCCATCGGCGGCGGTGGCGGCGGCGGCGGCTCGGCTTCGACCAAAGAGGATATCGTCGGCCCAGGCGATGCTGGCGAGACTTCGGTCGGTATCGGCGCGGCGATCGCGCTCGGTGCCGGCGGCGCCGGCAATGGCGGCACGGTTTTGGTGACCAACCGCAATCTGATCGTCACGGACGGCGCCGATTCCTATGGCATCAGCGCCAATTCGATCGGTGGCGGCGGCGGTGTCGGCGGCTCGTCCAGCTCTGGCGTGCTTGGCACTTACGCAATCGGCGGCTCGCTTGGCGGTGCGGGTGGCAAGGGCGGCAATGGCAACCAGGTCGATGTCGTCAATATGGCCGGCGCAACGATATGGACCAAGCAGGAGCGCTCGATAGGCATCTTCGCGCAGTCGGTCGGTGGCGGCGGCGGCGCAGGTGGTGCCGGCGAAAGCAAGGGCAAGAGCGATGGCGGTGAGGTCGCGGTAAACCTGTCGCTTGGCGGCTCGGGTGAGGTCGGCGGCAACGGCGGCAAGGTCAATGTCGAAAACAGCGGCATAATCCAGACCGACAAGGCCAATTCCCACGGCATCCTGGCGCAGTCGATCGGCGGCTCCGGTGGCGTCGGCGGCGCGTCCGGCACGTCATCCACCGACTCGAAGATCGCCATCACGCTGAGCCTCGGCGGCGCCGGCGGCGCTGGCGGTACCAGCGACAAGGTTCACGTCCAGAACTTCCAGAGCGGTTCGATCCTGACGCAGGACGACAACTCGCACGGCATCTTCGCACAGTCGGTGGGCGGCGGCGGTGGTGCGGGTGGCGCTGGCTCGACGGAGACCGGTAAGGCCGAGACGGCCGTTACCATGTATATTGGCGGCCAAGGCGGCAGTGGCAGCATCGGCGGTGAGGTCGAGGTCAACAACTTCGGCAAGATTGAAACACTGGGCTATATCTCGCACGGCATTTTTGCGCAGTCGATCGGCGGTGGCGGTGGTGCCTCGGGTGCCGCGACCGGCGCATCGGAAGCAGACATGACAATCGGTGGCGGTGCCAGCATACCCAACGGGATTCCGATCCCGGTGGTCGGCGACCCCAACGACCCCGACAACGAGGCCGATGGTGGCAAGGTCACCGTCACCAACGATGGCGAGATCATCACACACAAGGATGGGTCATACGGCATCTTCGCCCAGTCCATCGGCGGCGGTGGCGGATATGGCGGCACGGTTTCGTCCGACTTCGCCGGGTCCGATTCCTTTGCTCTCAGCCTGGGCGGCAAGGGCGGCAACGGCGGCGATGGCGGAGATGTGAGGGTTGAGGTTTCCGGATCGATCGAAACCTTCGGCGCCCGCGCGCATGGCGTCGTGGCGCAGTCGGTGGGCGGCGGCGGCGGTGTCGGCGGCGACGCAAAAGGTAAAACCTCGAACGCGCTCGGCATCGGCGGCCTTGGCGGCAATGGCGGCGATGGCGGCGACGTGACCGTGATCCGCACCGGCACCATCACCACGCATGGTGTCGATGCGGTCGCCATCATCGCTCAGTCGGTCGGCGGCGGCGGCGGCATCGGCGGTGCCGGCTTCGGGCGCTTCGGCGCCACGGCGGATGGCGGCAGCGGCATCGACAACAACACCATCGGCTTCAACACATTTGCGGGTGCCAAGGGCAATGGCGGCACGGTGACCATCCAGCAGGACGGCGAGATCGTCACCGATGGCGAGCGGGCGCACGGCATCGTGGCCCAGGCGGTGGGCGGCGGCGGCGGCCTGGCCGGCACGCTCTCCGCCGGCGCTGCCGGTTCCGGCGGTGGCATCGGCGATGCCGCGGCGGCGACGGCGACGGCCATGAGCCAGGTCTGGGTCAAGGGTGCGAGCTCGTATGCCATGTTCGGACAGAGCGCGACCGGCATCGGCGATGCGCACGCGGTTACGCTGACCGCGGGCGACAGCCTGTTCGCGCAGGGTGCTGGTTCCGTGGCCGCCTACGGCGAAAGCACAGCCAACGGCGCGAAAGGCAACATCACCATCAATCTCAACGGTCATTACACGATTGGCGGCGCCGGAACCGGCGTTGCCGCCATGCTCGTCGGCGGCGCCAACAACGCGCTGACCAACCACAGCCTGCTCTACGCAATGGGAGCGACGCCGACATTCGAGATCCAGGCAGCGGATATCCAGGCATTCCAGACCTTCCTGTTGGCGCCCGGTCCCGTCGTGCCGACCAATGCGATCCTGGAATCGCTGCTCGACGATTTCAGTCCGCTGGCCATTACCGGCACGTCGGGTGATGACCATGTCGACAATTCGCGGCTGGGCGACACGCTGGGACGCGTCATCGGCAACATCGATCTCGGCGGCGGCAACAACAGCTTCCACAATTTTGCCGATGCCTCGATGGTCGGACTGAAAACCATCGATCTCGGCGGCGGACTGTTCATCAATGACGGGCTCTATACCAACCAGGGCATCGGCGTGGTGGCAAAGGTGGATGTCGGCGGCGGCTTCAAACAAAACCTGTCCGGCGATTTCGTCACCGATGTGGATCTCAACAACCAGATCACGGATGCCCTGGCACTAACGGCGGCCGGTGACTTCAACGGCGAAGCGCCGCTGAATTTCCTGTCGATCGATAAGCTGTTCACGGAATATGTGGTCGCCAATGGCTCGGGGATGACCGACTCCGGCATAGCAGCGAAGACCTTGCATCCGGCAGTGGGCTTCAACTTCCAGTTCCGGGTGGATGGCGGCACCGATCTCGTTCTTTACGCCGACAACCCGACATTCCTGGAACTGGCGCAGGATCCGGGGTCCGGCACCACCGATCCCGGCGTGTTCCAGATGGCGCAGTACCTTGACGATGTCGAGGCAGCATCGACCCCGGACAACCCGATGGCCAGGCTGATCAACATGCTGCGCTTCCTGCCCAATGAAGAGGAACTGGGTGCAGCATTGACCCGGCTCACACCGCATTATGCCGTGCATACGTTCGACATGATCAACCGCGAAGCCGACATGATGCTGGAAGCGGCGCGTGAGTGTACTGGCGTGCCTGCCTACAAGAATCCCGACGGCCGCTGCGTCTGGGCAACGATCAGCCCGCAGGCCGAGTACGGCCGCGACGCGGGCGCTGGCACTACAAGCCGCGACGACGTCCTGAAGACGATGTCGCTTGGCGGCATTGGCGAGATCGGCCAGAACTGGTCGCTTGGTGCCACGATCGGCCGCACAGAGTTCGATTCCAAGATCGGCTTTGATGGCGACCTGCTGTCGGAGACCACCGGTGAGGCCTGGCAGGCCTATGCGCTGGCCAAATATACCAACAAGAATTACTTCGTGGACTTTGCACTCGGTGGCGGCACGGGCTCGTTCAAGGGCGAACGCGACACCCATATCGACCCGGCATTCTACATTCCGGGCGAAACGTTGGCGGGTGGTTATCTCGACGAGGTAATGCTGCCTGGCATCGGCAGCAGCGTCACCTACACACAGAAGACCGCGATGTTCGGCGGCTCGGCGCGGTTGGGTTTCACCCGGGAGATGGGCGCGTTCTATCTGCAGCCGACAGTGCAGTTCGACGCGCGCTGGCTGCGTGTCTCAGGCACGGAGGAGGGTTCGGTCGCCGCCTTCAACTTCGATGGCTCGGCCAACACTTACTATTCTGCAACCCCTGCAATCGAGATCGGCACCGACATCGCGCTCAGCGACATTGCCAGCCTTCGCGTCTACGGCAAGGCCGGGGCGGAGTTTTCCAACAAGGAGTGGGAAATCGAAGGTCGCTTCGCGGCGGCGGAGAATCTGCCTGGCAACCCCGCATTGCACTTGACGGAGGCCGTCGATTCGCCGCTCTATCGGGTCGGCGCCGGCCTTGAACTGAATGGCGTCAATGGCGTCGGCATGTCCGTCAGATATAATGGCGCCTTCGGCGAAACGGTTAAACAGAACGCGATCAGCGCGTCTCTCAAGGTCAGCTTCTAGCTGGCCCGAGGCGGAGCCGGGCGGGAGGGGTCTTGATGAGGAAGTTCGCGTATTTCTTGGCGATGCTGGGTGTTGCCTGCACCGTCGGTGTGCCGGCCGTGGCGGCGCAAACCAAGAGCGACAAGGCGGTCGCGGCACCGGCTGCCGCCGATGCGCCGCAGTTGCCCGGTGGCGCGTCGGCACTGTCCGAAACCCACGGCGACTGGACGGTCAATTGCCAGATATCAGGCGCGACCAAAACCTGCAGCCTGTCGCATCAGCAATTCAACAAGCAAAACAATCAGCGCCTGCTGGCGATCGAGCTGTCGAGCAAGACCGGCGAGGATGCCACGGGAACGCTTGCGCTGCCGTTCGGCCTGGCGCTGGCCAAGGGGGTGAGCCTGACCATCGACGATCAGAAGCTGGACGGCAGCCTGGCGTTCAACACCTGCCAGGTCGTCGGCTGTCTGGTGCCGGTGGTGTTCGATGCGACTGTCACGCCGCTGCTGAAATCAGGCACCACGCTGAAGATCGACGCTTTCGCGGCAGACACCGGACAAGCGGTGAGCTTTTCCATTCCGCTCAACGGCTTCGCCGGCGCACTTGCCCGGACCGCGGAGCTTTTGACCAATTGATGTGAGCCGCAGGACTTAAAGCGCGCGCCGCCTGAACGCAGTCTCGCGGCAGGGCGGTGCGTCACTGCAGCAGAACATTTTTCAGTCAAACGACGATTGTTTTAAGCCGTTCGGCGATCAGGGCGGCAAGCCGAGCCGCCACTTCGTCCTTGCTCATCTCCGGCCATTCCTCGACACCGGCCTTTGACACGATCCGCACCCGGTTGCGATCGCCGCCCATCACGCCCGAAGAGCCGACGCCGCTTCCCTGCGACACGTCGTTGGCAACGATGAGATCGGCGCCTTTCTTCTTGAGCTTGGCCTCGGCGTTGCGCAGGAGATCCTGTGTCTCGGCGGCGAAGCCGATAACCAGGCCGGGTCGCTGGCTGTGATGGCCGACGCCGGCGAGAATGTCGGGATTCTCGACCATGCGCAGCACCGGCGGCTCTTCGCCCGCGACCTTCTTGATCTTCTCACCGGCCGAGTTCTCGGTGCGCCAGTCGGCCACGGCGGCGACGAACACCGCCGCATCTGCGGGCAAGAGCCGTTCCACCGCGTCGCGCATCTCCTGCGCACGCTCGACGTGAATGGTCTTCACTCCGGGGGGATCGGCGATGCCGACAGGGCCGGAGACGAGGCGCACATCGGCGCCGAGCCTGGCCAGTGCTGCCGCGATCGCATGGCCCTGCTTGCCGGACGAGCGGTTGGCGATGTAGCGCACCGGGTCGATCGGCTCATGGGTCGGGCCGGAGGTGACGATGATCTTGCGCCCCGACAGCGGCCTGGGGCCGACATCGAGCAGCGCCTCGACCGCGGCAACGATCTCCAGCGGCTCGGCCATGCGGCCTTCGCCCGCCTCATTGCTTTCGGCCATCTCGCCCCTGGCCGGACCGACGAAGGTGACGCCGTCCTTCTGCAGCGTCGCGCGGTTGCGGCGGGTGGCCGGATGCGCCCACATTCTGGGGTTCATGGCCGGCGCCATCAGCACCGGCTTGTCGGTGGCGACAAGCACGGTGGAGGCCAGATCGTTGGCGTGGCCGTTTGCGAGCTTCGCCATCAGGTCGGCGGTGGCGGGCGCCACCACCAGCAGATCGGCCTCGCGCGACAGCCTGACATGGCCGACATCGTGTTCGTCATTGCGGTCGAACAGCTCGGTGAAGACATGGTCGGCGGAGAGCGCGCCGACCGACAGCGTGGTGACGAATTCCTGCGCGGCCGATGTCATGACCACCCGAACCGCGGCCCCGCGCTCGCGCAGCCGGCGGATCAGATCCAGCGCTTTGTAGGCGGCGATGCCGCCGCCGATGATGAGCAGGATGCGCTTGCCGGAGAGGCTCATGCACCCTCCCAAGGATTGACTATGCTGATACCGCAATCGGAAAAGTCAGCAACATTTCTAGTCACCACCGCAAAGCCCCGCGAGCGAGCAACCGAGGCGATCTGTGCGTCAAATTCGCGTATAGGACGTCCCAGAAATCGTCTGTTCGAAACAATCTCCGCGTATGCTTCGGCTTCGCGGTCACCGAACGCGAGCACTGGGGTCTTGAGCCATTTGGTGAAAAAGGCCCCGATGACACTACCCAGTGCAGCCTTACGCGTTCCGTCCGGCATGTTCGCAAGCCCAACGAGCAGCTCTGCCTTGGTCATCGCCGTGACATATGAGCGGGTCGCGAGCGAGCTATCCATCCAGGTAGCCACCCCTGCATCCGGCCGTGGTTTGAAGGTTTCCGAGATAACATTCGTATCCAGCACGAACATGGTTAGTCAAATTTCAGTGGCTCGCGCGTAGGGCCGCGCTCCGGCAACTCGATATCGAAACCGCCGTGGGGCTCAACCAGCCTACGAATCGCGGCATAGAGTGACTCTCCCCGAGGGTCTTGGTCCACACCGTCCGAAAGAACACTCTTGGCAAGAACGCTACGCGCTTCCTCTTCCATTGAGACTCCTCTCACGGCAGCTCGCTCACGCAGTTTCTGCTTCACGTTGGTGTCGAGATTGCGGATGGTAAGTGTGCTCATGTTTTTGCTCCTTACCTCAACGTAGTCCATGAAAGCGTTGCTTTCAATGATAGCAATGCCGGCACTGCTGTCACCGAGAACTCAGATCATCTTCCAGGCGATATAGACCAGCGTCACGGCAATCACCCAGAGTGCCCAGCGGCCGGAACGGCTGTAGCGCGCCTCGGCCTTGCCGATGGCGTGGGCGGTGGTCTCGTCGAAGCGCAGGCCGTGCTCGGCCATCAGGTCGATCTCGCGCGACAGCCGGTCAGTGCGCGCCGCAAGCTCGGGCACCTGGCGGGCCAGCGTCAGCAGCGCCTTGGCGCCATCGCGCGCATCCATCATCATGCCACGCGGCCCAAGATTGCCTGATATCCAGTCGCCGACCACCGGCTCGGCAGTCTTCCACATGTTGAAGGCCGGGTCGAGCGTGCGCGCCACGCCCTCGACCACCACCATGGTCTTCTGCAGCAGGATCAGTTCGGGCCGCGTCGCCATGTCGAAGAGCTCGGTAACTTCGAACAGCAGCGTCAGAAGCTTGGCCATCGAGATGGTCTCGGCCGGCTGGCCATGGATCGGCTCGCCGATCGCCCGGATCGCCTGCGCGAAGGCCGCGACATTGTGCTGGCGCGGCACATAGCCGGCCTCGAAATGGACCTCAGCGACGCGCAAATAGTCGCGCGTGATGAAGCCGTAGAGGATTTCGGCGAGGAAGCGGCGCTCCTTCTTGCCGAGCCGGCCGGCAATGCCGAGATCGACGGCGACGATGGTGCCGTTCGCCTCGACGAACAAATTGCCCGGATGCATGTCGGCGTGGAAAAATCCGTCGCGCAGCGTGTGGCGCAGGAACGACTGGATCAGGTTGGTGGCGATGGTTTTCAGATCGTGGCCCGCCGCGACCAGTCCGGCAATGTCGTTCATCTTGACGCCGTCGACCCACTCCATGGTCAACACGTCGCGGCCGGTACGCTCCCAGTCGACGGACGGCACGCGAAAGCCGGGGTCGTGCCTGGTGCTTTCGCCGAGCTCCGAGAGGGCCGCCGCCTCGAGGCGAAGATCCATCTCGATCTTGGTGGTCTGCGCCAGCGTCTGGGTGACCTCGACCGGCCGCAGCCGGCGTGAGGAGGGGATGTATTTCTCCTGCAGGCGAGCGGCAAGGAAATAGCTTTCGAGATCCTGGAAGAAGCGGCGGCGCACGCCGGGCCGGATCACCTTGACCGCCACCTTGGTGGCAACGCCGTCATGCATGGCATCGGCGGCATGGACCTGGGCGATGGAGGCGGCGGCGACCGGATCGCCGAATTGCGCGTAGAGATCGCCGACTTTGCGCCCGAGCGAGGCTTCGATGGCCGCTATGGCTTCGGCCTTCGGAAAGGTGTGCATCTTGTCCTGCAACATGGCGAGATCGAGCGCCATGTCGTTGCCGACGACGTCGGGCCGCGTCGCCAGGAACTGGCCGAGCTTTACATAGGAGGGACCGAGCCGGACGACCGCCTTGGCCAGCCGGTCGCTGCGCTCATAGGCCAGCGCGCGGCGGCGCGTGAACAGCCGTGCCATCCGCCAGCCGAACTTCGGCAGGCCGGACAGTTCCTCACCCGGCAGAGCGGCGACGACACCCTCGCGGACCAGCACCCAGCCGGCCCTTACGAGCCGGAATCCTGCACTGACATTGCTCATGGCCGCGCCAACCCTGCCGGCTCTTTGAACCGGCATAGCACGCGTCGATTGTGAGAAATGCGGTCCGGCCTCAAAGCTTCCAGCCCGAATGAAGTGCTGCAATACCGCCGGAATAGTTGCGGAAGGAAACGCGGTCGAAGCCGGCGCGGGAAATCATCGTCGCGAAATTCTGCTGGTTGGGAAACCTGGCGATCGATTCGACCAGATAGGAATAGGGCTCGCCGTCGCCGGTGACCATCTTGCCGATCTTTGGAATGGCGTTGAACGACCAGGCTTCATAAGCCTTGTCGAGCAGCGGCATCTCGACCTCGGAAAATTCCAGGCACAGGAAGCGCCCACCGGGCTTCAGCACGCGAAACGCTTCGCCCAAGGCCACCTCGATGCGCGGTACGTTGCGGATGCCGAAAGCGATGGTATAGGCATCGAATGTGGCATCAGGGAAGGGCAGTTCCTCGGCATTGGCCTCGACGAAATCGGTGTTGCCGGACAGGCCCTTCTTTTCGGCCCGGTCGCGGCCGACAGCCAGCATCGAGCCATTGATGTCGAGCACGGTGGCATGGGCATTGCCGTGGCTGGCATCGACGATGCGAAAGGCAATGTCGCCGGTGCCTCCGGCAACGTCGAGCACCTTCCAGCCCGCCCGTTTAGGCGGATTGAGCCAGGTGACCATGGCGTCCTTCCACAGCCGGTGCAGGCCGGCCGACATCAGATCGTTCATCAGGTCGTAGCGGTTGGCGACCTTGTGGAAAACATCGTTGACCAGGGACTGCTTGTCGCCAGCCCCTACACGCTTGAAACCATAGGAGGTTTCCATGCCGCCCGCGGCCGTGGTTCTCTCAACTGACATTTTTTTGATCCGTCATAAAACCGGCGGGACCATAGCCGATCGATGGTGCGGGCGCTATTGTTTAAGGCGCGGTGTTCAGCCGCGCTTCCAGGTGGCGGGTTTTCGAGACCTGGACGGACCGACGGGATGATTGAATGCCTTTGAAAGCGGAACTGCACTGCCACATTGAAGGGGCAGCGGCGCCCGAACTCGTCATCCGCCAGGCGCAGAAATACGGCAAGGACACCTCGCCCTATATCCAGAACGGGTCCTTCGTCTGGCACGATTTCACCTCCTTCCTGGCGGCTTATGATTTTTCCGCCGATCTGTTCCGGACCGAGGAGGACTATGCGCGGCTGGCCGACCACTATCTGACCAGCCTTGCCCGCGATGGCGCCATCTATTCCGAGGTGTTCACCTCGCCGGACCACGCTAAAAAAGCCGGCCTGTCGCCCAAGGCCTATACCGACGCGCTCGGCGAAGGCATGGCCCGCGCCAAGGCCAAGACCGGCATCGAGGGCCGCATGATCGTCACCGGCGTGCGCCATGTCGGCGTCGAGTCGATCGAGCAGGCGGCGCGCTTCGCGGCGCGCTGCGGGCATCCGCTGGTCACCGGTTTCGGCGTTGCCGGCGATGAGCGGGTCGGTGATATGGAGGACTATGTCAGGGCTTTCGAGATCGCTCGCGAAGCCGGGCTCGGCATCACCATCCATGCCGGCGAACTGACGGGCTGGGAGACCGTCCAGGCGGCGCTGGATCACATCCGCCCGTCCCGCATCGGCCACGGCGTTCGCGCCATCGAGAACCCGGACCTCGTCCGGCGCATCGCCGACGAGGGTGTCGTGCTGGAATGCTGCCCCGGTTCCAACATCGCGCTCAAGGTGTTCGACAGTTTCGCCGATCATCCGTTTCCGGCCCTGCAGGCGGCAGGCTGCAAGGTGACGCTCAATTCCGACGATCCGCCCTATTTCTGGACCTCGCTCAAGCGTGAATACGATATCGCTGCCGAGCATTTCTCGATGAACGACAAGGCGCTGACCGCCGTCACCAGAACGGCCATCGAGGCCGCTTTCGTCGATAGAAAGACAAAGACGGCACTTCTTGCCCGGTTGAACAGCGCGGCACGCTGATTTCCGCCGACAAAGCTGTGGTCGGTGCGGGCCAAGCGGTTCCTTGGCCGGCGCATTGCCGCTAGGGTTCGCCCAGGCAGCTTGAAGCGCGGCGCGTCCGAAAGGGCGATGCGCGCATTTTCGGGCGCAGGCATCAGGAGAACACCATGCAGGGCGTCACCGTCGTCGACCACCCGCTTGTCCAGCACAAGCTGACCATCATGCGCAAGAAGGAAACCTCGACGGCGGGCTTCCGCCGGCTGCTGCGCGAAATCTCGCTGCTGCTCGGCTACGAGGTCACCCGCAATCTCGAACTGACGACGACGACCATCGAAACGCCGATGGAAACGATGGAAGCGCCGACGCTCGAGGGCAAGAAACTGGTCTTCGCCTCGGTGCTGCGCGCCGGCAACGGCTTGCTGGAAGGCCTGCTCGACCTGGTACCGGCGGCGCGTGTCGCCCATGTCGGTCTCTACCGCGATCACGAAACGCTGGAAGCGGTCGAATATTTCTTCAAGGCGCCGAGCGACCTCGCCGACCGGCTGGTGATCGTCGTCGATCCGATGCTGGCCACCGCCAATTCGGCGATCGCGGCGATCGACAAGCTGAAAGAGCGCGGCGCCACCAACATCCGTTTCCTTTGCCTGCTGGCGGCGCCCGAAGGCATCGAGCGCTTCATCAAGGCGCATCCGGACGTTCCCGTCTTCACCGCTTCGATCGACCGCCAGCTCAACGAGAAGGGCTACATCATGCCCGGCCTCGGCGACGCCGGCGACCGCATGTATGGGACCAAGTAATATCAGACCAAGTCGCCTGGTACGATTTACCAAATATTTACGCAAAGGCGCGGTTTTGGCGCGCGTTAAAGCGGCAAACACCATCCGGGCTTAACGATCGGCTGTCACTACAGCGCCGCGCGTCCGTTTCGGACGCGCAAAGGACGCTGTAGCACTTTGATTTTGTGCATGAGCCTTTCCGAAAATCGTTCCCGATTTTCGGGGTCATGCGGCGAGGCCGATCCATGCTGCGCAAACTTCTGATCCTCGCCGTTTTCGCCGGTACATCGGCATCGATACCGATTGTGTATCAGTCGAATCCGCAACTCGTCGAAAACCTGCTGAGGTCGGCGGTGCCGGGCAAACAAGCGGTCGAAGCCCAGCCGAACGTCAACCTGGCATCGGTGCCCAACAAGCCCGCGGCACCGCTGCCGATGGGCCGCAAGGTCCTCGTCGCGGCAGACGAACGCGGGCATTTCTCGTCACCCTTCAAGCTCAACGGACGTCAGGTCGACGGCATGATCGACACCGGCGCCACATTGGTCGCCATCAACATTTCGACGGCACGCAGGATCGGCCTGTCGCTGAACGCTTCCGACTTCAACCGCGAGGTCAACACCGCCAACGGCACCATCAAGGCGGCCGTGGCCATGATCGACCGCCTGCAGATCGGCAGCATCACCGTCAATGACGTCCAGACCATCGTGCTCGACGACAGGGCGCTGCGCACCAATCTGATCGGCATGAGCTTCCTCAACCGGCTCGACAAATACCAGGTCGAGAACGGCACGCTGCTGCTCGTCCAGTAAGGCTATTCGTTTTCCCAAATTCCCAAGGGAAAGCGCTATGCGCTTTTTCCCGGGGAGAACCGTTTCACACTTTTCCTGGAATTGCTCTAGCCGCGCGGCAGAATCCGCCGGATGACCGACTTGTCGGCGGGCGGCTTCGAGGCGCCGACCATATAGGCCGAAAGCACGGCTGCCGCGGCGGCCTCGGCATCGGCCGATGAGCGGGCATGGATCAGCGCCAGCGGCTCGCCGATCCCAACCTCCGCACCGACCGGCAATAGTCTGGTGATGCCGACCGCAGGGTCGATCTGGCCGTCCGGCCGCGTGCGTCCACCTCCCAGGCCGACCACGGCGAGCCCGATATCGCGGGTGGCGATGCCGGTGACGAAGCCATTTGCGGTCGCCTTGACGGCAAGTTCGATCGCCGCCGCAGGCAGATATTTTTCCGGTTTCTCGATGAAATCGGCGGGGCCGCCAAGCGCGGCCACCATGCGTGCGAAAGTGGCGGCGGCGCGGCCGCTGGCGAGCGTCTCGGTGGCGCGCCGCATGCCATCCTGGTTGGACGACACCAGCCCGGCCGACTGCAGCATTTCGGCGGCCAGCGCCAGCGTCACATCTTCGAGCCGACGGTCACGATACCGGCCGGTGAGGAAATCGACGGCGTTGCGCACCTCGACTGCGTTGCCGGCGGCCGACGCCAGCGGCTCGTTCATGCCGGTGATCAACGCCGAGGCCTTCAGTCCGGCGCCGTTGGCGATCTCAACCAGGCTGTTGGCGAGTGCGGTGGCGTCGCGCGATTTTTCCATGAAGGCGCCGTTGCCGACCTTGACGTCGAGCACCAGCGATTGCAGCCCGGCCGCCAGCTTCTTCGACAGGATCGAAGCGGTGATCAGCGGCACCGATTCGACCGTGCCGGAGACGTCGCGGATCGCATAGAGTCGTCGATCGGCGGGTGCGAGGTCGGCGGTCTGGCCGATGATGGCACAGCCTGTTTCGAGCACCGCCTTGCGAAACAGCGCGACATCGGGCTGGCTGACGTAGCCGGGAATGGCATCCATCTTGTCCAGCGTACCGCCGGTGTGGCCAAGGCCACGGCCCGAGATCATCGGCACATAGGCGCCGCAGGCGGCGACGATCGGCGCCAGCATCAGCGAGACATTGTCACCGACGCCGCCGGTCGAATGCTTGTCGGTGACCGGACCTGGCAGGTCCGACCAGTCGAGCACATCGCCGGAATCGCGCATCGCCAGCGTCAGCGCCACGGCCTCGTCGCGGTTCATGCCGTTGAAGAACACCGCCATGGCGAAGGCGCCGGCCTGGCCGTCGGTAACGGCGCCTGACGTCACGCCCGCGACGAAGCCGGCGATCTCCTCCTCCGACAGCCTGAGGCCATCGCGCTTGCGGCGGATGATTTCCTGGGGAAGCATCAGATCTCCAGCAGTCCGTCGCGGAACACGCGCTGCAGGACCGTCGCCAGCCGCGCGCCGCCGACCGGCGCCATGTCCTTGGTCTCCTGGTGCGAAAGCTCGGCCCCGGTCATGCCGGCCGCCAGATTGGTGATGACCGAACAGGCGGCGACGCGCAGTCCGAGGAAGCGGGCGAGAATGACCTCCGGTACGGTCGACATGCCGACCGCATTGGCGCCCATGATGCGCGCCATGCGGATTTCGGCCGGCGTTTCGAAGCATGGGCCGGAGAACCACATATAGACGCCCTTGTGCAGGGTGGTGCCGGTCGCTTTTGCCGCCCGTTCGATGGCCTGGCGGATGCCGGCATCATAGGCTTCGGTCAGGCCGACGAAACGCCGGTCGCTTGGTTCGCCGATCAGCGGGTTGGTGCCCGAGAAATTGATGTGGTCCGATATCAGCATCACCGAGCCCGGCGGCATGTCCGGATCGACCGAGCCGGCGGCATTGGTGAGGATCAGTTTCGTGATGCCGATGCCGGCAAGCACTTCCAGCACCGGCCGCATCGCCGCGGCGTTGCCGTGCTCATAGTAATGGGCACGGCCCGACAGCAGCAGCACCGGCACGCCGGCAAACAGCCCTGCCACCACTTCGCCGGCGTGCCCGGTGACACCGCTTCTGGGAAAGCCGGGCAGGTCGGCATAGGAGATGCGGATCGGGTCCTCGATCTGGTCGACCAGACCGCCGAGGCCCGAGCCGAGCACCAGTGCCGTGGCCGGCGCCAGGCCGTCCAGCCTTTCGACGAGATGATCCAGGGCTTTTTCCGTCATCGTTGCCAGCTGTTCATTTGAGCCTGTTGCTCATTTCAAAATATCGCCGCGGAAGCCGTAAGGCAGCATGTCGCCCATGGTCACGGTTTCGGCCACACCCGCATTGTCGCAGAGATAGAGCTTTGTTTCCGGCCGGCAGAATTCGGCAAGCCGCTGGCGGCAGCCGCCGCAAGGCGAGCATTTGGCCATGCGTTCGGCTAGGACGGCGATTTCCACGATCTTGCCGCCGCCGCCCATAATGTAGTGGCCGAGCGCCGTGGTCTCGGCGCACCAGCCTTCCGGATAGGAGGCGACTTCGATGTTGGCGCCTGTAAAGACGCGCCCGTCCTCGGTGCGCAAGGCAGCGCCGACCGGAAACTTAGAATAGGGCGCGTAGGCCTTGGCCATGGCGGCTTTGGCGGCCTCGAACAGATCATGCGACATTCAGCGTTCTCTCCGTGATCGTGTTCAAAACCCGGCGCAAAGCCGACCCGTCGCTCAACGTTCCTTGACATAAGGCACGCCGCCGGCGCGTGGCGGGATTGCCTTGCCGATGAAGCCGGCGAGAAGGATGACGGTGAGGATGTAGGGCAACGCCTGCATGAACTGCGCCGGCACCTTGCCGATGATGGGCAGCGGGGATCCTTGCAGGCGGATCGACGCCGCGTCCAGGAAGCCAAACAGCAGGCAGGCGAACATGGCGTTGACCGGCTTCCACTTGGCGAAGATCAAGGCTGCCAGCGCGATATAGCCCTTGCCGGCAGTCATGTCCTTCACGAAGCCGCCATTTTGCACCATCGACAGGTAGGCGCCGGCAATGCCGGTGAGGATGCCGGTGCAGATCAGCGCCCGGTAGCGCAGCCAGGCGACCGAGATGCCGGCGGTGTCGACGGCGGCCGGGTTCTCGCCGACGGCGCGAAGGCGCAGGCCGAAGCGGGTGCGAAACAGCACCCACCAGGTGAACGGCACCATCAGGAAGGCAAGATAGACCAGGATCGAGTGGCCCGACAGGAGTTCGGCATAGATCGGTCCGATGATCGGCACGTCGCGGATGGCCTCGGCGCCCGGCAGGGTGATGGCCTCGAAGCGCTCGCCCGGTTGCAGCGCCGGCGTGCGCCCGCCCTGCTGGAACCAGGCCTGGCCGAGGATGATGGTCGAGCCGGCGGCGATGAAATTGATCGCCACGCCGGAGACGATCTGGTTGCCGCGATGAGTGATCGAGGCAAAGCCGTGGATCATGGCGAAGGCGACCGAGATCACGACCGCCATGCCGAGGCCGAGAAAGGCCGAATGGAACACGGAAGCTGCGGCCGCTCCGGCGAAGGCGCCGACAAGCATCTTGCCTTCGAGGCCGATGTCGAAGATGCCGGCGCGTTCCGAATAGAGCCCGGCGAGGCAAGCAAGCAGCAGCGGCACCGAGAGGCGGATGGTGGAGTCCAGTGTCTGGATGATCGCGTTGAACACATCCATCTCAGGCACCTTTCCCCTTGACCGCTTCCATGCCGACCGATCGCGGACTGAACGAGGCAAACAGCGCCTGGATGTAGGGCCGGAACATGTGCTCGAGGGCACCGGCAAACAGGATCACCAGGCCTTGAATGATGACGATCATGTCGCGGCTGATTGCCGGCATCTCGAAGGCGAGTTCGGCGCCGCCCTGGTAGAGCATGCCGAACAGGACCGCCGCCAATACGATGCCGACAGGGTGCAGGCGGCCCATCAGCGCCACGGCGATGCCGACGAAGCCGGCGCCGGAAACGAAGTCGATGGCGACATTGTGCTGATCGCCCATCACCGGATTGAGCGCCATCATGCCGGCCAGTGCGCCCGAGATCATCATGGCGGTGATGATGATGCGGGTTTCGGAAATGCCGGCATAGCGTGCCGCCTTCGGGCTGTGACCGTAGGTGCGCATCTCGTAGCCGAGCTTGGTGCGCCAGATCAGCAGCCAGACCAGGAAGGCCATGACCAGCGCCAGCAGGAAGGTGACGTTGAGCGGCGCCGAACGGATCTTGGCGCCGAACAGCTCGATGATCCAGTTGAGTTTGGGCAGTTCCGCGCCGGCGAGGAAGTTGCGCGTCTGCGGCGCTTGCGAGGCGGCTGGCTTCAACGGGCCGACCAGCAGGTAAACCATGATCGAGGCGGCGATGAAGTTGAACATGATGGTGGTGATGACGATGTGCGAGCCGCGCTTGGCCTGCAGATAGGCCGGGATAAGCGCCCACAATGCGCCCACCGCCGCCGCAGCAATGATCGCCAGCGGGAAGGTCAGCCACCACGGCAGTGTACTGTCGAAGCTCAGGCAGACGATGGCGATGCCAAGGCCGGCGATGTAGGCCTGCCCCTCGGTGCCGATGTTGAACAGGCCGCAATGCGCGGCCACCGCCACCGAAAGCCCGGTGAAGATGAAGGTGGTGGCATAAAACAGGGTGAAGGCGATGCCTGTGCCTTTGCCGAAGGCGCCTTCGACCAGGATGACGGCGGCGCGCAACGGATTCTCACCGACCAGAAGCACGACGAAGCCGGCGACGACGAAGGCGACGAACAGATTGATCAGCGGGATCAGGCCATAGTCGGCCCAGGCCGGCAGTTTGGCGTAAGGCGTGCTCATTGCGCGGCCTCCTGGTGCTCGATGCCGGCCATCAGCAGGCCGAGCTCGCCCTCGGTCGCTTCGGAGCCGCGCTCGCCGACGATGCGGCCGGCAAACATCACCAGGATACGGTCGGACAGCGAACGGATCTCGTCCAGCTCGACCGACACCACCAGCACCGCCTTGCCCTGATCGCGCATGGCGATCAGGCGCTTGTGGATGAACTCGATGGCGCCGACATCGACGCCGCGTGTCGGCTGGCCGACGATCAGCACGCCCGGGTCCTGTTCCATCTCCCGTGCCAGCACGATCTTCTGCTGGTTGCCGCCGGAGAAATTGGCGGTCTTCAGCCGGCAGTCGGCCGGGCGGATGTCGTATTTGGCGATCTTGTCCCTGGCATCGTTGCGGATGGCATCGATGTTGAGGAACGGCCCCTTCAAATAGCGGGGATCATCGTGATAGCCGAGGATCGAATTCTCGTTCTCCTCGAAGGCCAGCACCAGCCCGACGTGATGGCGGTCCTCCGGCACATGCGCCAGGCCACGGTCGCGCAACTCTCCGGGGTCGGCGGCACCGGTCAGGTCGATCGGCTTGCCATCCAGCATGACCGAGCCGGAAACGGCACGCCTGATGCCGGAAATCGCCTCGAGCAGTTCGGATTGTCCGTTGCCGGCGACACCGGCGATGCCGACGATCTCGCCGGCCCTGATATCGAAGGAGATGTCGTCGACCATGGTGACGCCGCGCGTATCCCTGACCGTCAGGTTCTTGACTGCGAGCTTGACGGCGCCGGCCTCTGCCTCGCCCTTCTCGACCCGCAAGAGCACGCGCCGGCCGACCATCAGCTCGGCCAGTTCCTCGACAGTCGTCTTCCTGGTCTCGCGCGTCGCCACCATCGTGCCCTGGCGCATGACCGACACCGTGTCGGTGATGGCCATGATCTCGCGCAATTTGTGGGTGATCAGCACCACCGTCTTGCCCTGGTCCTTCAACTGCCGAAGGATGCGGAACAGATGGTCGGCTTCGGCCGGCGTCAAAACGCCCGTCGGTTCGTCGAGGATCAGGATCTCGGCGCCGCGATAGAGCGCCTTCAGGATCTCGACACGCTGCTGCAGGCCGACCGGCAGTTCCTCGATGATTGCATCGGGATCGACTTCCAGCCCGTATTCACGCTCCAGCCGCTCCAGTTCGGAGCGCGCCTTGGCGATGCTCTTCTTCAAGAGCGCATCGCTTTCGGCGCCGAGGATGACGTTCTCCAGCACTGTGAAATTGTCGACCAGCATGAAGTGCTGATGCACCATGCCGATGCCGAGCGCGATGGCGTCATTGGGGGTCTTGATCGAAGCCGGCTGGCCGCCAACGCGGATCTCGCCGCTGTCGGCCTGGTAGAAGCCGTAGAGGATCGACATCAGCGTCGACTTGCCAGCGCCGTTCTCGCCGACAATGCCGTGGATCGTGCCGCGACCGATCTCAAGATTGATGTCCCGGTTGGCGCGCACCGCACCAAAACTCTTGTTGATGCCGATCAACTCGATTGCGGCTTGCGCCATGCAGCCTGTCCCACTCTTATTTTTTTATCGCTTGGTCAAAACGCCTAGCATGACGCTCCGCCCGTGCCAATTGGCGGAGCAGGTTCACTCTCGACAAATCCCGGTGCGCTTGTCAATTTGCAACGTGGCCGGGGCCTTCACATTCGCTAGTATGACGGAGCCGAAATTCGCATTGCGGCGCAAGACATCGCGGCGCAAGACATCGCGGTGAAGACTGGGGAATTCACATGACCATACCCGCCGACCGGCTGACGACGCTGGAAATCCGCGCCGCCGAGCAGGAGAAGACCATCGAGGAACTGTCCGGCCAGATCGCCGAGCAGTGGAAAGTGATCGAGCGCATGCAGCGCAAGCTCGACGCGCTGACGGATCGCTTCCTGGCGCTGGAGGAGCAGACGGGAGATGAAGTGCCTGTAACCAAGCCGCCGCACTGGTGAGGAAAAAGGGAAGGGCGCACGCCATGGCCAGTGAAAGCGATCGCATTGCACGGGCCAGCGACTATGTGCGTGGCCTGATGAACGATGCGGAGCGCGAACGGGCCGAACGTGATCTGGAGATCGACCCGGCCTTCCGCGACGAGGTCGTGCGACTTGCCGAGCGCATGCACGTCTTCGACCGTGCCGAACCGGGGGATGGCGAAGAGCGCTGGAAGCAGATCACGCAGCGCATTGGCGACCTGCCGCAGATGCGTAGTTCTGGCCTGAGCGACGCCAGGCCGCCAACCGTGATCCGAAGCCTGTCGCAGCGGCCATACGGCGTCGGCGTCCACGCGCTGGGCGGCCGGCGTGGATTTGTGGTTGCCGCCGGACTGATGGTGGCGTTCGCGCTCGGTTGTCTCGTCGCGAAGCTGCTATAGGCGAGGCCGGCGAGACATCAGAGCCATCGTCTCGCCGTCCGAACTGCATATCTCAACGATGTTCCAGCCGAGGGCCGCGTAGAAACCACGCGCATCCCATGTGTAGAGATAGAGCATCTCGACGCCCCGTGACGCCGCATGGGCTTCCGTTGCCTTGACCAGCGCGGTGGCGATGCCTTGGCGTCGATACCTTGCATCGACAACCAACCCGGCCAGCCATGGCGTCAGATCATGCGCGGGCTCCAATTCGTGGCGGACCAGCAGGCATGTCCCGACCGGGGTGTCGCCGATCCGGGCCACGAATGCCGCCTCGAAACCGTCACCGGCGATCAAGTCGCGAAGCCCTGCAGCATCTTCCCCGAGAGTCCTTCCGGTTCCCTCGAAAAAGGCAGACAGGCGCAGTTGCGCGACCGCTGCTACGTCGTGCTCGCCCATGGGTCCGATCGTCGGCTGCATCTGTATCTCGAAACGGTGTCCGGCACGGAGCGAAGGTTTCGCTCGATCCGGTAAAGGCAAAACCGCCGGGCTGGCGCCCGGCGGTTTGCAGATCATGGCTGTATGTTCGTGCCGCTCAATAGGGGCAGGCGTTGTCAGTCGTATAGTCGTGTACTTCGACCTTGCCGGCAATGATGTCGGCCTTGGCCTTTTCGACGGCCGCCTTCATCTCGTCCGTCACCAGCGCCTTGTTGTTGTCGTCCATGGCGTAGTCGACGCCGCCTTCCTTGAGGCCGAGATTCTCGACGCCGCCCTTGAAGGTGCCGTTCTTGCCGTCCATGAAGGCGGTGTAGACGGCGACGTCGACGCGCTTCAGCATCGAGGTCAGCACCTTGCCGGGCTGCAGGCCGTTCTGGTTGGAATCGACGCCGATGCCGAGCTTGCCGGCATCTGCCGCCGCCTGCAGCACGCCGACGCCGGTGCCGCCTGCCGCGGCATAGACCACGTCGGAGCCCTGGTCGATCTGCGTCTTGGCGATCTCGCCGCCCTTGGCCGGATCGTTCCAGGCAGCCGGCGTGTCACCCGTCATGTTCTGGATGACATCGGTCGCGCCGGCCGATTTGGCACCGCCGACATAGCCGCATTCGAACTTGCGGATCAGCGGGATGTCCATGCCGCCGACGAAGGAGACCTTCTTCGACTTCGAGGCCATCGCCGCCATGATGCCGACGAGATAGGAGCCTTCGTTTTCCTTGAATACCAGCGAGCGGACATTGGGCATGTCGACGGCGTCGTCGATGATGGCGAAGTTGAGATCGGGATATTCGGCCGCGACCTTCTTCAGTGCATCCTCCCAGGCGAAGCCGGCCATGACGATCGGGTTGTGGCCGTCCTCGGCGAAGCGGCGCAGCGCCTGCTCACGCTGTGAGGCGTTGGAGACCTCGAATTCGACGTAGGCCGTGCCGGTTTCCGTCTTGAATTTCTCGGCGCCGTGATAGGCAGCCTCGTTGAAGGATTTATCGAATTTGCCGCCGAGATCATAGAGGATGGCCGGCTGGACATCCGCGGCGAAAGCCGGAAGAACCATTGCGGTTGCGGCCAGGAGGCCGAGAACGATACGTTTCATGTGATCCACACCCTGTCGGTTATTTTTTCCGTTACGCACCGCATGCCGGCCCGGTTCTCCGGCAGGCATGCGACGTCAGCCAGGAGTGTATTCCCTCCCGCTCGGCGGCAATCTGGCATGGCCCGAAACAAAATTCACGCGGAATTTTGACCTTTTGGAAAAGCTTGGTGCGGGCAAGCCGCACCGCAGCTTGTGTCAGGCGGAGGCGGCGGCAGGGATGGCGCAAGCGACACCGGTGCCTTTGAGGTTGCAGGTGCCGTAAGGGTTCTTTGCCAGATATTGCTGGTGATCGGCTTCGGCGAAGTAGAATTCGGCCGCCGGGGCGATCTCGGTGGTGATCCTGCCGTGGCCGGCACCGCGCAGCGAGGTCTCATACGCATCGCGCGAGGCGCGCGCCGCCAACAGTTGCGCCTCGTCGCTCGTGTAGATCGCGGAGCGATAGGCGGTGCCGACATCATTGCCCTGGCGCATGCCCTGCGTGGGATCGTGGCTTTCCCAGAACAGCTTCAGAAGCCCAGCATAGGAGACGATCCCGGGGTC
Source organism: Mesorhizobium sp. BR1-1-3 (assembly GCF_020165455.1). Taxonomy (NCBI): domain Bacteria; kingdom Pseudomonadati; phylum Pseudomonadota; class Alphaproteobacteria; order Hyphomicrobiales; family Phyllobacteriaceae; genus Mesorhizobium; species Mesorhizobium sp. BR1-1-3. Next base: position 114,552 of record NZ_JAIUIC010000013.1, read on the forward strand.
ATGGACCACCAGCACCGCTTCGGCATGACCGGTTAGCCCGGTGCAGGTCTCCTGATAGGTCGGATTGGGCGTGAAGCCGCCGGCATAGCCGGCCGCGGTGACCCAGACGCCTTCGATCTGCCAGAACAGCCGCTCCGCAGCCCAGAAGCAGCCGAGCCCGAACATGGCCGTCTCCAGCCCCTCGGGATAAGGACCCTTGAGCGGTCTTTTCAAGACCTTGTGCCTGGATGCGGTCGGGATCGCCCTGGCGCGGCCCGGCAGGGCCTCGGAGGGCTTCGGCAGATTGAGCTTCTTGTTCAGCATGTCGCTGAGAAAGAACATGCGCGGGTTTCCCTCTCTTCGCGGAAAGCGGATCAGTTTGCGACGAACTGTCCGGCGCGACGTTGCCGCCTGTAGCCTATCGCATAGAGCAGGAAAGCCAGCACCGCGAACACGGCGAAGCCCGGCTGGTTCAGCACCCAGGCGATGGCGCCATCCCACAGCAGCGGGCTGGTCTTGGTTCGGATGAAGGTCTCGAAGGCGGCCCGCGTGTCGGGCGAGACCGCCAGCCAACTGCTGTTGAGCGGGGTCAGCACCAGCACGGAGGCCGCCACTGTGCGTGTCGCGTCGAGCACCGCCATGATGACGGAAATCGACAGCGCGATCATTGCAGCAAGACGAAAGACGAAGCGAAACATCAGAACCCTCCTCCGGGCTGGTCCTCTGCCGAGGGGCTTTTCAGAGATAGAATGCGCATGGCTGGATCGCAATCGCCATACGCGAATTTGCAGACTCCAAACTCAGGTCAACGGAGGGCCGGACGACAGATGACCCGCCGCACAGGCGGGTTTTTGCGTTTGGTGGCCGCAAACCGACTTGCCGGCGAAGTCTTCAAAGACCGTGTGAACCCGGATTTGTTGCCCGCGCGAATTATGCGGCCGGCTTCCTTTTGTGCCGGTGGACACGCCAGACAGCAAAAACGCCGCCGCCGATGGCGCCGATCACCAGACCGGCCAGGCCGGTGAACACGGCGAAATAGCCGCAGGCGCCCTCGAAACAGCTCATCTCGGTGGCATCGGCGATCACCGAGCCGATGGCGAATCCGCCCACGGCGCCGATGACCGCGCCCAGGACGATGCCGAGCAGCGCGGCGATGACCGAGACGAAGGCCGATGGGCTCTCGGTTTTCGGATTGACATAAACGGCATCGGCTTCGGATCCATGGCGCAACAGATAGATGCAGAGCGCGCCGATGGCGATTTCGGTGCCGGTGATGACAAGCGCCTGGCCCGAGAAGACGAATCCCGGCACCGTAGGGGCATAGGCATGGATGACCAGCAGCCCGACGATTATGGCAATCTGCCAGATCGTGAACTGGCGCGGGAAGCGGGCCGAGCGGCCGAAGGCGAGGCCGAGCAGGTAAAGCCCCCATAGGATGGTGACGATGTCGACGACGAGCCCGCCATAGATAAGGTAAAGCACGCTGTCTGGCAGGCCGGTGGCGCCGACCGCGGGCCAGACGGAGATCAGGCCGTAGACCGACCACGCCATGACGAAGACAAGCCAGCCCACCGGCACGAAGGACAGCCCGCTGTCCGGCCGCCTGACTGGCGTCTGTCCATTGCTCGATGTCATCTCCGCACAATGCCCCCGCAAAGCCTCGGCACCCGACAGGCAACTCCGGGGGAAGTCAAGGGCGGCCGTCCCTGCGGTCCTGCCTGTGCACACCATTGCAGCGGCGGCGCCCGCAAAAACGGGCATGCCGGCGGCCTCGTGAAACACTGTGTGGCCGGCAAAGCGAATAGACTGCCGTTATGGCTTGGCATTCGCCGTCGGATCGACTAGATGAGCCCCGCGCCTGTTGCTTCGACGGCTCAGGTGCAGGGGAAGGCGTTTGCTGGTTGGCGACGCCGATGGCGAAAGTTTCGTCTTGCCCCAAGGGAGGTGCATCTCCCCAACCCGCGCGGCAAAACCGGCCGACGCGACATGCATGGACGGAGAGGTGGCCGAGTGGTTGAAGGCGCACGCCTGGAAAGTGTGTTTACGGGAGACCGTAACGCGGGTTCGAATCCCGCTCTCTCCGCCATCCTGCTTCGCTCTACGAACTTCGCAGGACAAGCCCGAGCCTCTGCGCGAAGCAGGGCGGTAAACATCCCGCCGCGCTCTGCCCTTGAAACCTGCCAATCACAGGAGATGGCATGCCGAACGATGTAATCGTGCGCGACAGCAATGGCGCTCAATTGCCTTGGCAGATCGGTTGCCTGGCGGCTTAGACCAATAACTTAGACCAATCTGGCATCATTCCTCAAGCGGCCTTCCGCACGTCCTCCACGGTACCACTGCAGGGCCTGCCACGGTCATCCTCAAGCAACCGCACCGCCTCGGCGTAGGCTTCACCTTCGCCACAGTATTCCTTGACGTGCTCAATGTGCCCTTCATCCACTCGGCCACGTCGGCTTCAAGGGTGCTGTAGTTGATGCTCATCGGTCCCGCTCCTGTTGCGACGCGTCATCGCGGTCCCAGTGGGGTAGAAGACCGCACGACAATCCGTCAAAATCAAATAAATTCAATGCATTAGCGGAACTGTTCCCTTGGCGGAACTATCCCGTGATCGGGTCGATCTATTGCCCTCGTTTTCAATTTCCAGCATTCTGCGCCAAACCGGGAGGGATGGATGCGTTCCATGTTCATAGCCGCGCTTAGCTTGGCCCTTGTCGGGTGCAACAACACGACGTCGTCAGGGCAGTGGCGTGAGGTTCAGGCCACAACAAAAAACAGCCGTTTCGAGAGGGCCAAGGCAATTTGCAATGGTCGCGCAGGCGAAACGCAGGTGATGGCGGGACGGCTGTGGATTGCCGGGGCGATGGCATCGAACAGCACATTCAAAGCCTGCATGGCGGAACAGGGGTTCGTACAATAAAGGGCCCCGCCTCCGACACGCCTCTTGGGGCGATGTATCGGGAGCGGGAAAGGCGTCAGTCGGTGAAGGCTTTGCCGGCCTTCCGGGCCGCCGCTATGAAGGCGTGAGCCTCAGGGCGGCAAGCGATCTCGATGGCTCCTTCGGGATTTTGGAGAGCCTGCCGTCGCCAAGTGGAAGCGGAGCCGTTGAGCGTCCGGCACATGATCGTTGCGCTGCGAAATTGATAATTTCGCCGACCAGACACAATCAAAAACCGCCAAGACCCAAGTCTGGAACCTCCGGCCTCATTGCGCGTTTCAGGGCGTCCCGTTCGCGGATCCGCCCGGATATCTCTCCAAGCGCGCAAAAAAAACCAGGAGCCCGCTTCATGCACGACAAGCTGTTTCATTCCCCGGTCGCACTCTCGGTCGGCCTTGGCTTCAAACGCGAGATTGCGTCGCTGGCCGAAATGCACGACTTCCTCACCAATTGGACGACCTCCCGCCGCGGCCCGCTCTACCGCAACGCGGTGGAAGCATGTGAACTCGCCATCCCAGGCTATGTGACCATCGAGCAGGCCCGCCACGCGCTCGTCCAGTTTGCGCAAGCTTCTTGTATCCTGTGGCCGGACCTCGAGCCGGTGGCGGGCGTGCACGCGGTTGCGCGTGGCTATGGCGGCTACGCCGCCTGAAGATCGATACCCTCCGTGGCGGCTAAAGCCACACCACCATAGAAGGCCCGGCTGGCCCCAGCCGGGCTTTCCCGTTTCCGGCAGCTCGCAAGCAAATCGCAATCCTGTGGCTGGCCGCCTGCCTTGCGCGACAATCCCTGCGTGGAGTGTTGGGAAGAGCCCGCGCAAAAATCTTTATGAAATTCCTATTTCTTTCCACTGCGCCCCGTCTCGAACCTTTATGGCGATCGGGTCCATATTCCCTTCAGAAAACACATTCGGTTTCGTCGCCAAAGATGCAACGGGACAATTTCGAGATATTGCGAAATCTCCTGTCAATTCGCAAAGTACAAAAGAACAAAAGGAATAACACAATGGATATATCCGTTATCGGGATCGGAATTTTGTTCTTCACCCTTTGTTTCGCCTACATCAAAGCTTGCGACGCGCTCTAGAGCGAGGCTGAGAAAATGATCGTCGACTATATCCTCGGTGGCGGCGTGACGCTGTTCCTGCTCGCCTACCTGACCTACGCGCTCGTTCGTCCAGAACGCTTCTGAAGGCACGGAAAGCCACAGCCATGACACTGAACGGTTGGATACAGATCCTGGTCTATTGCGGGATCGTGATATTGCTGGTGAAGCCGCTCGGCGGCTACATGCACCGCGTCTTCGACGGCGACCGGACGCTGCTCTCGCCCCTCTTCGGCCCGCTCGAGCGCGGGCTGTACCGTGTTTGCGGAACCAGCGAACGGGAGGAACAGCACTGGACCACCTACGCGGTCGCCCTGCTGCTCTTCAACCTCGCCGGCTTCCTGGTGCTCTACGCCCTGCAGCGCCTGCAGGGCAGCCTGCCCTACAACCCGGCCGGCATGACAGCGGTCGAGCCTGGGCTCGCCTTCAACACCGCCGCCAGCTTCATGACCAACACCAACTGGCAGAACTATGGTGGCGAGAGCACGATGTCCTATCTCGTGCAGATGGCCGGGCTGACGGTGCAGAACTTCGTTTCGGCGGCCACGGGCATTGCCATCGCCATCGCGCTGATCCGCGGCTTTGCCCGGGCTTCGGGCAAGTCGATCGGCAATTTCTGGGTCGATATGACCCGCTCCACACTCTATTTGCTGCTGCCGTTCTGCGTCGTGCTGACGCTGGCCTATGTCTGGCTCGGCATGCCGCAGACGCTGGGCGCCTATGTCAACGCCACGACGCTCGAAGGCGCGCAGCAGACCATCGCCGTCGGCCCGGTCGCTTCGCAGGTGGCCATCAAGATGCTCGGCACCAATGGCGGCGGCTTCTTCAACGCCAATGCCGCGCACCCGTTCGAGAACCCCGACGCGATCTCCAACCTGATCCAGATGGTGTCGATCTTCGCCATCGGCGCCGCCTTGACCAATGTCTTCGGCCGCATGATCGGCAACCAGCGCCAGGGCTGGGCGATCCTCTCGGCCATGGGCGTCATGTTCATCGCCGGTGTCGCCATCTGCTACTGGGCGGAAGCCGCCGGCAACCCGCTGGTGCATGCGCTGGGCATCGACGGCGGCAACATGGAGGGCAAGGAGACACGTTTCGGCATCGCCTTGTCGGCGCTGTTTGCCGTCATTACCACGGCCGCTTCCTGCGGCGCTGTCAACGCCATGCACGGCTCGTTCACGGCGCTCGGCGGCATGATCCCGATCATCAACATGCAGCTTGGCGAAGTCATCGTCGGCGGTGTGGGCGCGGGCCTCTACGGCATCCTGATGTACATCGTCGTCGCCGTCTTCGTCGCCGGCCTGATGGTCGGTCGCACGCCCGAATATCTCGGCAAGAAGATCGAGGCCAAGGAGGTCAAGATGGCGATGCTGGCCATATTGTGCCTGCCGCTGGCGATGCTGATCTTCACGGCCATCGCCGTCGTGCTGCCGACCGGCGTGGCGTCGATGGGCAATGCCGGCCCGCACGGCTTCTCCGAGGTCCTCTATGCCTACACGTCGGCGGCGGCCAACAACGGTTCGGCCTTTGGCGGCCTCAGCGGCAACACGCCCTGGTACAACATCACCATCGGCATCGGCATGCTGATGGGCCGCTTCCTGGTCATCATCCCGGCGCTGGCCATTGCCGGCTCGCTGGTGGCGAAGAAAACGGTTCCGGCCTCCGCCGGCACCTTCCCGACCGACGGCCCGCTGTTCGTCGGGCTGCTGATCGGCGTCATCCTGATCGTCGGTGGCCTCACCTTCTTCCCCGCGCTCGCCGTCGGGCCGATCATCGAGCACCTGGCGATGGCTCACGGGCAGACCTTCTGAGGCCGCCATGTCGTGGTTCAATGCCATGCGCCGCAAGGTCGCCCACAGGGACGATCACGGAAAGGAGGAGGGACCTCCTCCTTTCCCGACCCTGTCGACGTTTCTCGGCCTTGCGGCAGTCATGCTCGTCCTCTGGCTGCTGGCCTACGGGCCGCCCCATCTCTTTTCGGCATCCGATCATCCGGTGCCGTCCAACAACACCGAAGCCGGAGCTTCAAAATGAGCAACTCGAAATCAGCCAGCATCATGGATGCCAGCATCCTGCTTCCCGCCATCGGCGGCGCCTTCCGCAAGCTCGACCCGCGCACGCTGGCCAGGAACCCGGTGATGTTCGTCGTTGCCGTCGTCTCGGCGCTCACCACCGTGCTGTTCGTCAAGGACCTGGTCTCCGGCGGCGGCAATCTCGGCTTCACGCTGCAGATCATCATCTGGCTTTGGTTCACCGTGCTGTTCGCCAACTTCGCCGAAGCGGTCGCAGAAGGCCGCGGCAAGGCGCAGGCGGATTCGCTGCGCAAGGCACGCACCGAGACCAAGGCCAAGCTTTTAACCGGTGAAGACCGCACCAAATACAAACTTGTGCCCGGCACCAGCCTCAAGGTCGGCGATGCCGTGCTGGTCGAGGCCGGCGACATCATCCCGTCCGACGGCGAAGTGATCGAAGGCGTCGCTTCGGTCAACGAGGCCGCGATCACGGGCGAATCCGCGCCGGTGATCCGCGAATCCGGCGGCGATCGTTCGGCGGTCACCGGCGGCACGCAGGTGCTGTCCGACTGGGTTCGCGTGCGCATCACGGCGGCTTCCGGCCACACCTTCCTCGACCGCATGATCTCGCTGGTCGAAGGTGCGGAGCGCCAGAAGACGCCGAACGAGATCGCGCTCAACATCCTGCTCGTCGGCATGACGCTGATCTTCGTGCTGGCCACCGCGACGATCCCGAGTTTTGCTTCCTATTCGGGCGGCTACATTTCGGTGACCGTTCTGGTGGCGCTGTTCGTCACCTTGATCCCGACCACGATCGGGGCGCTGCTTTCGGCCATCGGCATCGCCGGGATGGACCGCCTGGTGCGATTCAACGTGCTGGCCATGTCGGGTCGCGCCGTGGAAGCCGCAGGCGACGTCGACACGCTGCTGCTCGACAAGACCGGCACGATCACGCTCGGCAACCGCCAGGCGACGCAGTTCCGCCCGGTCAAGGGCGTCACCGAACAGGAACTGGCCGACGCGGCCCAGCTTGCCTCGCTCGCCGACGAAACGCCGGAAGGCCGTTCCATCGTCGTGCTGGCCAAGGAGAAATACGCCATCCGCGCCCGCGACATGGCAACGCTGCACGCCACCTTCGTGCCCTTCACAGCACAGACCCGTATGAGCGGCGTCGACATCGATGGTTCGTCGGTGCGCAAGGGCGCCGTGGATTCCGTGCTTGCCCATGTCAACCAATCGACGGTCGCAGCCCATGCCACGCGGCCCGGCAGCGATACCGTCAGGGATCTCCAGGCCATCGCCGACGAGATCGCCAAGTCCGGCGGCACGCCGCTGGCGGTCGAACGCGACGGCCGCCTGCTCGGCGTCATCCACCTCAAGGACATCGTCAAGGGCGGTATCAGGGAGCGCTTCACCGAACTGCGCCGCATGGGAATCCGCACGGTGATGATCACCGGCGACAACCCGATGACGGCGGCGGCCATCGCTGCGGAAGCCGGCGTCGACGACTTCCTCGCCCAGGCCACACCGGAGGACAAGCTGAAGCTGATCCGCGACGAACAGGCCAAGGGCAAGCTGGTGGCCATGTGCGGCGACGGCACCAACGATGCGCCAGCCCTCGCGCAAGCCGATGTCGGCGTCGCCATGAACACCGGCACGGTTGCCGCCCGCGAGGCCGGCAACATGATCGATCTCGACAGCGATCCGACCAAGCTCATCGAGATCGTCGAGATCGGCAAGGCGCTCTTGATGACGCGGGGCTCGCTGACGACCTTCTCGATCGCCAACGACGTCGCCAAGTATTTCGCCATCATCCCGGCGATGTTCGCTGTCTTCTACGTCGCACCGGGACAGACGACCGGTCCGCTGCAGGCACTCAACGTCATGCATCTGGCGACGCCACAGAGTGCCATCCTGTCGGCCATCATCTTCAACGCGCTGATCATCATCGCGCTGATCCCGCTGTCGCTGAAGGGCGTCAAATATCGGGCCATCGGCGCCGGCGCGCTGCTCAGCCGCAATCTTCTCGTCTACGGCCTCGGCGGCCTCATCGTGCCTTTCGTCGGCATCAAGGCGATCGACATGATCGTCACCGCGCTTGGCCTCGCTTAACTCTTTGTTTTAACGCAATTCCCTAGGGAAAACCGCTTCACACTTTTCCTGGAATTGCTTTGAGGAACATCTCCATGCTCACCCAGATAAGACCCGCGATCATCATGATCGTCTTCTTCACGGTCCTGACCGGCCTGATCTATCCCCTGGGCATGACCGGCATCGCCCAGGCGCTGTTTCCGCGGCAGGCCAATGGCAGCCTGGTCGAGAGGGACGGCAAGATCATCGGCTCCGAATTGATCGGCCAGGGGTTTGCCAGCGACAAGTATTTCCACGGCCGCCCCTCGGCTGCCGGCGACGGCTACAATGCAGCCGCCTCGAGCGGCAGCAATCTCGGTCCGACCAATCCCAAGCTGATCGATCGTATCAAGGGCGAGGCCGAGAAGTTGAAAGCGGAAAAGCCGAACCAGCCTGTGCCGATGGACCTGGTGACGACGTCCGGCAGTGGCCTCGATCCCGACATCAGCCCGGAAGCCGCCTACTTCCAGGTCGCTCGGGTGGCCAAGGCCAGGGGCATCGAGGAAGCCAGGGTCAAGGCGCTTGTCGATGCCCAAGTCGAGGGCAGGGAACTCGGCTTCATGGGTGAGCCTGTGGTCAATGTGCTTGGCCTCAACCTTGCGCTGGACGTAGCGAAAGAGTGAATGGCGGCGGCCGGGGATCGACAGTACCCCCGGCGCCATCCATGATCGATCCCGATGCCTGACGACAGAAGCAGCGACACCAGACCCTCGCCCGACGCACTGCTTGACCATGCCGAGCGGGAGGGTCGCGGCCGCCTGAGAATTTTCCTCGGCGCGGCACCGGGCGTCGGCAAAACCTATGAGATGCTGATGTCGGGCCGCGCCAGGCTGGCCGACGGCGTGGATGTGGTGATCGGCGTCGTCGAGACGCATGGCCGCAAGGAGACGCTGGCCCTGGTCGAGGGCTATGAGGTCATTCCCCGCCGCAAGGTCGACTACAAAGGGCGCATCCTCGACGAGATGGATATCGATGCCATCCTCGCCCGGCGCCCGGCGCTGGTTCTTGTCGACGAACTCGCCCACACCAATGCGCCCGGCAGCCGCCATCCCAAGCGCTATCTCGATGTCCAGGAGATCCTGACGCACGGCATCGACGTCTATACGACGCTCAACATCCAGCATGTCGAAAGCCTGAACGACGTCGTCGCCCAGATCACCAAGGTCAGGGTTCGCGAGACGGTTCCCGATTCCATCATCGACCAGGCCGACGATGTCGAGATCATCGATCTCACCCCCGACGACCTGATCAAGCGGCTCGAGGAAGGCAAGGTCTATTTCCCCAATACCGCGCAGCGCGCAATCGAGAACTATTTCTCGCCGGGCAACCTGACGGCGCTCAGGGAACTGGCGCTGCGCCGCACCGCGCAGCGTGTCGACGACCAGTTGCTCATCCATATGCAGGCGCACGCCATTCCCGGACCGTGGGCGGCAGGCGAAAGGGTCCTCGTCTGCCTCGACGCGCGACCTGGAGGAGCGGCCCGCGTGCGCTATGCGCGCAGGCTGGCCGACCGGCTGCGTGCGCCGTGGACGGCGCTGCACGTCGACAGCACGCGCTCGGCCAGCATGCCTGAGGATGACAAGGACCGGCTGGCGACGAACCTGCGCCTTGCCCAGCAGCTTGGCGCCGAGGTGACGACCATTCCGGGTCAGAATGTGGCGCAGGACATCGTGCGTTATGCGACGGCGAACAATTTTACCCATATCGTCGTCGGCAGGCCGACCCGGTCGCGCTGGCGCGAATTGATCGAAGGCTCGCTCACCTATGACCTCATCCGCAATGCCGGCGATATCAGCGTCCATGTCATTTCGGGAAGCGAACGCGGCACCGAGGCGGCGTCGCGGAGCGTCAAGGCGGCCGACGAGCAGTGGCAGTTCGAAATCTGGCCCTATCTCAAGTCGACGGCCTTTGTCATCGGCTCGCTCGCCTTCGCCGTCCTTCTCGATCAGTTTCTCGACGTTCGCAATCTGGCGATCATTCTGCTCATCGGGGTGCTGGCATCGGCGGTGACCGGCGGCCTGTGGCCGGCTCTGTATGCTTGTTTCGTCAGCGCCCTTGCTTTCAATTATTTCTTCCTGGAGCCGCGCTATACGCTGACGATCAGGGATCCGGAGAGCATCGTCGCGCTTGGCGTCTTTCTCGTCGTTGCGGTCATTGCCAGCAATCTGACGGCGCGCGTGCAGCGCCAGGCGGTCGCCGCCCGCTCGCGGGCGCGGGCGACGGAGGATATCTACCTCTTTTCGAAGAAGCTCGCCGGCGCCGGGACGCTGGACGACGTCCTCTGGGCCACGGCCTTCCAGATCGCCTCGATGCTGAAGTTGCGCGTGGTGCTGCTTTTGCCGGAAGACGGGACGATCACCGTCAAGGCCGGCTATCCGCCTGACGACACGCTGGCCGAAGCCGACATCGCCGCCGCCCGCTGGGCCTGGGAGCATAATCGTGCCGCGGGTCGCGGCGCCGACACGCTTCCGGGCGCCAAGCGCCTCTATCTGCCCTTGCGGACCGGGCGCACGGCCATCGGCGTCGTCGGCCTCGACAACGACAAGCAGGGACCGTTGCTGACGCCCGAGCAGCAGCGGCTTCTCGACGCACTGGCCGACCAGGCGGCGGTCGCCATCGAGCGTATCCAACTGGTCGCCGACGTCGACCGGGCCAAGCTCGCCGCCGAGGCGGACAGGCTGCGCTCGGCGCTGCTCACCTCCATTTCCCATGATCTGAAGACGCCGCTCGCCGCCATCATGGGCGCCGCCGGCACGCTGCGGGATTTTTCAGCAGCACTTCCCGAACCGGATCGGGCCGAACTGCTGTCGACGGTGCTCGACGAATCCGAGCGGTTGAACCGCTTCATCGCCAATCTGCTCGACATGACCAAGATCGAGTCCGGCGCGATGGAGCCGAACTACGCCTTTCACTATGTCGGCGACATCGTCGGCTCTGCCCTGCAAAGGGCCAGGAAAATCATCGGCGAGCACAAGATCGAGACGGACATCCCCAGGGATTTGCCGATGTTGAAGGTCGACCCGGTGCTGTTCGAGCAAGCGTTGTTCAATCTTCTCGACAATGCGGCGAAATATGCCCCGGCCGGCTCGACGATCCGCGTCCAGGGCTGGACCGACAATGGCTCCGTCCTGCTGCAGATCATGGATGAAGGGCCGGGCATTCCTCCCGGCGATCTGGAACGGATTTTCGACACCTTCTACCGGGTGCGCAAGCGCGATCAGATCCGCGCCGGCACCGGGCTCGGCCTGTCGATCTGCCGCGGCTTCATCGAGGCGATGGGTGGCACGATCACGGCGGCAAACCGGACCGACGGTTCGGGCGCGGTCTTCACCATCAAAATGCCCAAGCCGGCAAATCCGCCCAATTTCGACGCTTCGAATACCGACGATGTGGGTGACCTGGCATGACAAACTCGAACGTCAGGATACTGGTCGTCGATGACGAGCCGCCGATCCGCAAGCTGCTGCGCGTCGGCCTCGGCAGCCAGGGCTACGCGATCAGCGAGGCGCCGAATGCCAGGGCGGCCATCGAGCTGATGGAGGCGGAGAAGCCGGACCTCGTCTTGCTCGACCTTGGCCTGCCCGGCATGAGCGGCCATGAGTTGCTGCGCAAATGGCGCGACGACGGCCTCGACATTCCGGTGGTCATCCTGTCCAGCCGGACCGACGAGGCCGGTATCGTCCAGGCCCTGGAGCTCGGCGCCGACGACTATGTCACCAAACCCTTCGGCATGAACGAACTGGTCGCACGCATCCGCGTGGCGCTCCGCCACAAGTTCCAGCAACAGGGCGAGAAGCCGATTTTCCAGACCGGCGATCTCAGCGTCGATCTGGTCAAGCGCATCGTCAAGGTCGAGGGCAAGGAGGTAAAGCTGTCGCCGAAGGAATACGACATCCTGCGCATGCTGGTGCAGCACGCCGGCAAGGTGCTGACCCACCATTTCCTGTTGAAGCAGGTCTGGGGCGACTCGACCGACGTGCAGTATCTCAGGGTCTATGTGCGGCAGCTCAGGCAGAAGATCGAGAAGAGCCCCGATCAGCCGCGCTACATCACCACCGAGACCGGCGTCGGCTACCGCCTGCGCGAGGTCGAATGAGCGGGTTGGGCGCTTCTAGCCAGTAGCTTCCAGCTGCTGGCCAAGCGGCTTGGAAACCCGCAAGGCCGCCAGGCAGCCGACAATGCCGAGCGGGATGAAGGCAAGAAACAGCCAGGACGCGACATTCGCCGCCGCGTCGTGGTTCAAACCTTGCGAAAAGCCGCTGGCATTGGCGACGATGCCGGCAAGGGCTGCACCCACGGCGTAGCCGATGCGCTGCATGGTCGGCACCGCCGCCGAGGCGATGGTCTGCTCGCTCTTCGGGGCGGAGGCGACGATGACGCGTGTCAGGAACGGCCAGGCGATGCCGAAGCCGCCGCCTTGCAACAGGGCACAGATCAGGATGAGCGGGATGGAGCCCAGGGGTATCGTGTAGGCAAAGCCGGCGATGCCGGCCGCGATCATCACCGCGCCGCCGATGATGATCAGCCGCTCGCGCCGCGGGGGCGCGTTGGCGACCAGGATCGACAGGATCGACCAGGCGATCGATTCGGCGGCGATGATGTAGCCGGTGGTCAGCAGCGGAATGTCGTGAAGGCTGGTCAGCAGCAGCGGCCCGTAGACGCCGAAGGAACAGGTGGCCACCGAAAAGGCGGCAACCATGGTCATGCCGGCGCCGACCGGCGTGCGCCATGAGAACAGCCGCGCCGGGAACAGCCGCGAAAGCGGCTTCAGCGCGTCGATGGTGAAGAACAGCAGCAGGCCGATGAGGCCGAAGGCCATCAGCAGCGAAGAGCGTAGCAAGGCGATGTCGACGCCGGCCGAGGCGATCAGCACCACGGCAACGGTAAGGCAGGCAAGGGCCGCGAACGGGAAGGGCGGCGCCCCGCCTGCGCTCGCCTTCGGCCTCGTCGCCTCCGGCGTGTCGAGCACGATGAAACTTGCCAGCGCCATGGCTGCGCCGCCGAGGGTGAAGATGCCGAAGGCCCAGCGCCATGACAAAAGCTCGGTCATGATCGCGCCGAGCAATGGTCCGCTGAAGGCGGCGACGCCCCAGATCGCCGACATGATGCCGAAAAGCTGCGGCCAGATGGCGCGCGAGAACAGTCGTTCGACCGAGACGAAGGCCAGCGACACCAGCGCACCGCCGCCAAGTCCTTCGATCAGGCGGCCGGCGAGGAACAGTTGCATGGAAGGCGAGGTGGCGCAGATCAGGGCGCCTGCTGCGTAGAGCAGGGCTGCGACCACCATGTTGGTGCGCAAGGGGACATAACTCACCAGCCGTCCGGCGGCCGCGCCGGCAACGATGGCACCGAGTTCGTAGATCGCCAGCGACCAGCCGACGAGCTGCACGCCCGCCAGTTCGCCGACCATGGCCGGCATCACCGTTGCCACCATCGTCTCGTTGGTGGCGTGCAACAGGATGCCGAGGCTGATGAAGCAGAAGCGCGCCAGGTCGCCGCTTGCCCATAATCCGCGCCAGTCGACCTTGTTTGTGCTGATCCCGGTCATTTCCACCCCTGTCTTGCATATCTCGACGCCAGCGCAGGACGCCAGAAGCCAGTACGGCTTTCCGGCAGGACCATGCGGTTCGACAGCGCCGGATCGGGCGCCGCATCGAGGCGTTGTTGCGTTCGGGGCAGGCTTGTAAAACCTCAACCGGGGTTGAGCTCAAGCGGTTTTTTGAGGACCGTTCGCGCGGCAGCCTTTCCGATTGGCGGGTTCGTTGCGCGATCAGTTCTCGGTGCTGCGCAGCTGGAACTGGCTGACGCCGATCGCGAGGTTCATGCCGGTCTGCGTCTGCAAGCTGAGCGGCTGCAAGGTGAAGGCCTGAGCGGAGCCGCCGACCAGGAGATTGGCGCCGGCGCCGACGGCGGCCGTCACCTCGGCGCTGGCGCCGATGTAGTCGCCGGCCAGCGCACCCGGCGCGTAGATGTTCTTCAGCGGCGTCAGCACGATCCACTGCATGACCGTCTGCTTCGTCGTGCCGATGTCGAGGCCGTATTTGTTGACGGCGCCGAAATAGGCTTCCGACGCGAAGCTCTTGTCGGCGGGGTTGAAGGTGCAGCTCAGATCCTTGCTCGAGCCGAAGATGAAGCCGGTGCCGCCGCCAATGGCACAGTCAAGCGTACCGAGCTCTATGCCTCGGTCCTGCGCCTGCGCTGCTCCGGCAAACACGGTAGCGAATATGGCAGCAGCAATGGCTGTCTTCAGCATGATGGTCCCCTCAAAAATCAACGGCGCGGAACCATCCTATCTGGTTCCGCGCCGCGGGGTGAGGGGTCATGGAGCGCACGGCTCCATGCGATCACTTGAATGAATGGATCAGCTGGAGCGAGGTCACGGCCACGGCAAGGTTGACGCCGGTCTGCGCCTGGACGCTGAGCGGCTCCAGCATGAAGGCGCTGTCCAAGCCGCCAACCAGCAGATTGGCGCCGCCGCCGGTCACCACGCTCGCCTCGGCGTTGACGCCGTAATAGCTGCCGGCGAGATCGCCTCCGTCACGGTCCCGGGTCGCAGCCAGCACGGCCCAAACGAGCTGGCCCTGATGCGTCTGGCCGACATCGAGGCCGATCTTGGAGATGACGCCTGTGTAAACCTCGGACGGCCCGTGATGATGAGGCCGGAAGACACAGGACACGCCCTTGTTGGAAGCGACGATATAAGCGGTGCCGCCGTCGATGGTGCAATCGAGCGTGCCGAGTTGCAGCTTGCCGGCGCTGGCTGGAGCCACCGCGAACATCGTCGTGGCGAGGGCAGCGGCGCAGGCGAGTTTCTTGATCATGGGAGGGTCCTTTCGCAAATTGCTTTTCGATAACGGCTTGGGAGGCCAGACCGTTCCGCTGAAAACTTGGCGCGATCAAGGCAGGGGCCGAAAGCCTCCTGCCGGGGTTAATGCGCAGTTGCGAAGTGCGTCTTTTCGGACACGCCAAGAATCCCGCGGCACTTGGATGTCACGCGGCTTTGTATGGGAAGCGTTTGCCGAAACCGAGATCAGCTGACACGGGCGAGGCCATCCTTGGCCGGCTGGTAGGTCGGGTCGAGGCGAACGGCTTCCTTATAGGATTTCGCGGCTTTGGCCTTGTCACCGCGCCGCTCGTAGATCAGCGCCTGGTTGGCCCAGGCCTCGGCGTTCTTGCCGTCGAGCTTGATCGCCATGTTGAAATCGGAGAAGGCGTTGTCCTCGTCATTGGTTGCCAGATAGGAGAGGCCGCGGCCGTTGTAGGGCTCGGCGGCGTCCGGCGCCAGCGAGATGGCGGTCGAGAAATCCTCGATGGCGAATTTGTGCTGGCCCTGGCTCTGATAGATCAGGCCTCGATTGTGGTAGGCGCGCGCGTCGGTCGTATCGAGTTGGATCGCCTTCTGAAAGTCGTTGAAGGCGTCCTGGGTGCGACCCGCCTTGCGGTAGAGATTGCCGCGGCCGATATAGGCGGCGTCA
Source organism: Mesorhizobium sp. BR1-1-3 (assembly GCF_020165455.1). Lineage (NCBI taxonomy): Bacteria > Pseudomonadati > Pseudomonadota > Alphaproteobacteria > Hyphomicrobiales > Phyllobacteriaceae > Mesorhizobium > Mesorhizobium sp. BR1-1-3. The sequence goes on from NZ_JAIUIC010000013.1 coordinate 130,190, forward strand.
TAGTTCGAGTTGATCTGGATCGAACGGTTGTAGTCCGCGAGTGCGGCTTCCTGGTTGCCGAGGAAGCGCTGGATGAGCGCACGATTCGAATAGGCCTGGAAGAAATTCGGATTGAGCTGGATGGCTTGATTGAAATCCTTGAGCGCCGCCTGGTATTGGCCGCCACGGCCATAGGCCGAGCCGCGCACATTGTAGCCTTCGGGATCCTGGGGATTGCGCTGGATGACCGCCGACAGCGAGGAAATGTTCTCGCTCGAGCCTTGCGCCTTGTCGATGTTGTTGAATTCACCGGTCGGGCCCGCCGTTTGGCAGCCGGCAAGCGCCAGTCCGGAGAGCAGGGCCGCTGTCAGGGCGAAACCACGCAATGCGGTCCCGCGCTCCACGCTCGTTGCGTTCATGTCTGCCCTGTCCTCACTTCAAGCCGCGTCGTTCAGATCCGGCTCCCCCTCCGGACCGGTCACATCAAAACAAAAAGGTGGCGGCGATTCCACATCGCGCCACCTCTGATATCCTTCGAAAAGGACGAAAAATTGGCGTTAGAACCGCGGCGGACGCGGAGCGCCAGCTGCACCACCAGCGGCGCCGGCAGCAACAGGGCGCGGCGTCATCGGCAGCAGGCCTTCGCGCTGGGCGCGCTTGCGGGCCAGCTTGCGGGCGCGGCGAACGGCTTCAGCCTTTTCGCGGGCGCGCTTCTCGGACGGCTTCTCGTAGTGACCGCGCATCTTCATTTCGCGGAAAATGCCTTCGCGCTGCATCTTCTTCTTGAGAGCGCGAAGCGCCTGATCAACGTTATTGTCGCGGACGAGTACCTGCACGGGCAATCCTGTCTTTCGGGTTTGATATCAACAGGCAAGCGATCATAGCCGCTAGCCTCCGCGGCGGTTTACACCACGAATTGTGGCGGCTGATAGCAGAATCATGCCGCGCTGTCCACAGCGGAAATGAATTTGCGGTGTCAGCCGCAGTCTGTTTGCCTTGAGATAAGGAGCCGACTAGGCCGTCGCGAGGTGCAGCCGCTCGAAATCCTCGAAGAACTCGCCGTAGTCGCAGGTGATCTCCTCGCCCACGGCGATGTCGCGGGTCGCGGTGGCCCCGCCATATTGCGAAAAATCCGTATTCGGATTGCTGGAATGGTTCATGAAGCGGCCATTGTCGACTTCATAGACCATGAAACCTGGCCGGTCGGGGCTGGGATAGGCATAGCGGTCGAGCAGTTCCCTGAGATGCGGGGGGGCCGCTTCGTATTTGTCCATGGGGACCAGTCGGTCGAAATCCGGATCGAGCCGCCAGATCGAAGCCCCTTTCCTGATCGGCTCCGCAGCGAACACGCCGACGCCTTCGATCGCACTCGCAGTCACATAGGTTCTGATCAACAACATAGTTCCAGACCCCGCTTTTGGACAGAAACGGCATCGCCAAATCGCGGCGAAAAATCAAGACCGGCCGTCTGCCTGGCGGCTATGAACATGCATTCCGGACGCGAAAAGTCTTCACGTCCGGTTGATCGACACGCCGCCATCGGCAAACAGAGCGGCTCCGGTGGTAAAGCTCGAGGCATCGGAGGCGAGATAGAGCGCCGAGCGAGCGATCTCCTCCGGCATAGCGACACGCTTCAAAGCATGCAGGCCTTCGACGAAGGCCCGTGATTCCGGGGTCTTGAAGGTTGCCGCCGGCGTGTCTGTGCCGCCGGGCAGCAGCGCGTTGACCCGCACGCCTTTCGGGCCGTATTCGGCGGCCAGCACCTGTGTCAGTCCGATCAGGCCGGCCTTGCTTGCGGCATAACTGGTCATGCCTGGCATGCCGACTGTGTGGCCGACGAAGGTGGAGGTGAAGATCAGCGAACCACCGCCACGCTCGACCATTGCCGGCACCTGGTATTTGGCGCCGAGAAACGCGCTGGTGAGATTGGTGTCGAGCGTCTCGCGCCAGCCTTCCAGCGGCAATTCGGCTATCGGTCTCATCAGGCCGACAGCGCCGGCATTGTTGAAGGCGATGTCGAGCCCGCCGAATTTTTCGACCGCCAGATCGACAAGGGCCTTTGCGTAGGCTTCGTCGCGGACATCGCCGGCAAGCGCGATGGCGATGCCATCGGCATCCGCGATTTCGGCGACAAGCGCGTCGAGCTCGGCCTGGCGGCGGGCGGCGACGATGACCTTGGCGCCTTCCTCGGCAAAGAGTTTTGCCGTGGCGCGGCCGATGCCGGAACTGGCGCCGGTGACGATGGCGACCTTGTTGGCGAGTGCGAACATTTTTGCATCCTTTTCTTCGCGCCGGCTTGACCGGCAGTTGGGATGCTTGGTCGCAGATCGAGGCAAAGCGAGCCACCCGATACTCGCCAAGATGCTGGAAAGCGCCGACGCGCCGGATGCGTCTTTTTCACCACGGCGCAAAACGGCAAGCGCCGTCGCAAACAGCGCAAGGGTGGAAGCGCTGTTTCGCTAGTGATACACCTCGCGCGCCGGGACCGAATGAACGCCGGCCGCCATTCGCGAAGCCTTTTTGGGGCGAGGTTGGGACGTTGAAGAAATATTCGGTATTCGCCATCGCCCGTGAAGCCATGCGCGGTCACAAGGGCTGGGAAGAACAGTGGTCCTCGCCTGAGCCCAGGAAAGAATACGACGTCATCATCGTCGGCGCCGGCGGCCATGGCCTGGCCACCGCCTATTACCTCGCCACGGTTCACGGCATCACCAATGTCGCGGTGCTGGAAAAGGGCTGGCTCGGCGGCGGCAACACAGGCCGCAACACCACCATCATCCGCTCCAACTATCTCTATGACGAGAGCGCCGGCATCTACGACCATGCGCTGAAGCTGTGGGATGGGCTGAGCCAGGAGCTCAACTACAACGTCATGTATTCGGCGCGCGGCGTCATGATGCTCGCGCACAATGTGCACGACGTGCAGGTGCTGAAGCGCCACGTGCACGCCAACCGGCTGAACGGTATCGACAATGAGTGGCTGACGCCGGAGCAGGCGAAGGAATTCTGCCCGCCGCTCAACACCTCCAAAGACGCGCGCTATCCGGTGGTCGGTGCGGCGCTGCAGCGGCGCGGCGGCACGGCGCGCCACGATGCGGTTGCCTGGGGCTATGCGCGCGGCGCCTCGGCGCGCGGCGTGCACATCATCCAGAATTGCGAGGTCACCGGGGTCAAGCGGGCGCCCAATGGCGCGGTCATGGGCGTCGACACGACACGCGGCTTCATTGGCGCCAAGAAGGTCGGCGTCGTTGCCGCCGGCCATTCCTCCGTCATCATGAATATGGCCGGCGTGCGCATGCCGCTGGAAAGCTATCCGCTGCAGGCGCTGGTGTCGGAACCGGTCAAGCCGGTGGTGCCCTGCGTGGTCATGTCGAACACGGTGCACGCCTATATCTCGCAGTCCGACAAGGGCGAGCTGGTGATCGGCGCCGGCACCGACCAGTATGTCTCCTATTCGCAGACCGGCGGCCTGCACATATTGCAGCACACGCTGGACGCCATCTGCGAGATGTTCCCGATCTTCACGCGCATGAAGATGCTGCGCTCGTGGGGCGGCATCGTCGACGTCACGCCCGACCGCTCGCCGATCCTGGCCAAGACGCCGGTGCCCGGCCTCTATGTCAATTGCGGCTGGGGCACCGGCGGCTTCAAGGCGACGCCGGGCTCGGGCCATGTCTTTGCCCACACCATCGCCAAAGACGATCCGCATCCGATCAACGCGCCCTTCACCATCGAGCGCTTCCGCACCGGCCGGCTCATCGACGAGGCGGCGGCGGCGGCGGTGGCGCACTGATGATGGCTGGGATGGCTGTCGCGATGCCGCTGATTCTGGCGGGGGAACACGTGCTGGCGGGGGAACGGGGCATGTTCCATTTTCCGTCGGCTGACGAAGTGCGCACGCAACCGATCAGCCGCACCGGCAACGAGACCGTCTGGCCGTTTTCGGTCGACGACGGCACGCTGGCCTGCGTCTGGAGCGGCGGCCAGCGGGTGGTGATGTTCTTCGAGAGACGTCCCGAAGGGCTTGACGAAGACGAGACATTCCAGCCGCGTCAAGTCATCGTCACCACCGATCCGATGCAACTCACTCTCGGCAACATGGCGTCGCGCGATCTGTTTCGTCCCGCTGCAAGCGTGGAGGAACGCATCCGGCTCGTCGCGCCGTTCGCGACCCTGGGACAGAAGCTTTGCGATCAACCGGCGGGCGCCCGCGTCGGCCACGGCGAATTGTAGGAACGAACAAATGCTTCTCATCCGCTGCCCCTATTGCGAGGAAGAGCGTCCGGAACTCGAGTTTCGCAACGCCGGCGAGGCGCATATCGCGCGCTCGGCCAATATGGCCGGCGAGAGCGACGACGATTTCGAAAAGTTCTTTTTCATCCGCTCCAACCCCAAGGGCATCATCTATGAGCGGTGGCGGCACATGCATGGCTGCGCGCGCTTCTTCAACGCCGTGCGCGACACCGTCACCGACAGGTTCGTCATGACCTACAAGGCCGGCGAACCCAAACCCTCCAAGCTGCCGGGAGTTGGCAAATGAGCGGCGCGTCGTACCGCATTTCCGGCGCCGGCCGCTTCAGCCAAGCCAAGACCGCGCGTTTCAGCTTCGATGGCCAGTCCTATGCCGGCATCGAGGGCGACACGCTGGCCTCGGCGCTGCTCGCCAATGGCGTCCATCTGGTCGGCCGTTCGTTCAAGTACCACCGTCCGCGCGGCATCCTGTCGGCGGGCGCCGAGGAGCCGAACGCGCTGGTCGAAATCAGGCGCGACGCGGCACGCAAGACGCCGAACGTGCGCGCGACCGTGCAGGAACTTTATGACGGGCTCGAGGCGCAGTCGCAGAACCGCTGGCCGTCGCTGTCCTTCGACGTCGGTGCGGTCAACGACATCGCGTCGCCGATGTTTTCGGCCGGCTTCTACTACAAGACCTTCATGTGGCCGAAGGCGGCATGGAAGAGCCTGTACGAGCCAAAGATCCGCGCCGCGGCCGGTCTTGGCGTTTCCCCGGACCAGCCCGATCCCGACCATTATTCGTCACGCTATGCGCATTGCGACGTGCTGGTGCTGGGCGGCGGTGCGGCGGGCATCGCTGCGGCATTGGCAGCGGCGGAGACCGGCGTGCGCGTCATCCTCGCCGACGAGCAGGCCGAGTTCGGCGGCAGCCTGCGTTTCGAGAGCGGCGCGAAAATCGACGGCCAGGACGGTTTCGCCTGGGCGCAAGCTGCGGTGGCGAAGCTCGCCGCGATGGACAATGTCCGCGTGCTCCCGCGCACGACGGCGTTCGGTTATTATGCGCAGAATTTCGTCGGCCTGGTCGAGCGTGTTAGCGATCATCTGAAGGCTCCTGGCCACGATCTGGCGCGCGAGCGGCTGTGGCAGGTCAGGGCCAAGCGCGTGGTGCTGGCCTCGGGCGCCATCGAGCGCCATATGGTGTTTGCCGACAACGACCGCCCGGGCATCATGCTGGCGGGTGCCGCGCGCACCTATCTCAACCACTATGGCGTCGCGGTCGGCAGGAATGTCGGCGTCTACACCGCCAATGATTCCGCCTATGCAGCGGCGATCGACCTGAAGAAGGCCGGCGTCAACGTGGCGGCGATCGTCGATTTGCGCGACAATCCGACCGGACCGGTGATCGACGAGGCGAGGGCGCTCGGCATCGAGGTCAATTTCGGCCGCGCGGTGATCCGCGCCGGCGGCAAGCTGCGCGTTTCCTCGATGACGGTGCAGCCGAAGAATGGCGGCGGCGAACGCACCATTCCAGTCGACGCGATCCTGATGTCGGCCGGCTGGACGCCGTCGGTGCATCTGTTCTCGCAGTCGCGCGGCAAGGTCGCCTTCAACGACGAGACCAAGCGCTTCGTGCCGGGCACCTATGCGCAGGATTGTGTCTCTGTCGGCGCCTGCAATGGTACCGACGGCCTATCGGCGACGGTCGACGAGGCCTATGCCGCGGGCGCCAAAGCGGCCAGGGATGCGGGCGCGAAAACCGCCAAGGGTACGAAGCCGAAGGTCGACACCTCCGAGAGCTGGTCGCGCGGCATGCTGGGTGCGGCTCCTGGCGCCGGGCCGGACACCACGGTGAAGGCGTTTGTCGACTTCCAGAACGACGTCACCGCCAAGGATATCCGCCAGGCGGTGCACGAAGGCATGCGCTCGATCGAGCACGTCAAGCGCTTCACCACCAACGGCATGGCCACCGATCAGGGCAAGACCTCCAACATGCACGGCCTGGCGATTGCCGCCGAGATGCTGGGAAAGCCGATCCCGGAGGTCGGCCTGACCACGTTCCGGGCGCCCTATACGCCGGTGACCTTCGGCACGATCGTCAGCCATGCGCGCGGGCCGCTGTTCGATCCGACGCGTAAAACGGCGATCCATCCCTGGGCCGAGGCGCAAGGCGCGGTGTTCGAGGACGTCGGCCAGTGGAAGCGCGCCTGGTATTTCCCCAAGGCGGGCGAGGACATGCACGCCGCGGTCGACCGCGAATGCGTCGCCGTGCGCAAGACGGCCGGCCTGTTCGATGCCTCGACGCTCGGCAAGATCGAAGTGGTCGGGCCGGATGCGGCCAAGTTCATGGAACTGCTCTACACCAACCCATGGGAGAAGCTGGAACCCGGCCGCTGCCGCTACGGCATCATGCTGCGCGAGGATGGCTTCATCTATGATGACGGCGTCGTCGGCAGGCTGGCGCCCGACCGCTTCCATGTGACGACGACGACCGGCGGTGCGCCGCGCGTCATGAACCATATGGAGGACTATCTCCAGACCGAGTTCCCGCATCTCAATGTCTGGCTGACCTCGATCACCGAGCAGTGGGCGGTCATCGCCGTGCAGGGACCCAAGTCGCGCGACATCATCGCGCCGCTGGTCGAAGGCATCGACATGTCGGACGAGGCGCTGCCGCACATGTCGGTGCGCGAAGGCAAGATCTGCGGCGTGCCGACGCGGCTGTTCCGCATGTCGTTCACCGGCGAGCGCGGGTTCGAGGTCAATGTGCCGGCCGATTATGGCCAGACGGTCTGGGAAGCGCTGTGGGCCGAAGGCCAGAAGCATGGTGCGGCTGCTTATGGCACCGAGGCGATGCACGTGCTGCGCGCCGAAAAGGGCTACATCATCGTCGGCCAGGACACCGATGGCACGGTAACGCCGAACGACGCCGGCCTCGACTGGGCGGTCGGCAAGAAGAAGACCGATTTCGTCGGCATCCGCGGCCTGACTCGGCCGGACCTTGTCGCCAAGGGCCGCAAGCAGTTGGTGGGCCTCAAGACCAAAGATCCCAAGGTGGTGCTCGAAGAAGGCGCGCAGATCGTCGAGGATCCGAAGCAGGCGATCCCGATGAAGATGATCGGCCATGTCACTTCGAGCTACTGGTCGGAAAATTGCGGCCGCTCGATCGCGCTGGCGCTGGTCGCCGGCGGCCGCGACCGGATGGGCGACACGCTCTACGTGCCGATGCCGAACGGGGTGATCGAAGTGGAGGTTACCGGCATGGTGTTCTTCGACGAGACGGGAGGGCGCCTCAATGGCTAAGGCCGCTGCAAGGAAGACGGCTCCGGCTGCATCGCCTTCGGTCGAGCGCCGTCCGGCGCTGGCTGGACGCAGCACCACTGCTGCCGCCGTCAAGGTCGAGGTGCTGCCGCCGGCCAAGCGCATTTCGCTGCGTGCGCCGGAGGCTTCGGCCGCAGCGCTTTCGAAGGCGCTCGGCGTGACCTTGCCGAAAAAGCCGAAGACATCCGCCTCGAAGGGTGGGCGCATCGCTCTGTGGCTCGGCCCCGACGAATGGCTTGTCATCGATGAGGCCGGCAACGATCCGCTCGCCGATTGCGCCAAAATATCCGCGCCGCATTCGGCGGTTGGCGTCTCGCATCGCAACATCGCGATATCAGTGACGGGCACTGGGGCAGCGGCGACGATCAATGCGGGCTGCCCGCAAGACCTGTCGCTCGACGCGTTCCCGGTTGGAGCGGCGTCGCGCACCATCCTGGGCAAGACCGAGATCGTGCTGTTGCGCACAGCCGCCGATGCCTTCCGGGTCGAATGCTGGCGTTCCTTCTCGGACTATGTCTTTACTTTCCTGTCCGAGGGATCGCGCGACGCGGCGGTCTGAACTCGGAACGTTTTGCAGGGCACGCTCGTTCTGCATCCGCACGCCGAGGGAGAAATGCCGATGCCGTCGAATTCCGCGCCGAAGTCGCCGGTCAAAAAGACATCGGCCGTCCGCTCGCTCGAACATGAGCGACATGAAGCCCCGAGCGCCGAAGAGGAACTCGAGGAAGGCCTTGAAGACACGTTCCCGGCCAGCGATCCGGTATCCATTACCGGAACCGCCATCCCCGGCGCACCGGCGAAACCGGGCAAGGCCAAGACCGTGCCGGGGCGCAAGAAGCGCAAGACCTAGTATTCCATCGGGCCAGATCGCATCGGACCTTCTCAATCTCCTTGGGCGTGCTATTTAAAGCGCTTTGGGAGATGAAAATGCCGACAAAAGCGATCGTTTGGGGCGAGAATGTCCACGAGCAGACCAATGAAGCCGTGCGCGAACTCTATCCCTTGGGGATGCACGGCACCATCGCCGCCGCGCTCAACCAGGACAAGGGCATCGAGGCGACCACCGCCACCTTGCAGGAGCCCGAGCACGGCCTGAGCGAAAAGCGCCTGGCGGCCACCGACGTGCTTTTGTGGTGGGGCCACGCGGCGCATGGCGAGGTCAAGGACGAGATCGTCGAGCGGGTGCAGAAGCGAGTGTGGGAAGGGATGGGCCTGATCGTGCTCCATTCCGGTCACTACTCGAAGATATTCAAGCGGCTGATGGGCACGCCATGTTCGCTGAAATGGCGCGAGGCGGGCGAGCGCGAGCGCGTCTGGGCGATCAACCGCGGCCACCCGATCGCGCAAGGCATTGGCGAGTGCCTGGAGATCGGCGAGACCGAAATGTATGGCGAGCCGTTCGCGGTGCCGGAGCCGCTGGAGACGGTGTTCGTCTCCTGGTACGAGGGCGGCGAGGTGTTCCGGTCCGGGCTGACGTACCAGCGCGGCGCGGGACGGATCTTCTACTTCTCGCCCGGCCACGAGACCTATCCGATCTATCACAATGAGGGCGTGCAGCAGGTGCTGCGCAACGCCGTCCATTGGGCGCACAATCCGGCCCCGGCCTGGTCCGGCATCACCAATGCGCCGAACGTGCCGACGGATGCGGCCAAGGAGAAGATCGTGCAGAAGGGGCTGCGCCTGCATGCCGATGGCGACAAGGGCCTGAGCTGATCGGGGCGGCCTGAGCTGATCGGGGCCTGAGTTGCCCAAGGCGTGAGTTGATTTTGGGGGCTTGGGGCTAATGCATCGAATTCTTCTGCTCGGCACCGGCGGTATCGCCGGGCATCATGTCGAGGAGTTTGCCGGGATTCCCGGCTGCAGCATCGTCGCCTGTGTCGACCAGGTGCCCGGTCGCGCTGCGGCGTTCGCCGCGGCCAGCGAGATCGGCGATTCTTTCGAGAGCCTGGAGGCGGCGATCGCCTGGGGCCAGTTCGATGCCGCCATCAACGCGACGCCGGATGGTGCGCATAGGGCGACGACGCTGGCGCTGCTCGGCGTGGGAAAACATGTGTTTTGCGAAAAGCCGCTGGCGCCGAATCATGCCGACGCACTTGCTATGACCGAAGCGGCCGAGGCTGCCGGGGTGATCAACATGGTCAACCTTACCTATCGCAACTCACCGGCGATCCACGAGGCGCGGCGCATGGTTCAGGCCGGCGCGATCGGCGCGTTGCGCCATGTCGAGGCGAGCTACCGGCAAAGCTGGCTGGTCAGCAAATCATGGGGTGACTGGCGGGTCGAGGACAAATGGCTGTGGCGCTTGTCCAGCCGGCACGGTTCGACCGGCGTGCTGGGCGATGTCGGCATCCATATCCTGGATTTCGCCACCTATGGCGCCGGCCAGGATATCGTCAGCCTGCATGCCGATCTGGTGACGTTTCCGAAGGCCGAGGGCGAGCGCATCGGCGACTATGTGCTGGACGCCAATGACAGCGTGGCAATGACGGCGCGGCTCGAGTGCGGCGCGCTCGCCACGATCGTGGCGAGCCGCTACATGACCGGTCACGCCAACGATTTGTCGCTGGCCCTGCACGGCACCCAGGGCGCCATCAAGGTCGAGACCGACGGCAAGGCATCGAGCCTCTCGGACTGCCTCGGCGGGGATGTCGATCTTCAGCGCTGGCGGACTTTGGATCTGCCCAGTGTCAAGCACAATGCGCGACGCTTTGCCGATGCGCTGGATGCAGGCCGGAATGGCGATCCGTCGTTCCGGCGCGCCGCCGACATGCAGAAGCTGATCGACGCAGCCTTTGAGAGTTCAGCGGCGAAGCTGCCGATTTCGGTCGCTTGAAGCTGGCCGGCTTGTGCCGGCCAGACGTGATCTTTGCTGATATCAGAATGCGCTCGGCACAATCCACGGATTGATGCTGATGCCGAGCCGCGGGCCCTTGCCTTCAGCGGTGTTTTCCGTGGCCCCCTTCTTCTCGACCGAACCGGTCGAAGCGCAATCGAGCTTCAGGTTGGTCTTGGTGTCAACGCAGGCCGCCACCGGCGCATGCTTGACCGGATGGGTGGTGTTGGCGGCGAAAGCCGAGCCCGAAAGTGCCAGCACGGCGGCGAGGGTGAGGAGTGTCTTTTTCATTGTCAGTCTCCGGTTTCCGGGTCGAATTCAATTCGTACCGACGGGTGAATTTTTTTCGTACATGTACGATACGCTGTACATATACGCCGTCGATTAGGAATTCAAGGGAAAACCGTACGCGTACGATAAATTTTTCGTTAACCAAGAATCCCCCCAGGGTTTGGCTGGAGCGGAGAGAAGATATGGAAATGAAAGGGAACGGCGTTCAGCAGTTGACCGGTGTCTCGGTCAATGGCGGGACGTTTTGCGTGCTGAGCGTGGCGAGCGTGAAATCGCACATCCGCTTCACGAAGGCCTGCGGGTCGCCGAAGGGGTAGAATGGAAAGGTGATGAGCAGCGAGATCGTGCCGTGGCCGACCGCCCACAGCATGGTAGCGATGGCGCGCGGATCGCCCTGCAATTTTCCGGCGGCAACGCAGGCCTCGACCCGGCTGATCAGCGCCTTCATCGCCGGGTTGCTCTCTTCCATGTCGTCGTAGCTCCTGCCTTCCGGCAGCTTGGTCTTTTCGGTCATGAATACGGTGCGGTATTCGTTGGGATTGCCGAGCCCGAAGGCGGCATATTCCGTCATCACCGCCTGCAAGGCTGCGATCGGATCATCGGACGGATGCTCCTCGATGCGGCGAGCAAGCGTCTCGAATGCGTCCTCGGCCAGAGCGAACAGGATGTCCTGCTTGTCGGCGAAGTAGGAATAAACGGACATCGGGGCGTAGCCGACCCGCTTGGCCAGCTTGCGGATGGTCAGGCCCTCATAGCCCTCTTCCTGGACAAGCTTATGCGCGGCCTCGAGCAATTCGGAGCGCAGTTCTGCTTTTTGTTTCTCGCGGCGTGTCTGGACGCTCTGCGGCAAGATCTGGTGCCTTCGGTTGGGTTGGTGGCTGGCTAAATTATATACGCTGTACGGAAACGGACAAGGGCACGGGAAGTTCCCAAACGGTATGCTTCGGATCGTGCCGACGCTTGTCGTAATTTGGCAGCCCCGTGATCAGCACCGTTCCTCTCTCGAAATGGCCCATCACGCCTCCCTGTCGATCAGTTCTGCGGCAAGACACGAAAGCAGTTTCACCGCCTCGCCATAGGTTTTCGCCTTCTCGGGATTGGAGGCGTTGCCGTCCAGCGCCCGCTTGAAGACGCCCTGGCAGATGGCAGCCAGCCGGAAGAAGGAAAAGGCGAGGAAGAACGTCCAGTTGCCGATACCGGTGAGCCCGCGCCGCCGGCAGTAGGCGGCGACGTAGTCCTCTTCGGAAGGCAGGCCGAGTGCGGAACGATCGATACCGCCCAGGCCGCGAAAGCCGGAAGCGTGCGGCAGCCGCCATTGCATGCATTGATAGGCGATATCGGCGAAGGGGTGGCCTGATGTCGAAAGTTCCCAGTCGAGCACTGCCAGAACCGTTGGCCGGTCCGGCGCGAAGATCAGATTGTCCAGCCGGTAGTCGCCATGGACCAGTGAGATCCGGCCGTCATCTACGGGCATATGCGTTTCCAACCAGGCAATCAGCCGGTCCATGTCGGCGACGGTGCCGGTTTCCGAGGCACGGTACTGGCTCGTCCAGCGCGCCAGTTGGCGCTCGAAATAATTGCCCGGCCGGCCGAAATCGCCGAGCCCCACAGTCTCGACATCGACCTCGTGCAGGGCGGCGAGGGTGTCGTTCATGGCATCGTAGATGGCGGCGCGTTCATCATTGTCGCCAGCCTCCGGCAGGGCCGGATCCCAGAAAATGCGGCCGTCGAGGAAATCCATCACGTAGAACATGCGGCCGATGGGCGAGCCTTCCGCCGACAGGTGCAGCATGGCAGGCACAGGCACGGCGGTGCCGGCAAGCGCGCTCATCACCCTGAATTCGCGGTCGACCTGGTGCGCCGATTTCAGCAATTGCCCCGGCGGCTTGGCGCGCAGCACGTAACGGCCGCTTGCCGCCGTCAAAAGGTAGGTCGGGTTCGATTGGCCGGATTTGAACTTCTCGACTGCAGCAAGCCCGGAAAAGCCCGGTATGTTCGCCTCGAGGTAAGGCGCAAGCACTGCCTGGTCGAGAACGGGATCACTCATGCCGTCTCGGGCTGGCGTTCGATCAAGGTCAGCGTCAGCCAGCGCGCGGTCAGTGCCGGCTTCTTCGAACCCTCGATCTCGATCGTCACGTCGTGCGCGGTCTGCACCCAGCCCGACGGCCTGACCTTGACGTCGGCCAGCACGAAACGGGTGCGGATGCGCGCGCCGGTTTTCACCGGCGCCAGGAAGCGCAGCGAATCGAAGCCGTGGTTGACGCCCATCTTGCCGTTTTCCAGCGGCGGCATGGTCTCGAAGGTCATCGCCGACAACAGCGACAGCGACAGGAAGCCGTGCGCGATGGTGCCGCCGAACGGCGTTTCACGCATCGCCCGCTCCGGATCGCAGTGGATGAACTGATGGTCGTCCGTGGCGTCGGCGAACTGATCGATCATGCGTTGCGTGACCACCCGCCACGGCGACACGCCGACCTCCTTGCCGACACTGGCCAGAAGCACATCGAGACTGATCGGTTCCACGCTCATGTCCTCCAGTTCACCCCCGGCTTCTGTGGCCGGAAAATGTCATTCCTTGAACAAGGTCAGCCCATGCTGCACCGACTGTCCGCCGTCGATCGGCAGGATGGCGCCAGTGACATAGCTGCCTGCACGGCTGCACAAATAGAGCGTTGCGCCGGCAATGTCATCCGGTGCGCCGATACGGCCGATCGGAACATGGCTGCCGACGTGCCTGGCCTGTTCCTCTGTGGCGGTGGCAAATGCCGTCATCCGGCTCTGGAAGGGGCCGGGGGCAAAGGCGTTGACGGTGATGCGGCGGGCGGCGAACTCGAGCGCCAGTGTGCGCGTCAGATGATGAACCGCAGCCTTCGAGGCGGTGTAGGAATAGGCGTCGTCGGCCAGCGGCTGCGTGCCCATTACCGAACCGAGGTTGATCACCCTGGCCGGATCGGCGTCGCTGGCGGCGGCATCGAGCAGCGGCAGCAATTCGCGCGTCAGGTGGAAGACCGCGGTGACGTTGACGCCAAACACCTTGGCCCATGCCGAATAGGGGAAGCTTTCCAGCGGCGCGCCCCAGGAGACGCCGGCGTTGTTGACCAGAATGTTCAGCCGTTCGATGCGCGATTTGACCTCGGCCACGAGTGCGGCGATGCCGGCTTCGCTGGAAACGTCGCCGACGAAGCCGTCGGCCCGGCCCGGTGCACCAAGCTGGTTCAACTCTTCGGCGACCTTGATACAATCCTCGCCCTTGCGCGACGCGATCATCACGCTGGCGCCGGCCTTGACCAGCGCGGTCGCCGCCATGCGGCCGATGCCGGTCGCCGCACCCGTCACCAGTGCGGTCTTGCCGGCCACCGAAAACAGTTCGTTTAGATAGCTCATCACAATCCTCCGCGCTCGGCATGCGGGCAAACAGTTCGTTGACAAGGCTATCCGAAGTACGGTCATCCTTGCCACTGACAAAATGCCTGGCGTGTATGAAGGGTTAGCGACCGATGACGGAGATGAATCTCGGCATGACCGAGCGGCTGAAGCCAATCCACGCGCGCGTCGCGGCCATGGTGCGCGACGAGATCATGCCGCTCGACCATGAATTCCTCAGCGAAGTGGGCAAGGCAGGCAACCGCTGGGTCTACAGTGCGCGTCAGAGCGAGATCCTCGAAGGGCTGAAGAAGACCGCAAGAGAGCGCGGCCTGTGGAATTTCTGGCTGACCGGCTCGGAACGCGGCTATGGCCTTTCCACCGTCGAATACGCCTATCTGGCCGAAGAGATGGGCAAGGCGCATCTCGGCGCCGAGACCTTCAACTGCTCGGCGCCCGACACCGGCAACATGGAGGTGCTGGAGCGACACGGCTCGACCGACCACAAGAAAGCATGGCTGGAACCGCTGCTCGACGGCAATATCCGCTCGGCCTATCTGATGACCGAGCCGGATGTCGCTTCATCCGATGCCACCAACATTGCCATGCGCTGTGAACGCCACGGCGGCGACTATGTGCTCAATGGCGAGAAATGGTGGGCTTCGGGCGCCGGCGATCCGCGCTGCGCCATCTACATCGTCATGGTCAGGACCGGGGGCGATGACGAGCCGCAGCACCGCCGCCATTCGATGATCCTGGTGCCATCAGACACCAAAGGCGTGACCAAGGTGCGGGCCATGCAGGTCTATGGCGATGACGACGCGCCGCATGGCCACATGCATCTTCGCTTCGACAATGTGCGCGTACCGGCGTCGAACCTGATCCTCGGCGAGGGCAGGGGGTTCGAGATCGCGCAAGGGCGGCTCGGTCCCGGCCGCATCCACCACTGCATGCGCGCCATCGGACAGGCCGAGATGGCGCTCGAGATGCTGTGCCAGCGTTCCGTGCGCCGCGAGGCCTTCGGCCAGAAGCTGGCAAAGCTCGGCGCCAATTTCGACATCATCGCCGAATGCCGCATGGAGATCGAGATGGCGCGGCTGCTCTGCCTCAAGGCGGCGTGGATGATCGACCAGGGCGATGCGCGGGCTGCTGCTCCCTGGATCAGCCAGATCAAGGTGATCGCACCGCGCGTCGCGCTCAAGGTAACCGACGAGGCGGTGCAGATGTTCGGCGCGCAAGGCATCAGCCAGGACACACCGCTGGCGCGGTCGTGGACGCATCTGCGGACCTTGCGCCTTGCCGACGGGCCGGACGCCGTGCATCGCCGTCAGGTGGCGCGGACGGAGTTGAGGAAATACACGCAGGAGAAGGTCTGAGCGCCGGCATCGTCATGCGGGCGCGACCCGAGGCTCGAGCGAGGAGTGTTCCGATGACCGTCCCATCCGAAATGAAGGCGCTGCTGCTTGTCGGCGATGGCTACACCAGGACGCGGAGCGGCAGTGTGCTGGAGGCGATGGAGCCCTATCTCGAGCCGGGCAGCATCGCGGTGCCGACACCGGGCCCCAGCCAGGTGCTGATCAAGGTCAGCCTCGCCTCGATCAATCCGTCCGATGTCGCCTTCGTCAAGGGCCAGTACGGCCAGCCGCGCGCCAAGGGCCAGCCGGCCGGTTTCGAGGGTGTCGGCATTGTCGTCGCCAGCGGGGACGAGCCCTATCCCAAAAGCCTGATCGGCAAGCGCGTGGCCTTTGCCACCGGCGTCACCAACTGGGGCTCGTGGGCCGACTATGCCGTCGCCGAGGCGGCTGCCTGCATCCCGCTGCTCGACACCGTTCGCGACGAGGACGGTGCGGCGATGATCGTCAACCCGCTCACGGCGCTCGCCATGTTCGACATCGTCAAGGAGGAAGGCGAGAAGGCCTTCGTCATGACCGCCGGCGCCAGCCAGCTCTGCAAGCTGATCATCGGCCTGGCCAGCGAAGAGGGTTTCCGGCCGATCGTCACCGTGCGCCGCGACGACCAGATCGCGGCTCTGAATGCGCTTGGCGCGGCGCACGTGCTCAATGAAAGGGCGCCGGATTTCAAGGCGGCGCTGCGCGAGGTGATGAAGGCCGAACAGCCGCGCATCTTCCTTGACGCGGTAACCGGGCCGCTTGCCTCCGCCATCTTCGACGTCATGCCGAAGCGGTCGCGCTGGATCATCTATGGGCGGCTCGATCCCGAAGCCACCGTTATCCGCGAGCCCGGCCAACTGATCTTCCAGCACAAGCATATCGAAGGGTTTTGGCTGAGTGAGTGGATGCGCCAGTTCCGCGACCGTCGCGGCCCGGCGATCCTGGAAGCGCAGAAGCGTTTTTCCGATGGGCGCTGGTCGACCGACGTGACGGCGGTGGTGCCGCTTGCCGAAGCAATGGCGCGGCTGCCAGCCGAACTGGCCAAGCCCAACGGCAAGGTGTTCATCAAGCCTTGAACGAAAATGGCTGGCGAGCGAAGTCCAGTTACTGCAAAAAAGGGGCTGCTTGTGAGAAAATGGTGGTTTGTCCCGATTGTCCTCATGTCGATGGCCAGTACCATTGGTGCACAGGCTGCCGAAAAGTTCCCGCCGTTTTGGCGCAAGGCGATGACGAACGATCCCAGTACGAATTACTTTCTCAAGAAATATTCGGCCCCGCTGGATGATCCTGCCGGGACCGCGGTCAGGAATATCATGCTGGCGCGGGTCGTCGGCGCCGAATGTCAGGCCTCCAGACTCAACAAGGCCAAGATCAAAGCCTATCGCGACAGGATGATCGGGCCGCTCACGCCTGAGCAACTCAAAACAGCTGCATTTGAAGGTGGCAGTGCGTTGCGCAGTTTCAACTACCAGGATCTCGCTCACCTCTGTGCCGGCATCGACTATCAGTTCGGGCCGAAAGGCGTGCTGATTCCGGGGGCTGTTCTTGCTGGTAAGGGCGAGCCGAAATATCCCTTTGATCCGCGCAACCCCTATTTTCGTTTGCCCGAATTCACTGGCGATTAGTCAGGTCGCCAGCCTCGGACGGCAGCCATGAAGGTGGGAACGCATATTCGAGGCGAAGGAGGTGCGGCCCTGACGTTCGTCAGCCCCCTATGCCACGCCGCTTCGTCCGTGATATGCCGCCGCCATCGAATGCCGGGACAGGCTGGACTGATCCAGTTCCGGGATTGTGTGGAGCGCCTTGATGACGATTTCCAAGCCGGTTTTCGACCGTTTGGGGTTTGGCCTGTGGATCGGAGCGTTCCTGGTCGTTCTTGCCCTGGTCCTGTGGTCGCCGCACACGCGGACGGTATGGCAGGCCTATATCGACGGCAGCGAGGCGCTTCAGGCCGGTCTGCCGCTCTACGACACCCAGTCCGAGATGGGGTATCTCTACGCGCCGGCCTTTGCCGCGCTCTACACTCCAATAGTCAAGCTCGGTCCGCATCTGGGCGGCTTGGTTTGGCATTCCATTGGCTTTGCGGTGCTGACCTACGCCGCGATGCGGCAGGTGCGCAAGCTCGGCGGCGGCGAACTGGCATGGCTGCTTTCTTTCGGTCTTTTCCTCGCTTTGCCGATGGCGGTGGGGGCGATCCGCAACGGCCAGGCGACGATCCTTTTGACCGGCGCTTGCTGGCTTCTCACCCTGTCGGCGCTGGAAGGGCGGCGGGCGGAGACGTTCTTCTGGGCTTCGCTTGCCATCATCGCCAAGCCGACCGCGATCATAATGCTGTTGTTGGTAGGAGCCCTTCGGCTCCGGTTGATACCGGTGCTGGTGCTGGCGCTGCTGTTCGTGCTGGCACTGCCTTACGCTTTTGCTCCCGCCGGCTATCTCAACGATCAGTATCGTGTCTTCATCCAGATGCTGACCTCCATGGCCGTCGACAACACCAGCCATTTCGTGCCCACCGATTTCACGGCACCGTTCACCACGATAGGACTGCCGATACCGGAAATCGGCGCAACGATCGTGCGCATGGTCATGGCCCTGTTTACGCTTTCTGCCGTCATCTGGTTCGACCGCAGGCTCGAACAGGGAAAGGCGGCGCTGGCGATCTTCCTGACAGCCACTTTCTACATGTGCGTCTTCAACCCGCGCGTCGAGCCAAACACCTTTGCCATGATCGCGGTACCAGCCGGTCTTGCCATCGCCCTGTTGTGGCGCGAAGAACGGGGCGGCGTCCTTGCCTCGGTGCTGTCGACGACGCTGTTCGTGACCGGGTTGAGCGGCGTCGAGCGCCATGTGCACGATTTCCTCTTCCCCTGGTTCCGGCCGGTCGCCGTCACTTTTATCGCCGGTTCGCTGATCTGGTGGTTCTGGGCCAAGGCACGGGAAAAGGTGGTGAATGCGGGAGTCGCGAATGGTTGAGTTGCGGCCGAGCCTCGATATTGTCGCACCGTTCTTCAACGAGGCGGCATCGGCATCGGCCTTCGCGTGCCTGCTGGGCGAGCTCGAAGTGGCCGTGGCACAACGCTTCGGCATGACCGTACACAAGATCCTCGTCGATGACGGCAGTCGTGACGATGGCGCCGTGCGGTTTTCGCAAGCGCTGACGGGGTCGTGGGAGATCGTGCGCCTCAGCCGCAATTTCGGCAAGGAAGTCGCGGTGCTCGCCGGCCTCGACCAGTCGCGCGGCGACATGGTGCTGATCATGGACGCCGACCTCCAGCATTCCCTGGACATCAGCCTGAAGCTGATCGCCGAGCTGGTGGACCATCCGGACATCGACGTCGTCTATGCGCAGAACGACCGCCGCGAGGCGAGCTGGCGGCGCAGCCAGCTTGCACGGCTTTTCTACAGCCTGATCAACTCGAGCCAGCGTTTCGACATTCCCGAAAATGCCGGCGACTTTCGCGTCATGCGCGGCGCCGTGGCGCGCGCGCTGACCAGCCTGCGCGACAAGCGGCGCTTCAACAAGGGCCTGTTTGCCTGGGCCGGCTTTCGCCAGAAGGCGTTGCCCTATTCGCCGGAAGGCCGCGCCAGCGGCACGTCGAAATGGAGCCGGCTCAACCTGATCGCCTTCTCGCTCGAAGGTTTTACTTCCTTTTCCGTCATTCCCTTGCGTCTCATCAGCCTCAGCGGGCTGCTCGCGGCGTTGGCCGGTGCGCTCTATGGCGCCAAGGTGCTCTTCGAGGTGATCTTCTACGGCATTGCCGTCCCGGGCTACCCCAGCCTGCTGGTTGCCGTCGTCCTGCTCGGCGGCCTCAACCTGACCTTGCTTGGCCTGATCGGCGAATACGTCTGGGTCACGCTCAGCGAGAGCAAGGATCGCCCGGTCTATCTCGTGCGCGACGTCGTGCGCAGCGTGGCCCCCGCCGATCGGCCGGAGCCGGGCACTTCGAACAGATGACGCGGCGCATCCGCCTGATCGCCGACGATTACGGCCTGGCGCCCGGCGTTTCCGCCGCGATTCTCGACCTGCTCGATCGCGGCCGCCTGACCGGCACCAGCTGCATGACCGGCTTTCCGGAATGGGAAGCGGAGGCAGAGCGCATAAAACCGCTGTGCGGCCGGGCCGCGGTCGGGCTGCATCTCACCTTGACCGACCAGCCGGCGGTCACCGGCCGGTCGAGCCTGGCGCCGGAAGGCCGGCTGCCACCGCTCCGCGCACTGGCCTTGCCTGTTCTGCGCGGCCGCATCGACGAGCGCCATGTTCATGCCGAGCTTGACGCCCAGTACAGCCGCTTCGTCGAGGCGCTTGGCCGCCGCCCCGATTTCGTCGACGGGCATCAGCATGTGCATTTCCTTCCCGTCGTGCGCACATGGCTGCGCGCGCGGTTTCCAGAAGGCGCCGACAGGCCGGCCCTACGCGGCGGCCCGGCGCTGGCCGCAGGGTCGAAGGTCGCCGCGATTGCCGCGCTCGCTGCCGGGTTCAACCGTTCGATGCAGCGCGCCGGCTTCATCGTTTTCCAGCCGCTCGCCGGCATCTATGACTGGCGGCAGCCCGAAAAATTCACTGCGGTTCTGCAGGCCGCCGTCGAAGGGTTGCCGGAACAAGGGCTGTTCATGTGCCATCCCGGCCATGTCGACGAGACGCTGCGCGCGCGCGACACGATGCAAGGTGTGCGCGAGGTCGAATTCGCGGCCCTGGCATCGGACGCGTTCGGAGCCAGCCTGGCCCGCGCCAATGTCGCAATCATGGATGGCAGGGGATGAACGACGCCGAGCGGGCCCCGCGTTCGACCGGCAACAAGATCGTCCGCTTTGCCATTGTCGGACTGGCCAACACAGCCATCGACCTTGCCAGCTTCTTCCTGCTGCTCAAGCTCGGTGCTTCGCCGCTGCCGGCCAACGTTGCTGCCTGGTTCATCGCCGTCACCTTTTCCTTCGCGGCGAACGGCTTCTGGTCGTTCGAGCGCAATCGAGCCATCCGGCTGCGTGACGCATTCCTTCGCTTCGCCTCGCTTGGAGGGCTGATTTCGCTCGGCGTCTCCAGCCTCTCCATCGCGCTGTTTGCCGGCATCGCCGGAGTGTGGCCGGCAAAGATCGCCGGTGTCGTGGTGGCGGCGGTGCTGAATTTCCTCGCCGCGCGCTGGTCGATCGAAGGCCGATTCTTGAGATAGGCGGAACTATTTTTCTTACGAAATTCCGGACGGAAAACCGCTACACACTTTTCCCTGGATTTCTTTACTCCGCCGGTTCCACATTGGTGTAGGCGGCTTCCTCCAACTCGCGCTTCAGTCGCGCTTCCTCATGGGTCTTCGGCGTGACGAAGCGGCCAAGCAAGAGATAGGCGACCGGCGTCAGGAACAGCGTCGAGACGGTGGCCAGCCCCAGGCCGCCGACGATGACCCAGCCGAGCGCGACGCGCGCCTCGGCCCCGGCGCCGCTCGCCAGCACCAGCGGCAAGCCGCCGAGCACGGTGCAGATCATCGTCATCATCACCGGCCGCACGCGGATGATCGAGGCCTGCTCGATCGCTTCGCGCACGCCAAGCCCGCGATCGCGCAGCTGGTTGGCGAATTCGACGATCAGGATGCCGTTCTTGGCCATGACGCCAACCAAAAGCACCAGGCCGATCTGGCTGTAGGCGTTGAGACTGGTGCCCGAGAGCAGCAGCGCGAAAATCGCGCAGGCCAGTCCGAGCGGCACCGTCGCCATGATGATGACGGCACTGACGAAACTTTCGAACTGGGCGGCCAGCACCAAAAGGATGATGACCAGCGCGAAGCCGAAAATGGTGATCATGGCGCTGTTGGTTTCGCCCAGCGTCGCCGCCTCGGCCAGAGGCAGGATGCGGCTGCCCGCAGGCAGCAGCGGCGTGGCGATCTCCTCGGCGCGGGTGAGCGCGTCGCCAAGTGCGAAGTCGCCACTGAGGTTGGAGGTGATGGCCACCGAGGGCTGCTGCTGTTCGCGCGACAGTGATGGCGGTACGGCACGTTCGGTCAGGGTGGCGATGGTCGACATCGGCACGAAACGTCCGTCTGATGTTTTCAGGAAGATGTTTTCCAGATCCGTCGGATCGTTGATCGGATTGGTGGTCGAGACCAGCTTCACGCCGTAGCTGCGGTCGGCGATGTAGACGTCGACGACATCGTTGCCGTCGAGCATGGCCTGCAAGGTGTTGGCCAGTCCTGATATGTCGATGCCGAGGTCGGAGGCGCGCTCGCGGTCGATGGCCACGGCGAGCTGCGGTTGCGTCGGGTCGATGGACAGGCGCGGTGTCTGGAAGCGCGCGTCCTTCTGCATCTCGGCGATGATCTTCACGGCTGCGTCGCCGAGCGCCTTGCGGTCGTTGCCGACCAGCGCGAACTGCAGGCCGTTGCCGGCGCCACGGATGCCGAGGCTGTTGGGCTGTACCGGGAAGATGCGCACGCTCGGCACCTGCCTGGTCAACTGTCTGATCTCGGCCATGATCTCCTGCTGGCTGCGGCTGCGCTCGTTCCACGGCGCCAACGTCATCACCATGAAGCCGGAATTGTAGGAGCCGTTCTGGCCGGCATTCTCGAAGGTCGAGCGGATCTCGCCGGAATCGCGCATCGGCTGGATCAGTCTCTCGATCTTCTGCATCTGCTGCGTCGTATAGTCGAGGCTGACGCCTTGCGGGGCGCTGATGCGCAGAAGCACGGCGGCGCGGTCCTCGGTCGGCGTCAGCTCCTGGCGGATGGTGCCGAACAGCGTGAAGGCGGTGCCGGCAAACAGCACCGCGACCAGAAGCACGATCCATGGCGCGTCGAGGCAGGCGTGTAGGCCGCGCTTGTAGGCCGTACTGAGCGCGCCGCCGATGCGGGCGCCGATGCCATGGCCCCCTTCGTGGTGGAGCGATGCGCTGGTCAGCATGCGCGAGGCGAGCATCGGGCACAGCGTCAGCGCCACAACGCAGGACAATAGCACCGACATGGCAAGCACGAAGCCGAATTCGCGGAACAGGCCGCCGGTCTGGCCGGGCAGGAACGAAATCGGCACGAAGACGGCGACCAGCGTCAAGGTGGTGGCAATGACGGCGAAAAACACTTCCTGCGCGCCAAGCACGGCGGCGGCGCGGGGCCCCATGCCTTCATTGCGTCGTCGCACGATGTTTTCGAGCACGACGATGGCGTCGTCGACGACCAGTCCCGTCGCCAGCACCAGAGCGAGCAGGGTCAGGATGTTGACCGAGAAGCCGGCCAGATAGATGGCAGCGATGGTGCCGATCATGGCGACCGGCATCGACAGGCCGGGGATCAGCGTCGCGCGCCAGTCGAGGAGAAACACATAGATGACGATCAGCACCATAGTCACGGACAGGCCGAGTGCGATCTCGACCTCGTGCACCGCGCCCTTGACGAAGACGGCGTCGTCGCTGGTGATCTTGATCGACATGCCCTTGGGCAGGTTTTCCTGCAGCTTGGCGACGGCGGCCTGGACACCGGTCGAGATGTCCAGCGTGTTCGATTCCGCCTGGCGGATGATGCCGATGCCGATGCCGGTCTTGCCGTCCGAGCGCAGCGTGGTCTGGCCGACGTCGGGACCGAGCGTGACGGTGGCGACGTCGCGGATGCGCGTCGTGCCGCCGACAATGATGTTTTCGAACTCTTCCGGCGTGGTCACGTCGGCAGTCGTGCGGACGATCAGGTCCTGGTTGGTCGTGGTGATCGAACCGGCAGGGGAATCGAAAGCGACCGAGGCAAGGGCGGCCCTGAGATCGGCAACCGTGAAGCCGAGGCTGGCCAGCTTGTTCTGGTCGACATCGATGCGAAAGATCTTGTCGCGGTCGCCATAGACCTGGACGTCGGCAACGCCGGGCACGGCGGCAAGCTCGTCCTCGATCTGGTCCTGGACCACCACGGTCATGTCCTGGATCGACATGTTGTCCGAGGTCACCGCCAGTCGCATCACCGCGTCGGAATTGGCGTCGGCCTTGACGATGCGCGGCGGATCGGCGGTGTCGGGCATCTGATTGGCGACGCGGCCGACAGCATCACGCACGTCCGAGGCGGCGACATTCAGATCGACGCCGTCGTTGAACTCGATGGTGACGCGGCTCGAGCCGAACGAGGAAGACGACGAGATCGACTTGACGCCTGAGACGCGGGCGACGGCGCCCTCGATCGTGTCGGTCAGTTCGCGGTCGACGGTCTCGGCCGCCGCGCCCTCGAAGGTGGTGGAAACAGTGACGACCGCGCGGTCGACATCAGGCAGTTCGCGGATCTCGACGCCGTAGAAAGCGGCCAGGCCGGCGACCGCAATCAGTGTGTTGAGCACGAAGGCCATGACCGGCCTGCGGATGAACAGGGCGGTGAAGCCGGTCTCGCTGGCGGTGTTGATGGTTCCGGTCATGAGCCTGCGGCGGCGTCCGCGGCGCGCTGCTCTTCGCCGGCAAGGCGAACCGCGCCGCCCTCGCTGACGCTCTGGGTGCCTTCTGTGACCACCATGTCGCCATTGTCGATCTCGGCGTCGATCAGCACGGTCTCGGTGTTGCGCTGGATGATGCGCACCGGGACCCGCCTGGCCTTGCCATCCTCGATCTGCCAGACATAGGCGCCGTCCGACCCCCACAGGATCGCCAGCGGGCTGACAGCCGGATAGGTTTGCCCCGGAAATTTCATGGTGATGCCGAACGACATGCCGGCGCGCAGCGAATCGGCCGGGTTGGCGATCTTGGCCTTGACCAGCAGGGTGCGACTCTTTTCATCGATGTGGTTGTCGATGGCCGAAACGGTGCCGCTATAGGCGTTGCTGGGATTGGCGATCGGCGTCGCCGTCAATTGCGCACCGACCTTGACGGCGGCGGCGAAGCGCTCGGGCACCAGGAAATCGACCAGGATCGAGGACCGGTCGTCGAGCGTGGCGATGGCCGACTGGTTGGTGACGTAATTGCCGGCCGAGATCGGCAGGATGCCGACGGTGCCGGCGATCGGCGCCAGGATCGACCGGCGCTGCAGTGCAAGTTCCGCGTCCTGAAGCGCCAGCTTGGCGCCCGCCAGCACCACCTCGGCGTCAGCCACGGCTACCGGGGTCGCGGCATTGGAGGCACGCAGCGACTTGACGCGGTCGAGCTTGGACTGAGCGTCCTGCAAGGCGAGCTTGGCACGGTCCTGAGAGATCACTTCGGTCTCGGAATCGAGGGTGGCGAGGATCTGTCCCTTTTCGACATGGCTGCCGGACTCGACCAGCAGTTCGGCGAGGCGGCCGGAGCTGTAAGGATTGACGGTCACCGAGGCGTTGGCACGGCCGGTGCCGATCGCCTGCAGGCGGTCGTTGATAACAGCCGAAGTGGCCGCCAAGGCGACCACGTTCACCCGCTGATTGCCGTTGCGGCCGTTTGCCTGCCTCGCGTTGGCGGCACCGGTTTCAGCCGGGGGCGTTGCCGCGTAAGCCCAGTCGATGCCCCAACGTGCCAGCACGTCCGGTGCGCCGGGATAAAAGCGCAGCCAGGCGGCTGCCGCCACCACCAGCACCATGAGTGCAAAAAGTATCTGTTTCCAGGCGGCCATCAGCACTCCGGTTGGTAAAACAATCCTTCCGTCTACCGGTTTCCCGAAATGAAGCAGACGCAGCGAGGCTATTGTAAGGCAAAGAAGCCGTCTCGATATCGCGTCTTTATGACAATTCTCCGGGGGCTGCGCACATTAAATATATGTAACGTTTGAGAAAATATGCGTAACGCTTCGGATCATCGCATATGCACTAACGCAGACTTTCCATCTCGCGAATGCGTTTGGCGCCTTCTGCTTCCAGTTGCCTGGTGACGGCGCCGATCAGCGTTTCGGCGACGACGAAAAGGGCCGCCGATGAATCCCATGCCGACGGCACCGCGGTTCGTCCGGCGATGACATGGCGAGCAAGGCGGGCGATCGGCGACAGCCACTGGTCGGTGAACAGCACGATCTGCACGCCACGCTGATGCGCCTTCTCGGCGAAGCGGAGGAGGCTGTCCTGGTAGCGCCTGATGTCGAAGATGACCAGCACGTCGCGCTTGCCCATGTCGATCAGCCGGTCACGCCACATGCTTTCCTGCCCGGCGAGGTGAAAGACATCCGGCTGGATGATGGCGAGGTGGGCGGCCATGTAGCGCGCCAGCGGATCGGTGAAGCGGCCGCCGATCAGGAAGGTCTTGCCGCGCCGGTCCGCCAACCGGGCGGCGATGTCGGCAAGCTGCTTGTCGGACAGGTGCCTGAATGTCTCGCGCATATTGTCGAGCGTCGCTTCCAGCATCGGCGACACGGTCCCGCCGCCGGGCGAGGGCGGATTGAGCGTCCTTGTCGCCGGCGATTGCAGTTGCGCCGCCAGTTCGTCCTGCAGGCTCGACTGGAACTCCGGATAGTTCTGAAAGCCCAACCGGGCGACGAAACGCAGGATCGTCGGCGAGGAAACGCCGGCTGCGGCCGAGAATTCAGCGACCGTTTTCAAGCCGATCATCGGGTAGAAGGCAATCAGTGTCTGGGCCGCGCGCCGTTCGCTGGCCGGCATCGTGCCGATGCGGTCGGCGATCAGTTCGGCAATGTTGGAAATCATCTTTTCCCCACCCCTGGCTCGGTCGATGGTCTTTTCCGAAATCGCATTTGACAAAGCCGGACAAACTGTATGAAATCATCCACAGGGACGCAATGAGGCAAAATACGTAACATACGATACAGCGCTCCCCGGGGACGGCAGAGTATGGAGAAAGCACGGCTCGCCAGCCTTGCATCGTCTGATACCGTAAGGGTGACGAACCCCGGCGGATCAAGCCCTTTCGTGCTGACCTGCGATCACGCCTCGAACTTCCTGCCCGCCGAATTCGGCACGCTCGGCCTTGCTGTCGAGGACCTGTCGCGCCACATCGCCTGGGATCCCGGCGCGCTGCCGGTTGCCCGCCGCATGGCGCAGGCGCTCGACGCGACGCTGGTCGAAACCCGCATTTCGCGCCTTGTCATCGACTGCAACCGGCCGCTTGACGCGCCCGACCTGGTGCCGCCGGTCAGTGAGACAACGGCCATACCGGGCAATGCCGGCCTGTCGGAAAGTGAGCGTGCCGCGCGTGTCGCGCTTTCGTGGCGCCCTTTCCACGATACGATTGCGGATATCATCAGCCACAGGCTGTCACACGGTCAGGAAACGCGGCTGGTTTCGGTCCATTCCTTCACGCCGGTATACAAGGGCCGCAACCGGCCCTGGCATATCGGCATCATCCATGACGAGGATCGCCGGCTGGCGGCGCCGCTGATATCGGCGCTGAAGCGGCTTTCCGGTGTCACCGTCGGGGTCAACGAGCCGTATTCACCTGATGACCGAGTCTATTTCACGCTGGAACGGCATGCGCGCTCGCGCGGACTGCCCTGCGCGATGATCGAAATCCGCAATGACGAAATCGCCGGCGAGACCGGGCAGCGGAAATGGGCGGATCTGCTCACGGGCATTTTTTCGGATCTGGAGCCAGAGGAGGCCGGACACACCAGATCGCATTCAGTCGGAAAGTCAGTTCAATCGGCTAGCTAGGGCGGGATCTCATCCCGACCCGAAAACCAACAGGGGACACTAAAATGGCAGCACCGGGTTATACTGAAGTTGACAAGGCGGAGGACGTAAAGCACCTCCACAGCATGGGCTATGCCCAGGAATTGGAGCGGCGCCTCAGTCGCTTTTCGAACTTCGCCGTTTCCTTCTCCATCATCTGCATCCTGTCGGGCGGCATCAATTCGCTGGCCCAGGCCACCTCCGGCGCCGGCGGCATCGGCATCGGCATCGGCTGGCTGGTCGGCTGCTTCGTTTCGCTGACCTTCGCGGTCGCCATGTCGCAGATCAGCTCGGCCTATCCGACGGCCGGCGGCCTCTATCACTGGGGTTCGATCCTCGGCAACCGCGGCACCGGCTGGGTCACCGCATGGCTCAATCTGCTCGGCCTGATCACCGTGCTCGGCGCCATCAATGTCGGCACCTGGACGTTTTTCATCGGCGCTTTCGGGCCGACGCTCGGAATCGAAGGCACGCTGACAAACCAGATGATCTTTCTGATCATCATCACCGGCGCGCAGGCGCTGATCAACCATCTCGGCATCAAGCTGACGGCGAAGCTGACCGATTTCTCGGGCTATCTCATCTTCTTCGGCTCGATCCTGATCGCCATCGTCTGCCTGGCTTCCGCTGAGACCTGGGATTTCAGCCGTCTCTTCACCTTCAAGAACTATTCCGGGGACGCAGGCGCCGGCGTGTGGCCATCCGTCTCGAATGCCTGGGTGTTCGCGCTCGGCCTGTTGCTGCCGATCTACACGATCACCGGTTATGACGCTTCCGCGCACACCTCGGAGGAAACCATCAAGGCGGCTTCTTCCGTGCCGCGCGCCATGGTCATGTCGGTGATCTGGTCGGCCGTTTTCGGCTATCTGTTCCTGGCCGCCTTCGTGCTGATGATCCCGAACATGGACGATGCCGCCAAGCAGGGCTGGAACGTGTTCTTCTGGGCCTTCGACCAGCGCGTAAGCCCCGGCATCAAGGAGTTCGTCTACCTCGTCGTGTTCGTCGCACAGCTGCTGTGCGGCCTTGCCACGGTGACGTCTGCCTCGCGCATGATCTTCGCCTTCTCGCGTGACGGCGGCCTGCCGGGTTCGGCGGCACTCGCCAAGGTCAGCCCGACCTACCGCACGCCGGTGGCGGCGATCTGGACGGCTTCGATCCTGTCGGTGCTGTTCGTCTGGGGTTCGACGCTGGTTTCGGTCGCAGGCACTTCGGCCTATACCATCGTGGTTTCCTGCACCGTCATCTTCCTGTTCCTCTCCTTCACCGTGCCGATCGTGCTCGGCATGCTCGCCTGGGGCACGCCGAAGTGGGACAAGATGGGTCCCTGGAACATGGGGCGCGGCGTGTTCATGCTGTTCGCCTTCCTGTCGATCGTCTCAATGATCCTGATCTTCATCATCGGCATCCAGCCGCCGAACGATTGGGCGCTCTACATCACCGTCGGCTTCTTCATCCTGACGGCAGTCGTCTGGTTCGGCTTCGAGAAGCGCCGCTTCCAGGGGCCGCCGCTCGGCGACATCATTGCGGCGCGTCAGGCGGCCATCAAGGCGGCCGAACAGGCAGTCGGCGAAACCGGCCACTGACCTCGACCATCATGGCCATGGCCGGCATCGTGCCGGCCATGGTTTCGTTCAACTCATTCAAAGCCCAAGCGCTGGAGTGCCAAAGGAATGGCCGGAAATTTCTCGTTCGATCAGTTGAAGAAAGCGGTCTCCAGCGGTGAGATCGACACCGTGCTGGCCTGCATCGTCGACATGCAGGGACGGCTGGCGGGAAAACGCTTCCTGGCGCAGTACTTCGTCGATTCCGCGCATGACGAAACGCATGGATGCAATTATCTGCTGGCCGCCGACATCGATATGGAGCCGGTGCCGGGCTACAAGGCGGCGAGTTGGTCGAAGGGCTATGGCGATTTCGTCATGAAGCCGGATCTCGCCACGCTGCGGCGCATTCCCTGGCTGGAAAAGACCGCGCTCGTGATCTGCGACGTGCTCGACCACCACACGCATGACGACCTGCCGCATTCGCCGCGCGCCATCTTGAAGAAGCAGGTCAAGCGGCTGAGCGAGCGCGGCTATATCGGCTATTTCGCATCCGAGCTCGAATTCTATCTGTTCAACGAGACCTACGATTCGGCCCGCAAGAAGCACTGGCAAGTTCTCGACACCGCATCGCCCTATATCGGCGACTACCAGATCGGCATCACCACCAAGGAAGAAGGCGTCATGCGCCGGCTTCGCAACGAAATGGAAGCGGCCGGCATTCCGATCGAGAATTCCAAGGGCGAGTGGGGTCCTGGCCAGGAAGAGATCAATGTGCGCTATGCCGAGGCGCTCGACATGGCCGACCGCCACGTCATCCTGAAGAACGGCGCCAAGGAAATCGCCGAGTCCGAGGGCAAGGCGATTTCGTTCATGTCCAAGTATAATTACGGGCTCGCCGGCAATTCCAGCCACATCCACAATTCGCTGTGGAGCGCCGACGGCAAGACACCGCTGTTCTTCGACAAAAAGGCCGACTGGACGCTGTCGACACTCGGCCAGCAATGGGCCGCCGGCCAGCTCAAATACGCCAAGGAATTCACCTGGTTCCTGGCGCCCTATATCAACTCCTACAAGCGCTTCCAGGCCGGCACCTTCGCGCCGACCAAGATCATGTGGAGCGAGGACAACCGCACCGCAGGCTTCCGCCTGTGCGGCGAGGGCACCAAGGGCATCCGCATGGAATGCCGCATCGGTGGCGCCGACCTCAACCCGTATCTTGCTTTCGCAGCCCTGATCGCCGCCGGCCTTGCCGGCATCGACGAAAAGCTGGAATTGCAGAAGCCGTTCGTCGGCGATGCCTATCAGGCATCTCGCCTGCCGGAGATTCCGAAGACGCTGCGCGATGCCACCGACACGCTGGCGAAGTCGAAGATGCTCAAGCAGGCGCTCGGCGAGGATGTGCTCGAACACTATGTCCACACCGCAAAGTGGGAGCAGTTCGAATACGACCGCCGGATTACGGATTGGGAACTGCACAGAGGGTTCGAGCGGTATTAGGTATCGACGGTTCGTCGGCGCCCCCCCTTCACTCTTAGCCTCTCCCCGTGGGGAGAGGCTGTCGGCAGGCAGATGAGGGGCAGCGTCAGGCCACACGATTTTGTTGTAGAATACGAGGACTTACAAAATGACCGAGACGGTCAAACTCATTACCCCCGTCGATGGCTCGATCTATTCCGAGCGGCCGATTGCTACAGACCAGGCGATCAACGCCGCAGTGGAACGCGCCAAGGCGGCGCAAGAGAAGTGGGCTGAGACACCTATCGTCGAGCGCGGCAAGTACATGTTGGCTATGCTGGAAGCGCTGGTCGCGATGACCGACGAGATCGTGCCGGAAATCGCCTGGCAGATGGGGCGGCCCGTGCGCTATGGCGGCGAATTCGGCGGCGTCAGGGAACGCACCAACTACATGGTCGAGATCGCCGAGCAGGCGCTCAAGTCGGTGCCGGCCTCCAACCCCAAGGACGGTTTCCGCCGCTATGTGAAGAAAGACCCGCTCGGCGTCGTGATGGTGATCGCGCCGTGGAATTATCCCTATCTGACCGCCGTCAACACCATCGTGCCGGCGCTGATGGCCGGCAACACCGTGATCCTGAAGCATGCGGCGCAGACGCTGCTGGTCGGCGAGCGCTTTCAACAGGCTTTCGACAAGATCGGCCTGCCCAAGGGCGTGTTCCAGAATGTCGTGCTGAACCACGCCCAGACCGAAAGGCTGCTCGGCTCGGGCAAGATCGACCACGTCAATTTCACCGGTTCGGTCGGCGGCGGCCGCGCCATCGAAAAGGCGGCGGCGGGCACCTTCATGACGCTCGGCCTCGAGCTTGGCGGCAAGGATCCGGCCTATGTGCTGCCCGATGCCAAGATGGACCATGCGGTCGCCAATCTGGTCGACGGCGCCTTCTACAATTCCGGCCAGTGCTGCTGCGGCATCGAACGCGTTTATGTGCACGAGAAGGTCTATGACGAATTCGTCGAAGGCTTCATCGCCGAGACAAAGAACTATGTCGTCGGCAATCCGCTCGATCAGGCGACGACGATGGGACCGATGGCGCAGGCGCGCTTTGCTGACCTGATCCGTGAACAGAAGGCGGAAGCGCTGCGCAAGGGTGCCAAGGCGCACATCAACATGAAGGTGGCTAACGACAAGGCTGGTTCGCCTTATCTGGCACCTGAGGTGCTGACAGAAGTCGATCATCAGATGAGCGTCATGCGCGAGGAAAGCTTTGGCCCGATCGTCGGCATCATGAAGGTGCGCAACGACGAAGAGGCGATCGCGCTGATGAACGACAGTCCCTACGGGCTGACCGCTTCGATCTGGACGCGCGATACCGAGCATGCCGTGGCGATCGGCAACCGCGTCGAGACCGGCACGGTGTTCATGAACCGCTGCGACTACCTCGACCCCGCCTTGGTCTGGACCGGCGTCAAGGACACCGGCAAGGGTGCGGGCTTGTCGGCCATCGGCTACGACAATCTGACCCGGCCGAAATCATTCCATCTGCGCGAAGCCATCTGATTTATTGAAAGACAAAAATGTCCAAGCTGATCTCCAAATGGAACTACCCCACCACCGTCCGCTTCGGCGCCGGCCGCATCAAGGAATTGCCTGAGGTGCTGGCGGCCACCGGCATCAAGCGGCCGTTGTTCGTCACCGACCCTGGACTGGCGAAACTGCCGGTCGTTGCCTCGACGCTGAAGATACTCGACGACGCCAAGGTTCCCTACGGCGTCTTCTCCGAGGTCAGGCCTAACCCGGTCGAGTCCAATCTGACCGCCGGCATCGCCGTGTTCAAGAAGGGCAAGCATGACGGCGTCATCGCCTTCGGCGGCGGTTCGGCGCTCGATCTCGGCAAGCTGATCGCCTTCCAGGCCGGGCAGGTCAGGCCGGTATGGGATTTCGAGGATGTCGACGACTGGTGGACGCGCGCCAATTCGGACGCCATCGCGCCGATCATCGCCGTGCCCACCACCGCCGGGACCGGATCGGAAGTTGGCCGCGCCGGCGTTATCACCAATGAGGCGACGCACACCAAGAAGGTCATCTTCCATCCGAAACTTTTGCCAGCAATCGTTGTTGCCGACCCGGAGCTGTCGGTCGGCATGCCCGGCTTCATCACCGCCGGCACCGGCATGGATGCGCTCGCCCACTGTCTCGAGGCCTATTGCGCGCCGGGCTATCATCCGATGGCCGACGGCATCGCCGTCGAAGGTGTGAGGCTGGTCTTCGAGAACCTGCCGAAGGCCTATGCCAACGGCAGGGATCTCGTCGCGCGCGCCCACATGATGAGCGCCGCCGCCATGGGCGCCACTGCCTTCCAGAAGGGGCTCGGCGCCATCCATTCGCTGTCGCATCCGGTCGGTGCGCTCTATGACACCCATCACGGCATGACCAATGCGGTGTTCATGCCCTATGTGCTCGCCTTCAACCGTGACTCCATCGAGGAGCGTATCGGCCGGCTCGCCGCCTATTGCGGCATCAAGGGCGGCTTCGACGGGTTCGCCAAGGCGATTATCAAGCTGCGCAAGGAATTGAAGGTGCCGCATGCGCTGCCGGGCCTTATCAAGGGGCTCGACATGGACAAGAAACGCAAGGCGCTGATCGCCGACATGGCGGTGGTCGATCCGACCGCCGGCGGTAACCCGGTCAAGCTGACCAAGAAGGCGGCGCTGACCTTGCTCGAAAACGCCATTGCCGGCACGGTCTGAGGCGTTTTCCGCGCCGCAAAGTGATCTGAAAAGGGGCTATGAAAACAAGGGGGAGGATGACGGGCAAGGCACAAACTAGTTAGCCGGAAAAAGAATCGCGGAGCGATTGCTACATCAGGTTAAAAAGAGTTTACTTTTTCGCACTGCGAGCAGCCGCTTTCACAAAGCTTTCATCTGGCTGTCACATGAAAACGATACCGCATCGCAGGCGTCCAACGGCGTCAGTTCAACGGAGAGAACACATGTTCAAGTTCACGGGGAAAGTGCTTTCCCTTTCGGCCGCGGCGCTTTTCGCGTCGACGGTGATTTCGTCCGCGGATTCGCTGGACGATCTCGTCAAGGCTGCCAAGGCGGAAGGCCAGCTCACCACCATCGCGCTGCCGCATGACTGGTGCGGCTATGGCGATGTCATCGCAGGTTTCAAGGCGAAGTATCCGGAAATCACCGTCAACGAACTCAACCCCGACGCCGGCTCCGGCGACGAGGTCGAGGCGATCAAGGCCAACAAGGACAACAAGGGCCCGCAGGCGCCCGACGTCATCGACGTCGGCCTGTCCTTCGGCCCGACCGCCAAGGCCGATGGCCTGATCCAGCCTTACAAGGTGTCGACTTGGGACTCGATCCCCGACAGCGCCAAGGATGCCGACGGCTTCTGGTACGGCGACTATTACGGCGTTCTGTCGTTCATGGTGAACAAGGACCTGATCAAGGAATCGCCCACCGACTGGGCCGACCTCTTGAAGCCGGAATTCGCCAACGCGGTCGCTCTTGCCGGCGATCCGCGCGTTTCAAACCAGGCCATCCAGGCTGTCTACGCCGCCGGCCTTTCCGGTGGCGCCGCAGCCGGTGAAGCTGCCGGCACTGCTGGCCTAGACTTCTTCAAGAAGCTCAACGCCGCCGGCAATTTCGTTCCGGTCGTAGGCAAGCCGGCAACGCTTGCCCAGGGTCAGACCCCGATCCTGATCAACTGGGACTACAACGCGCTCGCCGGCCGCGACACGCTGAAGGGCAACCCGCCCGTCGACGTCATCGTGCCGAAGACCGGCGTCGTCGCCGGCGTCTACGTGCAGGCGATCAGCGCCTACGCGCCGCATCCGAATGCAGCCAAGCTGTGGATGGAATACCTCTACTCCGACGAAGGCCAGATCGGCTGGCTGAAGGGCTATTGCCACCCGATCCGCTTCAACGATCTCGCCAAGAACGGCAAGATCCCGGCGGACGTGCTGGCCAAGCTGCCGCCGGCGGAATCCTATGCCTCGGCCGCGTTCCCGTCGCTCGACGAGCAGGCTAAGGCCAAGGAAGCTATCAGCAAGAACTGGGACGCCACTGTCGGCGCCAACGTCAAGTAAGACTTGAAATCCACCGGGCGGCCGCGAGGCCGCCCGGTCCTTCCTCGAAGACGGTAGCCGGCGCATGACCGATCTCTCGCTTTCAAATCAGGCATTCGCCACCAAGCCGGTGCCGCCGAAGGAGGCGACCGCCTTCCGCTTGCCAACGCAATGGATCGGCGTGGCGCCGTTCTTCATCTTTGCCCTAATGTTCTTGATCCTGCCCACGCTCTATCTCGTCGTGGGAGCCTTCCGGAACGGTGAAGGCGGGTTCACGCTCGACAATATTCTGCAGCTGGTCAGCGATCCGTCGATCAGCAATTCCTACTGGTCTTCGATCAAGATCAGTTTCTGGTCGGCCATCATCGGGGCGTTTGCCGGGCTCGCCATCGCGATCGCGATCGTGCGCGGCGGACTGCCAAGCTGGACGCGCTCCGCGACCCTGACGTTTTCGGGCGTCGCCTCGAATTTTGCCGGCTTGCCGCTCGCCTTCGCGTTCCTGGCTACGCTCGGCCGTGTCGGTATCGTCACGACGCTTCTGCGTGACGTGCTCAACATCAACATTTACGCGATGGGCTTCAATTTTCTCACCACAACGGGCCTGATCGCGGTCTATCTGTTCTTTCAGATTCCCCTGATGGTGGTCATCATCGTGCCAGCCATCGATGGCTTGAAGAAGGAGTGGGGCGAGGCTGCGGCCACGCTCGGTGCCACGCAGGCGCAGTACTGGCGCATGGTTGTCATCCCTGTGATATGGCCGAGTTTTCTCGGTACGGTCATCCTGTTGTTTGCGAACGCCTTCGGCGCCATCGCCACCGCTTATGCGTTTGCCGGTCCGACGCTTAATATCGTTCCGATCAAGCTCTACTCGCAGATGAATGGCGACGTGCTGCACAACCCGCAACTCGCTTATGCCATAGCCTTTGGCATGATCGTCATCACCGGGCTTGCGAATGTCTTCTACATCTGGTTTCGGACTCGGTCCGAAAGGTGGCTCAAATGAAGTCGGGTAAGTTCTGGGCCTGGGTCGTCTTTGTTGTCGGGGCTGCCTATTTCTTTATTCCGTTGATGGCGACGGTCGAGTTCTCGCTGCGCATGCGGCGCGGCGTCCACTCCTTCGACGCCTATCAAGTCGTGCTGGGAGACGCGCGCTTCCAGTCAACTTTCCTCTTTTCAGTCATCGCTGCGCTCTGCACCATTATCCTGGGGGTGCTGATCGTGGTGCCGGCGGCATACTGGATCCGGCTGCGTCTGCCTCAGCTCAGGCCAATCGTCGAATTCATCACCCTTTTGCCGCTGGTCATTCCGGCAATCGTCATCGTCTTCGGCTATATCAGGATGTACGGCTCGAACTCGCCGCTGCCATTCTTGGCAAGCAATTGGGGTGCGAACGCGTTGCTTGTCATTGGCTATACGACGCTGTCTCTGCCTTACATGTATCGGGCCGTTGACACCGGTCTGCGCACCATCGATGTGCGTACGCTGACCGAAGCCGCGCAAATTCTGGGTGCGGGCTGGGGCACCATCATCACCCGCGTCATCCTGCCCAATGTGCTGATCGCGGTGCTGTCCGGCGCATTCCTGACTTTCGCCATCGTCATTGGCGAGTTTACAATGGCCAGCCTGCTCAGCCGTCCGGCTTTCGGCCCGTATCTGCAGAACATCGGCGCCAACCGTGCATACGAGCCCGCAGCCCTTGCAGTGATCGCCTTCGCCATCACCTGGGGCTGCATGTCGCTGATCCAGATCCTGTCCCGCTTCGCGCCGAAATCGGCGAACCGCCCAAATTGATCGAGAGAACCACGCCATGGCCGACCCATTCCTCTCCATCCAGCACGTTCGAAAATCCTTCGGCGCCACCACGGTGGTGGAGGATTTCAATCTCGACGTAGAGCGCGGCGAATTCGTCTCCTTCCTCGGGCCATCCGGCTGCGGCAAGACGACGGTGTTGCGCATGGTTGCCGGTTTCGAGGAGCCGAGCGCGGGCACGATCGTCGTCAGCGGCAAGGACATTACGAGACTGAAGCCCAACCAGCGCAATGTCGGCATGGTGTTCCAGGCCTATGCGCTGTTCCCGAACCTGACCGTGGCGCAGAATATCGGCTTCGGCTTGAAGGTCGCCGGCATGCCGAGGGCGGACATCGATGCCCGCGTCGCCGAGATGCTCGGCATCATCAAGCTGCCGCAGATGGCGGATCGCTATCCCTACCAGCTCTCGGGCGGCCAGCAGCAGCGCATCGCGCTAGCCCGCGCCATCGCGCCGAAGCCAAAGCTGCTGCTGCTCGACGAGCCGCTGTCGGCGCTCGACGCCAAGGTGCGCGTGTCGCTGCGCGAGGAAATCCGGTCGATCCAGAAGAAGCTCGGCATCACCACCATCTTCGTCACGCACGACCAGGAAGAGGCGCTGTCGATCTCGGACCGCATCGCCGTCATGTATGGCGGCAAGGCCGAGCAGGTCGGCACGCCATTCGAGATCTACAACCGGCCGGCAACCAAGTTCGTCGCCAATTTCGTCGGCACGCTGAATGTGCTGGAAGGCACCGTCACCGATGCCGCCGCGGGCACGGTGCGGGTCAATTCCGAACAGGTCTCGCTCAAGGGCAAGCTCAACGGTTCCAAGTCGGGCGACACGCTGTCCCTGGCGCTGCGTCCGGAAGCCATCTCGCTTGGGCGCCAGCCCGGCCGCGACTCCAGCCTTTCCGGAGAAATCTCCGAAGTGCATTTCCTCGGATCGGTCATCCGGGTTCGTGTCGGCATCGGCGGCAACACGGTCTCGCTCGACACGTTCAACAGCCCGGCAACGCCGCCCCCCGCAGTTGGTGAGAAGGCCGAGATCTCGTTTTCTTCGAGCGATATGCTCGTGCTGCACTAGGCTGCTGCGCTTGTTTGGAATGAATGGCTGTATCCCGGTTAGCGAAGGGGCAAGGATGCTTCCGCCCGCGTGGCATGGGCTGCAGTGCAGGGAAGTCCGCGTTTAAGCGAGCCCCATATCAGATGATTTCAATGTCGGTGTGGACGGCGATTTGTCAGGAAGCAATTCGAGGTATTTTCTGCCGGCTCGAGCTTGCCGGGCAATCAACAATTTCCAGCCGCTTTGCCGCTGCCAGAATCTCGCTTCCCGGCTATAAGAGGCCATGGTTCTTTTCGAACTGACACTCGTTCTGCTGTTGATCGCCGTTGCGCTGACGGCGCTGTCGCGGCGCGTGCAGGTTCCTTATCCCTCTTTGCTGGCGCTGGCAGGGGTGGCCATCGCCTTCGTGCCTGGCGTGCCGACCATCGAGATCGACCCGGAACTGGCGCTTGCC
Source organism: Mesorhizobium sp. BR1-1-3 (assembly GCF_020165455.1). Taxonomy (NCBI): domain Bacteria; kingdom Pseudomonadati; phylum Pseudomonadota; class Alphaproteobacteria; order Hyphomicrobiales; family Phyllobacteriaceae; genus Mesorhizobium; species Mesorhizobium sp. BR1-1-3. Next base: position 167,498 of record NZ_JAIUIC010000013.1, read on the forward strand.
CTGTTCATCGCGCCGGTACTGCTCGACGCCGCCTATGACACGTCGCTGCGCGATCTCAACCGCTACAAGGTGCCGCTTGTGCTGCTGGCGCTTGGTGCCGTCCTTTTCACGACAGCGACGGTGGCGCTGGCCGGCTGGGCGATGGCAGGTCTGCCGATTGCCGCGGCCATAGCGCTTGGCGCCATCGTGGCGCCGCCCGATGCGGTTGCGGCATCGGCCGTGCTTGGCCAGTTCAAGGTGCCGCATCGCATCACTGCCATTCTGCAAGGCGAGAGCCTGCTTAACGACGCCACCGCGCTGCTGATTTACCGAATGGCGATTTCTGCGGCAGCAGGCTCCATTCTGCTGAGCAGCGCCGTTCCGATGATCCTGCTGTCCACGCTCGGCAGTCTTGCGGCCGGCTATCTGCTTGGCCGGTTGTCTCTGATGACGCTGGGCCGGATCGAGGACCCGGCGAGCGGCACTGTGGTGCAATTTGCCGGCACGTTCGGAGTCTGGATCCTGGCCGACAGGATCGGACTGTCGGCCATCATCACCATAGTCGTCTATGCCATGACGATCGCCCGCACCGCGCCGCGCCGCATGCCGGCCAGAAACCGCATCAGCTCTTATTCCGTCTGGGAAACGGCGGTCTTCGTGCTCAATGTTCTGGCTTTCGTGCTGATGGGCCTGCAGGCGCGTACGATCGTCGGCCGGCTTGCCGGGCAGGGGCAGACCGATGCGTTCGTCCTGGCCGGGACCGTGCTCGCCATCGTCATCGTCTCACGCTTCGTCTGGGTTCTGGGGTGCGGCGCGATCATCAGGTGGTTTGACCGTTTCGGCGTGGCTGATCGTCAGCGTGACGCTCCGTCGTTTCGTGGCGGCGTGCTGATCGGCTGGTGCGGGATGCGCGGTTTGGTGACGCTTGCGGCGGCATTCGCCCTGCCGGCTGAATTCCCGGCCCGCGACCCGATCGTGCTCGCTGCCTTCACGGTCGTCCTCGGCACGCTGGTGCTGCAAGGCATGAGCCTGAAGCCGCTGCTGCGCCTTTTGAATCTCAACCCTGACGAAACGGTCGACCGCGAGGTTGCGCAGGCGCGCGTTGTGGTCATGCAGGCGGCGCTCGACATATTGAGCGGCAAGACATCGGACGCTGCGGCCGCGGTGCGCGAGCAATATGCCGCTCAACGCAAGATCGCCAAAAACCCCGACGATGCCCAGGCCGCGACCGAATATGACCGCTTGCGTCTTTATGCGATCAAGAGCCAGCGCGACGCGCTGGAGGAATTGCGCCGCAACGAGACGATTGGCGACGAAGCCTATCATCGCCTTGAGGAAGAGATCGACTGGACCGAACTGGCCGCGTCGCCACCCGGCCGGTTCCAGCCGCTGAATACTTGAGGCATCGCACGCCGTTTTCCGGCGCACGGAAGATACCGAAGTGCTTCGGGATCGGTGCATGATCCCGGTCAGGGGCAAGGCTGGTCCAAGCCACGTCCATTCTCCTGCACATTGCAACCGCGGCATCGAACCGCTACTGCCAACACGAAATTGAGCCGGATAAGCAATGAAGCTGGTCAGCTACAACATCCAGTACGGGTTCGGCAGCGACGGGCGCTACGATCTTTCGCGCGCCGCGCGCATCGTTGCCGGCGCCGACGTCATTGCACTGCAGGAAGTCGAGCGTCACTGGCAACGCAGCAATTTCGACGATCAGCCGGAACTGCTTTCCAGCCTGCTGCCCGACTATCACTGGGTCTATGGCCCGGCCTTCGACATGGACGCCAGCGAGCGGCATGACGGCCGCCTGGTCAACCGGCGCCGCCAGTTCGGCACCATGGTGCTGTCGAAACTGCCGATCGTCTGGTCGCGGCTGCATGCGCTGCCGATGCGCCGCACGCTGCGGCCGCTCAACACCCGCAATGCGGCACTTGAATGCATGATCCGCACGCCGGCAGGGCCGGTGCGGGTGTTGTCGCTGCATCTCGCCCATATCGCGGCCGAGGAGCGGCTGGAGCAGATCGACTATCTCCTGGCCGAGCATCGCCGGGCACCGTCCGACGGCGGGCCGTGGAGCGGCGTCGACGACGAGCCCACGCGCAACTGGACCAGCGGCGAAGCGGAGCCGGAAAACCCGCTGGCGGCGATCTGGATGGGCGATTTCAACATGGAGCCGGGCAGCGTCGAATATCGCCACATCGTCGGCAGCACGCCCTACCATCGGGGTGCCGCCTATCTCAGCGGTTTCGTCGATGCCGCCGCCGTTGCCGGGGAGCCGGTTCCGGACTTCCATACCCATGTGAAGACCATCGACGGCAGATTGGCAAAGCGCCGGCTCGACCATTGCTTCGTCGGCGGCATGTTCGCCGGGCGGGTGCGTTCGATCGGTGCCGATATCGGCGAGGTTGCGTCGGATCATTTTCCGTTGCGGGTCGACATCGACCTGGAAACGCCCGGCATTGCCACATGACGCTTTTCGTTTTTTTCGCAGTGCTTGCCGCCGCTGCCATGCACGCGATCTGGAATGCGCTGGTCAAGGTCCATCTCGACCGCTTCCTGTCGATCACGCTGATGACGCTCGGCATGGGCGCGGCGGCACTCGTGGTGCTGCCCTTCGTCGAAGTGCCGAAGGCGGAGGTGTGGCCCTACATCATCGCCTCCGTCATTTTCCACATGGGCTACCGCACCTTCCTGATCGGCGCCTACAAGGCCGGCGATTTCGCCCAGACCTATCCGCTGGCGCGGGGCACCGCACCTCTGCTCTCGGCCTTTGGCGGCATGTTCGTCGTTGCCGAGATTCCCGGCCCGTTCGCCATGCTCGGCATCTTCCTGTTGTCGGCCGGCACGCTGGTGATGTCGTTTCGTGGCGGCGCACATCTGGAAAAACTCAATCTGCGCGCGGTTGGCTTCGCACTGGGCACTTCCATCTTCATTGCCAGTTACACGCTGTCCGACGGCAGCGGCGCACGGCTGGCGGCAACCGCGCAGAGCTATGCAGCCTGGCTGTTCACCTGCGATGCTTTTGGCGCCTTGGTGCTGTGCCTCATCTTCCGCGGGCCGAAGGCGCTGCCGGTGTTGGCGCGCGACTGGAAGGCAGGGCTGTTCACGGGCGTGCTCAGCGGCGCCGCCTACTGGATCGTCATGTGGGCGATGACCAAGGCGCCGATCGCCTCCGTGGCCTCGCTGCGCGAAACCTCGATCCTGTTTGCCATGATGATCTCGGTCTTCGCTCTCGGCGAAAAAATGACCGGCTGGCGCGGTGCCGCCGCGCTCAGCATCGTCGCCGGTGTCGTTGCGCTCAGGCTCGGCTGATTTCGACCCTAATTGAGTACGGTCATCAACTGGCCACGTCGTTCCGGACTGAAACGTATGACGACGATGATGCAGATGGCGACCACGCCTGCGAACAGCGCCAGGGCATAGCCATAGCTGCCTCCGGCGCTTTCCGCGATTCCTGCCTGATAGGGGCCGCCATAGGACGCGGCGAGATTGCCCGCCTGATAGATAAAGCCGGGCAAGGTCGCCCGCACCGCCCCGGGCGAAAGCTCGTTGAGGTGCACGGGGATGACGCCCCAGGCGCCCTGGACCGCGACCTGCATGACGAAGGCGCCGATGGCGAGCATGAACGGCGTGGTCGAGTAGGCCCATAGCGGGATCGACGGCAAGGCGATCAGGCAGGCCAGCGTGATGGCGTTGACGCGGCCGATCTTTTCGGACAGCGCGCCGAATGCCAGGCCGCCGACGATGGCGCCGATATTGGCGACGATGGTGATCCAGCTCACCGTATGCGGATCGAAGCCGTGCTGCTTCTTCAGGAAGGTCGGGTAGAGGTCCTGCGTGCCATGACTGAAGAAATTGAAGAACATCATCAGCACGACGGCATAGAGCGCGACACCCCAGTGTTTCTGCAGGGTTTCCCACATGCCCGGTCGAGCCGTCTTCTGCGCTTCGACGAAGGCCGGCGATTCCGGCACATGCGAGCGGATGAAGAGCACAATCAGCGCCGGCACGAAGCTGAGCAGGAACATGGCGCGCCAGCCGATCGTGTAGCCGCCGATCGTCTGCTGATAGAGCAGGCCATAGACCACCGCCGCCAGCAGATAGCCGGCCGGATAGCCGCATTGCAGGATGCCGGAGACCATGCCGCGTGCGCTCGGCGGAATGGATTCCATGGCCAGCGAACTGCCAAGCCCCCATTCGCCGCCCATGGCGATGCCGAACAGCGCGCGCAGGGCGAGGAAGATGCCGAGATTGGGCGAGAAGGCGGCCAGCGCGCCGATCACCGAATAGCTCACGATGTTGAGCATGAGGATCGGCTTGCGCCCGTATTTGTCGGCAAGCATGCCGAAGAAGAACGCGCCGATGAAGCGTGTGGCCAAGGTCAGGAACAGCGCCTTGGAGACCGCGGGCACGTCGGCGTGGAATTCGGTCGCGATATCGGTGAACAGGAATGTCAGAAGGAAGAAATCGAAAGCATCGAGCGTCCAGCCCAGGAACGAGGCGAGGACGGTCTTCTTCTGCTGCGAATTAAGGGGCAAATCTTCCTCCTCCACCATCATCGATGTGAGGAATTATCAGCCAGTTCAGGGAAGACCGGTGGTCACTTTTTCGCGCGGCTCATTTGATCGAACGCCCGCTGAGGTGCAATGAGGAGCGACCGGCGCCATCTGTCGATGAACTCGATCGTGGCTTGATGGTGAGTCTAGATTTCGAGATCAAACACCATCAGCCCGTCCGTGCCGCCTTCCAGGGCAGCGACCAGGCGTGCGCCGGCGCGCTGGTGCGCTTCATGCGCAAGATAGGCATCGCGCGCGGCAGCATCGCGGAAGTCGATGGTGAAGCCATGGGTGAAGCCGCGTGCGAACGGCTCCGGGCTGACATTGGCGCTGAATTTTACGGCGTCCATGCCGTCGATAACCTGTCGCAGCGCTTCGAGATCGGCATGGATCGCCGTGCGTTCGGCGGCGTCGACATCATTGCGAAATCTAGCGAAAACACAGTGCTTGATCATGTCTTGCTCCTCAGCGGCTAAGCAGCCCGGTTTCCGGAAAACACCGCCGGCGGCAGCGGCTCGCGACCGAGGACCAGATCGGCTCCTTTTTCACCGACCATTATTGTCGGCGCATTGGTGTTGGATGAAGGCACGCGCGGCATCACCGAGGCGTCGCAAACGCGCAGGCCCTCGATGCCGCGCAACCGCAGATCCGGTGTCACCACGGCCATGTCGTCATGGCCCATGCGGCAGGTGCCAACCGGGTGATGGTCGGTTTTGGAGGTGCGGCAGGCATAGTCGAACAGCTCGTCGTCGCTGGCGAGCGACGGCCCGGGCAGCACTTCGCGCAGCACGTAAGGGGCAAGCGCCTTCTGCCGCATGATCTGGCGCGCCAGTCGCAGCCCCTTGATCGACATGGCGCGGTCATAGGGATCGGACCAGTAGTTCGGATCGATCAGCGGGTGGTCGGCCGGGTCGGCACTCTTCAGCCGCACCGTGCCGCGTGAGCGCGGCCGCAGGAAGGCCGAGTTCAGGGTGACACCTGGATTGTTCAGCTTCTCGACGCCGGCCTCGATGCCGGATCCCAAGCCGAGATGGAACTGAATGTCGGGCGAGGCGGCGGTCGGGTCGGCGTACCAGAAGCCGCCGGTCTCGAACAGGCTGGAGGCCACCGGGCCTTTCTTCAGCAGCAGATATTGCAGACCGGCCCAGGCCGTGCGGTGCAGCTTGGCGTAGTTGTCATAGGTGTGATCGCCGGTGCATTCGGCGATGACGAACAAATCGAGATGGTCCTGCATGTTGGAGCCGACGCCGGGCAGGTCATGCACCGGCGTCACGCCGACCGACTTCAGATGGTCCGCGGGGCCGATCCCCGACTGCATCAGGAGCTTCGGCGAGCCGATGGCGCCGGACGAGACGATCACCTCGCGTTCGGCGCGCAGGATTTTCTTCTCGCCGCCCGGCCTGTCGACCACCTCGACGCCGATAGCGCGACCGTTCTCGACGACGATGCGCGTCACCAGCACATCGGTTCGGACGGTCAGATTCTTGCGGGCGCGGATCGGCTTCAAATAGGCGACTGAAGCGGACGAGCGCCGGGCATCCTTCTGGGTCAACTGGTAGTAGCCGACGCCTTCCTGGGCAGCGCCGTTGAAGTCCGGGTTGAAGGGGATGCCCATCTCCTGGCCGGCACGGAAATAGGCCTCGCAGATAGGCAGCGGCGAAATCGGGTTGGACACGCCGAGCGGGCCCTGGTCGCCATGAAAGTCGTTGGCGTAGCGCTGGTTGTTTTCGGCGCGCTTGAAATAGGGCAGCACGTCGCGATAGCCCCAGCCGGCGAGGCCTTCTTCCTTCTCCCAGGCGTCGTAGTCGCGGGCATTGCCGCGCGTGTAGATCTGCGCGTTGATGGACGAGCCGCCGCCGACGACCTTGGCCTGCGTGTACCAGAAGACGCGGTCCTTCATGTGCTTTTGCGGCACGGTCGACCAACCCCAGGAAGCAATGCCTTTGGTCATCTTGGCGAAGCCCGCCGGCATGTGGATGTAGGGGTGCCAGTCCTTGCCGCCGGCTTCCAGCAGCAGGACCGAATTGCTGGGATCTTCGCTCAGCCGGTTGGCCATAACGCAGCCGGCAGGACCGGCGCCCACGATGATATAGTCAGTCATTTCCTGATCCATTCATAGCCGTGGCACCGAGAGCGCGCCGTCGACATTGATGATCGAGCCGGTCGAAAAGCCGAGCTTGCCGCCGGCGAGCGTCGCCACCACCGCGCCGATGTCCGATGCTTCGCCCCAGCGTTTGGCCGGAACCAGGCCGCCGTCGATAAGGGCGTTATATTTGGCGGTCACGCCTGAGGTCATGTCGGTGCGGATGATGCCGGGCCGGACTTCGAAGACGGCGATGTTTTCAGGCGCAAGCCGCAACGCCAGGTTCTTCACCCACATCGAAAGCCCGGCCTTCGAGATGCAGTAGTCCGGCCGTTCCGGCGATGCCATTTCAGCACTGACCGAGGTGATGGTGATGATCGATCTCTGATCGCCTGGCGCAGCCAGCATCGCCTTGGCGACAGCCTGGCTGAGGAAGACGGTGCCGCGCAGGTTGATGCCCAGCGTGCGGTCGAAATTCTCCGGCTTGAGGTCCAAGAGGTCACCGCGCACCACGGCGCCGACGCCGGCATTGTTGACCAGGCAGTCGATGCGGCCGAAGGCGCGCATCGCGGCATCGACAAGTGCTGTATGGGTGTCGAGGTCCGCGATGTCGCACCTGACATAGGCGAATTTTGCGCCACGCTTGGCGATGTCGGGGGCAAGTCCGTCAGCGGCTGTTTCGGCAAGGTCGGCGACCAGAATATCGAAGCCGGCATCCGCCAGTGCCTGGGCGCAGGCGAGGCCGATGCCGCGCGCGCCGCCGGTGACGATGGCGGCGGGGCGGGTCATGCGGCGAGGTCCGTCTTGCGGATGTGGTCAGCAACGCGCAGCGCTTGGGCTGCAATCGACAGCGCTGGGTTGACCGCCGCCGAGTTCGGCAGGAAACCGGCGTCGACGACGAACAGGTTCCGGTGGTCGAAGGAGCGGCAGTAGGGGTCGAGCGCCGCCGTCGCCGGATCGTCGCCCATCTTGATCGTGCCGCATTGATGCGACGGCGTGCGCTTGTCGAAGGGGCGCGACAGCACGATGGGATAGCCGCAGGCGCGGAAGTTCTCGCGCATTACCTTGTTCAGCCCGTCGAGCGACTGCATGTTGGAGCGCCGCCACTGCATGACGATGTCCTTGCCGTCGACCATGATGCGGCTTTCCGGGTCGGGCAGGTCTTCGCACATAAGGTACCAGTCGACGGCGTGGCCGGCCATGAAGTCGAGCGCGAATCCCGGCGTGTACTTGACATTGGCCCGCAGCATGTTGCCGTCGATCTTGCCGAGCAGTTGGACGTTCCCCAGCGGCTTACCGCCCTTGCCGTCGGACAGATAGTAGTCGTTGAGCATCAGCGTCTTCTGGTAGACGGCATCGTTGCGGCGGCGCGGATCGATCGCCAGCATGGCGCTGGAATTGTGGTTCATGAAATTGCGCCCGACCTGATCGGAGCGGTTGGCAAGGCCCTTGCCATCAGGAGACGGTGATCGCAGCAGGATGACGGCGGAATTGACCGCGCCAGCGGAGAGGATGACCAGTTTCGGCGCGACCTTTTTCAGCTCACCATTCTGCCGATAGTGGATGGCAGCAATGGTTTTGCCGTCGGTCGATGCCTCCAGGTACTCGACATAACAGCCGGTCTCGAGCCGGATGTTGGTGTCCTTCAGGGCCGCCGTCAGCGGTCCTGTCTGCGCGTCGACCTTGCCCTGGCCGGTGTTGGGAAACGCATCCCAGCCGGTCTTGCCCTCTTTCAGCCAGGTGTCGATGTCGACGCCGAGCGGCAGCGAGGCCGGATGCAGGCCGAGGTTTTTCAGCTCGGCGCGGGCGCGGGCGATCGGCGCCTCGTCGGGCACCGGCTTGTAGGCGTAGGGGATCGAATGGAACGGCTCGGTCGGATCCTCGCCCAGTGCACCGCGCACGCGAAACAGCTGTTCGGCTTTCGAATACCAGGGCTCGAATTCCTCATAGGAGAACGGCCATGCCGGCGAGACCCCGCCAAAGTGCTCCATGGCGGCGAAATCTTCCTTGCGGTAGCGGATCAGCACCGCGCCATAGAACTTCGAATTGCCGCCGACATAATAATAATTGCCGGGGTTGAAGGCGGCGCCGCCGGCCTCACGCCACATCTCCTTCGGCCTATAATGGCCGTCGACGAAGATCGAGCGCGTGTCGCGCGCGTGCGGCGTCGCCGGCAACGGCTCGCCGCGCTCGAGCATCAAGATCGAGGCGCCGCTGCCGGCAAGGCCGGAAGCGATCGTGGCGCCGCCGATGCCGGAGCCGATGATGACGATGTCCGGATTTCTCATGGCCTAAATCGCGTCCCGACGCGCTTTAGTTTTTTGTTTTGATGCATGTCGTTGCCCCAAAACCGGATCCACTTTTGGGCGACATACATCAGCGAATACGGGTCTCGGTCGCCGGATCGAAGAACACCGCCTTTGTCAGGTTGAAGGCGAGCGGCGTGTTGGTGCCCGGCTGAATGTTGGCGTCGGCGCGCAGCCGCGCCACCACGCCCTTGCCGCCGAGATTGGTGACGGCGAAGGTGTCCGAACCTGCCGGCTCGACGACCTCGATGTGACAGTCCGCGGTTGCGATGTGCGAGGCGTTGCGCTCGGCACCTTCCGGATCGGTCAGGGCTTCGGGACGGACACCGAAGATGATCGGCTTGCCCTGGAATGCCGACAGGCCCGCCGGCGCATTGGCCATCGGCAGGTTGATCGGCTCGCGCGCCTCGCGCTGCAGCACGACGGACAACGCATTGCCTGACGTACCGATCGTCGCCGGGATCAGGTTCATCGCCGGCGAGCCCATGAAGTCGGCGACGAAGAGATTGCTCGGGTTGTTGTAGATTTCGGCCGGCGTGCCGAACTGCTGCACCTCGCCGTCGCGCATCACGGCGATCTTGGTCGCCAGCGTCATCGCCTCGATCTGGTCGTGGGTGACGTAGACGATGGTGGTGCCGGTGGTGGCATGCAGGCGCTTGATCTCGATGCGCATGTCGACGCGCAGCTTGGCGTCGAGGTTGGACAAAGGCTCGTCGAAAAGGAACAGTTTGGGGTCGCGCACCAGCGCCCGGCCCATGGCGACGCGCTGGCGCTGGCCGCCCGAAAGCTGGCTCGGCTTGCGCTGCAAGAGGTGGCCGATCTGCAGCACCTTGGCCACCTTGTCGATCGCCTTCTGGCGCTCCGCCGCCGGCACGCCGCGCATCTCCATGCCGAAGGAGATGTTTCCGGCCACCGTCATGTTCGGGTAGAGCGCATAGCTCTGGAACACCATGGCGATGTCGCGCTTGGAGGGGTGCAGATCGTTGATGGCGCGGCCGTCGACCCGGATTTCGCCCGAGGTGATCGTCTCCAGGCCGGCGATGGTGTTGAGCAAAGTGGACTTGCCGCAGCCGGAAGGGCCGACCAGCACCAGGAAACCGCCTTTCTCGAGCTCGACATCGATCCCTTTCAGGATCTCGACCTGGCCGAAGCGCTTTCTCAGACCATCAATTTCCAGAAAAGCCATCAGATCATCCTTTGACGGCGCCAGCCATGAGACCGCGCACGAAGTAGCGGCCGGCGAGCACATAGACGAGAAGGGTGGGCAGTGCCGCGATCATCGCGGCGGCCATGTTGACGTTGTATTCGACGACGCCGGTCGACGTGTTGACGACGTTGTTGAGCGCCACCGTCATCGGCATCGCGTCGCCGGTGCCGGCGTAAGCCGAGGCGAACAGGAAGTCGTTCCAGATGTTGGTGAACTGGTAGATCACGGTAACGACGAAGATCGGCATCGAGTTCGGCAGCATGATGCGGCGGAAGATCTGGAAGAAGGATGCGCCGTCGACCTGTGCCGCCTTGACCAGTTCGGTCGGAAACGCTTCGTAGTAGTTGCGGAAGAACAGCGTGGTGAAGCCGATGCCGTAGACGACGTGGACGAAGACCAGGTTGACCGTCGGGTTGCCGAGACCGAAGCTCGTTCCGACCGAGTTCTGCAGTGTGACGCCGAAGCGGCCGAGGCTGCCGAGGATGGTCGCCATCGGCAGCAGCACCGACTGGAACGGAATGAAGCAGGCGAACAGCATCAGCCCGAACACCAGCGTCGCGCCGCGAAAACGCCATTTGGTCAGAACGTAGCCGTTCAGCGCGCCCAGCATGGTCGAAATCAGAACGGCCGGAACCACCATCTTGATGGAGTTCCAGAAATAGCCCTTGATGCCGGCGCAGGTGAGGCCGACGCAGGTCTCGCCCCACGCCTTCAGCCACGGGTCGAAGGTCGGCGCCTTGGGCAGCGCCAGCATGTTGCCGTTCTGGATCTCGTCCATGGTCTTGAACGAAGTCACCAGCATGACGAACAGCGGCATCAGGTAAAACAGCGCAAACAGCGCCAGCAGCCCGTAGATGACGATGCGGTTGAGGGTCTTGACGTTGACGCCGCCGGAGGCCTGGCGGGCGGGAGTGGTGACGGCGCTCATCGCGGCTTCTCTCGCAGTTCCGAATAGAGATAGGGCACGATGATGGCGACGATGGTCATCAGCATGATCACCGCACTGGCCGAGCCGACGGCCATTTCGTTGCGCTTGAACGTGTACTCATACATGAAGTTGGACGGCAGCCACGCCGAGCCGCCGGGCCCGCCGCTGGTCAGTGCGACCACGAGATCGTAGGACTTGATGGCGAGGTGCGCGAGCACGATGAAGGCCGACAGGAAGATCGGCCGCAGCAGCGGGATGACGATGCGGCGATAGAGCTGGAAGGTGGTGGCGCCGTCGATCTGCGCGGCCTTCATGATCTCGCCGTCGATGCCGCGCAGGCCGGCCAGGAACATCGCCATGATGAAGCCGGAGGCCTGCCAGACGCCGGCAATGACCACCGTGTAGATGACGAAATCCTTGTTCTTGATCCAGTCGAAATGGAAGCTCGTCCAGCCCCACTGATGCAAGGTCTGCTCGAGACCTAGGCCGGGATCCAGGAACCATTTCCAGGCGACGCCGGTGACGATGAAGGACAGCGCCATCGGGTAGAGATAGATCGGCCTCAACACGCCTTCGCCGCGGATCTTCTGGTCGAGCAGGATGGCCAGGAACAGGCCGAGCGCCAGGCAGATTGCGATGTAGAGGAAACCGAAAATACCCATATTGGTGATCGACGTGTACCAGCTCGACGGCGGGTCGGTGTCGAAGGTCCAGCCCCACAGCCGCTGATAGGCGCGCGAGCCGGTTAGGACATAGGACGGGAAGGTCTTGGAATTGGTGAAGGACAGATAAATCGTCCACAGGATGAAGCCGTAGACGAAGACGATGGTGATGGCGAAGCTCGGCGCCAGCACGATCTTCGGCAATGCGTCCTGCAGGCGCGAGCGCACCGAGGCGCGTGGCCGCGCATGCTCCGGCGTCAGCTTGATCTGGCTTGTCGCTACCGTGCTCATGGGGCTCCTCCCGTCGACTCGCGGCCAACCAGCTTCGCGGATCTATGTTCGCGGATCTGGGCCTTCCCCGCCGGAGCGGGGAAGGCGTTTTTGGCGCGTGGCGCTTACTTGGCGTCGTCGATCGCCTTGACCAGCTCGGTCACGGCTTCGTCCGAGGTCTTGATCTGACCATGGACGAATTTGGAGACGACATCCTTATAGGCATTGGCGACCGCCGGAGGCGCGCCATAGCCCTGGGCCAGCGAGCCGAACAGCGTGCCGCCTTCATTGGCTGCCTTCAGGTCGGCGATGCCCTTCTTGCCGCAAGCGTCGAAGTCGGTGTCCGGAACGTCGGTACGGGCCGGAACCGAACCCTTGACGACGTTGAAGGCCGACTGGAAGCTCTTCGACAGGGTGGCGGTGGCCAGTGCGACCTGGGCGGCCTTGCGGTCGTCGGGAACATTGAACATGCCGAACATGTCGGAGTTGTAGATCACCGAGCCGTCGGTGCCCGGGAAGCGATAGCACAGGAAGTCGGTGCCCGGGGTCTTGTTGGCGGCGTGGAACTCGCCCTTCGCCCAGTCGCCCATGACCTGCACCAGGGCATCGCCCTTGATGACCATGGCGGTGGCAAGGTTCCAGTCGCGGCCCGAGAAGTTGGGGTCGACATAGGTGACGAGCTTGGCCAGATTGTCGAACGACTTCTTCATCGTGTCGGACTTCAGGGACTCGTCATCGAGGTCGTTGAAGGCCTTCTTGTAGAACTCGGGTCCGCCGGTCGACAGCACGACGGAGTCGAACATGGTGGCTTCCTGCCAGTTCTGGCCGCCGAGAGCGAGCGGGATCACGCCTGCCGCCTTGGCCTTGTCGAGCAGGGCAACGAAGTCGTCGAAGGTCTTCGGCTCGGTGCCGCCGATCTTGTCCAGGACGGCCTTGTTGATCCACAGCCAGTTGACCGAGTGAACGTTGACCGGCGCCGCGACCCACTTGCCGTCATAGACCGAAAACTTCTGCAGGGCTGCCGGAACGGACTTGTCCCAGCCTTCCTTCTTCGCCGTTTCGGTCAGGTCGCCCATGACGCCGGCGGCTGCATAGTCGAGCACGGTGTAGCCGAGCATCTGCGAGGCGGTCGGATAATTGCCGGCCGCGACCATCGCCTTCAGCGCGGTCATGGCGGCATCGCCGCCGCCGCCGGCCACCGGCACGTCCTTCCAGGCATAGCCTTCCTTGGCCAGATCACCCTTGAGAACGTTGAGAGCAGCCGCTTCGCCGCCCGAGGTCCACCAATGCAGCATCTGGACTTCCTTGACGTCCTCGGCGTGGGCCGCGAAAGCCAGGCCCGACGCGAGAGCCGTTCCGATAAGCAGTTTGCGCAACATGTACTTCCTCCCTTGTTGCATTACACGACCGGCGGATGCCGCCGGGTTCTTCTCAACTCAGCCGACCCACCACCCGGTGCGCTGGCCGCGATGAAACTGGATTGTCTTTTCCTCGGTATAGTCCTCGACGGCGCGTTTGCCGAGTTCGCGTCCGAGACCGGACTGCTTATAGCCTCCGAAAGGCAGCTCGGGATAACCTTCCATGAACGTGTTCACCCAAACGGTTCCCGAACGCACGCCGCGCGCGACCGACATGCAAGTGTCGATGCTGGCGCTCCACACGCCCGCCGACAAACCATAGGGCGTGTTGTTGGCGATGTGCAACGCCTTTTCAATCGATTCAAAAGTCAGCACCGAGAGCACCGGGCCGAACACTTCCTCGCGCGCTATGGCCATGTCCTCGGTGACGCCGCGGATGATGGTGGGATCGAGGTATTGGCCGATATTGGAGGCCAATTGCTTGCCTCCGCTGTAGATGCTGCTGCCCTCGGTCGCGGCTGCCGCAACGTAACCGGCCACCTTGGCCAAATGGTCGGACGAGATCATCGCGCCGACCTTGGTTTGGTCATCGAGCGGATCGCCGACCGTGACCCTGGCGGTAAGCGCCTTGACGGCGCTGAGAAAATCGTCGGCGATCGCCTCGTGCACGATCAGCCGGCTGCCGGCATTGCAGCACTCGCCGGCATTGAAGAAGCCGCCGAACACCGCCGCATCGGCGGCCGCTTCGAGGTCGGCGTCCTGGAAGACGATCTGGCCGTTCTTGCCGCCGAGCTCCATCGAGACTTTCTTCAGCGACTGCGCGGCGGATGCCATCGTCATCTTGCCGACGTGGGTGGAGCCGGTGAACGAGACCATTTCGACCAGCGGATGGCTGACCATCGGCGCACCGACATCGGCGCCAAGTCCGGCCAGGATATTGACGGCGCCGGCGGGCAGGCCGGCCTGCATCAGGATGTCGCCGAGCACGAAGGTCGAGGCCGAGGTCATTTCGCTCGGCTTGACCACCGCCGTGCAGCCGGCGGCGAGCGCGAAGGGCAGTTTCTGGCTGACGATCAGGAACGGGAAATTCCACGGGGTGATGATCGAGACGACGCCGATCGGTTCGCGCAGGACGACACCCAGCATGGCGTCGCCGAGATTGGCGTAGGTTTCACCATGCAGGGTGCGGGCAAGCGAGGCGGCATAGCGCCAGATGTCGATGGCGCCGCCGATCTCGCCGCGTGCCTGGGCGATCGGTTTGCCCGATTCCAGTGCGTCGAGCCGGGCGATGTCTTCCAGCCGGCCCTCGATCAGATCAGCTGCCTTGAGCAGGATCCCGGCACGTTCGGCCGCCTTCATGCGCGGCCATGGACCCGTTTCGAAAGCCCTGTGGGCGGCAAGCACAGCGGCTTCCACTTCGGCCTCACCGGCCTGCGCATAGTGCGAGACGGTGAAGCCGTGGCCGGGGCTGTTTCGAGCAATCGTACGGCCGTCGCGGGCATCGACATGCTTGCCGTCGATCAGCAGCTTGTAGCCTTTCGGGGCTTCGGCCGCCTCGGCCGGCATGGCGATCTTCAGGGGTGCGTTCATATGTTTGCTCTAGGATCTCGAAAAGGCCGGCTTCTGCTTGGCCTTGAAGGCATCGACGCCGGCCTTCAGATCGCCGGTCAGGGCGATGAAGCCGCTGGCCAGCGCTTCGGTGGCGGCGGCACTTTCCTCGCCTTCGGCGACCGCGATCATCAGCTTGGCGGCTTCCGTCGCCAGCGGGCCGCGCTCGGCGATCTTTTCCGCCCACGCCTTTGCTTCTTCGTGTGCGTTGCCAGTTGCGACCACCCGGTCGACGATGCCCAGGACGAGTGCCTCGGGGGCGAGAAGGATCTCGCCGCCCAGCGCCATGCGGCGCACCGTCTGCGCGCCGAAGCGGCGCACGGCGCGCTGCGTACCGGACCAGCCGGGCACGACGCCAATCGAGGTTTCCGGGAAGCCTAATTTCACTTGTGTTTCCGCCACGCGCAAGTCGCAAGCCGCAGCCAGTTCCAGGCCGCCGCCCAGCGCATGGCCGGACAGGACGGCGATTGTCGGCTGCCGCAGCCGCGCCAAGCGGTCGAAGACGCGGTGGCCGTAGCGCACCCACTGCACCTGGAAATGGGCGGCACTCATCTGCGCCCAGGCTTCGACATCGCCACCGGCGCAAAAGCCCTTGCCTTCGCCGCGCAGCAGCACGACGCGG
Organism: Mesorhizobium sp. BR1-1-3; assembly: GCF_020165455.1. NCBI lineage: Bacteria > Pseudomonadati > Pseudomonadota > Alphaproteobacteria > Hyphomicrobiales > Phyllobacteriaceae > Mesorhizobium > Mesorhizobium sp. BR1-1-3. The sequence continues at coordinate 183,077 of NZ_JAIUIC010000013.1, forward strand.
ACGCCCTCGGCCATCTCGGCCTCGTCGAGCGCCGTCTCTAGCGCCCGCAGCATCGGAATGTCCAGTGCGTTGAATTTCTCCGGCCGGCGCAGCGTGATGGTACCGATGGCGCCATCCTGCTCGAAGGTGACGAGAGGCTCAGCCACGCGCGCCTCCGAGCGAGGCGCCGCCATTCAGCGACAGGCCTATCGGTTGCTCCTGATAGAGGGCTGCCGGTGTCGTCTTGAGGTCCCTGGCAACGGCCAACGGAATTTCCGACTGGGCCAGCACATCCCGCTGCAGATCGATGCCGGGTGCGAGTTCTGTGACGACCAAGCCCTCCGGCGTCAGCTTCATCACGCAGCGTTCGGTGACATAGGTGATGTCCTGTCCCTGCGCCACCGCGCGCTTGCCCGAAAACGAGATGTGCTCGACTTCGTTGACCACCTTCTTGACCTTGCCCTCGTGGTCGATGCGGATGCCGCCATCGGCCAGAGACAGCTTGGCGCCGGCATTGAAGAAGCCGGAGAAGACGATCTTCTTCGCCCGTGCGGTGATGTCGACAAAGCCGCCGGCGCCGGCGGTGACATGCGGCCGCGCCGAAAGCTTCGAAACATTCACAGAGCCGTGTCGATCGATCTGCAGGAAGGACAGCAGCGAGGCGTCGAAGCCGCCGGCCTGGAAATAGATGAACTGGTGCGGCGAGGGCATGAAGGCGTCGGCGTTCGATGAGCAGCCGAATTTGAAGTCGAGCAGCGGCACACCGCCGACCGCGCCCTGTTCGATCACCCAGGTAATTTTGCCGTGCTGGCCTTCCTCGAGAAGGATGCGCGGCACATTGGCGGAAATGCCGAACCCGATATTGACGGCCATGCCGTCGCGCAACTCCATGGCGACGCGGCGCGCGATCACCTTCTGCACGTTCATCTCCGGCGTGCGGAAGCTCGACAGCGGCCGGAAGATTTCTCCCGAGATCGCCGGGTCGTAAGGTGTCAGCGTCGTCTGCAACTGGTCGGGCGCGACGACGATATGGTCGACCAGGACGCCCGGCACGCGCACGTCATGCGGTTTCAGCGTGCCGTTCTCGACGACGCGCTTGACCTGCGCGATGACGATGCCGCCATTGTTGCGGGCGGCGAGCGCCTGTTCCAGTCCGCCGAGATAGGCGCCCTCATGCTCGTAGGTGAGGTTGCCGCGCTCGTCGGCCGACGTGGCGCGGATGATCGACACCTGCGGCACGATAGAGCGGAAATAGAGCCATTCCTCGCCGTCGAACTGCTGCACCGAAACGATCGGCTCCCTGGCGGCGGCGTTCATGGCGCAGCCCTGGTGGCGCGGGTCGGCGAAGGTGTCGAGACCGACTTTGGTCAGCACGCCCGGCCGCTTGGCCGCGGCTTCGCGGTGCATATCGAACAGGATGCCGGACGGCACGTTGTAGGCGGCGACCGAATTGTCGCCGATCATCTTCCAGATCTGCGGCGGTTCGGAAGAGGAGGGGCCGGACGGGTAGGAGCCGCACAAAGTACGCTTCAGCAGTCCCGGCTTGGCCAGATGGTCGATGCCTTTGATGCCATACATGTCGCCGGCTGCGATCGGGTGCAGCGTGGTGATGTTCTTAGGATGGCCTACTGCGTCGAAGCGTTCGCCGATCGCGGCGAGCACCGCATCGGGGCAGCCGAGGCCGCTCGACGAGGACACCGACACGACCATGCCGTCCTTGACTAGGCCGGCTGCCTGCGCTGCGGAGACCACCTTGCTCAATTCATACTCCCGAGTTCAGGGTCGATTGCGACCGCCTTGCCTGATTTCGCGGTTTGCAATGCTGCTTCGATTGGCGCCGATGACCAGATGCTGTCCTCGCCTTGCGCGCGGATGGCGTTGATCATGAACTGCCTGACGATCGTGCTGGCGCCGATCAAGCTCCATTTGACGCTCATGCAGCGCCTCCCGAACCGGCCGCCCTGTTTCGAATGCGGCGATCCGGGCCGCAGCTTTCCCTGACCACCAGATTGACCGCGCCGATATGGTCTTCGGCCCGTGTGGTGCGCGACTGGATCATTTTCAGCATGACATGGGCGGCACGTTCGCCAAGACCCGCCGAGTCCACCGCGACGCTGGTCAGAGCCGGCATGTAATGCTCGGCCTCGGCCACATCGTCGAAGCCGACGATGGCGAAATCAACTCCGGGCTCAAGCGCGCGCTTGCGCAGCGCCAGCATGGCGCCAAAGGCGACGGCGTCGTTGAAGCAGAGTGCCGCAGTCGGCGGTTCAGCCATTGCGAGAGCGGTTTCGAGGCATGCGATACCACCTCTGCGGCTGGTCTCTCCCTCGACGACCAGAGTGTCGCGGTCGGAGATGCCCTGCGTCTCGCAGGCTTCGCGAAATCCGCCAAGCCGCTCGTGATAGACGACGAGATCGGACGAGCCGCCGAAGAAGACCAGCCGGCGATGTCCCTTGCCGATCAGATGAGCGGTGGCGAGATAGGCGCCGCGATGATTGTCGGGCGCGATGACCGGAATGCGGCTCTCGGGAAGCCGGCGCATGGCGAAGACCACCGGCAGACCTGCCGTCTCGATCCGCCTGAAGGCGCCCGGCGTCGTGCCGCGAGCCGGCGACACGATGAGGCCGGCGACGCCTTGCTCCATCAGCGACTTCAGCACTTCTTCCTGGCGCACCGGATTTTCCGCCGTGTTGGCGATGAACGGCACGATGCCGGCCGACTGGAAGACCCGCTCCATGCCGACCGCCAGCTCTGCGAAGAAAGGATTGGTGAGATCGTTGATGACCATGCCGATGACGTTGGAGTGCGCCTTGCGCAGATTGGCGGCGCCGCGGTTGTAGACGTAACCGACATCCTCGATCGCCTTGCGCACCTTGCTCGCTGTTTCGGGCCGGATCAGTCCGCTGCCCTGGAGCACGAGCGATACCGTCGATTTGGACACGCCCGCTTCGCGGGCGATGTCGAATATCGTCGCCTTGGCCCGGCTGGCCATCCAGATGCATCCTCCCGACTGCAGGCCCAAAACTATTGGAACGTTCTAATCTCTGCTCCGCTCGTGAGTCAATCGGGATTTTTCCCGCGCCTCGAACATCGATTGTGTGTACTCAAATGGCATGCTCCATAAGGCTTTCTTGTTGCAATGCAGCATTTCATCCTGCAGGGAGTTCGAATTTTAAAGGCCCTTGATTTATTGGAACGTTCCATTTAGTACGTTGCGAAGGGAGCGATGGATGGACATTTCCTTGCCTGGTGAGGGTGTCGGCAGCACCCGGTACACGCTGGTCGGCGAGCCCGTGCAGCCTGACATCGGCGCGCGATTTTCGCGTATCGCCTATGCCGCCGCGCACGTCGTTGCCGATCCGCTCGCCATGACCGATCCGTGGTCCAGACCGGTGGTCGACTGGGAGAGGACGATGGCGTTCCGTCACCATCTGTGGCGGCTGGGCTTCCGCATCGCCGAAGCGATGGACACGTCGCAGCGCGGCATGGGTTTCGACTGGGCAAACGCGCAGGAATTGATCCGCCGCTCGATCGCCGAGGCGCGCACGGTCAATGGCGCCGATCTCGCCTCGGGCGCCGGCACCGACCATCTGGCGCCCGCCGCCGCCAAAACAATCGATGACGTCATCAAGGCCTATGAAGAGCAGTTCGCTTTTATCGAAGGGCTCGGCGGCAAGGCGATCATGATGGCCAGCCGGGCGTTGGCGGCAGTTGCCAAAGGGCCGGACGACTATGTCAGCGTCTACGACCGCATCCTGTCACAGTCCTCCGGCAAGGTCATCCTGCACTGGCTGGGCGACATGTTCGATCCGGCGCTCAGGGGCTATTGGGGCAGCGAGAATTTCGAGGTCGCTCTCGATACAGTCGTTGCCATCATCGAATGCCACGTCGGCAAGGTGGAGGGGATAAAAATCTCACTGCTCGATGCCGGCAAGGAGGTCGCGCTGAGAAACCGTCTGCCGGACGGCGTCGTCATGTTCACCGGCGACGATTTCAATTATCCCGAACTGATCGCCGGCGACGAGAAAAGGCACTCGCACGCATTGCTGGGTATTTTCGACGCGATCGCGCCGGTCGCCAACGCGGCGCTGGCGAAACTGGCGGAAGGCGACCGCGCCGGCTTTGACGCGTTGATGGCGCCGACCGTGCCGCTGTCGCGAAAGATCTTCGAGGCGCCGACCGAGTATTACAAGGCCGGCATCGTCCTCATGGCCTGGCTGAACGGCCATCAGGATCATTTTGCGATGGTCGGCGGTATGCAGTCGGCGCGCGGCATCCGTCACTATGCCGACGTGTTCCGCCTTGCCGACCAGGCCGGATTGCTGGCCGATCCGGAACTGGCGGTGACCAGGATGAAGAGCCTTTGCACCGTCGCGGGCGTTTGAAGCGCGCAAAGTGGTTCTCATCATCGACGTAACAGGCCAGGAATGCCGGGCGTCGCTAACGTCTCCGCCACAGCCAAAAAGGCGCGATTGCCTCGTCTGGATGAAAAATGGGCTTGGTCGCCCTTCCCAGATCGGCAGGTGGCATTCCTGCGGGATCATGGTGCGTCAGGTCGAGAAGCAGCGGCCCAAGCCGATCCGGATCGACAGTTTCGGCCGACATGGTGTGTGGCTTGTTCTCGTGCGCAACAAGCCAGTGCAGCGCCTGGACCAGTCCCAGTCCCTCGGCTGTCTTGTGTTGCCAGAGATTGTCACCGACCGAAGACAGGACACGGGCCAGCGACGTCCAGCCTTGCAAGGTAAACATGGCGTAGTGCCTGGGGCGCGTGCGGGACAGTTCCCTGGGCAAGGAGCCATCGGCTGCGATCTGGGTTGCTAGTCTCTCCCGAGCATAGAGGCTGATCTTGGCCAGGGTGGCGCTGTCGCCAAGAAACGTGGCGATCGATGCCCGCTGCAAATCGTAATATGTTCCTTGGTTGCTGCTGCTGCAGAAGGCCGTCGCGGCTGCCGGCGCGGTGTCCAGCCATTCGCAGTAGGAACCGAGCCAGGCTCTGAACGCCTCGCGATCCTCGTCGCCCAGTACTCCTGTTCGCTCGAGCAGGCGTACGGCATCCAGGAAGAAATAGAAATCCTTCAGCTCGATGATGCCGTGGCCGGACCCTTCATTGTTGTCGTGGCCCGACCGCACCTGCGCATAGCGCAAATGCGGGTTCATTCTTGTCCTGGGATCGATAAACCATGCGCGAATGAGCCTGGCGGCGTGGACGGCATAATGATGCCCATCAAGCACGGTTGCGGCGAGCGCAAGCACGGTTGTGTCGTCGAAGACGCGCTGCAAGCGTGTGCGATCGTAGGTTTCGCTTCCTGCTGCATACAATGCCGTGCCGGGCACGCGTTCGCCATCGCGCCGGATATAGGGCAGGCCGTCGGGTCTGTCGGGGTCGGGCCACCAGTAAGGCGCGGGGTGAAAATAGTCCTGGGGATCCCCGCTGGGGGCTAGGCCAGTCTTGTCGAGCACGCTGAACGGACCGCGGGCGAGTGCCTGTCCGGCCGCGGTTTCGAGATGGTGCAGGATGGGCCCGTCCTTCACCGCGTGGGCCAGGGCGTCTTCGTCATAAAAGGCCAGGCGGGAGGCATCAAGCCGAGCGGCGACTGCCTTGGCGTCACATTGATCGACCATATCGACGATCGCCTGATCGCGGCTGACCAGACGCGCGACGAAGCCGGCCTTGCCGATCTCCAGATGCGAACGCCCTGAATCCAGGCGCGCCACCCAGCCCGCTTTCTGGAGCAGCCCGGCATCCGCTGCCCGGACCGGGCGTGGAAAATCCCAGGCATCGTCGCGGTAGCGGTCCCAGGGGCCGGGAACTGCCAACCGCCACAGCATCTCGATTTTTGGCCGCCTTCCGTAACCATAGTTTTCGTCAAACAGTTGCGTGGTATCGGCTCGAAATATGATCTGCGGCTCTTCCTCGGCCGGCGGCTGGAAGCTCTGGTCCAGCAGAAGCGCATTGTCGACAATGCGCGCCATGGGCACCACAGCGTAGGGAAGGTGCGGGTTTTTCTCGATCGCGGACCGTATCCGCTGGAACGCAGAGTCTGTCAGGTAGCAGTTCCCGTCCCAGGGCATCAGCCATTTTGCCCTGTCGCGGGCAATCGCGAGCGCGGCGTTGCGAGCCCCATTGTTGTTCATCACATAGAGGTTCTTGCTGCGGCGGATGTGCGTTTCGTAACGCGCGGACTGTCCGCTCGCCCGGCCCTTCTCTGAGAATCGGAGGTCGCCGGCAACAAGCTGGTCGACGTCCCAGGATATCTTCCGGTACTGATCGAGTTCGAAGGGGATTGTATGAAAATTCTGGCGGCGGCTTTCGAGCAGGCCGATGATCCGGGCTTCCTCGTCGGTGTCGACTATTCGATTGACGATCCAGAATTTTTCGCAGGCGTCGAAGACCGGTTCGTTGTCCAGAATGAACAGCACGTTGTCGAATGACTGGCCCTTGCGGTGTCGGGGTTCCAGATCATTGCCGATGATCCGGACGAGCATGAAGCTGTCGGCGATCTGCGAGATCGGCGACGCCGTGTAAGTCTCGCGGGCGGCCTCGATCCGCTTGCGGAGTCCGCGCCGGTATTCAGCGTTCTGCTTTGCGGAAATGAGCGCGTTGCCCAATGTCGACCACGGCGACCGCAATTGCGTGCGCACACGGTTCAGTTCGCGATATATCTTCGGCCAGGACGACGGTTTTGTCCTACCGGACTGCGAACTCATGACGGCACGCAGGGAGACCGGATCCCGATCACCGCCTCGGGGATGCGCGCGGTTTCGCCAATCATTCCGACTTCGATTCCGGACCATTTTTGAGCGTGAGGCGACCAAGCCCTGAATTGTCCGACACGATCAATCATGGAAAACGTCTCTCGCATGTAACGTTGCGAATGTCCTGTTATGTTCTGCTGCATAAGTGACGGCAGGTTGCCAGGCAACGCCGACAGGACAATGCGATAAATCAAATCCGAAAACCACATAGCATGGCAAATGCCCCGGCATCGGCGATTCGCCTTCACGCAAAGGCAAGCTCGCAAAAGATGCGCCGGTGATCGCAATTTTCTTGGAACCAATCCTCCCGGCGCGCGACCAAGCGATGTGTCCAAACATGGTCAGCTTGTGGCGGCCGCATTCGACCGCCATTGCATCGAATGCATGAGTTATCTGCCACTCCCCGCATATCACCTCACGGCCCTAGCCTCGTCCGTCCTGCATTGTTGAACCCGACAACCCTTTGCTTACTATATGGTTTTCCAGGCCTTGCCGGCTGCTCCTATGCGTGCTTACTTGTGGTTGTTTTCATGAGGGGGATACAATCATGCGTTTTCTACTTGCTGCGGTCGCCATGCTGTCGTTCGCCGCCACCGCGGCTCTGGCCGATCCAGCTTCGGACTTCAAAAGAGCCGATCAGGCATTGAACCAGACCTTCAAGCAAATCCAGAAGCGGCTTACGGATGATTCCGACGGCAAGGCACGGTTCGTGAAAGCGCAGAGAGCGTGGATTGCGTTCCGCAACGCCGAATGCACGTTTCAATCCAGCGGTGACGATGGTGGCTCCGCGGCGCCGATGGTTGCCGCTACTTGTCAGGCTGACCTGACCAAGGCCCGCACCAGGCAGTTGAAGGCCTACCTGAACTGCCAGGAGGGTGACCTCTCTTGCCCGGTGCCATCAGAATAATCTGGAGTGACAAAATGCCGAATTTCAAGATGAGATATGTGCTGATCGCGCTTGTGCCGTTGGCGGTTGCCGGTTGCGTCAGCGCTGAGGATCAGCGCGCAATGGATCAGCAACAGTGCGCGTCTTACGGCTACAGGCCAGGAACCAACAGGTTTGCCGACTGCATGATGCAACAGACCTCACAACGTTCAGAAGATGAGCAGCGCTCATTGGATCGCATGGCCGCGCAAGAACAGAGAGACAAGGATCGCAAGGAAGCGCGTCGAAAGGACGACAGCTACATCGATCCAAGGCCGAGTTACGACAAGGACGGCAATCCGAATTTCGACACTCAAGGCAATTACCAAGGGTGTCACGGCGCGGGATGTTTGGTCGACAATCCAGATAATAACGATGACGATGACCAGTAGGCTGGCTCCGCGAGGCTCTCCTTCCTGCCCCCTATAGTCCGGACCTCAACCCAATCGAGAAACCCTTCGCCAACTTCAAGCACTACATGCGGCGTTGCGCCAGGTGCAGGCTAGAAGTCAATCCAAATGCGAACCGCTCTACCTCTGGCGAACAGCCGGGAAATGCCGATCCTGCACACGCGATCCGCGATTCCATCAGCTTGAAGGATGGTTCCGGAACTTTTTGCCGCAATGGCAGGTTCGAGCGACATGACGAAACTATCTGACCCTGCCCCGCCGTTCCCAGCAAGCTGCACGGCGGCCAGGACATCCCGGAAGAGAGCATTACTGCGGGCAGAAGGTTGACCAGCGCGATTTACTCCAGGTGTTCTGGAGGAAGAGCCGGGGCATTGAGCGCTGAACCGAGCCAGCTGCAACGATCATCGAATTTCCCCGAAGAAAGTACCTGCCTCTAGAAGCGCTTTCGGATCAGGGGCCGTTTCAGGGCAAAGCGGGCGATATTGTCGAGCGTTCTTGGCACCGCCATCTCCCCGATGCCCTCAATGGCGCCCTTGGCCGCTGCATCCTCACGAAAGCGCACTATCCATTCTTCCGTGAGGCTGTCCCGTTGAACAGTGAATCTCGAATTGGCGGTGTCTTCCGGGACCTGGACGCCCATATAATCCGCCACAGCTTCCAGATAGGGCCGTGGGTCTTGCTGCAAATCTTCGTAGACGAATTGACGACAATCCAGCCCCGCAAGTTGTAGGTAGGACCTCCAGAACGCATAGCTTCGATCAACCTGGAAATATGCTTGGCTGATGTCGGCGAAGCTATAAGGAACAGCGCGCGGATTGACTTTCCCTTCGTGCCGGCTCGTCCACACTCCAGACATCCTAGCTCGGTAGAACGAAATAGCTTGCTGAATTCGGTCGCGACGTTCCAACAAAATGAATTCCAAGCCGTGTTTTCTTCGAATCTCGAATAGAAAATCCTTTCCGAATTTCTCCTTACACCAGGCCAGATGGCGCGGAAACAACTTGATCGCAAACCGCCCGTTGTCGGTCGACGCTTTCTCGATGGCCGCTTTTTCAAGATCATCATAGGTGCGGGGATCGAAACGTAGATAGGCCGGATCAAGCCATTCCTCCGACCGTCCCATCAGGCCAGTTGCGTTCGTCAGGCTTCCCAGCCAGTTCGAACCGCTTCTTCCCTCTGTAAGAATCGCAACGCCCCGCATAAAATCCTCACTTCACCTTGTCCCGCAACGCATGCCGCAAGGCCCGCTTACCTTCAATCCAAATCAGCGCTGCGTTCCCGCCCCATGTCCAGGAACACCGTGTTCAGCTTATTGCCGCCGTGATCTTCGTTGCCATCTTGTCGGCATCACCAGGGTTTTGGCTGGATTCCAGACCAGATGACCACGCAATTCATCTAGGACGCCGCATCGGCCGCCATCGTCATCGTGGGCGTGTTCGCCGTCGCCGACACGTCGCCACGCGATTGCTGCGCCTGCCCAGGAGTGTCCTCTGTCGAACAACCGTGAGGGTTGTTTTCGCCGCCATCACTATTTTTGTGAACCAATTCACCCGAGGCGCGACCAAGTGATGTGTCCAAACATGGTTCATCAAGGAGAACGTCTTATGTTTACTGTCTCGAGAAACGTCTTTTTGGCCGCCATCGCCGTTTCGGTGCTGGCCGGCTGCAAGACAACCGCTCCCAGGGAATGCGACAAGCTGAAGCCTGGCGTCACCTATAACGGCAAATGCTGCGGCATCGGCGAGCCTTGCCGCGAAGGCAAGGGCGGCGGCGACAGGCCGGGAAATACGCCTGATCCAGCGCCGCAATGATCTGATTGCGTGTCGCCCGTTCCGGTCAGCGCTGGGACGGGCGCGTTGCGCTCGAAAGCTCGCCAACGTCCAGCCTCCCCTTGAGGCACCGAAATCGTCCACCTCTGTGTGACGCGCGCCCTGGACGGCCCTGTGCCACGCTGTGCCCAGCTTATCCCAAGTGAGGCGTTCTTCCGCCACCACCTCGACGCTGCTCATCCCGCGCGTCATGCCCACGCGCCTTGTCTGGCGAGCCGGCCAGCATGTCGATCCAGGTCTGATTTGTCTGGTTGGATGGTGGGCGTGACAGGGATTGAACCTGTGACCCCTGCAATGTCAATGCAGTGCTCTCCCGCTGAGCTACACGCCCATCCGAAGCCGCGCATACACCATTTTTGATCCAGCGCGTCAATAGCAGGAAAAAGGAAAGAAGGCGTCGTCTCGCCGCAGTGGCGAAGAGGTGCGGCGCCTCGCCTAGAAAACGGCTCAGGCCGCCTGCAGCATCTTCTCCACCTCGTTGACGAGGTCGCGCAGATGGAATGGCTTCGACAGCACCTTGGCGTCTTTCGGCGCCTTGGAATCCGGGTTCAACGCAACGGCGGCGAAACCGGTGATGAACATGACTTTCAGATCGGGATCGATCTCGGTGGCGCGGCGCGCCAGCTCGATGCCGTCCATCTCCGGCATGACGATGTCGGTCAGCAGCAGCGAGAACGGCTCTTCGCGCAGCCGCTCATAGGCGCTGGCGCCATTGTCGAAATCGCTGACCTGGTAACCGGCGCGCTCCAGCGCCTTGACGAGGAACCGACGCATATCGTCGTCGTCTTCCGCCAGAAGAATGCGTGCCATGATATCCTGTCCGAATCACCCGCCCGAGATTGCCGTTGGGCAAGCCCGTTAACCATCCTGTATATGAGGAGGTGAGGGTAAACATCAAGTGAACGCGGACGGCGATGATCCATATTTGCCGGGGGTGTGCCGCCGCTGAAATGCTGGACACGCGGCCTGCAAGGTGGCACTTTCACATCATGATGCACTGGTGTTTTCGGGTTCGTTCAAATTGAAGACGGCAGCCGAGGATTTTTCGGTCTTTCCACCCTTCGAAATCCGGTCGGGCGCCGAGCAGCGCGTCCCCTTCCTCTTCAACTCGCCGCATAGCGGCCGCTATTATCCCGAACGCTTCCTGGCCATGGCAAGGCTGGACCGCAACGCCATCCGCCGGTCGGAAGACTGTTACGTCGATGAGCTGTTCGGCGGTGCCGTGGCGCTCGGCGCGCCGCTGCTGGCGGCGAATTTTCCGAGGGCCTATCTCGACGTCAATCGCGAGCCGTGGGAGCTCGATCCTCGCATGTTCGCCGAGCCAGTGCCGTCCTTCTGCAACATCCGCTCGGCGCGGGTGGCGGGTGGGCTTGGCACGGTGCCGAAGCTGGTCGGCGAGGGGCTCGACATCTATTCCGGCCGCCTGCCGCTGTCGGAAGCCGTTGCCCGGATCGAAACCGTCTACAAGCCCTATCACGAGACGCTGAAGCGGCTTTTGACCCGGACCCATGCGCGGTTCGGTTTTGCCGTGCTGATCGACTGTCATTCGATGCCGGCGAGCATCCGTGTCGGCGACAGCGGGCTGCGGCCCGACTTCATCATCGGCGACCGTTTCGGCATCTCGGCAACCGCCGCCCTGACCGAGACCGCGATCGGCCTGCTCAGCGCCATGGGCTATTCGGTTGCCCACAACAAACCCTATGCCGGCGGTTTCATCACCGAACACTACGGCCGCCCGGCGCGCCATCTGCATGCGCTGCAGATCGAGGTCAATCGCGGGCTCTACATGAACGAACGGACATTCGAGAAGGCCGCCGGCTTCGATGCGCTGGCCGACGATCTGACGCGGTTCTCAGCCGACCTGATGTCGATGCCCGACCATCATTTCATCGACCTGCCGCTGGCCGCGGAGTGAAATCGCGGCGTAAAAAAAGACCGCATCGTTTGCACGATACGGTCGAAGTCTAGGGAGGAAACGCCCAAGGAGGGCATGGACAGGAAACCCTGTCCGAGGTCAAGGGTATTGTGCGTTGCACAAATGTCAAGCGGCCTTCGGGCTTTTTTAATTCACTCTGATGTGGAAATTGCGTTTCGACGACGCTTATGTGACATACGGGCAACATATATCGTCGCGGAGAAGTCGTCGAACACACTTGTTTTGGTACGAAATTGGCGGCAGAGCACGGCTCGGGCATGCTGCAGTGCGGGAGAATCAGTTGGACATCAGTGTCGATTTCATGCGCCGCATCGCGCAGGTGGCGGCGGCGGAGACCTTGCCGCGCTTTCGTGCCCAAGGCGCGGTCGCCAACAAGGAACAGGGCAGTTTCGATCCGGTCACCGAGGCCGATCGCGAGGCCGAGCGCGCTATCCGGGCGCTGATCTCTGCCGAGTATCCCGACCATGGCATTCTTGGCGAGGAGCATGGCAGCGAGAACATTTCGAGCCGGCATGTCTGGGTGATCGACCCGATCGACGGCACGCGCGCCTTTATTTCCGGCCTGCCGGTGTGGGGCACGCTGGTCGGGCTGACGGTCGACGGTGACGCCGTTGCCGGCATGATGGCGCAACCCTTCACCGGCGAGCTGTTCTACGCCAACGCCTCAGGTTCGCACTATGAGGGGCCGGGCGGGCCGCGAAAACTGACGACCCGCAAGACGACGAAGTTGGACCAGGCGACGCTGTTCACCACCACGCCGGCGCTATTCAAAGGCGAAGCGCGCAACCGTTACGATGCATTCGAAAGACAGATCCAACTCGCCCGCTATGGCGCCGATTGCTATGCCTTCGCCATGATCGCTTCGGGAAGCGTCGATATCGTCGCCGATCCCGGTTTGAAGCCATACGACATCGTGGCGCTGATCCCGATCATCGAGAAGGCAGGCGGTGTGGTCACCACATTCGATGGCGGGCCTGCGGAAAAGGGCGGCGATGTCCTGGCGGCTGCAACGCCGGAACTCCACGCAGCTGCCATGGCCGCCTTGCGCGGCTGACCAGCGACCGGCGGCCGTCAGGCCGTGGGGTCGTCGCTGCCGGGAATGAAGGCGTCGAAGGCGGCGAGCAATTGCTCGCGGTAGATATCGGCTTCCTGCAGGATTTCGTGGCGGGAGCCGTCGATCATCAGCAATGAACCGAGCCGCAGACGCCTGGCGTAGGCTTCGACAGCCCTGGTCGAGACGACCTGGTCGGCGCCGGCGGCGATGATCAGCAGCGGGACTTGGATCCGGGCCATGAAGTCGGGGTCGCTGACGGCTTCCGAAGCTTTCGCGGCTGCCCGCAGCCAACGGATCGTCGGCCCGCCAAGCGCCAGTTGCGGGTATTCTTCATAGATCCGTGTGTTGCGCCGATAGCGTTCCGGGTCCGATGTCAGCTTGTTGGTCTCGAAAGGGGCCGTTACCCTCGGCCGCGGACCCCAGGCGGCATAGAGCCGGCCGAGGCCGAGAGCGCAGAACAGGGAACAGACGCGGCGAACCGTCGAGATCGAGACCGGCAGGTCGGGCAGCGTCAGGAAAGGCGCGATCAGCACCATGCGCCGGACGCGGTTCACCATCGACGGCGCGGCCAGCAGGGTGATCAATGCGCCTGCCGAATGGGCCAGGATGTAGTAGGGTCCGCGGCAATCGGGCAGCACGATCTCCTCGAAGAACTGTTCGAGGTCGGCGGTGTAGTCGCGGAAGCTGCTGACGTAGCCGCGCTGGCGATCGCGAATCAGCCGGTCTGAATCGCCCTGGCCGCGCCAGTCGAGCGTAGCGATGCCAAAGCCACGATCGGCAAGGTTGCGGATGGTTTCGAAATATTTCTCGATGCACTCGTTGCGGCCGGTGAGCAGGACCACGGTGCCCTTCATCGGGCGAGCGACCGCGCCGAACAGGCCGTAGCGGATATTCTTGCGGTCACGCGTGGTGAAGAAGCCGCCGGCGGCGTTTTCCGGCCGCGGATTGCCCTCGATTTCGTGAAAAAGGGAGTTTTCGGTGAAAAGATCCGTCATTCGGCGCTTCGTGCTCGGCGTCTCGCATGCCCGCCTGCGCTGGCCGGCTCCGCTAAGGTGATAGACGCCCATGCGCCAAAAGCCAAGGAATTCCCGGTGACTGACTGGGCTGCAACAGGGAAGGCCGGAAGCCGCTTGAAAGCGTGCTTCCGGCCTCTGTCGATCCGGGAGGAAGGGACGTTACACCCGGTCGGCCTCGTTGCGGTGCCTGTTGTGCAATCGGCGCCGCCAGTCCTTGATCCTGGAATGGACTTTAGCGCCGGCTGCCTGAACGCGCGCCGAAGTGCCGGTTCATCTGCCGTTCATCAAGGGTCCGGCCGCCGTGGCTTTTGCCGCCAGGTGAAATCTTGAAATGCTTTCCAGCGCTCCCCAAATGTCTCGTGCGGTCGCCAATGTCGGGGCCGCTGGCCCACCCGAAACGCCGCTCAAGGGTTTCGCACCGGCCATACGCAAACCATGTTGCTCAACAGGAGAACACCTCATGCGTCACGTTGATTTTTCCCCGCTTTATCGCTCGACCGTCGGCTTCGATCGTCTGTTCACGATGCTCGATTCGCTTGCGCAGCCGGATGGCGCGCAGACCTACCCGCCCTACAACATCGAGCGCACCGGTGAGGATTCCTACCGGATCTCGATGGCGGTTGCCGGCTTCTCTGACGAGGAAATCTCGATCGAAGCCCATCGCAACGTGCTGACCGTGAAGGGTGAGCGCAAGGACGAGGGCACCGGCGAAGGCTCTGAACTGCTCTATCGCGGCATTGCCTCGAGAGCCTTCGAACGCCGCTTCCAGCTTGCCGACCACGTCGAAGTTGTCGGTGCTTCGCTGAAGAACGGCCTGCTGTTCGTCGACCTCAAGCGCAACATCCCCGAGGAGCTGAAGCCGCGCAAGATCGCGATTACGGCATCTTCGGCCAAGGCCAAGCAGATCGAGGCCAAGACCGCTGCCTAAAGTACAAGTCTCCTCCCGAGACGGAAGCGGGGCC